>JAUSID010000222.1 GCA_030648295.1 Opitutaceae bacterium | reverse complement strand
GCGCTCGGGTTGAACTGGCACCTCAGCAAGGCGGTGCGGTTCATGTTCGATTACTACCAGACCGCGTTTGACGGCGACGGCGTCACGTTCTCCGCGCCCATTCTGCGCCAGGACGAGAAGGTATTCCTGTCGCGATTCCAGTTTTCGTTCTGATCCTGGGAGCGCGGGCGTCTCGCCCGCTAGGATTGTTGTGGCACGGGCGTCTCGCCCGTGATGATTAATTTTTGGGCAAAGATGGAGGGCCCGCCTCCCCGCCGCAGGCGGGCAAGCGGCGCGGCTTGCCTGCCTTTGGCAGGGCCGGTCGCATCGAGTGAACATTTCGTTCGGAAAAGTCGCAATGGGTGTTGCTCCGGAAGCGGACGACGCGGAGATCGTCCCTCCATCTATGTCCAGTTGTTTGTACCGCGGGTTTAAAATGGCCACACCCGCGGTATCACGATCATGGCGACGATGAAGACGAGCAGGTTGAGCGGCACGCCGACCTTCACGAAATCGCGGAATTTATAGCCGCCGATGCCGTAGATGTACGTGTTGGTCTGATAGCCAATCGGCGTGGCAAAGGCCGCGCTTGCCGCGATGGTGACCGCGATCAGGAATGGCCGCGGATCGACTCCGGCTTCCACGGCGACACCCAGCGCGATTGGTACGATGAGCGCGGCCACCGCATTGTTCGAGAGTACCTCGGTCAGGATCATCGTGATCAGATAGAGGCTCGCGAGCAGCACGAACGGCTTGTTCGGTCCTGTCACCAGGTGATCGATCGCCGAGACGCCGTTCTGCGCCAGCCAGGCGGCGGCGCCGGTCTGCTGCATCGCGACGCCGAGGGCGAGCATGCCGAAGATGACGAAGAGCAGGTTCCACTCGATCGACGCGTAGGCGTCCTTCGGCTTGAGGCAGCCGGTGAGGCAAACGAAGACCGCGCCGGCGATCGCGCCGAGATGGATGGGAACGATGTCCAGGGTTTCCGCCGTCACGACCGCGGCCAGCACCGCCAGCACGAGCGGAATCCGGCCGTGCAGCGAGAAGGAGGGGACGGGTGGCTGATCGAAAAGGATGAGCGCATCGCCACGGCGCAGTTCGTTCACCGCCTGTTCGGTGCCCATCATGAGCAGGATGTCGCCCATTTGAAGTGGCAGAGTTTCCAGTTTATCGCGGACGTTTTCGCCCGCGCGGTGGATGGCGAGCACGATGACGCGATAACGCTGCCGGAAGTTCAGTTCGCTGACGCTGCGCCCGATGATCTCCGAATGCGGCGCGACTGCGCCCTCGAACACGACGCCTTCGTGGGATGCAATCTGCTCCAGCCCGGCCTCCGCGGTGAAATCGAAGCCGGGCATCGCGCGTGCGTGGGCGATCCCGGACGGGCGGCAGGCCAGCACCAACCGGTCGCCCTCTTCGAGCGGCGTCGTCGCGGGGTCGACGTTGATCGCGACACCATCACGCACGACTTCGATCGTGCGGAAACCACGGGCTTTCACGAGCCCGCCGGCGCGAAGACTCCGGCCGATCAGCCGTGAACCGGGTGGCACGAACGCCTCCGTCATGTACTCGCGGCGTTCCTCCTCGCTGAGGATCGAGGTCAGCGATTCGCGCGTGGGCAGAAGCCGGCGGCCAAAGGCGGCGAGATAGATTCCGCCGATCAACGTCGCCGGCACGCCCACCCATGCGAGCTCGAACATTCCGAGCCCGCGGATGCCGCGTTCGACCAGGAGCCCGTTGACCACAAGGTTTGTGCTCGTGCCGATGAGCGTGCAGATGCCGCCCAGCACCGCGCCGTAGGAAATCGGGATGAGGAACTTCGAAGCCGGCAGCCGCATCCGCCGGGCAAGGTTGTAGACGACGGGGACGAAAACGACCACGACGGGAGTGTTGTTGATCCACGCCGACACGAATGCGACGAATGCGACGAGCAGGAACAACACCAGCGGGTAGGGGAGCACCGATGCGCGGTCGAAAATCGCCGATAGATAATCGAGTCCGCCGCATCGCATGAGCGCGGCGCTGAGCACGAACATCGCCGCCACCGTGATCGGCGCGGGATTCGAAAACACGGCAAACGCATCGCGCATCGGCACCAGACCCGTGGCGGCGATGAGCACGAACACCGTCAGCGCGACGATGTCTGGCGGGGTTTTCTCCCGCATGAAGGCCACCACCGCGCCCACCACGAGCACGAAGACGAAGGCAATCTGCCAAGTCATGGCCGGCCACCGTGGCACGGCGCCACCCCTCCGCCGAGCGGAAATCCGCCTTTGTCGTGTCTTACGGGTGGATAGAAAGCCGGATTTATGCCACGTTTTAGAGCGGCTCTCATCCCCACATGGTGTTGAGCTACGTGTCCACGTAACCCGATTCCGTCATGGCCAAAATATACAACGACATCACCGAAACCATCGGCAATACCCCCCTCGTCCGCCTGAACCGCACCGCGGCCGCGCACAATGCGCAGGCGGAAGTGCTGCTCAAGCTCGAGTTCTTCAACCCCCTGTCGAGCGTCAAGGACCGTATCGGCTTCTCCATGATCGATGAAGGGCTGAAGTCCGGAAAGATCACCAAGAACACCGTGCTCATCGAGCCGACCAGCGGCAACACGGGGATTTCGCTCGCGTTCGTCGCGGCGGCGAAGGGGATCAAGCTCATCCTGACCATGCCCGAAACGATGACGATGGAACGCCGGAAAATGTTGAAGATCCTGGGCGCCCGCCTCGTTTTGACGGAAGGCGCGAAGGGCATGAAAGGCGCGATCGCCAAGGCGGAGGAACTCGCGGCCAAAATCCCGAATGCCCTCATTCTCCAGCAATTCTCCAACCCGGCGAACCCGGCGATTCACCGCACGACCACGGCGGAGGAAATATGGCGCGACACTGACGGCAAGGTCGACATCGTCGTGTCGGGCGTCGGCACCGGCGGCACGATCACCGGCGTGGGCGAGGTGCTCAAGGGGCGCAAGCCGGGCGTCAAGATCGTTGCCGTCGAGCCGGAATCATCCGCCGTGCTTTCGGGCGGCCAGCCCGGCCCGCACAAGCTGCAGGGCATTGGCGCGGGCTTCATTCCCCAGGTGCTCAACACCAAGATTTACGACGAGGTGATCCGGGTGAAGGAGGCCGACTCGGGTCCCGTCTCCAAGCAGATCAACCAGCTCGACGGCATCCCCGTCGGCATCTCGTCCGGCGCGATCGCCTGGGCCGCGCTGCAACTGGCAAAGCGGCCGGAGAACAAGGGCAAGCAGATCGTCGCGATCATGCCGTCCGCGAGCGAGCGGTACCTTTCGTCGTGGCTGTTCGCCGACGTCAGCATCGAAAGCGACACGATTGACGACCTCCTCGGCTCGTCGGCCACGGCCTCGGCGCCGGCCTGAGCCGCTCCTCGTCTCATCATCGGCGGCGACCACGCCAGGTTCGCCGCATTCGTCAAATGATTGCCGCCCTCCGGCGCCCAATGGCGCCGGAGTCGCGCACGTGAAGACGTAGGCGGAGGCTCAATCGGCGCGAAGCGCCGCCGGGGAATTTGGCGAACCGGGCCTGGGGGACCGGGGAGATGGTCGGGCGCACCGCTCACCCTCCATCGAATCGGCCGAATTTCTTTATTTTTTGACCTGATACCAGCGGTAGAATGCGCGGATGAACGCGCCGAGCGACACGAACATCCCGATGATCTTCATCATCACGCCGGCGAGCAATTGATCGTCCCCGGCCGAGAAGGTGGCGAACAGCCGCGGCGCGTATTCGTAAGTTGGATAAAGGACCGAGTGCGAGAACGTGAGGTACGCGAAAACGGGCGTCATGCCGATGATGACGGCGATGATGTAGAGCAGCTGTCCGGCGTAGGAGATCGGAGGAAGGACGCGCGAAGGGCTGAGCATCGGCCACCAGAAAAGCAGGGCCGCGCCGAAGAACGTGAGGTGTTCGATCACATGCACGAGTTTCACGCGCAGCGCCCAATCGTAGAGCCAGGGCGCGTGCCACATGCTGATCACGAGCGTATACGTCAGGCCGCAGATCAGCGGATGGGTGAGAAACCGGCCGGCGCGCCGCAGTTCGGGCCGCCCGAGCAGCGGATCGATCATCCACGCCGGCAGCCCGAGCAGGAACAGGATGGCGGCGGGATAAACCAGCAACTGATGCTGGAGCATGTGCGCGCTGAACAGGAAGCGCTCGGCGATTTGATCCAGCGGCGAGCCAACGGCGAGGTAGAAGAACAGCAGCCCCAGGTAGAATTTGACCGCGTGCGCCCGCGGGAAACGCTCACCGGGTGCGATTCGCGGCCGCAACGGCCCGGCCAGAATCGCCCACCCCCAGCCGATGAACACGAGTCCCCCGACGAGCCAGGGTTCATTGTGCCAGTGCCGCCAGTCGATCATACAAAGGACTAAAAGACTAAGGGACGAAGGGACTAAAGGACGAAGGGACGAAAGGGACTAAAGGACTAAGGGACGAAGGGACCAATGACCAATGACGAATGGCCAAGCGGCGGAGGGAAAATGAAAAAGACCGGAGCAGCACGCTCGCGGTCCTTTCCAGTTCGAAGCTCGGCGGATTGAAGTCTCTTAGTCCCTTAGTCTTTTGGTCTTTTAGTCCTTTTCCTACTGCACCAATGGCAGGCTGGCTTCGGCGCCGAAGAGGAGGAGCAGGGCCCAGGCGGTTCCACCCGCGAGCACCAGCCCGATGAAAAACAGGATCGTGCAAAACGGTTTATCCCACCGGAGGTGCATGAAATAGAAAATGACGAACATGAACTTCACCGCGGAGAGGACCGCGAGCGTGGTGACAATGATCCAGCGCGGGAATGGGATGTACACCGCGATGATTTCGATGCCCGTGATGACCGCGAGCAGCATTGCGATTTGGACGTAGATTTGGAATTTGCTGACATCATGTCCGTGATCGTCGTGGGCAATGGCACCGGGGGTGGGAGCGGTCATGGGAAATTTGGAAGAAGGGAGAAAGGAGAAGGAAGAAGGGAGAAAGGAGCAGGGAGAATTGGTATTCCAACGGTGACATCTGACCTCTGACCTCTGACCTCTGACTTCTGGCCTCTGGTCCCTTAAATGTATTCCAGCAGGTAGACGGCGGTGAAGATGACGATCCAGACGATGTCGACGAAGTGCCAGTAGAGACCCATCGACTCGACATCGATCGCGTTGACCTCGGTGAACTGCACCGGGCCGCGCGGACGGGCGAACCAAAACAGCGCGCCATAACCAATCAGCGCCAGCGCGAGGAAGAGGAATTCGGCGCCGAAGAAATGACCCATCGCACCGCCAAACGTGGACTCGCCCTGCAGCGCGTGGACGAGCCCGAGCGTGACCTTGAGCGAGAGGACCAGTGTAGCCAGCAACGTCACCGCGTGCAGCAACTGCCGCGGCAGCCAGGACGGCTGCTCGGCGATTTTGAACGACCGCACATACATCAGGCCCAGCCACAACACCCCGATCGCGACGTGAGTGCCGTGCGTTCCGGTCAGCGTGTAGAATGTCGTTCCAAGCAGGCTGTTCGACAGCGTCATCTTCTTTTCGAAGACGAAGTGGTTGAACTCGTATACCTGGCACCCGAGGAAGATCAGCCCGAAGTAGATCGTCGCGAGCAGCGACCAGCGGCAGCTCTTGAGATTGCCCTTTTGAATCGCGGTGACGGCGAGCGCCATCATCAGCGACGACATCAGCAGGATGAACGTGGAGAACGACGTCAGCTCGGGGCTGAACACCACCTTGGGATCCAACCCGCCCGCCGGCGGATGCAGCCGGTAGATGAGGTGCGTGGAAATGAGCGCCCCGAAGAACATGCAGTCCGACGCGAGGAAAGCCCACATGAGGAGCTTCTTGTTCGGAATTCCGGTCGACGTGGTCGGATCGTGATGGTGATCGATCGTGAGGGTGGCGGCGTGGGCGCTCATTGAAAAGTGACGAGTGACGAGTGACGAGTGAAGAGTGAAGAGTGGCGAGTGGCGGCGGTGGGGCGCTCCGGTTTTCCGAGTCTTCCGTGTCTTACAAGTCTTCCGAGTCTTCCACGTCTTCTAGGAGTGCTCCTCGCGGACGACGTTGCCGTCCTTGTCGAGGTGGATGTGGTATCCCTCGTTGCCTTCGAGCGACCAGAAGTAGATGCCGATGAACATGACCGCCCCGCCGACGAGGCAGACGGCGAGCTTCGGATCCTTGCCGGCATCGAGCGCGCTGACGCCAATCGCGCCGATCAAGACACCAATGCTCGTAATCAACGGCCAGATGGAGCCGAAGGGCATGTGAATACCGCCGTGGGCCTCCTCCTCCTGCGCGTGGGCTTCCTGTTCCTTTTCGGTCTCTTCGCGATGGTTCTTCTCGTACCACCAGGCGTCGCGGGCATGTACCGTCGGGGTGACGCGGTAGTTGTATTCAGGGGGCGGATTCGGCAGTGACCACTCGAGCGTACGGCCGTCCCAGATGTCGCGGCCGACGCGCTGGCCCTTGAAGAACGTGTACACCATCACGACGAAGTAAATGAAGATGCCGATGCCCAGGACGTACGAGCCCACGGTCGCAAGCAGGTTCGGGAAGTTCCAGCCGAGGTTCGGATCGTAGGTAAACGTGCGGCGGGGCATGCCGTTCAAGCCCAGGAAATGCATGGGGAAGAACGTCACGTTGAAACCGACGAAGATGACCCAGAACGAAAGCTTGCCCCAGAACTCGCTGACTTTCTTTCCGAACATCAGCGGGAACCAGTAATGAATTCCCGCGAGCAGCGCGAAGAGCGAGCCGCCGATCAGCACGTAGTGAAAGTGCGCGATGACGAAGTAGCTGTCCTGCTGTTGCGCGTCGGCCGGGGCGGCGGCGTGCATCACGCCGGAGAACCCGCCGATCATGAACATCCAGACGAAGCCGAGCGCGAACATCATCGGCGTGCGCATCTGGAGGTGGCCGCCCCACAGCGTGCCGATCCAGTTGAAGATTTTCACGCCGGTCGGGACGGCGATCGCCATCGTCGCGAGCGCAAAGGCCGCCGTCGCGACCGTGCCCATGCCGGTGGTGAACATGTGATGGCTCCACACCGCGAAACCGAGGAAGCCAATCGCCGCGCCCGAGAAAACCACGATCGGATATCCGAAGAGCGGCTTGCGCGAGAACGTCGGCAGGATTTCCGAGATGATGCCCATCGCGGGCAGGATCAGGATGTACACCTCCGGGTGGCCGAACACCCAGAAGAGGTGCTGCCAGAGGATCGGCATCCCGCCGTTCGAGACCTCGAAGAAACTGGTGCCGAACTGGCGATCCATCATCAGTTCCACCAGCGCGATCGTGATCGCGGGGAATGAGAGAATAATGAGGAAGGAGGTGATGAGCGTCATCCACGAGAACACCGGCAGCCGCATCATCGTCATTCCAGGCGCCCGCATGTTGATGATCGTGACGATGAAGTTGAGGGACGCGGCGATCGACGCGACGCCGAGGAGCTGAAGTCCCATCACCCAGTAGTCGATCGAGTGCTTCGGGATGTAGGTCTTCGAGGTCAGCGGGGCGTAACCGAACCAGCCGCCGTCGGGCGCGCCATGCGTCGCCTGCGGGAGAAACCAGCCGATGTTGAGAATGATCGCGCCGGCCACGAACATCCAAAGCGAAAACGCGTTCAGCCGCGGAAACGCGACGTCGCGCGCGCCGATTTGCAGCGGCATGATGAAATTGAAGAACGCCGACGACAGCGGCATCACCGCGAGGAAGATCATCGTGGTGCCGTGCATCGTGAACAGCGTGTTGTACTGCTGCGCCGTCAGCACATCGTTGTTTGGCACCATCAGCTGCGTGCGGATGAGCAGCGCCTCGAATCCGCCCACCAGAAAGAAGAAGAGCGCGAAGAAGCCGTAGAGAAAACCAATGCGCTTGTGATCGACCGTCGTCAGCCAGCCCATCAGGCCGGCCTTGACGGTCGGATGCGTGAGCAGCTTCGGTTGAGTCGGGGCATGGTCCTCCTTGGTGAGGTAGGCGGATTTGGCCAGTTCCATGTGGGTCGTGAGTTTTTTGGAAATTCGGTTGAGGTCGCGGCCTCCGGGGGGAAGCCGCTCGCGGTTATTTCAGGCTCAGGAGATAGGCCACCAGCGCGACCTCGTCCTCGGGCGTCAGCGTGATCTTCTGCTGGATATAACCGACGGCCATCTTGTTGCCCGGCTTCACCGCCGAGGGATTGTGGATCCAGCGCTGCAGCTGCTCCGGGGTGTTCTCGATCAATCCCGCGGCGATCGTGGTCCGTGAGCCGACATGCGTGAGATCCGGCCCGGTGATGCCGCCGGCGCCATGGCCGCGGATGGTGTGGCACCCGTTGCATTGCTTCTGGCTGAAAAGTTCGCGGCCCCGGGCGACGAGCCGCGGGTCCTCATTCGCCTCCGGTGCCTGCTTCGCTTTCCACGCCTCGAGCGGTTGCAGGTCGAAACGGTCCGATATGCCAGCCTCGTTCTGCTTGAAGGTCCGAAGCGACGCAAACTGCGCCCGCGGTTGATCCGCCGAGGCGACGTTGCCCTGAACCGTGCGGCCGGTCTGCAACTGCTGCTCGAGCCAGTCGTTGAAATCCCTCGGCCCAAGCGCAATGACGCGAAATCGCATCACGGCATGGGAATCGCCGCAGTACTCGGCGCACTGGCCCCAGAAATAACCCGGTTTGTCGGCCTGCATCCACAGGTGATTCGCGCGGTTCGGAATCATGTCCACCTTGCCGGCGAGCTTCGGCACCCAGAACGAATGGATGACGTCGACGGTGCGAAGGTGCACGCGCACGGGGCGGCCCGCGGGAATCACGAGCTCGTTGCCCGTGACCAGCGTCATCTTCGTATTGTTTTCGCCGGCCGCTTGCTCGGCCGGATACTCGAACTTGAACCACCACTGGAAGCCGTGGGCCGTGATCTCGTAGGCGTTCGCCTTGTCGGCTTCGGGTACGTCGTAAGTGTACCAAATCCCTCGCAACGTCGGGATCGCGATAATGACGAGGGCGAGAACCGACGCGCCGATCAGGCTCAACTCGATCAACGGGTTACCGTGGCTTTGGGACGGGGGTTCGGCGTGCTCGTCCGCATCATTCCGGGCGCGAAACTTCAACGTCGCGTACGCCAGCACGCCGCCGACCAGCACGAAAATGACCAGCGTGACCCAGACCGTGACGTAGAACACCTGGAGTTGCTCCCTCGCGACCGGTCCCTCGACCGCGATGGTCGACTGGTGGCCGTCCATGCGCCAGAAATTGTATTCGCAACCCGCGAGCAGCGCGGTGCCGGCGAGCACGAGGGGAATGCGGCTCCATCGGACGAGGGTCGGTAGGAATTTGAACATGGAGACAGTCGGGAACGGTAAGACGAGTGGCGCGGTTGCCAAAAACCTTACAGAGTTTGCGAAGCCTTTGGCATTTCAAGGCCATAATCCGCGGATTTTGCCAATCATCGCGCATATTTTGTTCTCAGCGCGATGTTGTTTGCGGCGCTTATCGGAGGACCAAACACGCGGGCCTATTAATTCGAGAAATGCCCTTCGGGTTTGCATGTTGCGAAAGCGTTCACCACTTTTCCCGCGCCATGAAAATTCGATATTCAATTTTGCCCCTCTTGGCCGCTCTCTTTGCTGCGGGTTGCCAGAAAGAGCCAGCTTCCAAGAGCTCGACTTCGAGCACCAGTTCCGCGCCTCCGTCCAGTTCCGCTCCGGCCGCGAAGGCTCCCGCGGCCGCCCGCGTGATCGAGATTACCTCGAACGACCAGATGAAGTTCAGCGTGACCAGAATCGACGCGAAGGTCGGCGAGGAAATCAAAGTCGTCCTCACCAACGGCGGCCAGCTGCCCAAGGAGGCGATGGGCCACAATTTCGTGTTGCTCAAGCCCGGCACCGACATCAACGCGTTTTCCGTCGCGGCGATGACTGCGCGCGAAAAGGACTACATTCCCGACTCGATGAAGGATCAAATCATCGCGCACACGAAGCTGCTCGGACCGCGTCAGTCCGACGAGGTGACCTTCAAGGTCACGGCGGCAGGTGAGTATCCGTTCGTCTGTTCGTTTCCCGCCCATGCGATGGCCGGGATGAAGGGTGTGCTGGTCGTGCAGTAGCCGCGCGCGAGGAAGTTCACGACGCGCGGAAAACCGTGCGAACACGAGCCGGGCCGCGAGCCCGGCTTTTTGTTTTTTCTGAAGCGGCGGCGCCGGCGTCCGGTTCGTTCTCTTTCTC
Source organism: Opitutaceae bacterium (assembly GCA_030648295.1). Lineage (GTDB taxonomy): Bacteria > Verrucomicrobiota > Verrucomicrobiia > Opitutales > Opitutaceae > ER46. The sequence continues at coordinate 2,776 of JAUSID010000222.1, read as the reverse complement.
TTAATCTTTATCTTTCTGGGCGAAATGGTCCGGCCTGCGACCCTGGCTTTGGAAGGCGCGGCACGGAAGGCTCCCCAGTGCTTGCCAACCCCGTGGTGATGCCGCCAGTTTTTCGGGTCGGTGACACCCCATGCGAGCACCCGCCGTTTTTGGGAAACCCGCGCCTCGGCGCTGGCGCGCCGAATCAATGTCGCCGCATGGCTGGCACTTGCTGCTCCTGCGACGTTTGCGGTGACGACGGTATTCGCGATGGTATTTTATGCGTTGCGCCGCGACGACCGTTCGCTGGACCTCGCGCTGATCGGCCTCGTGATGGCGCTGGCAGCGGCGGCCGTGATTTGCTGGTGGCGCGCCCGCCGGATGTTTTTCGGCGTTGCCGACGCCCGCGTGCTGCTGGAATCACACCTGCGGCTGGACACGCGGCTCACGGCGGCGCAACTCGGATTGGTGCCGTGGCCCCGCGAGCCCGCCCAGGTCCCCGCCGTATTGGAATGGCGATTACGGGTGCCGGTGGGGTGGGCGGCCGTTTCGGTCGCGCTGATCACGGTGGCGCTGCTGGCGCCGGTTCCCCGCGATCCCAATGGCCCCGGGTTTGCCGGTCCGCCACCGGCCCTGCTGCAAACCGAGGCCATGCTCGCCGCGCTGAAGGACATGAAGGTCGCCGATCCGCAGGGCATTGAACAACTCGAGGAGCGCGCCCGTGAACTCGCCCGGCGTCCGGCCGGCGAACAATATTCGCATTCGGCGCTCGAAGCGGCCGACGCGTTGCGCAACCAAACCGCCGTCGCGGCGGCGGGCTTGGGCCGCAACCTCGACGCCGCGTCCAACGCGTTGCGCTCCGCGAATCGCGACGCCGACATGAAATCGGCGGCGGGCCGGCTGGCCGCCGCGCTGTCGGGGTTGCGCGACGGGACGCTGCCGGCGAACAAGGACCTGCTGTCGAATCTGCCGGCGAACGAAGCCGATCTCAAAGGCCTCACTGCCGGGCAGCGGGCGCAGCTCGCGCAGCAGCTGGCCGACGCCGCCGCGTGCGCCGGTGGCGTCGCCGGGGCAGCCGGCGCCGGCGCGGCTGTCGCGCGGCCGGACGGGCAGCTGGTTGACGACACGAAGACTGGCGCGGGCGGACCAGGGGGTGGCGGAGAGAGTGCGCCACTGATGCTTTCGTCGCAGGCGAGCGACGCCGGAACAGGCGAGGTCAAGGCACTGCAAGGGGATGCCCTGAAACGGTTCGCGCTCAGCGACAAACTCGGCACCACCACCGGTGCGCACGAGGTGGACCGCGACAAACCCATGACACCCGTCTCCGCGGGCAGGGTTGCGGCTCCGGGGTTGGGCGGTGAAGCCGTGTGGGTCGATCGATTGACGCCGGCGGAGCGCGCGGCGGTGAAGAATTTTTTCAAATGAACTGCCGCGAGGCGCGCTCCCTGCCGCTCGTTCACCCGGCGATGCACGCCGGTCGCGGCTGCTCCCACGCATGACTGCTGCCGCCGCCAATCCTCCGACCGACGCCGAACTGGCAAGCGCCGGCGCGTCCTTGAACCGTCTGGTCGCAACGCTCCAAACCGTTCTGTTCGGGCAGGAGCCGCTGATTGAGCTGGTCGTGGCCGGCGTGCTCGCGCGCGGCCACCTCCTGCTCGAAGGATTGCCGGGACTTGGAAAAACCGAATTGGTGAAGGGGCTCGCGCACGCGCTCGGGCTGAATGCGCGGCGCGTTCAGTTCACGCCAGATCTGCTGCCCGGTGACATCACCGGAAATCCGGTGCTCGAAGAGACCGCGGCCGGAAGACGTTTCGTTTTTCAGCGTGGTCCCGTCTTCACCAACATCCTGCTGGCCGATGAAATCAATCGCGCGTCGCCGAAAACGCAGTCCGCGCTGCTCGAAGCAATGCAGGAGCGGCGCGTGACGGCCAGCGGCGAGACGCATGTTCTGCCCGATCCGTTCTTCGTGCTCGCGACCCAAAATCCGATCGACCTCGAGGGGACCTATCCGCTCCCGGAGGCGCAGCTGGATCGCTTTCTTTTCAAGATCAACATTCACGCGAATCCACCCGACGTCCTGAAACGGATCGTCCTCAACCGGGAACTGGGCGCCGAGCCCGTGGTCGCCCCCGTGGTCGGACGCGACGAGTTTGCCGGATTGCTGGCACTGGTCCGTCGCGTTCATCTGCCGGAGGTCGTTGCTGATTACATTGCGCGGCTGGTACATGCTTCGCAGCCCGGCGCGTCCACCGCCTCCGCCGGCGTGAGGTTCGGCGCCAGCCCGCGGGCGGCGCTCGGGCTCGCCGCCGGCGCGAGGGCGCGGGCGTTGCGGCATGGCCGGCCGCACTGCAGCTTCGAAGACGTGCAGTCGGTCGCGCCGCCGATTCTCGGCCATCGCATCATCCTCGATCATGCGGCGCGGCTGGACGGCGGCACACCCGCGGCGGTGGTCGCGAAACTCCTCGCCGAAATTCCGGCCCAACCAAAGCCGCTGCCCGGCACTCTGGCGGCGGCGAAAATCGCGTGAAGACACCGGGCGGTGACCGCGTTTCCAGCCGCCTTGGCCGCGCCAACCACGAGAGGACGCTTGGAGCCGCCCATGGTCCTGTCGCGCGCTAATACCGCCGCCATCGCTGCCATGGTGCGCCGGACGGCAGCGATCGTGCTGCTCCTGGCGGCACCGGTTCGCGCCGATGTCGCCGTGCCGGTCAACACCGAGCCCGGCTCGAACATCACGATCAAGATCTCGTCGCCGGTCACATCGGTGCCGCATTTCGGATTCATGCCGCTGCGCATC
>JAUSID010000220.1 GCA_030648295.1 Opitutaceae bacterium | reverse complement strand
TCGGTCGCGGCGAAGGCCGATCGTCCCTCCGCCTTCCTCGAACTCGCGCGCATTCGCTATGACGAGGCGCTCGCGAAACCGGCTGGCCCGGACAAGTCGCTGTCAGCCGCGCAGGCGAATGCCGTCATCGACCTGCTGCTGGCGGCGCGAAAGCAGCCGCCGCCGATGCCCGCGGTGTACGAACTGCTGGCCGACACGTGGGTCCGCAGTTCGGTCACGCCGAAGCGCGATGACGTGACCATTCTGGCCGAGGGCGTTCAACTTTTCCCGGGCCGGCTCAAGCTGACTTACCAGACCGCGGCGCTCTGCGCCACCGCCGGCGTGCCCGAGGCGGCGCACTCGCTGGTGGATCACGGGATTCGGATCGCGCCGGACGCGAACAGCCGCGCCCGGTTCGAGGCCCTGAAGAAATCGCTGCCCCCGGAACCGCCGAAAACGGAGCCTCCTGCCGCCGCTCCGGCCGCGGCCGCGACGCCGGCTGCGAGTGCGAAACCGGCGGGCAAAACATCGAAAAAATAAACCTAATCGCCCCATGAAACCCGACACGCATTGCGGCACGGAAAAAGTCGTCGACGGGAACGGTTTCCTCCGTCGGCTGGGCCTTGCCGTGGTGATGTTCGGTCTTGCCTCTGCCGCCATCGCGCAGCCCGCGGCGACCGCGCCGGCGGGCATCGAAGTTGCGCCCGGCGTGATCGAACTGCCCGTATTCGAAGTCACCGATACGCGGATACTGCCGCCGCCGGAGTCCTGGCGGTACGCGGAAGTGCCCGGATTCGAAATCCTGTCCAACGCTTCCGAGCGCGAAACCAAGCGCTTCGTCCGCGATTTCCTGCTCCTCCAGACCGCGCTCGATGTCCTGATGCCCGGCATCACACGGGGAAGAAGTGCCGTGCCGACCGCGATCGTGATCTGCGGCCGGGGCAAACATTTTGAAAAGTTCACGCCGTCCGCCGACGTCGAGTCGACCTACAGCCGGAACTCGCTCTTCCTCGAGAACCCGGAGCGGGCGGCGATCGTAATCGATTTTGCGCTCCAGGAGCTCCGTCACTCTGACGGCGCGCTCGAGGAGGCCGACACGTATCGCGCCTTCTATACCGAATATTTCCGGCACCTGGTCCGCCGCACTGCCGGCCACATGCCCGAGTGGTTCGAGGAGGGACTGGTGCAGGTGATGTCATCGATCGATTTCAGCCGGCGCACGATCGAGTTCGGCCGGATTGGCGACGGCTTCGGCGGGAGCAAGGCCGGCGATTTCAATGTCACGCTGTCGCGTGGTGGCGGCGGTGGCGGCGGTGGCGGCGGGGGACAGTCGTTTGGCGGCGAGGGCGAGGGGCAAGCCGTTCGCGGGGGACACGGCCTGGCGCTGTTGCCGATGGACAAGATGTTCGCGGGCAAACCGAGGGGACCGGCGCTGCGCGCGTGGCGGGCCCAATGCTATGCGTTCGTCCACCTCTGCCTCTACGGCATGAACAAGAAATACCAGGCCGGATTCCTGAAGTTCATGCAGCGGCTGAGCGACGAGCCGGTGAGCGAGGAGCTGTTCAAGTCGTGCTTCCAAAGAACCTACAAGCAGATGGCGATCGAGATTCGCGGCTACGCAGAGTTCACCGTCCACAACTACGTCCGGATGAATGCGAAGAAGGGCGAGGAGCTGCCCGAGCCTCCGCCGGTGACGCTGGTGCAGGCGCCGGACGCGGTCGTGGGCCGGCTGAAGGGCGAGGTGTACCGGCTGGGCGGCCATGGAACGGAAGCGCGCAATGCGCTCATCGCGCCCTATGTGCGGGGCGAGCGCGACCCGCGGCTGCTGGCGGCGCTGGGTCTGGATGAACGGCTGGCGGGCAACGACGACCGTGCGCGAAAATTCCTGGAGGCCGCCGCCACAGCCGGCGTCGATCGTGCGCGCGCCTGGCTCGAGCTGGCGCGGATGCGCTACGTCGAGGTCCGCGAGCACCCGGCCGGCCGCGAAGGCACGCTGGACGCAAAACAGCGGGACACGGTGTTGACCGCACTGATGAAGGCGCGTGAACGGCCGCCGGCGCTGCCGGCGGTGTACTCGCTGCTGGCCGATTTGTGGATGAACACGGCCGACTCGCCGTCGCGGGAACAGTTCGACGTCGTCGTCGAGGGCGCGGTTAGATTTCCCCGCGACCCGGCGCTGGTGTTCCGGGTGGCGCTCGTCGCCGCGAAGCGCGGTTTTGCCAAGGAGGCGAGGGCGCTGGCCGAACATGGGTTGAAGATTTCGCGCACCGACTCCGATCGCGAGCGGTTCGGGCTGCTGGTCCAGGCATTTAGCCGGGATGATGCAACCGTGCCGGCCGGAAACGCACCGGCGACCGGCTCTCCGGCCTCCATCGCCCCGGCCGTCATCATCGAGCCGGTGCCATGATTCGGAAGGGATTCGTCATGGCGGTGAATGCCGGGCAGGAGGAGGAGTACGCCCGCCGGCATCAGCCCATCTGGGCCGAGCTTGTGGACGTGCTCAAGGCGCACGGCGTGCACCATTACTCGATCTTCTTGGATCCGCAGACGCGACAACTTTTCGGATACGTCGAGATCGAGGACGAGTCGCGCTGGCAGGCGATCGCGCAGACCGAGATCTGCCGCCGCTGGTGGACGCATATGCGCGACGTCATGCCGACGAACCCGGACCACAGCCCGGTATCACGCGAGCTGAAGGAAGTGTTCCACCTCGAGTAGGGCGCTTTTTCCCCACCGCGGCACCTTCACCGCAATCAAAGGAGAGTCAGCGGTTTCTTTATCTTTCCTCTTTATCTTTCTCGCCGATCGCGTTCGGCCAACCGGGAGAAAGAGAAAGAATTTACACGCAGGAAAACAACATTCTCAGGGGCCGTGTCATAGCAGCCGGTCGGCCCTCGAAGTTGCATTCCTCACCGGGTCATTTCGACTCCCTGAATCTGACCGGGTGCTGAGCCACGTAGCCGTATCGATTCAGTGGACAACCGCGAATGAACGCGAATGGACGCGGATTACCGAGGAGGAGGGGGGATTGCCCAAGTGAAACCTTGGTCACCGTTTGGTTGATCGTTTCCGTGCTCCCCAAGACGCCCTCTCCATTCGCGTGAATTGGCGTCTATTCGCGGTTGAACTGAATTGTTCCGGCTTGGCCAGCGGCAGGTTTTGCCGGCCGATCTCGGCGGCGGCGAGTTCCGCGACCTTTGCGGCACCGGCCGCGACGAAATGGGTGTCGTCCATGGTCGAATCGCCAGCGAGGAAAATGTGCGGCGCGTCCTCAGCCGCCCGCGCAAGAGCGATGGAAATCAGGAGCAACAAAAGGAGGCGGGGCGAAAGATGGGACATCGGGAGGAATGGGACACTCGGCGCAATCACGAGAGCCCGGACACGAGGTTGTGCCGAACTCTCGCGAGGCACACCAATTTTCTGCGCGTTCATTCGCTGACAACCGGGATGTTTACATTGCTGGAATCCTCGCAGTCGGAGCGATTCATTCATGCATCCGTGGCGACTGCACTTGCTGCGGACAACTGAGCGCTTGCGTGACCGATTGCTGCCATCGATAAGGATGACCTAACCGTTCCCGAACTGGGATTATGACAATCGAACAACGCATCCAGCGTTATCAAGAGATTGAGGCATATCGCAGCCGCCCATTGCTCGTGTATGCAACAAGCACACGCGCAGGCGTTGCAGCAATGATGGCGAGCGATGCGGTGCGGGAATTTGTCGATCAGATCGAGATTGATGCGATACCAGCTGACAAGCGTACCATCGACATTCTGATTCATAGTACTGGCGGAGATGGGCTCACGGCGTGGAAGTTGATGTCGATTCTGCGGGAGCGGTTCGATCACGTCAGTGTCCTGGTCCCTTTTACGGCGTTTAGCGCTGCGACAATTTTTGCTCTGGGTGCGGACGAAATCGTAATGCACCCGCATGCGTCCTTGGGGCCGATCGATCCCCAAATCACGACTCAATCGCCGGATGGAAAGAGATTGAATTTCTCCTATGAAGATCTTGGGGCGTTTTTGCGTTTTCTGAAAAAGGAGGCGGAGATTTCTGGGGAGGATAACGTCTGCGCTATTGTGGAGAAACTATTCTCGACGGTGGATCCGCTTCGGGTTGGTTTCGCGCAGCGGGCTAGCGAACTCGCGACGTCGGTCGGTGCGCGCCTTTTGCTTACGCACATGAAGGAAACTGACGCGAAGGAGAAAGCACAGTTGATCGCCGAAAACTTGAACAAGAGTTTTTTTGCGCATGGCGACGCTGTGTCGCGGTCTCGTGCAAAAGAACTAAATCTTAAAATTGCCGCGAGCGATCCCGCGCTGGAAGGTTTGATCTGGAAAGCCTAAGCGGGGATTGAAACGTATATGGAACTGCGAAAGCCATTCGACGCGTTGCAACATTTTCTTGCTGACGCGAACGCCGTTCAATCAGTCAAACCAGTCCCGCCGCTGAACATTCCACCGAACACCCCGCAACAACTGATTCAGCAAATCTTGCAGCAGATTGCCGCCCAAGCCCTCAATAAGGCTGCAATTGAAGTGCCGTTTTTTCTTGTCGCCGCGTTGATTGAGAGCTCGCGCTTGGCTTCAGAGCACAGATCCGACGGGAAGGTGACAGCCTGGCGCAACTTGAACAACGAGATTGGTCTGTCCTGCGTGACCTCCTCGAGCCGCTGGCAATCGGTGCCAATAATGCAGCCTTGAAACCCTGAGGCCGTCTGGCACTTGTCTCGCGTTCCACGTTCTAACCCTTCAATGTTTACCACCATGGGAACCGTTCAGCTTACGAGTCCGCTTCAGGCAGACGTGGACAGGCCGCGTACGTCGCCATTCGAAATCGAAACGACACTGCCGTCCCTCCAAGAAGTGAATGTTCAGACGAGGTGCAGTGTCGCAGGCGAACTACCACCTTACGACCCTTGGGAAGTATTTGATTTTGTAGAGATCGCGAAGAACGCTTTTCACACCGCTTAGCGCGCGTGCAAAAACTAATTCCGATTTTGATTCGGCAACAAGGTGTAATTCCAGTTCGGCAGGACGGCGTGCCTGTAGAGGCTGATCCGGCTCATTTGCTTCGGTGTAAGCTTGGTGCCGTTGGGATATTGCCGGGTA
>JAUSID010000214.1 GCA_030648295.1 Opitutaceae bacterium | reverse complement strand
TCGTGCAGGCTTGCGACGATTTCAAGACCCGGACATTTTACAGGAGATCGCAGAGGCAGCAGAGGCTTCTGACCAGTCTTGCTCTGCTCCCTCTGCTTCCTCCTGTAAAATGGTTTGGTTGCGGCTGCCGCGGTGGGAAATTTCCGGGCTAGTTCTTCGCCGGCAAACAGGCGCCGCAGCCGTTCACGAAGAAATCGTTGCCCTTGTTGTCGACGAGGATGAACGCGGGGAAATCCTCCACCTCGATCTTCCATACCGCTTCCATCCCGAGTTCCGGATACTCGAGGACTTCGACCTTCTTGATGTTTTCCTTCGCCAGAATCGCGGCGGGACCGCCGATGCTGCCGAGGTAAAAACCGCCGTGTTTCTTGCACGCGTTCGTCACCTGCGCGCTGCGGTTGCCCTTCGCGAGCATCACCATCGAGCCGCCGTGCGACTGGAACAGATCCACGTAGCTGTCCATTCGTCCCGCGGTCGTGGGCCCGAACGAACCCGACGCGTAGCCCGCCGGCGTTTTCGCCGGGCCGGCGTAATACACCGGATGATCCTTCAGGTATTGCGGCAGTCCCTGGCCGGCATCGATCCGCTCCTTCAACTTCGCGTGGGCGATGTCGCGCGCGACAATGAGCGGGCCGGTGAGCAGCACGCGCGTGGTCACGGGATATTGCGCCAGTTGCGCGAGGATTTCCTTCATCGGCTGCCGTAGATCCACTCTCACCATCGAGTCGTCTTTCCACAGCCGCATGGCCGGCGGGATGAAACGTCCCGGCTTCGTCTCCATCTGCTCGAGGAACACGCCCGCCTTCGTGATCTTTGCCTTGATGTTGCGGTCGGCGCTGCACGACACGCCCATCGCGACGGGACAACTCGCCCCATGGCGGGGGAGCCGCACCACGCGCACATCGAGCGCGAAATATTTGCCGCCGAATTGCGCGCCAATTCCGGTCGAGCGCGCGATCTGCAGGACTTTCTCCTCCATCGCCAGATCGCGGAAGGCGCGACCGTGCTCGTTGCCGGTCGTCGGCAACGTGTCGAGATAGCGCGCACTCGCGAGCTTCAACGTTTTCATGCACGCCTCGGCGCTGGTGCCGCCCACCACGAACACGAGGTGATAGGGCGGGCACGCGGCGGTCCCGAGCACCGGCAGCTTGTCGGCCACGAATTTTTCGAAGCTCTTCGGATTCAGCAGCGTTTTTGTCTCCTGGAAAAGGAACATCTTGTTGGCCGAGCCGCCGCCCTTGGCCACGAACAGAAACTCATACTTCGCGCCTTCCGTGGCATGGAGATCGATCTGCGCCGGCAGGTTCGTGCCCGTGTTCACTTCGCGCCACATGTCCAGCGGCGCGGTCTGCGAGTAACGCAGGTTCTCCTTCGTGTAGCAGTCGTAAACGCCGCGGGAAATCCACTCCGCGTCGTTCGCCCCCGTCCAGACCTGCTGTCCTTTTTTCGCGAATACGGCGGCGGTGCCCGTGTCCTGGCACATGGGCAGGATGCCCTCCGCCGAGATCTCCGCGTTTTTCAGCATGGTCAGCGCGACATAGCGGTCGTTGGCCGAGGCCTCGGGATCGTCGAGAATCGCCGCGACCTGCTGCACATGGCTGCTGCGCAGATAAAACGAGATGTCATGGAACGCCTCGCGGCTAAGGTAGGCGAGCGTCTCGGGCGCGACCTTCAGGATCTCCCGGCCTTCAAAGTTGCCGGTGCTCACGCCCTCGGTCGTAAGCTGGCGATAGACGGTGTCGTCGGGACCGAGCGGCAGCGGATCTTCGTAGTGGAATGCAGGCGTGGCCATGGCAGGGGAGAGTCTGGGGAATTTTCCGACGAGTAAAGCGACCGCTGCGGCCGGTCACGTGGAATTTAGAGCGAACGCTGCCGCTTAGTAGCGGCGGCACCGACTTTTCACTTCTTCGCCATCGCCCGCACCACGTCGTGGAAGCGGGGCAAATCCGCGGGGGTTACGACGTCGGGCGGGTCGCGCTCCCATCCCGTTGCCCCGGGCCAGACGCCAAGGGTGAGAAAATTTTCCTGGGCTGCCACCATCCCGTTCACGTTCAGGTATTCCTTCTGCTCCTTCTCCTCGCGGATCGTCGTGACCTGCGCGGCCGGGATGGGCGAAATCCTCCCGCTGGAAACGTGGGCAAGGTCGTTCAACGCTACGAAGGGGCGGGAATCCGACAGCGTCGTCGCCGGCCGTGGACTTTCCCCCCGCAGATAGCGGAAGTAGTCGAGATGGTTTTCCATCAGCGGATCAAACGGGTCGAGCAGGGTCTTTTCCTCCCGGCCGTCGCTCCATCGGATTTCAATGTGGCGGCCGACCGAGTAGCGCAGCACCGCCTTGTCGCACAGGACCATCTCGCACTGGGTGCTCTGACCCGCGCATGCGTGCGAGACGGCGAAGCGAAGCGTCACGCCCGTGATCGTGTCCGTCTCGACGAAAAACGTATCCGCTCCCTCGATCGCGTGGGCGCGGTACAGTTCGGCGCGGACGGCGGCGATTTGCGCCCAGCTGAAAAGTTCCGGCCCGCCCATCCAGAACAGCAGGTTGTGCACAAAATGCGCCATGGCGTTGCCAAAGCACGAATCGAGGACGGCGCGCCCGCCGATGATCAGCCGCCCGGCCCATTCATTGCGCGTGAAATAGCTCGCCGGTCGCGGCCACAATGCACTGAGCGTCGCACCGCGCACCGCGCCAAACTCACCCGATAGCAGCCGCTGTTTCAGCGACAGCCTGGCCTTCTCGATGATGAAATTGAAGCCGACCACCGATGCCTTCCTCGCCCGCGTGTCCGCCGCGATCATCTTTTCCAACTCGAGGTAGTCCAGCGTCGGCGGTTTCTCGACATACACGGGCAGTCCAAAGGTGGTCGCCGCGGCGTGCATCTCGGCGTGCAGCGGTATCGGCGTGGGCACGACAAACAGGTCGAGCCCGTGGTGACACGCCGCGAGCAACTCGCGGTAGTCCGAATGCACCTGCACCCCGCGCGCCGCAAACTTCCAGTTTTGCTGTTCCGCGGCGAAGGCCTCGTGGCGTGGGTCGCACGTGCACACCAGCTTCGCCAGCCCGCGCTCCTCCAGGCGAAGTACCGCGCTGTGGTGGGAACCGGCGAAGCCCCCCATCCCGGCGATGCCGACCCGAATCGGAGCCTTCACACGATTTTGAACTTGGGCAGGTCCTGCCCGTCGATGAGCCCGACGGGTTTCCCCTTCGGATTCACCACAATCAAATCATCGATCTTGTGCGCCTCGAACAGCCGCAACGCGTCGACCCCGAGCGCGTCCTCGGCGATTACCTTCGGCTTGCGCGTCATGAAAGTGGATACAGGTCGCCCCAGAAACCCCGGCCCGGTCAGCGCGCTGCGCCGGAAATCGCCATCGGTGAGGATGCCGGTCAGCCGGCCGGTTTTCTTCGCCACCAGGGCGATGCTGCCGCTCTTGGCCTTCGTCATCGCCAGGATGGCGCTCTGGGTGGACACATCGTCCGTCGCGATCGGCAGCCGGTTGCCGCTGCGCATGATGTCCTTGACCCGGAGAAGCAGCACACGGCCGAGGTTACCTGCCGGATGATATTTGGCAAAGTCATCCCGCGTGAATCCGCGCGCCTCGAGCAGGACCATGGCAAGCGCATCGCCCAGCGCCAGCGCCGCGGTCGTGCTGGCGGTCGGCGCCAGTTTCAGCGGGCAGGCCTCGCGCGGCACGTGATAAAACAGCTGAAAGTCGGCGTTGCGCGCCAGATCCGATTCCGGCGTGCCGGTGAACGCCACAATTTTCACCCCGAACCGCTTCAACATGGGAACGAGCCGGAGGATTTCCTCGGAGTGCCCGCTGTTGCTGAGCAGGAAGGCGAGATCGTCGCTCTCGACCAGCCCGAGATCGCCGTGCAGCGCCTGGGTCGCGTCCAGAAAACACGACGGCATGCCGGTGCTGTTGAACGTCGCGGCAATTTTCTGCGCCACCGGGGCATTCTTGCCCACGCCGGTGAAAATCAGCTTCCCGCCGCGAGCCCGCACCGCATCGACGGCCCTGGCCGTGGCCACGAACTCTCGGCCAAGCCGTTTGCCCGTTTCCGCCAGCGCCGCGTTCTCAATCCGGATGCAGGCGCGGGCGCGGGCCAGAACGGATTTCGGGTGCAGGGCCATTTAGAGTTTGAGTCGCGGGAGGGAGGTGCGGAATTTAGGCCCAACGCCTGACCGTTCAATCCCTTTCCCGCCCGAATGCCCTTTCGTCTCCTCCGCGCGTTGTTCCTGCTGCTCGCCACGCTGTTGCTTGGCGCAGGCTGCGGCCGGAACGATGACACCGCGCTGGTGCCTGAATTGGACGACGCCAATTACAAGCACGCCAAGCAACTCCAGCGACACGGCCGCAATGGCGAGGCGCTCAACGCGTTCTTGAAGGTGATCGAGACCCGCGGTCCCCGGGCCGCGCCGGAATCACACCTCGAGGCGGGCGTGATTTATCTGCACCATTCCAAGAATCCCATCGAGGCGATTCATCACCTGAATAAATATCTCGAGTTGCGGCCCAACGCCGTCCAGGCGCCGTACGTCCGCGAGCTGATCAACACGGCGACGCGCGAGTTCGCGTTGCGACTGCCGGCGCGGCCGTTCGACGACCAGTCCGTCCGGCTCGCGGAGAACAAGGAAATCGACAAGCTCCGGCGTGAGAACAATGAAATGCGCGCGGAACTCGCCACGCTGCGTGGCGGCGGTGCCACGCCGGTGCCGCGGTTCACGCGGCCACTCACCGTTCCGGATGAGCTGCGGGCCAAGACCGCGCCTCCACCTGCGTCCGCGCTCGCCGACTCTCCAATCCGGGCCGCTCCGGCACCCGCCACGCCGGATACCCGGGTGGTGATGGGCGCACCGCCCGCCACTTCAACGCCCGCGCGCACGACGGCGAAGTCGGCGCCGCCGGCGACGAGCCGCGCGAACGCCGCTTCCGGCCGGACGCATACGGTCGCGCCGAAGGAAAGTCTCTGGGGCATCGCCCGGAAATATTACAACGATCCAACGGCGGCGCGCGTGCAGGCGATTTACGAAGCGAATCGCAACGTGATGAGCAGCCCCACGGATTTGAAGATCGGGATGACGTTGAAGATCCCGTGAACGCCCGCGCGTGGCGGCACGGACCGCGATCATCCGCGTGAGCCCAGGCCGTCCGCTCGCCCGCTGACATGCCCCGCACCTCCCGCCGCACCTCGATTTTCACCGAGTCGCTCATTCGGGAGATGTCACGCGTCGCGGCGCGGCACGGGGCGATCAATCTCGCGCAGGGATTTCCGGATTGGGATCCGCCGCCGGCGCTGATGCAGGCGGGGAAAGACGCGATGGACGCGCACCGTCACCAATACGCGGTGACATGGGGCGCGCCGGAACTGCGCACTGCGCTGGCGGCGAAAATGACCCGGTTCATGGACGTGCCTGTGGACACCGAGCGCGAACTCGTCATCACCTGCGGTGCCACCGAGGCGATGATGGTGTCCATGATGACGGTGTGCGATCCGGGCGACAAGGTCGGGCTCTTCTCGCCGTTCTACGAAAACTACAGTGCCGATGCGATCCTCACCGGGGCGACGCCGGTCCACGTGCCGCTGCATCCGCCCGATTATCGTTTCGATCCGGACGAGCTGCGGCGCGCGTTTGCCGGCGGGTTGAAGGCGTTCGTGCTTTGCAATCCCTCGAACCCGTGCGGCCGGGTCTTCACCCTCGATGAACTCCAGCAGATCGCGGCGCTCGCCGAAGAGTTCGATGTGTGGATCCTCACGGACGAGGTGTACGAACACATCGTCTTCGCGCCGCATCGCCACACGTATTTTGCCACGCTGCCGGGTATGGCGAAGCGCACGCTGATGTGTTCTTCGCTTTCGAAAACTTTTTCGATCACCGGCTGGCGGCTCGGGTACGTGTTTGCGGCGCCCGAGGTGATCGCGCAGGCGCGGAAGGTCCATGACTTCCTCACCGTGGGCGCGGCGGCGCCGTTGCAGCACGCGGTGGTGACGGCGCTGAATTTTCCGGCGAGTTATTACGCGGAACTCGCGGCGGAATACGCGACGTCGCGCGACATCCTGCTCAGCTATCTCGATCGCACGGGCCTCAGTTACACCCGGCCCGAGGGCGCCTACTTCGTGATGCTCGATATCTCGGCGTTCGGCTACGTGAGTGACATCGAGTTTGCGCACTGGATGACGCGCGAGATCGGCGTCGCGCCGGTGCCGGGATCGAGTTTTTTCGCCACCGGTGAGAATCGCTACGTCCGGCTGAACTTCGCGAAAAAGCCCGCGACATTGCACGCCGCGGGCGAGCGCTTGCTGAAGTTGCGCCGCTGATTCGGCGCCGGTGAGATCGGACACTCGTGGAACCGAAAGTGGGGGCGTTTTTGTGTCTTCTCCAATCCTCCCGAAACCGCCGAAATTTCGGCATCGGGTTACATTTTTCGGGTTACACTTTTCTTCCCGGTCTAACGCTCTTTTCGAATTAGACGTTGGGTCGATCTCACCTTGTTAGGCCGACTTGCTTTTTTTGTCTTCATCCTGCGCAGCGTCATCGAGGTGAAACTTGTGCAATATGCGATGAAAGAGGGGTGCCAGCACGAGGCCGATGGAAGAAAGAAAAACGACACCACTGAACATCGCATAGCCAGACGCGAAAAGCTTGGAGGAAGTGGTGGTCATGGTCGCGACGGGCCCCATGCCAGTAAGGATCATCGAAGCGTTCAGAAGCGAGTCGATCCATGAAAGCCCGGCAATTCCGCGGTAGCCTAGCACGCCGATGCTGAGCGCGACGCACAGGACAGCGAGCGTCAGCAATAGGGAAAGCGCCATTCGCCGAACGAACGTCCGTAGAGGCACCAGCTTCTCAGTCTTACGTTCAAACATGAGGTTCCTCGCCTAGAACGTCCTAGCGCGGCTGCCGCCGCAACCGCAGAGAGGAAGATTGGGACACGGAGGGCACGGAGATTCGAGCCGAGGTCACGGAGGAGTAGCCGCGGAACCCATGCCGGGGTTTGCCGGTTTGGAGTAGCGTGACGGGATGAAAACCAAATCGTCTCTTCATCATGGCCGCGGCGTGGAGCAGTTCTTGGCCGAGCACGGCGCCGATGTCACGGGCGTAATCTCCGGCCTCGACCGCCTCCGCCTGCGTGCCAGCCTGCGCTGGCTCTATCAGCCAAGTTTCATGAAGCGGTACCTCTGCGAAGCGCACGTGCTGTTGAAGGACTTTGGCGCCTACGCCACCGGTTTGAGCAATCGCATCCGCGCCGCCGCCCACGCCTTTGCCGCGCGCGAGCACCGGCCCGTGCGCTATCTGCACTCGACCGCGCTGAGCAAAGAAGAGCTCGCACCCCCTCGCACCACTCGGGTCAGGATGACGAAGTGGGGAACTGACGCAGAGGTGGGCCGCGCGCGGGAACACACCGCCCATCCAAGGTAACTCAGAACCGCCCGTTCACGCCAAACGTGATCGTGCTGCCGTTGATGATCGTCTGCTGCATCTGGTCCGGGATGCCGCGGTACCAGCGCTGCGCCTCGTTGCCGAGGTTCGCGACGTCGATGGTGAACGCCAGCGACGGCCGCCACTGATAGCCGACGCCCAGGTTGATGGTGTCGTACTTGTACCGATACACGTTCCGCCCGACGCTGGCCGCGCTGTAACTCGTGATGTACGAACCGGTGAAATTGTAGAGCACACGCGTGCTGAATTTTCGGTAGCGCCAGGTCAGGTTCAGGTTGCCGGTCTCGGGAATGAAACCGGCAACTTCATCGGTGCCGAGATTGCTGGTGCCGCCAAAATTGCCGTGGGTCGCGATGAGGGTGAAGTTCGCCGACAGCGCCAGCCCCTTCAGCAGGCCGGGCAGGAAGGTGAACTGCTGCTGGTACGCGAACTCCCAGCCCTGCGCGACGGCGGTGCCGGCGTTGGACGAGGCGAGCTGCCGGAAGCCGGCGTATTCACCGTTGTAGCCATTGTCGGTGCCCGACGCGATGGTGCCGACTTCCACGCCGGCGACGATGTAGTCCTTGATCGTCTTATGGAACCAGCCGACGGAAACGCTGCCGACCGGCTCGAAGTAATACTCCAGGGTCGCATCCCAATTCTCCGCGACCTGCGGGATCAGGTTGGGGTTGTTGACCGTGAGGGTCTGATTTGGCTCGTTGACGGTTTCGTTCGGCAGCGTGCTGTTGAGCGGCGGACGGCCGAAGCTGTTCGACCAGCTCAGCCGGGCCTTTAGATCCGGGGTGACATCGTGGGTCAGGTGCGCGCTTGGAAACGACTTCGTGTAGCCGCCCTCGTTGCGCCGGAGGGTGTTGGCGTAATCGCGCTGTGCGGATCCGACCGGATCGGCGAGCTGCTGGGCCGCGGTGCTGGGGGTGCGAGCCCGAACCCAGCCCCAGCTCGACGTATCCGTTTTCTCGGTGCGCACACCGCCGAGCCAGCCGGTCCGGCCGACGCGGCCCTGCGCCATGGCATAGCCGGCGGTGATGATTTCGGTCACGGCGCGATTGCCGGTGTAATTGGTCATCTCGCGGAAATAGCCGTCTTCGCGCCAGATGGCGGGATTGGCCGGAACGCGATCGAGGAAGTGCTGCATGTTTTCCCACTGCGGCAGCCGGCGGCCGGTCTTGACCGTGTCGAACATCAGCAACGTGGGATCCGACGGAATCGCCGTCGTTCCGATGAAGATCCAGCGCTGTGCGTCGTTATGCTGTTCCACGTAATGGTCGCGCCAGAGCGCGCCAGCCTTGAGCGCGACCGGCAGCCGGGTGGGCAGGTCATAGCGCACATTGGCCCGCGCTTCCTTGCTCATGTCGTCCACGCCCTGGTTGTTGTTGGTGTACTGGGTGGGGCGGTAATTGGCGGCGTTGTTGAAATCGAGACCCTCGGTCTGCGTGAACCGGGGGAAAAGATCGGACTCCGTGCGATCGAGAATCCAGCCGACGCCGGTGAGCCGGTTGATCAGGATGCCGCCGCGGCCGCCGCCGCCGCCGTTGATGTTCGTCTGGGTGTAGACGGCGTTGTAGTCGATCTGGAGCGCGCCGAACGTGTGCTCGGCGCCGAGATCGAACCGGCGCATCCGGTTGTAGAAGGTGCCGGGCCCGGTCATCGTTTTCTCGATCGTCGAGCCCGGGGCGCCCCGCACCTGCGTAATCCGGCTGGTATAGCCGGGGAGAATGCCCGCCGTGCCGGTGGTGCCCACCTGCTGGGTGGTGAAGGCGCGCGTCTCGTACTGGCGGCGGGAATTTTCGATCGCGTCGTTCACGATGCTGTTGAACGAGAGCTTCGTGTTCGGCGACAGCCGGTAGTCCGTCTTGAAGTTCACGCTCTGCTGCTTGCGGTTGTTGTAATTGTCCCAAGTGCGGTAGTCCCAGAGGAAGGCCGGCTGCGCCGTGGTGTTCTGAAAATCGCGAATCGTGCGGAAACCGCCCACCACGTTCTCGCTGTAAAACAGATTCATGGATACGCCCAGGTTGCGCTCGCCGCCAAGGACGCCGAACACCTCCTGCCACGCGACGTTGAAGAGCGGATGCACCCGGTGCGTCTCGCGCAGGGGGACATGCTCGAAAAAGGGCGGGGCCCAGCGGGCACTGGCGCTGTAGCTGATCCGTCGCTTCTCGCGCATGCCGAGCGGTGAACGGCTCTTGAGATTGATCGTGCCGCCCAGCGAGTCGGCGCCCTTGTCGGGCGTGTGACCCTTGATGAGCTCCATCTGGTCGAACATCGTGCCGGTGAGGTTGTTGATGCCGGTGCCGCGGTTCATCGCGCCTTCGCTGGTCAACGGAGCGCCGTCGAGGGTGATGGTGTTGAGTCCGGGTCCGATCCCGCGAATGGTGAAGCCGGAGACGACATTCTCGTTGCTGAGCTCGCCGACGACGCCCGGCATCCGCAAGGCCACCTCGCCCGCGTTCATGTTCGGCAGATTGCCGTAGGAGTCCATCGCCACGATGCTCTTCACGTTGTCGGCATTGCGCTGCGCCGTGATGGCGGCGGCGCCACCCTCGCGTTCGCCGGTGACCTTGAAGGCATCGAGCTGGTAGATGCTCGCGGTGAGATCGAAATCACGCACGACCCGCTGGCTGGCACCGACGGTGACGCTGGCCCGGACCGGATCGAGACCGATGTAGGACACCACCAGCTCGTGCGTGCCGGCCGGGACGTTCGCCAGGACAAACCGCCCGGTGTTGTCGGTGAGAGCCGAAACGCCCAACTGGGGCACGTCGATTTTCGCCCCCTCGAGCAGATTGCCGGTCGCGGTGTTGCTCACGGAGCCGCTGACGCTGCCGCTCTCGGCCGCGCGGAGAGTGGGGAGGTTGAGGGCAAGAATGAGCGCGACCGCCGCCGCCGGCGCGGTGAGTAGTCGACGGACGGATACGAAGGCACGGGCAAGGGCGGATCGCAGGATTTTAGCACGCATGGTCGGGGCAGTTCACGGGTTGCGGGGTGAGGTCGGGTGACCATCGCCGGATACTTCCGGCGGTGGTGGTGGGGCGGACGGCAACCAACCGTTTCCGGAAACGATCTGGCAAGAGTGAAGTGGAGGGATGGAGCCGGGGGCGGGCGGGGGGTGTTTGTAGTTTCGCCCTTAGCCTGGAGATCTCATGGCCTTCTCTGCCGTACGAATTCAGCCTGTGCTCACCGCAGTAATATCCGGGCTAAGATCAACCCCGACTTGTCGGGGTATTTTAGCCCGCAAATGCCATAGGGGAACGCTTGCCGCGGGTTTTCGGTGCTCAATTCGTGTGAAATTTGCGGGCTAGGCGGTGGTCCCTTGTTCGGATTCCGCCTAAAGGCGGGACAACGAACAAAACGCTACGCGCCGCCCCCTTATCACGGGAGCGATCGCTGCTGCAGCTGGGCGAGCGTGATGGGCTGATGCATGATCACCTTTCCCTGTTCGTCGCGAATCCGCACCTCCACCGACGGATCGCGTCGTGCCCAGTCGATGTCGATCGTGCCGTAGTTGTTGAGCAGATAGAGTTCACTGACGCGAAGCCGGTTACTCTCGCCATTCGGGAGCCGCTTGGGTCCGCGATTCAGGCTGCTGGCGGTGATATCGTAGAGGGCATAACCGACGCCGGCCGGATCACCCGCGTCGATTCGCGAGATTTCGGCATGATGGCGGTCACCGCTCAGGATCAGAACGCCGTTGGCTCGCGTGGAGCGAATCAAGCCCATCAGTCGGGCGCGTTCCGCCGGAAAGTTGGCCCAGCACTCCGCGCCGTGCTCGGCCGACAACGCCTGAATGCTCGAGACCAGGATCCGTAACTCCGCAGGCTCCTTCAACCGCGCCTCGAGCCAGGCCCACTGCGCCGGCCCGAGGAGCGTGACGTCGCGGTCCTCGTGCGGAAGATACTTGCGGCCCTTCGTGCCCTTTGGTGTCGGCCTGAGCAGCGACCGAAAATAGCGCGTATCCAAAAGCAGGATCTGCACGCGCTTCCCCGCCGGACCAAATACCGCCGAGTGATAAATCCCCTCCTGCTGACGACGCGGGGAATTCGCCGGCACGCCAAAGAAGTCGAGAAAGGTCGCCTGCGATTCGCGTTTCGCCGGGAAGTCCGCGCCGCCGTCGCCTTTCCCGAAATCGTGATCGTCCCACGTCGCCAGGATGGGGCAGGATTGGCGCAGCCGGGCGAATCCCTGCTGCGCGGCGAGCAAAGCATACTTGGCGCGCATCACGGCCATGTCCGCGGTGTCGCCATAGATATTGTCGCCCGTGAAAAGGAAGAGCTCCGGGCGGCCGGCGAGAATCGCCTCCCAGATTGGCTGCGGATCGCTTTCGCGGGCGCACGAACCAAATGCTATCCGGGTGAGCGGCGGCTCGGCGGCTGCGGCGGCGGCGGCGGAGAAGGCGAATAGGAAGCCAACCGTGAGAAACGTTTTCATGTGCGTGGGCAATACCGACAATCCGTCCCGGGCGGTCGCGGTCAAGCTGGTCGGTCGTATCGTCTCCTACTACTTGGAATCCGAAATTCAGAAGGGTTTCGTAGCCCTGCGCGTGAGCTGCAGGGACCGAGTACGTCATTCGCACAAGATTTTCCCGCCGCTCACACGGCGGGCTACGACTTTCACTTCGGAATCCAAATACAGCATGACCTTTTCGCGCGCCCCGTTGACAGCGGGTTGATCGGGATTCTGTCTCAACGCGATCGCGGTGACCCCGTCCGCTTGAATTCATGATGAAGCATTTCCTGCCGATCCTTCTCCTCGCCCTCCTGCTCATGCCGGCCTCCGCGCAGACGCCGCGCCGGCCGAACATCGTGCTCGTCAACACCGACGACCAGCCCTCGTGGTGGGTCGGCGCGTACGGAAACAAGGAGATTCATACGCCGAACATGGACCGGCTCGCGAAGGATGGTATGCTGTTCAAGACGGCGGTCAGTGTGCCGGTTTGCTCACCATCGCGGGCGATGCTGCTGACGGGGCGCTACAACCACCAGGTGGGCATCGATGATTTCATCAACGACGACGAGGTCATCGGCCTGCCCAACGGTTCGCCGACCTTCGCGCGGATTCTCCGGGACGCGGGCTATGTGACCGGCATCGTGGGGAAATGGCATCTCGGCAAGGAAACGGAGTTCTGGCCGACGCTGCGTGGATTCGATTATTGGGCCGGGTTCACGAATACCTGGCGCTCGCGCGATCCGGAATTGATCCTGAAGCGCGGGAACAACGAGGAGGAGAAGAAGAAAATCCCTGGATTCACCCTGGATATCCTGACCGATCACGCGATGGAGTTTCTCCGCGAGAATCGCGAGAAACCCTTTCTGCTGTACGTGGCCTACGGCGCACCGCACATGGGCAAGATGCCGCAGCCGCCCGAAGACATGGCGGTTTATCAGGGGAAAAAGTTCACACTGCCGGATTATCGGCGGTTCCCCGAAGCGACGGCCTACCCGGAGGAATCGCTGCAGGAACGCTACGTCGCGAATTATACGCCCGTGACGAGCGTCGACCGGAATCTCGGGCGGCTGCTCGAGGAATTGCGCAAGCTGGGGCTCGAAAACAACACGGTCGTCATTTTCACCTCGGATAACGGCTACTGCCTCGGGCGGCATGGGCTGATGTCGAAAGGCAACGCGCGGTTTCTCGGGACGACCATCGCGCGGCCGAACATGTTCGACGACTCGATCGTCGTGCCCTTCATCGTGCGATGGCCCGGGGTCGTCCGGCCCGGCAGCGTGTGCGAGGAGATCGTTTCGCACCTGGATGTGTTTCCGACGCTGATGGACTTGGCCGGGCTGGATCCCGGCGCCGTGTCGGCGGCGGAAGGGTTCAGCATCGTCCCGTTGCTCCGGGAGCAGTCGCGGGTCTGGCGGGACGCGGTGTTTCTGCTGTACGACATGAAATTCCACGCGGTGGCGCACATGCGGATGATTCGGACGCGCGGGTGGAAACTGATCCACCATTATGAAAATGAGCGACTGCATGAGCTGTACGATCTGCGCAACGATCCGGGCGAATTGAAGAATCTCCATGGCCAGCCGGCCGTCCGCGATACGCAGCACTTTCTTTCCCGCCGGCTGAAAGAATGGGAGGGGCGCGTCGGCGCGCGGAAGGAAGATCTGCTCGCGCGGCACCGGCCGTATTAAAACAACAATTCAATCGGTAGTAGGACAAAACGACGGGGTCAGGTTGCTAATCTTTCACTCAACCGTTTAAAAATCTCTGCCGCCGGCGAGGTTGGCTGCCGCGCGACGGCACCGACGACCTGGCTCACGCGGGTGGCGCTGCCCATTTTCAATCGCTCCGCGAGCCAGCCGTTGGGCGCGTCGGTCTCCTGTTTCATCCCTGCGGCCACGGCGATTTTCCACGCTGCACCCTTTGGCTCGTCGGCCACCGTCGCCCGCGGCTTGCCGGCCGCTCGCAAACACGCCTGCAACTGCGCTGCGCAACGCAAGCTCCGCACCTCGTGCGCGCCGGCCACCTCCCAGGCCCGCGCCGTCGCCGCCAAGTCGAAATCCTTGACCAGCGCCATTCGCCCAGACGCTCCACCGGCACGATTCCCGCCCGCACCGGATTGAGATGGAGGTAGTCGCACACCATGCCCAGCGGC
>JAUSID010000210.1 GCA_030648295.1 Opitutaceae bacterium | reverse complement strand
AGCCGATGGCGACGAGCGCGATGCCGAGGAATGCGAGGCCGGCGATCCCACCCTTGCCCCGACCGCGGGTCCGCGTACGGCCAAGCGTCCAGAGCACGCCGCGACCGACGAGTCCGATGACGAGAATGCCGAAAACCAGCGAGGTCAGCCGCATGTTCAGCCTCATGTCGCCATTCAGGATGTGTCTGAATTCATGGGCGATGACGCCCTGCAATTCGTCGCGCGAGAGTTTTTCCAACGTGCCGCGAGTCACGGCCACGATCGCGTCGCTCGTGGTCAGCCCCGCGGCGAACGCATTTATCGTGGGCTCGTCGTCCAGGACGTACACCGGCGGCACGGCCACGCCGGACGCGATGGCCATTTCCTCGACCACGTTGAACAGGCGGCGTTCGTTCAGATCCGTCGTATTCGGATCGACATGACGGCCGCCCACCGTTTCCGCCACCACGTGGCCGCCGGCGGAGTATTGGTGCCACTTGTACAATGTGGCGAGGCCGACGACCGTCAGCGTGAGCGAGGCCACGCCGCCGAACAGTCGCGGATTCCACCAGACGATGGCGCGCGGGCCGTATTCGCCGCCGTCCCATTCGCGCCGCTTTTGATCCGCCTGATGGAGGAACAGCACGGCGGCGACATAAGTGCCGATGACGGTGCCCGCCACCGCCACGACAAAGAGCAGGACGAGCCGCGACGTCCGTTTCTTCGCGCGAACCTGGGCTTCGAAGAAATCCACGGGTGGATTTTCGATTTTGGATTCTCGATTTTCGATTTACGACCAGCGGGGCGGCCCCGGCCGCTTTCTCGATCTCCGATTCACACTGCGGCGACCGCCCAATCGAAAATCGAGAATCAAAAATCGAAAATGGCCTCAGGTGAACTGGACCTTGGGCGCGACGCGCTCGGCGGCGTCCTCGATCCGGAACAGCTCTGCCGCCTGGAAGTTGAACATGCCGGCGAATATTACATTCGGGAAGGTTTCGCGGGCGGTGTTGTACACCATGACGCTGTCGTTGTATGCCTGGCGGGCGAAGGCGATTTTGTTTTCGGTCGAGGTGAGCTCCTCGGTCAGCTGCATCATGTTCGCGTTCGCCTTGAGGTCGGGGTACTGCTCCGACACGACCATCAGCCGCGAGAGCGCGCCGGCCAGTCCGGTTTCCGCGGAGACGAGGCTCTTCATGGCCGCGCCGTCGGTCGGGTTGGCGGCGACGGCGGTGGCGGCGGCGGCGGCGATGTTGCGCGCCTTGATTACGGCTTCGAGCGTCTCGCGCTCGTGCTTGAGGTAACCCTTCGCGATCTCAACCAGGTTCGGAATGAGATCGTAGCGGCGCTTGAGTTGAACATCGATTTGCGCAAAAGCGTTCTTCAGCCGGTTGCGCAGCGTGACGAGGCCGTTAAAGATGCCGACGATCCACAGGGCGAGGATGACGACGATGATCAGGAGTACACCAACGACGATTAGCGGAGTTGTCATGGTAGGGTGGAGTTCGAAAATCGGAACCGAACCGCCGGCGATTGTGTCGCGATGGGGAACTCGTGCGAGAACGAACTACTTACAACGCGGTTGATTGTTTCCAGCTCGGTGAGCAGCGTATTCACATGCTGAGGAGTGGGCGAACACCTGTCGGTCGGACCGTGATGGCGGGCATGATGCTCGCGGTTGCGGCTTGGGGGCAGGAGCCGCTCGTCGCGCCCGCCCCGCTGGTTCAAATCGCCGTGTCGGCGCCCGAGGCGCGCACGCTGGCCAACCTCGCGGCCGCGCAGCGTGCGCATGACCTGGGTTTTCTTGGGGCCGCGGCCGACATCTACCGCGACTTGCTCGCGCAGCCGGGAGCCGATCAGGTGCAACTCGGGCTCGCCCTTGCCAGTGTCCTGCTGGACGGGGGGCGCGGGGCGGATGCGCAGAAAATTCTCGCGGACATGCCGGAGCCGCGCGGCGCCGCGTGGCGGTTGCGAACGGGCCTCGCCGCGCTGCAACTGCGCCAGCGCGACGTGGCGCAGGCGCAGTGGGATTCGCTGACGCCGGAACAACTGTCGGGTGGTGACCGGGCGTGGTACTGGTTTCTCGCCGGTGCATTGTACGACACGGCCGCGGTGCGCGACATCAAACGCGCCAACGAGAATTACCTGAAGGCGGAAGCGGCTGCGGAATCCGACCTCGCCCGGGCCCGGTTTCAACTCGCCGGCGAGGAGGTTCGGTTCCGGCTATTGGGGAGCCCGACGGAAAACGATCTGCGGCAGGCGCGGGAGAATTATGAAAGCTTTGCCGGAAAATCGATCGGCTACGATGCCGGCAAGTCGTATGCCGTGATGTGGGCCGCGGCCGGCCACCAGCCGGAGGCGATCGCGTTTCTCAAGCAAATGCTCATGCGGGTGTCCCGGCAGGAGAGGGCCGTGCGCGACGAGATTAATTTTGTGCTCGGGCTGATTGCCGATCGCGGCCGCAGCGCCGACGGGCGCGCGGCGCTGAACCAGCTGCTCGAAACGGGCGGCAATCCCGTCCGGCAGCGGCAGGCACTGCAACTGCTCGCCGACGCCTCGCGGACCGATCCGGCGCGCGGCCAGTTCCGTGGGTTGCTGGACAAGCTGATTGCGGCCACGCCGCCGCACCCGGTGCGCGAGAGCCTGCTGTTCCATCGGGCGCAGCACGCGCTCGCGGAAAAGGATTTCATCCAGGCGGAAAAGGATGCAATCGAGCTGCGCGATAATTTTCCCGCCTCGCCGCTGCGGGTGCATGCATTCGGCGTGCTCACGCAATCGGCGTGGGAGCAGCGTCGCTACCGGCTCGCGGCCGACAATGCCCGGCGGGCGCGCGAAGCGCTGGCGTCAGTCGCGGTGGCAGAGGAAGAGGTGCCAAGCCCCGGTGTGGCGGAGGCGGTCTCGCCACTCGTGGCGCGGGCGCGGGCGCGCGCTGAATTCGGCATTCTCGAAGCCGAGGCTTCGTTTCGCGCCGGGGATTTCCGCCCCGCTGCCGATGCTTACGCCGCGGTGCTGCGCGATCGTCCGGTGCACCTCGACGCGCAAAAGCTCAGTGCGCTGATGTACCAGCGCGTGCTGGCCGAAATCAGGGCGTCGCCCGAGGGCGCGGCGAAGGTGCTCGATGGACTCGAGGACGATCCGATGCTCGATCTGGAGAATCGCTGGCAGGCGGAGTGGAGCCTCGCGCGCGCTCTCCAGCTTGAGGGCAAGACCCGCGAGGCGTACGATCGCGTCAGCCGTCTGCTCGCCCGCGGCGCGGACGTGGGCGCGCTGAAACCCGATTTGCGTGCGCGGATGGCCTGGCTTCAGGCACAGCTCTCGTTCGATGCGAAGCAATACGAGCAGACGCTCTCGCTGGTGGAGAAGCTGGCCCCGTCACTGAGCGGCATCGATGAACGGCTTAAAAGTGAAATCGCCAGCATGGTCGTGCTGCTCAAGCAACGCGCGGAGTTCCAACTTGGCCGCGAGGCGGCCGCGCTCGAGACCGGCCGGCAGCTGCGCGCCGACTATCGCGATGCGGAAGCCTCCATTCAGTCCTTTTTGGTCGAGGCGGATCATTTCGCGAACCAGGAAAAAATCGACGAGGCGCGGCTGCGGCTGACGAGCCTGGTCGACAACCCGGCCTACAAGAACAGCCCGCATGTCCCGTATGCGCTGTTTCATCTGGCCGTGCTCTCGGAGCGGCTCGGCCAGCCGAAGAATCTCGAGGAGGCGAACAAGCGGATCGAGGACCTGGTCAACCTGCCGTCCGCTGCGGGCG
This sequence comes from Opitutaceae bacterium, assembly GCA_030648295.1. Lineage (GTDB taxonomy): Bacteria > Verrucomicrobiota > Verrucomicrobiia > Opitutales > Opitutaceae > ER46. Next base: position 49,589 of record JAUSID010000210.1, on the reverse strand, counting down.
AGGCGGATCTCATTTTCGCCGCGCGGCTGAAGCAGGGCGATTTGCTCCGCAAATTGGGCCAGTTTCCGCAGGCTCAGCGCGCGTACGAGGACCTGGTGAACAAGTATCCACGCCGGCCTGACGTCGTGCTCGCGCAGCTGGCACTGGCTGAATGTCACAACGCGCAATCGGCGGCCGATGACGCGACGCAGATGCACGCCGACATCGCACAGCAGAAATTCGAGGAACTGCGCGACCGGGTCGACGCTCCACGCGACGTGCGGGTCGAGGCGGGTTACAATCTTGGTGAGTTGCTGGCGCGCCGCGGCAAGCCCGACGCGGCGGTAAAGGTCTGGCTGCGGGACGTGATTGATCCCTTTTTGCTGCGCGACGCGAAACCGCTCGAGCCCGACGCAAAGCGACGGTACTGGCTCGGGCGGACTTTGCTCCGTCTCGGCGAACTGCTCGAGCAGCAGGGCAAGATGGATGAGGCGAAGACCGCCTACCTGTTGGTGCTGCAAAAACAAATCGGCCACGGCCACGCGGTTGCGCGCAACGCGCTCGAACGGCTCGGGGTGGCGCCGCCGAAACCGTGAAGCACGCCGCGAAAACGACCGCCGCGCTCGGACCGAATCTTCGCCGCCCGCCCAACGTTCCGTGAATTCAATGGCTGGTTTCGATTTCAATCTACTCGCACAGGGAGGCCCGATGATGTGGGTGCTGGCGGTGCTCGCCGTGCTCGGCGTCATGCTGTTCATCGAGCGCACGCTTTATCTGCACCGCGGCCACATCCGCGCGAAGGCGTTCGTGGACGGGATCAAGAACATCCTGGCGAAGCGCCGGCTCGTCGAAGCCATGACGGTGTGCGAGGAGACGCCGGGACCCGTGGCGGTGGTGGTGAAGGCGGCGCTGCTCCATGCGGATGATTCGGCCGAGGCAATGCGGTTCCATGTGCAGGAGGCGGCGGTGATCGAGCTGCCCGCGCTCGAGCGGCGGCTCGGCTCGATCGCGGCGATCGCGCAGGTGGCGCCGCTCGTCGGCCTGCTCGGCACGATTCTCGGGATGATCACCACGTTCGCGGCGTTCGCGCAGGGCGGGGATTATGCGCGGCCGAGCATGCTCGCCGCCGGCATCTGGCAGGCGCTGCTCGCCACGGCCGGCAGCCTGATGCTCGCGATTCCGGCCCATCTCGCGTATCACTTCCTCAGCGGCCGCGTGCGCGCGATCGTTCGCGACATCGAATGGTCCGGCAACGAGATCATGAAGTATCTGCTCACTGAATACCGTGGCGTCCCGCCCGTGGCGGACCTGCCCGAGCCGACCGAGGAAGTGGCGAAGCCATGATCACGCGCCCGCTCGATCTGGCGGCGAAATTGCGCCCAAAGCCCCGCAGCTACGACTGGCTGTTCTTCGTCAACGGCGGGCTGATTGCGTGGTTCTTCGTTCTGTTTGGTTCGCGTTTCGTGCTCGCGCCCGGCGTTGACGTGGATTTCCAGCTGCCGGAAATCGCCGGCGCGAATGCCGCCGCGCGCACGAGCACGCATTACGTGCGCGTGATCAACGCCGGCCAGATTTTCGCCGGCGACGGTCTGCGCAACATGGACGGGCTCGCGCGCTGGTTGCGCGAACAGGCGCGCTCGGTGCGCAACCCGTCGCTGCAAATCCAGGCGGTCCGTGGGACCGAACTGTCTGTCATCATGGAGATCTCGGGCGCGGCCCGCCGGGCGGGTTTCAAGGACATCCAGGTCGCGGCGACGGAACCGCCGGGGGCGCCGACCCCCGCCCGCCAATGAGCGTGGATGTCATGGGCAGCCGGGGACGGTGGGTCGCCGCGGCGATTGGCGGCCTGATTGCCGTGGTGGCGGTTATGGCGTTGTTCAACGTCTCGCAGGTGACGCCGGTTGCAAGCTCGCCAGGCGCAACGCGAGTCGCGGTCAAGTTAGCGGATCCGAGCCCCACGAATCCGCTGAATCGCGAGGCCACGGCGATGCGCGATTTGGCTCCGCTCTTCCTGCCGACGGAACGCAATGCCACGCTGGAGCGGATGCCGCGACGCGAGGTGGGAAAGACGTTTTTCGACGTGGAAACGACGAAGCTGACGTTGACCGAGGCCGAGTTGCGGTTCGATCAGGATTTGCCGTCGCCGGTGACGCTGAACGGTCGCGCCGTGGCGGAAGCGAAGCCAGTGGACGCATTGATACCTGGCGCATTGTCACCGCCAGCCACGGGATTCGGCCGCTCTGAAGCGGCGCTGAGACCACTGCCGGCGCGTGGCGGCTATCTTGAGGTGGTGGCAACGGGAACCGGAACGGTCGTGATGACCCATGAGCTCCTGGTGGACATGAAACCGGTCACCGAAAAGCCATGGCAACCGCTCCAATTTCTCGCCTCCGTCAACCCCGCCGGACTGGTCGGGCCGCTGATTCTTACCGAACGTTCGGGCGTGGAGGAAGTCGACCAACATTTCCGAAATTATCTCGCGCAGACCTATCGAATTGGTGATCGTCTGCGCCCGGGAATTTACCGGATTACCATCGGTCCATAGAATTTTAGGAGAATGGGCCAGTTTGCTGTTGACGGTGCCAAAACCGGGTCGCACTTTCTTCGCTCTTTTTCGTTTTTTGGCACTCCCGTAGTCTGCCCAGATAGCTCAGTTGGCAGAGCACCCCCTTGGTAAGGGGGAGGTCGCCGGTTCAAGTCCGGTTCTGGGCTCCAGGGTCAGAAAACACGTCGGCTCAGGCTTCTGCGACGAAAAATCAGAGGTCAATTTTCATCACCACCCAAATATCCGTCTCCCATGGCTAAAGCAGCATTCGAACGCAAGAAACCGCACGTGAACGTTGGCACGATCGGTCACATTGATCACGGCAAGACGACCTTGACCGCCGCGATCCTCGCCTGTCAGGCGCGCAAGGGTCTCGCCGAGGTCAAGTCCTACGCGGATATCGCCAAGGGAGGTACGGTTCGTGATGCGACCAAGACGGTGACGATTTCCGTAGCGCACGTTGAGTACGAGTCGGACAAGCGCCACTACGCGCACGTCGATTGCCCCGGCCACGCTGACTTCGTGAAGAACATGATCACGGGTGCGGCGCAGATGGACGGCGCCATCCTCGTTGTGTCGGCCGCGGACGGCCCGATGCCGCAGACGAAGGAGCACGTGCTGCTCGCCCGCCAGGTTGGCGTGCCGAAGATGGTGGTATTCCTGAACAAGGTCGACCTGCTCGACGACAAGGATCTCCTTGATCTCGTCGAAGAGGAAATTCGCGACCTCCTGACCAAGTACCAATTTGACGGCAAGAACGCGAAGGTCATCCGCGGTTCCGCGACCGCCGCGCTCGAGGGCAAGCCCGAGGGTGAGAAGGCGATTCAGGACCTGATGGAGGCGGTCGACAGCGATATTCCGGAGCCCGTCCGCGAGATGGACAAACCGTTCCTGATGTCGGTCGAGGACGTGTTCTCGATCACCGGCCGCGGCACCGTTGCCACCGGCCGGATCGAGCGTGGCATCGTCAAGCTGAACGACACCGTCGAAATCGTCGGCCTGCGCGACACGACGACGACCGTCGTCACCGGCATCGAAATGTTCCGCAAGCTGCTCGATCGCGGCCAGGCGGGTGACAACGTCGGTCTGCTCCTCCGCGGCGTGGAAAAGGAAGGCGTCGAGCGCGGCCAGGTTCTCGCCGCCCCGAAGTCGATCACGCCGCACAAGAAGGCGAAGGCTGAAATCTACGTCCTTTCGAAGGACGAAGGCGGCCGCCACACGCCGTTCTTCAATGGCTACCGTCCGCAATTCTACTTCCGCACCACCGACGTGACCGGAGTCGTCAACCTCCCGAAGGGCGTCGAGATGATCATGCCTGGTGACAACATCACCGTGGACATCGACCTCATTTCGCCCATCGCGATGGAGAAGACCCAGAAGTTCGCCATCCGAGAGGGTGGCCGCACGATCGGCGCCGGTCGTGTCACGGAGATCACGGAATAAGCAATCTCAACCGTTTAAGTCGACCGCCGAGGTCCTGCCACGGGGCCTCGGCTGCGTCGTCTAAAGGACCACACACAGGGGTGTAGCTCAATTGGTAGAGTAGCGGTCTCCAAAACCGTCGGTTGGGGGTTCGAGTCCCTCCGCCCCTGCCACTTTCCAGTAAATGAAAAATCCGTTCCGCAGCACGCGTATCTTCCTCGGCGAAATGGTCGGTGAGCTTCAGAAAGCCACCTGGCCCACCAAGACGGAGCTGCGCGATTCAACGATCGTGGTGATTGTCGCCGCCCTGATTCTCGGCGTCTTCACCGCCATCAGCGATTTCTCGCTCCAGAACGTCGTGTGGTTGTTCACCGAGTGGGTGAGCTGATCATGCCTACCACCATGTCCGCCCAAACGTCCGCGCCCCCCGGTGCCCAATGGTTCGCGCTGCACACGCTCTCCGGCCAGGAGGGCAAGGTGAAAACGTACATCGAGAAGTTCAAGAAGGCCGAGGAACTCGACGATCACATTTTCGACGTGCTGCTGCCGACCGAGATCGTGTCCGAGGTCAAGGGCGGCAAGAAGAGCACCAAGGTACGGAAGCTGTATCCCGGCTACGTCTTCATCCAGGCGAAGCTCTACGACGAGGAGGGCAAGCTCATCAACAAACCGTGGTACTTCGTCAAGGAGACGACCGGCGTGATCGGCTTCGTCGGCGGCGACCGGCCGGCGGCGCTGCGGCAGAGCGAAATCGACGAGATTTATGCCCGGATCGAGGCGGCCAGCGGCAAGGAAGTGCCGAAGGTCCAATACTCGGTCGGCGAGGAAGTGAAGATCACCGACGGCGCGTTTGCGTCGCTCACCGGCCGCATCGACGAAATCGATCCCGAGCGCGGCAAATTGAAGGTGTCCGTCTCGATTTTCGGCCGGTTCACACCGGTCGAACTCGAGTACTGGCAGGTCCAGCGGCTCACCGAATGACGAAGTAATTTTCGATTTTCGATTTTCGATTTTCGATTGGGACGGAAAGTCCCCGAAAGCGAAGGGAGTCGGGAAATCGAAAATCCCAAATCCAAAATCGAAATTTTCCAAACATGGCCAAGAAGATCCAAGGTTACATCCGTCTGCAGCTGCCCGCCGGAGCCGCCAACCCGGCGCCGCCCGTCGGTCCCGCCCTCGGCGCGCAAGGCGTCAACATCATGGCGTTCTGCAAGGAGTTTAACGCGCGTACCAAAGACCAGAATGGGATGATTCTTCCCGTGGTCATCACCGTTTTCTCCGACAAGAGCTTCACGTTCATCCTCAAGTCCCCGCCGGCGTCGGTGCTGCTCAAGAAGGCGGCCAACATCGCCAGCGGCTCGGGCCGGCCCAACCAGGACAAGGTGGGCAAGGTGACGAAGAAGCAGCTGCTCGAAATCTATAACATCAAGAAGGCCGATCTGAACGCCAAGGATCCCGAGGCGGGCATCAAGGTGATCGCCGGAACCGCCCGCAACATGGGCATCGACGTCATCGACTGACTTTGTCCGGTTTTGGGTTTCGGGTTCAGGGTTTTGGGTTCGAACCCAAGACTCGGAACGCAGAACTCAGAACTCCACGCCGAGAATTTTCTCACCGAATTTCGTTCAACCAATAACTCACCGCGGGAGCCTTCGACTTTGCTCGGGGCGTTCGCACCGCAAGGAGTCACCCATGCCAAAAAACCATAGCAAACGCTATCGCAGCGCCCTGAAGGTCGCTGATCTCGCCAAGGAATACCCGTTGAAAGACGCGGTGGATGTCTTGGCCAAGTTCCCCAAGGCGAAGTTCGACGAGACGGTCGAGCTTTCGTTCCGCCTCGGCGTCGACGCCACGTCCGGCGAGCAGAACGTGCGCGGCACCACGCCGCTCCCGAACGGTTCCGGCAAGAAGGTCCGCGTCATCGTTTTCACCGACGACCCGCAGAAGGCGCTCGCCGCCGGTGCGGATGAGGCCGGCCTCGCCGAGCTGATGAAGAAGATTCAGGAGGGTTGGCTGGAGTTCGACGTGGCGATTGCGACGACCGAATCCATGAAGCAGGTGCGCACCCTCGCGCGCGTGCTCGGTCCGAAGGGACTCATGCCGAATCCGAAGGCGGGCACCGTCACCGACGACGTCGCCGCCGGGATCAAGGCCGTGAAGGCCGGCCGCGTGGAGTTCAAGATGGACAAGACCGCCAATATTGGCGTCGGCGTCGGCAAGCGCTCGTTCACGCCGGCCCAGATTCTGGAAAACGCCCAGGTCGTCCTCGAGGCGGTGGGCAAGGCCAAGCCCAATACCTACAAGGGCCACCAGTTCATCAAGAGCGTGACCATTTCGTCGAGCATGAGCCCGGCGGTCCGCGTCGCCTCGACCGAATTCAGCAAATACTGAGGAGCCCGACCATGAGAGCCGAAAAACAATATCTGATTTCCGAGGTCGAGACCCACCTCAAGAAGAGCGACTACGTCATCCTGGCGAATTTCACGAACGTGTCGGTCGCCGACACGGCCGAATTGCGCAAGCGCCTCGCCGGCGAAAAAGCCGAGTTTCACGTCGTCAAGAACAGCTCGCTCCGCGTTGCCGCCAAGGCGCTCGGGCTGCCCGAGTTCGAAAGCTCCCTCATCGGCCCGACGGCGGTCGTGGTGGGCGGAAAGAATTCGGCGGGCGTCGCCAAGGTCCTGAAGCAGTTTTTCAAGGACAAGAAGAAGCTTCAGGTGAAGGCCGGTGTGCTCGGCAAGAAGCTGATCACGGCGAAGGATGTCGATGCGCTGGCCGAGTTGCCGTCGCTGGATGTCCTCCGCGCGCAGTTCCTCGGGTTGGTCAGCCAGCCCGCGAGCATGTTCGTCCGCGTCCTCATCGCCGCGCCGAGCGGTCTCGTCAACGTCCTCCAGGCCAAGGTCCGCGCCGCCGAGGCGAAGTAGGAGCGAGCTTGCTCGCGATTCCTCGAAGCATCGCCTGCAAGCAGGCTCCTACAACGCCGCAAATAATCGTTCACCCAATAACCCACTTTTCAAAGATGCGCCCGCCGCCGGCGGTGCGCGTCAGTGAAAGCCCAACCATCAAACGCTTCGCGCTAGGGGATACGTCCCTTAAACGCACGGCCAATCTGCCGTCGCTAGCCCGGGGCAGGAGATCATCATGAGCAACATCACCAAAGACCAAGTCATCGAGTGGCTTTCCAGCCAGTCGGTTCTCGAAATCGCAGGCCTCGTCAAGGACCTCGAGACGAAGTGGGGCGTTTCCGCCGCCGCTCCCGTCGCCGCCGCCGCGGCTCCCGCCGCTGCCGCCGCCGCTCCCGCGGCCGAGGCGCAAACCGAGTTCACCGTCGTCCTCAAAGAGGCCGGCGCGAACAAGATCGGCGTCATCAAGGAAGTCCGTGCCATCACGGGTCTCGGCCTGAAGGAGGCCAAGGACCTCGTCGAGGCCGCGCCGAAGAACGTCAAGGAGAGCGCCCCCAAGGCCGAGGCCGAAGAGATCAAGAAGAAGCTCGAGGCCGCTGGCGCGAAGGTCGAACTCAAGTAACCTGCCCGTCCTGCGCCTGGACCGGCCGCACGGCGATTCCCCTCGAATGCAGAGGGATCGCCCCCGGCGCCCGGCCCCGCTCGCAACGACAAATCCGAATTGGCGTTTTCACCCGCACAACTTCCGATTTCATCGGGACAGGCCGCGCTTTGGTGCGGCCTGTCCTTTGCCTTTTCTCTGTTAGTCCATTTGTTTCGTGCCTCCAGCCTCTGTCGCGCGCGCTAACGGGCACTGCCGCGCCCTCTTAACTTTCACCGGGAACACTCATGGCCGACCGTAATCACTCCGAACGCATTAACTTCGGCAAACTCCGCGAAGTCATCCAGCCGCCGAATCTCATCGAGATTCAGATCACTTCGTATCTCGACTTCCTCCAGAAGGGCGTGCCCGAGAAGCAGCGCAAGCCGCAGGGCCTCGAGGCGGTCTTCCGTGAGGTTTTCCCGATCCTGTCTTACGACGAGCGGCTCACGCTCGAGTACGTCTCCTACAACCTGGGCGAGCCGAAGAACACCGAGCTCGAGTGCCTGCGCGAGGGCATCACGTATTCAGTTCCCCTCTACGTGAAGCTCCGCCTGCGCGAGGAGGACTTCATCAAGGACGAGGACATCTACATGGGTGAGATCCCGATGGTGACCGAGCGCGGCTCGTTCATCATCAATGGCGCCGAGCGCGTCGTCGTCTCCCAGCTGCACCGCTCGCCCGGCATCGCCTTCGAGGTGACGCCGCACCCGAACGGCAAGCCGCTGCACTCCTTCCGCATCATCCCTGATCGCGGCACCTGGCTCGAGGTGCAGTTCGACAACAACGACCTGCTTTACGTCTATCTCGACCGCCGCCGCCGCCGCCGGAAATTCCTGATCACGACGATGCTTCGTGCGATCGGTTTCTCCAGCGATCTCGATCTCCTGAACCTGTTCTACGAGATCAAGGACCTGAAGGTCTCGAAGGCGCTCGACATGGAAAACGTCTCCACGCTCGTGCTGGTCGAGGACGCGATCGATGCCCAGAAGGGCGTCGTGCTCGCGCGCGCGTTCGAGCCGCTGACCAAGGCGATCGTGCGCACGTTCGAGAAGCACGAGATCACCGTGCTGCGCGTGATCGACACCGCGATCGACGAGGGGGCAATCATCCGCGCGCTCAAGAAGGACCCGACCCGCAACGAGGAGGAAGCGCTCAAGGAAATCTACAAGCGCCTCCGCCCGGGCGAGCCGCCGACCACGGCGAACGCCAAGGCCCTGCTCAAGCGGCTGTTTTTCGATCCCAAGCGCTATGACCTCGGCCGCGTCGGCCGTTACAAGGTCAACCAGAAGCTCGGCCTCAAGGCCGAGCTCGAGCAGCGCATCCTCGAGAGCAGCGACATCGTCGCCGCCACGAAGTATCTCGTCCGCCTGAAGCGCGGCGTCGGTGTCGTCGACGACATCGATCACCTCGGTTCCCGCCGCGTCCGCACCGTCGGCGAGCTGCTGGCCAACCAGTGCCGCGTCGGCCTGAGCCGCACCGAGCGGCTCGTCCGCGAGCGCATGACGATGTACGACCAGAGTGTCGATTCGATCACGCCGCAAAAGCTGATCAACCCGAAGGCGCTCACCACCGTCATCCGCGATTTCTTCGCGCGTTCGCAGCTGTCGCAGTTCATGGACCAGATCAACCCGCTCGCCGAGGTCACGCACAAGCGCCGCCTCTCCGCGCTCGGGCCGGGAGGTCTCAACCGCGAGCGTGCCGGTTTCGAAGTCCGCGACGTCCATCCGTCGCACTACGGCCGTATCTGCCCGATTGAAACGCCTGAAGGTCCGAACATCGGACTCATCAATTCCCTGTCGACCTATGCCCGGGTCAACGAATTCGGCTTCATCGAGACGCCGTATCGTACGGCCAAGGACGGTCGCGTCACCGACAAGATCGAGTACCTCACGGCCGACCAGGAAGAGGGCAAGGTCATCGCGCAGGCGAACGCCGAGATTGACGAGAAGGGACATTTCGTGGGCAAGGTCACCGTCCGCCAGGACGGCAACTTCCTCGAAGTCGCCGCCAGCGAGGTCCACCTGATGGATGTTTCGCCGAAGCAGGTCATCTCGATCGCCGCTGGCATGATTCCGTTCCTCGAGCACGACGACGCCAATCGCGCGCTCATGGGTGCGAACATGCAACGCCAGGGCGTGCCGCTGCTCCAGGCCGAGGCGCCGTTCGTCGGCACCGGCATCGAGGAGCGCGTCGCCCGCGATTCCAAGATCGTCGTCGTCGCCGAGGAGGCCGGCATCGTCGCGTCCGTCGATGCGAAGCGCATCATCATCACCAAGGACGGTGAACTGCCGCGCAACATCAAGACCGACCCGAAGACCCACGCCTACGTCTACGAGCTGCGGAAATTCATGCGCTCGAACGCCGGCACGTGCTTCAACCAGAAGCCGATTGTCAAGGTTGGCCAGAAGATCAAGGCCGGCCAGATCATCGCCGACGGTCCCTCAACCGATCAGGGCGAGATGGCCCTCGGCCGCAACGTGCTCGTGGCGTTCATGCCGTGGAACGGTTACAACTTCGAGGACGCCATCCTCATTTCCGAGAAGGTCCTCCGCGAGGACATCTTCACCTCGATCCACATCCAGGAATTCGAGGTCACCGCGCGCGACACGAAACTCGGGCCCGAGGAAATCACGCGCGACATCCCGAATGTAGGTGAGGAAGCGCTGAAGAACCTCGACCACAACGGCGTCATCCGGATCGGCGCGGAAGTGAAGCCCGGCGACATCCTCGTCGGCAAAATCACGCCCAAGTCCGAGACCGAGCTCGCCCCCGAGGAAAAGCTCCTCCGCGCCATCTTCGGTGAAAAGGCCGCGGACGTTAAGGACACGTCGCTCATCGTCCCGTCCGGCGTCGGCGGCATCATCATGGACGTGAAGGTTTCGTCGCGGATCGACAACGAGCAGGAGAAACTCTCCCCGTCCGATCGCCGCCGCCAGGCGAAGCAGATTCAGGAAGTTTACAAGACCGAGATGGACAAGCTGCGCGAGTCCCTCACCGAGGCGCTCTCCAACATCCTCCTCGGCGAAAAGATTCCGCTCGACGTGATCAACGGCGAGTCCGGCGAAATCATCATCCCGGCCAACCGCAAGATTACGAAGACGCTGCTGCGCAAACTCGCGGCTGTGTCGAAGCACGTGCAGATCGATCCGTCTCCGGTTCGGATCAAGATCATGGAGATCATCGGTTCGTACCAGACGAAGTTCGACGAGCTCGAGACCGACCGTGAGCGCAAGATCGGCTCCATCGAGGCGGGCGAGGGCTCGGCCGACGGCGCGATCAAGCAGGTCAAGGTGTACATCGCCACCAAGCAGAAGCTCGAGGTCGGTGACAAGATGGCCGGCCGCCACGGTAACAAGGGTGTGGTCGCGAAGATCGTGCCCGAGGAAGACATGCCGTTCCTCCCGGACGGCACCCCGGTCGAAATCTGCCTCAACCCGCTCGGCGTGCCTTCACGCATGAACGTCGGTCAGGTGCTCGAAACGCACCTCGGCTGGGCCTGCAAGAAACTCGGCATCAAGGTGGCGACGCCCGTGTTCGACGGCATTCCGGAAAAGAAAGTCCGCGAATACCTCAAGGACGCGAAGCTTCCCTCGACGGGCAAGAGCCCGCTCCTCGACGGCCGCACCGGCGAGAAAATCGATCAGGAGGTCGTCGTCGGCTACATCTACATGATGAAGCTGAACCATCTCGTGTCGCACAAGATTCACGCGCGCGCGGTCGGTCCATACTCCCTCGTCACGCAGCAGCCCCTGGGTGGCAAGGCCCAATACGGCGGCCAGCGCTTCGGCGAAATGGAAGTGTGGGCGCTCGAGGCCTACGGCGCGGCGCACACGCTCCAGGAACTGCTCACCGTCAAATCCGACGACGTGCAGGGCCGCACGAAGATCTACGAGTCGCTGGTCAAGGGTGACAACACGCTCCAGGCCGGCACGCCCGAATCGTTCAACGTGCTGATCAAGGAAATCCAGTCCCTCGGCCTCGACATCAAGCTCCAGAAACGGGACGCGCTGAGCTACGGCTCGTGAGACGTCGCGCGTCCAGTTCACCTTTAGAAACAATCAGGGAGACACCACAATGATTCAACCCAACGAGACCGCCGCCACCACTCGCACCGAGGCTCGCGAGGCCCTTGGCCTCGAGGAGAGCGCGTTCGACTGCGTGTCCATCACGGTCGCTTCGCCCGACGTCATCCGCAAATGGTCCAAAGGCGAGGTCAAGAATCCGGAGACCATCAACTACCGGACCTTCAAGCCCGAGCCGGGTGGCCTGTTCTGCCAGAAGATTTTCGGCCCGGTGCGCGATTACGAGTGCGCCTGCGGAAAGTACAAGCGGATCAAATACAAGGATGTCGTCTGCGATCGCTGCGGCGTCGAGGTGACCATTGCCCGCGTGCGCCGCGAGCGGATGGGCCACATCGAGCTCGCCGTGCCGGTGGCGCACATCTGGTTCCTCAAGTCGATGCCGAGCCGGCTCGGCCTGCTGCTCGACATGACCGCCCGCTCGCTCGAGCGCGTGATCTACTACGAGAACTACATGGTGATCGACCCGGGCAAGACCCCGCTCGATCCGCGTCAGCTTCTCACGGATACGGAATACCGCCAGGCGCTCGACGAATACGGTGACGACTCGTTCGTCGCCAAGATGGGCGCGGAAGCGGTGCGTGATGCACTGGTGAAGCTCGATATGGAAGCGACTGTCGCCGAGCTCCAGGAGCAGATGCGCGCCACGAAATCGAAGCAGATCAAGAAGAAGCTCTCGAAGCGGCTGAAGGTCATCCAGGGCTTCATCCACTCGAAGAGCCGTCCCGAGTGGATGGTCCTCGAAGTGCTGCCCGTCATCCCGCCGGACCTGCGCCCCCTCGTCCCGCTCGAAGGCGGCCGGTTCGCCACGTCCGACCTCAACGACCTCTACCGTCGCGTCATCAACCGCAATAATCGCCTGCGGAACCTGATGCAGCTGAAAACGCCCGATGTGATTATTCACAACGAGAAGCGCATGCTGCAGGAGGCCGTCGATGCGTTGTTCGACAACGGTCGCCACGGCCGGCCGGTCACTGGCGCGGGCAACCGCCCGTTGAAGTCGCTCTCGGACATGCTCAAGGGCAAGCAGGGCCGCTTCCGGCAGAACTTGCTCGGCAAGCGCGTCGACTACTCGGGCCGGTCCGTCATCGTCATCGGCCCCGAGCTGAAGCTGCACCAGTGCGGCCTGCCGAAGAAGATGGCGCTCGTGCTGTTCGAGCCATTCATCATCCGCCGGCTGAAGGAACTCGGCTTCGTGCACACCGTCCGCGGTGCGCGCAAGATGATCGAAAAGAAGTCGCCGGAGGTTTGGGACATCCTCGAGGAAGTCACCAAGGGGCACCCGGTGCTGCTCAACCGCGCGCCGACGCTCCATCGTCTGTCGATCCAGGCATTCGAGCCCGTCCTCATTGAGGGCGAGGCCATCCGCATCCATCCACTCGTCTGCACCGCGTACAACGCGGACTTCGACGGTGACCAGATGGCGGTGCACGTGCCGCTCTCCCTCGAGGCGATCATGGAGTGCAAGCTCCTCATGATGGCGACGTCGAACATCTTCTCGCCCTCGTCGGGCAAGCCGATTCTCACCCCGTCACAGGACATCGTCCTCGGCGCATATTACCTGACGATCGAGCCGCGCAAGAAGCCGGCGAAGGACCAGCGCGTGCCGCTGCTGTCCGGCACGCAGGAAGTGATGTTCGCGAAGATGGACGGCGCGCTCAAGATGCACGACTGGGTCGAGGTGCCGAACCCCGATCTCGGCCGTGACACCGTTTACGGCAACAAGGAGAAGCGCACGCTGCGCACCACGGTGGGCCGCGTGATCTTCAACGAGATCTGGCCGGCTGGCCTCGGCTTCGTGAACTTCCCCGTGCCGAAGAGCAAGCTGGGCGACCTCATCCTCAATACCTACAAGATCTCCGGCAACCTGATCACGGTCGAGACGCTCGACAAGCTGAAGGAGCTTGGCTTCCAGACCGCTTTCCAGGCCGGCATCTCGATCGGAATCGACGACATGATCATTCCGGACGCGAAGAAGGACATTGTCCACGAATCGCGGAAGAAGATCGCGGAAGTCGAGGCCCAGTTCCACAAGGGCATCATCACCGATGGCGAGCGCTACAACAAGGTGGTCGACATCTGGACCGGCGCCACGGACAAGATCGCGAAGGAGGTCTTCGCCAAACTGGAGAACAACGACGGCCGCAACGAGGTGAACCCGGTCTACATCATGATGGACTCGGGCGCCCGCGGCAACAAGCAGCAGGTCCGCCAGCTGTGCGGCACCCGCGGCCTGATGGCCAAGCCGTCCGGCGAAATCATCGAGCGGCCGATTCTCTCCTCGTTCCGCGAGGGGCTGACGGTGCTCGAGTACTTCATCTCCACCCACGGCGCCCGTAAGGGTCTCGCGGATACGGCACTCAAGACGGCGGACGCCGGCTATCTCACGCGCAAGCTCTGCGACGTGGCGATGGACGTCATCATCGCCGAGGACGACTGCGGTTCGCGCGACGGCGTGTGGAAGAAGGCCATCTTCGAGGGCGACGACGAAATCGTCGGCCTGCGCGAGCGCATTGTCGGCCGGTTCTCCAGCGACGACATCTACAATCCCCTCAGCCCGACCCAGCTGCTCGTCGGCTCCGGCGAGTTGATCACGGAGGAGATGGCGGTGAAAATCGACGACGCCGGCCTCGAGCGCGTCAAGGTCATGTCGCCGCTCACGTCGATCACCAAGGGGGGCATCGACGCGAAGTCCTACGGCATCAACCCCGCGACCAACAAGGTCGCGAAGATCGGCGACTCCGTCGGCATCATCGCCGCGCAGTCGATCGGCGAACCGGGCACGCAGCTGACGATGCGCACGTTCCACATCGGTGGCGTCGCATCCGGCGGCTTCAAGACCCCTGAAATCCGCATTCGCACCAGCGGCACGGTGAAGTATCGCGGGCTCCGGCTCGTCGAAACGGCCGACGGCGGTTCAATCGTGCTGAACAAGACCGGCACCATCCAGATCCTCGATGCGGACGAAAAGGAGCTCGAGGTGTACAACATCGTGGTCGGCTCGTTCCTTCACGTCGGCGACGGCGAGAAGATCGAGAAGGGCGCGGTGCTGGCGCAGTGGGATCCCTACAACGTTCCGGTTCTCTCCGAGAAGGGTGGCTCGCTGCACTTCAAGGACATGATCCCCGGCGTCACGGTGAAGCGCGAACTCGACGAAGCGTCGGGTCGCATCGCCACGGTCGTCATCGAGCACAAGGAAGACCTCAATCCGCAGATCGAGGTGCGCGACGAGAAAAACAAGCCACTTGCGGCCTATTCGATTCCTGTCGGCGCGCAGATCGCCGTGAACGAGGGCGACACGATCGCCCCGGGCGCGCTGCTGGCGAAAACGCCGCGTCAGGCTTCCAAGACCAAGGACATCACCGGTGGTCTCCCCCGTGTCGCCGAGTTGTTCGAAGCTCGCCGGCCGAAGGACGCCGCTGAGATGTCACGCATCGATGGTATCGTGTCCTTCGAGGGCACGGTGCGCGGCAAGCGCAAGCTCGTCGTGAAAAACGAGGAGACGGGCCAGGAGGAGGAGCATCTGATTGCCACCGGGAAGCACATCATCGTGCAGCCGGGCGACGTCGTGCACAAAGGCCAGCACCTGACCGAAGGCGCGGCTGACCCGCACGAAATCCTCGAGATCCTCGGGCCGTCCGCACTCTACGACTTCCTCATTTCGCAGGTACAGGAGGTCTATCGTCTCCAAGGCGTGACGATTAACGACAAGCACATCGAGATCATCATCCGCCAGATGCTCCGGAAGGTCCGCATCACCGATCCGGGTGACAGCGAATACTTCTGGGGTGAGCAGGTGGATCGGGCGGCATTCCTGTCCGAGAACAAGCGCATCGAGGAAGCCGGCGGCAAACCCGCCGAAGCGGAACCGATTCTGCTCGGCATCACCAAGGCCTCGCTCGAGACCGAGAGCTTCATCTCGGCCGCCTCCTTCCAGGAGACGACGCGGGTGCTCACGGATGCCTCCACGCTGGGCAAGGTCGACCTCCTGAAAGGCTTCAAGGAGAACGTCATCATGGGCCACTTGATCCCGGCGGGCACGGGTCTGCCGAAATACAAGCAGCTCAAGATTTCGCTGCCGTTCGGTGCCGACCAGCCAATCGAGGAGCCGAAGCCGGCGGAAGCCGCGACGGCAGGGTGATCGATTGCGAAGCGATTCTTTTCGAAGCCGCGGACACTGTCCGCGGCTTTTTTTCGTCGGAAATGCACCATTCGCCGCATCCGCGGCGCGCGAATTCCACCGGGTGCACGATGCAGGCAACGCGTCGGAATGCCGGGACGTAGCTCGTGCTAGCCGCGGATTTTACGCCGTTTAGGAGATTCCCCGGCGGCAAAATTTCGTCTTGTCAATGATGGGGTGAATGCCCACCTTGCATCTTCCTCCCGCCAAAAACCGAATGTAGAGCTTAGCTCCATTCGATTTTACGCCCGCTCTTTTGAGCGGGCGTTTTTTTGTGTCAGAAATCTGGAGACGGCGGGTGCGCGGCAACCGCGCACCCAACATCAGGCAGGGCAGGGGAGAGGATGAGGTGCCACGGGCTGATCGCGCAGTGCCAGCGGGCTTGGCTTTGGGGCGACAAGCTGGTGAAGAGCTACAGCCGTGATGGCGCGCATTTTGGGCGTCGATCCAGTCACCCAAGTCGACCCGCGCTCACGCGATGCGGGGAATCTGATCGGACGGGTGAAATCGTGCTTGAACTCTGCGCCGCGCGGCCAACGCTCAACCCTCTTTTCTCTCTCTGAACCGCGTTGTCGGCTCAACCCGATGAACGCTTTTTCTCTCCGCGAAACCGCTCGAAAAGATCGTTTTCGCGAGACGCATTAGTTTTCGCCAAAAAGTTCTTGCCGAGCTTTGGGCGCAAACTAGCGTTCACCTCTTTTCGCCAATTTTCACTCACAGGTAACCCATTTCGTATGCCGACCATCAACCAACTCGTGCGCAAAGGCCGCCGCAAGGTGACCGCCAAGTCCAAGTCTCCGGCTTTGGCAGGCAATCCTTTCCGCCGCGGCGTCTGCGTGCAGGTCATGACCCGCACGCCCAAGAAGCCGAATTCCGCCATCCGCAAGGTGGCAAAGGTTCGTCTGACCAACGGCAACGAAGTGATCTCCTACATTCCGGACGAGGGGCACAACCTTCAGGAACACTCCATCGTGCTCGTGCGCGGCGGCCGTGTGAAGGATCTGCCCGGCGTTCGTTACCACATTGTCCGCGGCACGCTCGACGCCACCGGCGTGGAGAAGCGCCGCCGTTCCCGTTCCAAGTACGGCGTCAAACGCCCGAAGGCCGCCAAGTAACCCGCCGTTCTCTTCTAAAATCCTTCCGCCATGTCCCGTCGCCATCGAGCCGAGAAACGCCAGGCCCAGCCCGACATCCGCTATAACAGCCCGCTGGTAGCGCACCTCGTCAATGTCATCATGAAGAACGGCAAGAAGAACCTTGCCCAGCGCATCGTCTACGGTGCCTTCGAGAAGGTTTCGGAGAAGCTCGAGAAGGGCGACCCGGTGGATCTGATGCTCGGCGCGCTGGAAAATGCACGCCCGCGCCTCGAGGTGAAGAGCCGCCGGGTTGGTGGCGCCACCTACCAGGTGCCGGTGGAAATCTCATTCGATCGCCAGGAATCGCTAGCCCTGCGTTGGATTGTTGCCGCCGCCACCAGCCGCAAGGGCATTCCGATGAAGGACGCCCTCGCCGCCGAGATCATCGACGCCTACAACAACACGGGCTCGGTCGTGAAGAAGAAGGAAGACACCCACAAGATGGCCCAGGCCAATCGCGCCTTCGCCCACCTCCGCTGGTAACCGGTCCAGCCCCACGCTCACATGTCAGTCGCTGCTGCATCTCCCATCAAGATTACGGTCGTCACCGACAAGGCCAGGATTTTGCCCGCCAACGCGAAGGAGCGGCCGTTTCCGCTCGAGTGGACCCGCAACATCGGCATCGCCGCGCACATCGACGCGGGCAAGACCACCACGACCGAACGCATTCTCTTTTACTCCGGCGCCGTCCACAAGATGGGCGAGGTTCACGAGGGCACCACGGTGACCGACTGGATGGAACAGGAGCGCGAGCGCGGCATCACCATCACCGCCGCCGCCATCTCCTGCGCCTGGAACGCCTCGTGCGGCCCGTGGAAAGGGATCAAGCAGCGCATCAACATTATTGATACGCCCGGCCACGTCGACTTCACCGCCGAGGTGGAGCGTTCGCTCCGCGTGCTCGACGGCGCGGTCGCGGTGTTCTGCGCCGTCGCCGGCGTCCAGCCCCAGTCCGAGACGGTCTGGCGGCAGGCGAACAAGTACAAGGTTCCGCGGGTCGCGTTCATCAACAAGATGGATCGCATTGGTGCCGACTTCTTCCGCGCCATCTCGGAAATGCGCGAGAAGCTCAAGGCCAACGCGCACCCGCTGTTCATTCCGATTGGCAAGGAGGAGAATTTCCGCGGTGTCGTCGATCTCGTCCAGAACCTCGCCTACATCTTCGACGAAACGACCGATCCCATGGGGATGAATCCGGTCACGAGCGAGATTCCGGCCGACCTGAAGGAGCAGGCGAAGGAATACCGCGACAAGTTGATCGAGGCGGTTTCCGACTTCGACGATGTCATCGCCGAGAAATATCTCAACGGCGAGGACATCGATGTGGACGAGCTGATGCTCGGCGTCCGCAAGGCGACGATTTCGCTCCAATTCACCGGCGTCATCCCGGGCTCGGCGTTCAAGAAAAAGGGCGTGCAGCGGCTGCTCGACTGCGTGGTCAACTATCTGCCGAGCCCGATCGATGTTCCGGCGATGGTGGGCCAGGACACCGACGGCAAGGACGTGGAGGCGATCGTCAACGACAAGGCCAAGATGGCCGGCCTCGCGTTCAAGCTCTGGACCGATCCTTTTGTCGGCAAGATTGTCTTCTTCCGCGTCTACACCGGCATCCTCCCGAAGGGTATGTCGGTCTACAATCCGCGCACGCGGCGCACCGAGCGCGTTTCGCGGCTCGTGCTCATGCGCGCCATGGATCGCGAGGAAATCGAGAAGGCCTACTCCGGCGACATCTGCGCGCTCGTGGGCGTGAGGGATGTCATCACCGGCGATACGCTGTGCGATGAGGATTTCGACATCCGCCTGGAGCCGCCGTCATTCCCCGAGCCCGTCATCTCGATGTCGATCGAGCCGAACTCGAAGGCCGATCAGGAAAAGATGGGCACCGCGCTCCAGCGACTCGTGGCCGAGGATCCGACGCTGCGCGTGAAGACCGATACCGACACCGGCCAGACCATTCTCGCCGGCATGGGAGAGCTTCACCTTGACATCATCCGCGACCGGATGAAGCGCGAGTTCAAGGTCGAGGCCACCGCCGGCAAGCCGCAGATCGCCTATCGCGAAACGGTGCTGAAGCCGGCCGATGGCGAGGGCAAATTCATCCGCCAGTCGGGCGGCAAGGGCCAATACGGCCATGTCATCATCAAGCTCGAGCCGAACCAGAAGGGCAAGGGCGTCGAGGTCGTCAACGAGGTCGTGGGTGGTGCGATTCCAAAGGAATTCATCAAGCCGGCGACCGAAGGCATCCTCGAGGGCGCGAACAACGGTGTCGTCGCCGGCTTCCCGGTGGTCGACATCATCGTCCGCATCGTGGACGGCACCTTCCACGAGGTCGATTCGTCCGAACTCGCGTTCAAGATGGCCGGCATCTTCGCGTTGAAGGACGCGATGAAGAAGGCGAACCCGATCCTGCTCGAGCCGATCATGCACGTCGAGGTCACGACCCCGGAAGACTACCAGGGCGACCTCATGGGCGACATCAACCGCCGCCGCGGCCAGATTCAGGGCGTGGAAAACAAGGCCGGCGCGTGCATCATCAACGCGTACGTCCCGCTCGAAATGCTGTTTGGTTACGTGACTGATATTCGCTCGCTCTCGAAAGGCCGTGCCAGCGCCGGCATCACGCCGTCGCACTTCGAGCAGGTGCCGAATTCGCTCTTGGCGAAAATCGTCGAGACCTCGTCGAAAGCTCCTGCCCGCACTTAATCCTCCGTTCTTTTTTCGCCATGAAAGGCCAACGAATTCGCATCAAACTCCAGGGCTTCGACTATCGCGTAATCGATCAGTCGGCCCAGGACATCGTCGAAACCGCCAAGCGCTCCGGCGCCCGCGTTTCCGGCCCCATCCCGCTGCCGACCCGGATCGAGAAGCTCTCGGTCAACCGTTCGCCTCACGTGGACAAGAAGTCGATGGAGCAGTTCGAGACCCGCACGCACAAGCGGCTGATCGACATCATCGAGCCGACGGCCCAGACGGTCGACGAGCTGAAGAAACTGAACCTGCCCTCGGGCGTTGACATCACGATCAACGTCTGAGCGGCGGCGCCGCTGACCCAGAGACCAAAGACCAGGACCAAGGACCGCAGCCCGCCGGCAAATCGATCGCGACAGATCCGCCCTTTTTCCCTGCTCCTCTTAACCCTCACTCTCACTCAAAAAACCACCCGGTTTTAATACTCTACAGTTAGCCGATGCCTGTGTCCCGCGCCTGCGGGACCGCCAGGCCCCCGCTAAAGTAGGTCCGTTAAACGGAAAACCATCCACCTACCGCTTAGCCTATGATCTCCGAAATTTTAGGTAAGAAACTCGGCATGACGCAGGTCTACGACGCACAGAACGTGCTCGTGCCCGTCACCGTGGTTGAAGCCGGACCCTGCTCTGTGGTCCAGGTCAAGACCGTTGAAATCGATGGCTACAATGCCGTCCAACTCGGTTTCGCGCAGAAGAAAATCAAGAACACCGCCGCCGGTGAGCTCGGGCACGCCAAAAAGGCGGGTCTCGAAGCCGCGCCCCGTGTCCTCGCCGAGGTCCGCCTCGAAGCCGCGCCGACGCTGAAGGTCGGCGACGTCGTCAATGCGACGTCGTTCACCGAAGGCCAGCTGGTCGACGTCATCGGCGTGACCAAGGGCAAGGGCTTCCAGGGCGTGGTGAAGCGTTTCCGTGTCGCTGGCGGTCCCGCCGCGCACGGTTCCATGTTCCACCGCCGCATCGGTTCGGTCGGCATGCGCCAGACCCCCGGCCGCGTCTGGAAGAACCAGCGCATGCCCGGTCACATGGGCAGCGAAGCCCGCACGGTACAAAATCTGCGCGTGGTGAAAGTCATTGCGGACAAGAATCTCATCCTCGTGAAGGGAGCGATTCCCGGCGCGAATGGCGACGACGTCATCGTCCGCAGCGCGATCAAGGGCCAGTGGGCGCTTCCGCCTCCGCCCGCACCGATCGCTGACACCAGGAAGGGTGCCGCCCCCGCGGCCAAACCGGCCGCCGCCAAGCCCGCTGCCGCCGCCAAACCGGCCGCCGCGCCGGCCAAGAAATAAGGAGATTCGAAGACATGAAACTTACAGTTTTCTCAGCCGACGGCACGACCAGCACCGAAAAAGATTTCGGGCTGCCGACGTTTGAAGGCGACAAGGGCCTGCAAGCGGTGAAGGAAGTGATCGTCGCCATCAACGCGAACAACCGCCAGGGCACCCACTCGACGAAGACTCGGGGTGAAGTCCGCGGCGGCGGCAGGAAGCCGTGGCGCCAGAAGGGCACCGGTCGCGCCCGCGCCGGTTCCAGTCGCTCTCCGCTATGGGGCGGGGGCGGCGTCGTGTTCGGTCCCAAGCCGCGCGACTATTCGAAGAAGATCAATTCGAAGGTGAAGCAGCTCGCGTTCAGCCGCGCCCTGTTCGACCGCGCGAGCGCCGGCGAAATCGCCGTCATCGAAGCGTTCGACACCAAGGTCACGAAGACGAAGGCGATCAACGTGGTCGTCGGCCGTATCGCGCCGAAGGGTCGCGTGCTGCTCGTCGACGCGCCTTTCGCCGCCGAGACGTCCCGCGCCTCGCGCAACCTCGAGCGCGTGTCGCTCCAGGATGCGTCGAAGCTCAACACCCTGGACCTGGCCCAATACGCCAAGATCATCGTCAGCACCAAGGCGCTCGATGCCATCATCGCCCGCGTCAACGGAGGGAAGAACTAATGCAACCCGACAAGATCCTCAAACTCGTCCGCCTGTCGGAGAAGTCGAACAAGCTTTCGTCCGAACTTGGCCAATACACCTTCGAGGTCTACGGCCACGCCAACAAGCACCAGATTGCCGAGGCGGTGGAGCAGACCTTCAAGGTCACCGTGCGTCGCGTGAACACGCAGGTTTATCGCGGGAAAAACAAGAAGAGCCGGCAGGGCCGCCCGGTGATCGGCTCTGATTACAAGAAGGCGATCGTGACCCTCAAGACCGGAGACAAAATCGAACTCGTCTAATCCGATCACGCCTGCCTCCGACGGAGGCGGGCCCAATCCGGAGACATCAACATGCCTATTCATTCCTTTCGTCCGCTCACGCCCGCCGGCCGCTTCACGTCGCTCAACAAGACGACGGCCGACCTCTCGAAGAAGCGTCCCGAGCGCGCGCTGCTCGAGACCAAGCACAAGACCGGCGGCCGCAACGTCTATGGTCGCATCACGTCGCGTCATCGCGGCGGCGGTCACAAGCAGTTGTACCGCATCGTCGATTTCAAGCGCGGCCTCCTTGATGTGCCCGCCAAGGTGCAGGCGCTCGAATACGATCCGAACCGCTCGGCGAACCTCGCGCTCGTGGCCTACACGAATGGTGAGAAACGTTATATCCTCGCGCCGAAAGGCCTGAAGGTCGGCGACTCGATCTTCACGTCCGACAAGGCGACGACGAACGATTTCAATATTGGCAACAACTTCCCGCTGTCGATCATCCCGCCCTCGACGCGGCTCCATTGCGTGGAGCTGATCCCGGGGCGCGGCGCGCAGATTGCGCGTTCGGCCGGGGCGAGCCTCGAGCTCGTCGCGATCGAAGCCGACAAGGCGACGCTGAAGATGCCGTCCGGCGAGCTGCGTTATGTGAATCCGAAGTGCCGCGGCACGATTGGCGAAGTAGGCAACGGCGACCACAACCAGCAGTCCCTCGGCAAGGCCGGCCGCAAGCGCTGGCTCGGCGTGCGCCCGACGGTCCGCGGCATGGCGATGAATCCGGTCGACCACCCCAACGGTGGTGGCCAGGGCAAGTCGAAGGGTGGTGGCGGTCGCCAGCAGCTGGTGTCGCCATGGGGCCAGCTTGCGAAGGGCTTCCCGACCCGCCGCCGTTCGAAGCCGTCGAACAGCCAGATCATCGTCCACCACAACGGTCGCAAGCCGCGCGGCCAGAAGTAGGCAAACAAACAACCAAAGAAGAAACCTTGGAAAGAAGAAACCCAACGCCTGCGTTTCACCTGTTTCTTATTTCTGCCGTTTCCTGATTTGTATTTTTCTCCCCATGGCACGTTCCATCAAAAAGGGCTTTTTCGTCGACTACCACCTGCTCGAAAAAATCGAGAAGGCGGCGAAGTCCGGCGCCAAGAAGCCGATTCAGACCTGGTCCCGGCGCTCGACCATCACGCCCGACTTTGTCGGCCACACCTTTAGCGTTCACAACGGCAAGGCGTTCATCGCCGTGTACGTCACCGAGAACATGGTCGGCCACAAGCTGGGCGAGTTCGCCCCGACGCGCATCTTCAAGGCGCACGGCGGCATGACCCGCAAGGAGATCTGAGCCGCGCTCCGCTCGGCTTGGCTAATGGCAAATGGGCAAGAGCAACGAATGACCAATTCAATACCAGTTCTGTCGCGTTCCCGCCGGCTCATGCTTGCGGGCCTGGCAGTCTTGGCCATTGCCCATTTCCCATTGGCCATTGCCGCCGCGCCCTCCGCCACGGTGGCGACGATCGAATCCACCCGCGTGGCCGATCTCGTCCTGCTGCGCGGCGGTTTCGACGCCGGGCTCCGCGCCGGGATGGTGTGCCGTATCAGTCGCGGCACGACGGATATCGCCGAGGTGCTCGTGGTCGAACTGCGGCCGGCTTGCAGCGCCGCGCTCATCCTGACCCTCGTCCCGAAGCAGTCCATCCGCCCCGGCGACACCGCCAGCGTCAAAGTCCTCAAATCTTAAACTCAGATACGAAAACCAAAAGGGTAGGGCGCGACTCGCGTCACGCCGCTATCGCCGAAGCAAAATCGGAATCCTCACCACCAACATGGAAGTTCAAGCCCTCACGCGCAACGCGCGCATGTCCCCGAAAAAGGTGCGCGAAGTCGCCCGCATCATCCAAGGCCGCAAGGCGACGGACGCGGTGGATTATCTCGCCCTGATCCCGCGCAAGTCCGCGCGGCTGATCGCGAAGACGCTGAAGAGCGCGATCGCGAATGCGGAGAACAACAACAACCTGTCGGCGGACTCGCTGACGGTGAAGAGCGCCGTGATCGAGAACGGCCCGGTGTTGAAGCGCTTCAAGGCGGCGGCCCGCGGTTCGGCCGCCCCGCGACGCAAGAAAATGTCCCACATCCGCATCATCCTGTCCGACGGCGAAACCAACTCCTAATTCACTTCCATGGGCCAAAAAACCAATCCGATCGGTTTCCGTCTCGCCGTCCGCCGCAACTGGCAGTCGCGCTGGTATGCCGGCAAGAAGGATTTCCCCAAGCTGCTCCACGAGGATCAGATCATCCGCGAAAAGCTGATGGAAAAATTGAAGCAGGCATCGGTGCCGCGCATCTTCATCGAGCGCGCCTCGAACCGCGTGCGGGTGAAAATTTACACGGCGCGCCCCGGCATCGTCATCGGCCGCAAGGGCCAGGAGGTCGAGAACATCAAGGCCGAGCTGGCGAAGATCACGGGCAAGGAAATCCTGCTCGACATCCAGGAGGTCAAGAAGCCCGAGATCGAGGCGCAGCTGGTCTCGGAGAACGTGGCGCTGCAGCTGGAGCGCCGCATCGCTTTCCGCCGCGCGATGAAGAAGGCGGTCGAAATGGCCATGGCGCTTGGAGCCGAGGGTATTCGTATCCAGTGCTCGGGTCGCCTCGGCGGCGCCGACATCGCGCGCCGCGAGTGGCAGCGCAAGGGTCGCGTGCCGCTCCATACGCTCCGCGAGAACATCGACTACGGTTTCTCCGAGGCCCGCACCGTCTACGGCAAGATCGGCGTCAAGTGCTGGATCTGCAAAAAGGAAGCCGACAACTCCTGAAGACATTTTCGATTCGCGATTCTCGATTTTCGAATGGCGCTGAGCGCCGGAAAATCGGAGTCCGAAATCGAAAATCGAAAATCCAAAATCGAAACTCACCATGGCTCTCGCTCCCGCCCGCACCAAATATCGCAAGTCGCAGAAGGGCTCCCGCTCCGGCAACGCCAAGCGCGGCAACACGCTCGCTTTCGGCGAATTCGGCCTCCAGTCCCTCACGCGCGGCCCGATGACCGGCCAGCAAATCGAAGCGGCCCGCGTCACCATCTCGCGCCACCTGAAGCGCAAGGGCAAACTCTGGATCCGCATCTTCCCGCACAAGCCCGTCACCAAGAAGCCCGCCGAGGTCCGCATGGGCCAGGGCAAGGGCCCGGTCGAGTTCTACGTCGCCGTCATCAAGCCCGGCGCCGTGCTCTTCGAACTCGCCGGCATTCCGCTCACCGTCGCCAAGGAAGCTTTTCGTCTCGCGGACGCGAAACTCCCGTTCCGCTGCCGCTTCATCATGCGCGAAGGCACCGCGGCCTGAGATTATTTTCGATCTTGGATTGGATTCGGGATTGAGCCCACGGCACTGCGCCATCCGCCAACCCGGCAAATCGAAAATCGAAAATCGAAAATTCACCATGACTTACAAAGAAATCCGCGAACTCTCGCCCGCCGAGATCGGCAACAAGATCCGCGAAACGCGCGAGCAACTCCTCAACCTTCGCCTGCGCAAGCAGACGGGCCAGGTCGAAAAGACCCACGAGCTGCGCACGCTCCGCAAGGACATCGCGCGACTCGAGACCGAACTCACGGCCAAGAAAGCGAAAGCCACTCCCGCCGCCGCCTGAACCCATTTTCGATTTTTGGTTTTCGATTGAGCAGCGACCGCGGTCGCGCCTCGGAAATCCCGGAAATCGAAAATCGAGAATCCAAAACCGAAAATTAAAATGTCCACCGCCACTCCCGCCCTGCGCAGCGCACGCAAAACAGTCGTCGGCGTCGTTTCCTCCCGCTCGGGCGACAAGTCGATCAAAGTCGTCGTCCCGTTCAAGGCACCGCATCCGCTTTATCAGAAGGTCGTCAACCGCCAGACCGTCCTCCACGTCCACGACGAGAAGAACGAGACCAAGGTGGGCGACAAGGTCGAGGTCATGGAGACCCGTCCGATCAGCCGGCTGAAACGCTGGCGCGTCGTCAACGTGATCCACAAGGCCGTTGCCGCCGAAGGTGTCGCCATCAGCGAGACCGACGTCGCCGCCGCCGTCCCGACAAAGACCACCCGCCACGAAGAGGCACCCGTCAAGTCCGAGGGCAAGGCCTGAACCATTTTCGATTTTGGATTCGCGATTTTCGATTGGGCGGCGAGCGCCGTCGTACTTCGGAAGTTCCCTGAACCTGCACGGCAGAATCCAGAATCAAAAATCGACATTCGAAAATCGAAAATAACGCCATGATTCAACTCCGCTCCATTCTCGAAGTCGCCGACAACACCGGCGCCCGCAAAGCCGCTCTCATCCAACGGATGGGCCAGCGGACGCTTTACGCCCATGTGGGCGACATCGTCACCGTGCACATCAAGGAAAGCACGACTGACGCCACGGTGAAGAAGGGCGAGGTCGCGAAAGCGGTCGTCGTCCGCACCAAGGCGCCGATCCGCCGTTCCGACGGCAGCTACCTGCGTTTCGACAGCAACGCCATCGTGATCATCGATCCGACCAACAACCCGAAGGGCACCCGTATTTTCGGACCCGTGGCCCGCGAATTGCGCGCGAAGAACTTCATGAAGATCATCTCGCTCGCGCCGGAGGTTCTCTGAGGTTTCGCCTCGGAGCAGGGACTAGGGACCAGGGACCACAAACCACGGGTCGTCACCCCTCAATCCCTCACTCCCTTATCCCTCAATTCCTCTCATCATGCAGAAATTTCACGTTAAACGCGGCGACCAGGTCGTTGTCATCGCCGGGGCGCAAAAAGGCAAGTCCGGCAAGGTTCTCGAGGTTCTCGCCGCCAAGCAGCGCGCGCGCATCGAGGGTGTGGCGATGATCAAGCGGCATCTCAAGAAGTCGCAGGAGCACCCGCAGGGCACGATCGCCGAGCGCGAAGGCTCGGTGCACATCAGCAACCTGATGCTGCAGTCGACCTACGACGCGAGCACCAAGCGGAAGAAGGCACCCGCCAACGCCTAAGCGGCACGCGAAAAAGCGCGCTTGCCAGCCCGGCTCCGCGCCTGCGTTACTCGACGCTTTTCCATTCACGAAACCACCCTCAATCGCCTCGCGGTCGGTAATCGCGGGCAACTTACATGAGCTACGTTCCATCACTCAAAAAAGTCTATCTCGAGCAGGCCGTGCCTGAGCTCGTGAAGAGCCGCGGCTACAAGAACAAGCACGAGGTTCCGAAGCTGGCCAAAATCAGCATCAACACCGGCATCGACGCGGAAGCCGACAAGAACCAGATCGCGGACATCCAGCGCGACATCGCGCAGATCGCCGGCCAGAAGCCCGTGCTCGCGAAATCCCGCAAGGCCATCGCCAATTTCAAGCTGAAGCAGGGCCAGATCGTCGGCTGTCACGTGACGCTCCGCGGCCATTCGATGTGGGAATTTCTGTATCGGCTGATCGCCGTCGCGCTTCCGACCATTCGCGATTTCCGTGGCGTGCCGACGAAGCTGGACGGGCAGGGGAACTACAACCTCGGCATTACCGATCACTCGATTTTCCCCGAAATCACGGTGGAAAACATCAAGAAGCACATTGGCGTCGATATCACGATCGTGACGACGGCCGACAGCGACGACGAAGGCCGCGAGCTGCTCCGGCTGCTCGGCATGCCGTTCCGTCGCACCGAAACCACCACCGCACCCAAGGCAGCCGCCTGATGCAGAGGTCAGAAGCCAGACGCCAGACCAATCGAAAATCTAGAATCGAAAATCGAAAATGCCCAAGACCTCCGCCATCGAGCGCAACAAGAAGCGCATCAAGCTCGCCGCCAAGTTCGCCGCCAAGCGCGCCGAGCTGAAGGCCGTTCTCATCAGTCCCGCCACCACCGACGAGGAGTTTCACGCCACACAGAAGAAGCTGCAGAAGCTCCCGCGCAACTCGTCACCCACGCGGATCCGCAACCGCTGCTCCCTCAGCGGCCGCCCGCGCGCGTATATCCGCAAGTTTGGGGTGTCGCGTATCACGTTCCGCGAGCTCGCGCTTAACGGGAAGATCCCCGGCGTGATCAAGTCCTCCTGGTAAGGCGCTTCGCGCGGATATCGGTTATTAGTTGTTCGTTATTTGTCACCGGAAAGACACCGCTCTTTGTGACCCTCCTTTCGAATAGCAACCGCCCATTAACCGATAACCAATAACCGATAACCAAGACATCTTTCGCCCACGGGGGTTGATGCGCCTTTGGCGCATGGGATATGACCCGCGCGGCCGTAAA
This sequence comes from Opitutaceae bacterium, assembly GCA_030648295.1. Taxonomy (GTDB): domain Bacteria; phylum Verrucomicrobiota; class Verrucomicrobiia; order Opitutales; family Opitutaceae; genus ER46. The sequence goes on along the minus strand of JAUSID010000210.1, from coordinate 21,562 downwards.
AAAACATCCACCATGACCGATCCGATTAGTGATTTTCTCACGCGCCTCCGCAATGCGAGCAAGGCGCGCCTCGATGAGTGCGCGATGCCGCACTCCATCCTCAAGGAGAGCGTCGCCGCGATCCTCAAGAGCGAGGGCTACGTCGCCGACCACAGCAACGGCACCGATGAGCAGGGGCACAAGACCCTCATCGTGAAAATGAAGTACGTCGACGGCGGGCCTGCCATCACCGGGCTGAAGCGCGTCTCGACGCCTGGCCGCCGCCTTTACTTCAGCTACACCGAGATTCCGCGCGTCCTGAATGGCCTTGGCATCGGCATCGTGTCGACGTCGAAGGGCCTGATGAAGGACGCCGACTGCCGCCGCAATCGCGCGGGCGGCGAATTGATCTGCAACGTTTGGTAACAAGGACTAGGGACTAGAGACAAAAGACCAGAGACCTCGAACCCAACCGCTTCGATCCGCCGGTGTTTTCCCTCAGTCCCTCACTCCCTCAATCCCTTTTTCAAAAATGAGCCGCATTGGCAAACAACCCGTTTCCATCCCCGACAAGGTCAAGGTCACCCTCAATGGTGACACCGTCTTCGTCGAGGGACCCAAGGGCAAGGTACAGAAAACCTTCGCGCCCGTCGTCAAAGTGACCATCGCCGAAAAGAAGGTGACGTTCGCCCCGACTGAAGAGACCCGTTTCGCGAAGGCGATGTACGGTACCGTCCGCTCGATCGTCGCCGGCATGGTCAAGGGTGTGACTGACGGCTACACCAAGGACCTCGAGATCCAAGGCGTCGGTTTCAAGGCCGCGCTGAAGGGCAAACAGCTCGATCTGGCGCTCGGCTATTCGCACCCGATCCTGATGGACATCCCGGAAGGGATCAAAGTCACGGTGACCGATGGCACGAAGGTGAAGGTTGAGGGCGCCGACAAGCAGCTCGTCGGCGCTGTCACGGCGGAGATTCGCGGCTACTACCCGCCGGAACCGTACAAGGGCAAGGGCGTGCGCATCGTGGGCGAGCGCGTTCGCCGCAAGGAAGGCAAGACCGTCGCCTAAGGGCCAAAGAAGAAAAAATGAACACTGTTACCAAAGCACGCCTCCTTCAGAACCGTCGTTGGCGTATCCGCAAGAAGGTGAACGGCACGGCCGCGCGCCCGCGGCTCGCGGTTCGTTTCACGACCAAGCACATTTACGCCCAGGCGATCAACGACGACGCCGGTGCGACGCTGGTGTTTCTTTCCAGCCTGGATGCCGAGCTGCGCAAGCAGAAGCTCAAGGCCAACATCGCCAGCGCCAAGGCGCTGGGCGCCGCCTTCGCCGCCAAGGCGAAGGCCGCCGGCATCGAATCGGTCGTATTCGACCGCAGCGGCGCGCCGTATCACGGGAAAGTCAAAACATTCGCCGACGCCGCACGCGAAGGTGGCCTCAAATTCTAAAAACTGCATGAGCACCGAACCCACTTCCGCCTCTTCGCCCGAAACGACCACACCCGCCGCACCGGTTGCGCCGGAAAACACCACGCCCGCGGCCGCTCCGGAAACCGCGGCTCCGGCGGCGGCTCCAGCTTCTGCTCCCGCGGCCGCTCCGGCGCGCGAGCAACGTTCGCCGCGCGGCCAGGGTGGCTATCGTGGTGGCGGCGGCGGCTTCCGCGGCCAGGGCAATCGTGGCCCGCGTCGTGACAATCGCGACAAGCCACAGGAGGGCGATGGCCCGACGATGATCGAGAAGGTCGTCTTCATCAATCGTTGCGCCAAGGTCGTGAAGGGCGGCCGGCGTTTCTCGTTCGCCGCGCTCACCGTCGTTGGTGATGGCAAGGGGAAGGTCGGCATCGGCTACGGCAAGGCCAACGAAGTGCCTGACGCGATCAAGAAGGGCACCGCGAACGCGCACAAGCACCTCGTCACCGTGAAGCTCAAGGGCGACACGATTCCGCACGATGTGATGGGCGAATACGACGGCGGCCGCGTGATGCTGAAGCCGGCCTCGCCCGGCACCGGGCTGATCGCCGGTGGCGGCGTGCGCGCCGTGCTCGAAGCGGCCGGGGTGAAGAACATCCTCACGAAGTCGATGGGTTCCTCGAACCACATCGCCGTCGTGCACGCCACGCTCAACGGCCTGATGCAGCTCCGGCTGGCGGAGAACATCAACAAGATCCGCGCCACGAGCTGACGCGCGGCGCGCGGCGCGCGAAAGCTCCAAGCACCAAGATTCAAGCTCCAGAGAATCACAAATCTCCATTTACCAGTTTGGAGCTTGGTCCTTCGCCCGGCCAACCGAACAACTTTCTAGAAATCGATCCAATCCGAGTCTCGCCCGGCCGGTGGCCGGGCGTGGCGCCCCTCCTGAGGAACCATCATGAAACTCCACGAACTGAAGAACGTCCCCGGTGCCGTGCACCGCAAGAAGCGCGTTGGCTGCGGCGAAGGCGGCGGCCACGGCAAGACCAGCGGCCGGGGCGGCAAGGGCCAGACGGCGCGTTCCGGTAGCAGCATTCGGCCCGGCTTTGAAGGCGGCCAGATGCCGCTCTACCGCAAACTGCCGCACCGGGGTTTCAATAATTACAACCACCGTACCGAACTGCCGGTGGTGAACATCGGCGAACTCGCGTCGCTCGACGAAAAAATCACCGAGGTGAATGCCGACGTGCTCGCGAAGAGCGGGCTCATCCGCAACGGCGAGAGCACGGTCAAGGTGCTCGGCGACGGCGAAATCACCCGCGCGCTGAAAATCACGGCGGCCAAGTTTTCCGCTTCGGCCAAGGAAAAAATCGAGAAGGCCGGCGGCCAGGCCATTGTGGGCTGACGCCGACGGATTTTGGATTTTCGATTGGCGATTTTGGATTAGGCCGCTGCCCAAGCCTGACCGAATTTCCCGCTCGAAAATCGAGAATCAAAAATCGAAAATCTTCTCCCCGTGTTTTCCGCCTTCACGAATTCTCTCAAGATCCCCGAGCTGCGCTCGCGTATTTTCTATACGTTGTCGCTGCTGTTCGTCTCCCGGGTGGCCGCGATTGTTCCGCTGCCCGGCATCGATCCGGAACCGCTCCAGCGGTTTTTCGCCGAGCAGACGGCCGGCGGCGCCGGTGCGCTGATCGGTTTGTACAACATGTTCACGGGCGGCGCGCTGACCAAGGGCGCCATCGCGGCCCTGGGCATCATGCCGTATATCAGCGCCTCGATTATTTTCCAGCTGATGACCGCGGTCGTGCCGGCGCTCAGCCGGCTCCAGCAGGAAGGTGATGTCGGCCGGCAGAAGCTGACGCAATACACGCGCTACGCGACCGTGTTGATTTGCGTGATTCAAGGCACGCTCCTGCTCCTGGCGTTGAACAACCCGCAGCAGCTGTTCCCCGGTTACGACCTGGCGACCTATGGGCCCATCGTCATCATCGGACGGTGGTCATTCATCGTCACGTCGGTGATTTTCATGACTGCGGGCACGATGTTGCTGATGTGGCTCGGTGAACAGATTACCCAGCGCGGCATCGGAAATGGCGTCTCGCTGCTGATTACCATCGGCATTCTCGCTGACATGCCCGGCGCCGCCCAGCAGACCTACCAGCTGTTCTTCCGTCCCGTCGGCACGGGCGTGAATCTCGGCGTGCCGCAGGCGATCGTCATGATCGCGCTCTTTGTCATCGTCACCATGGGCATCATCGCGGTCGTGCAGGGCCAGCGGAAGATTCCGGTCCAATATGCCAAGCGCGTGGTCGGCAACAAGGTGATGGGCGGCCAGAGTTCCTTCCTGCCGTTGAAGGTGAATTACTCCGGCGTCATGCCCGTGATCTTCGCCAGTGCGATCCTGCTGTTTCCGCAGCAGATTTTCTCGTGGGTCGGCAGCGCCTACAACCTGAAGTTCCTGAGCGAGTTTTCGCAAAACCTCCTGCACGGCAGCTTCTGGTACTACTTTCTGAATGCGGTGCTGATCCTGTTCTTCAGCTATTTCTGGGTGTCGGTCATGTTCAAGCCGATCCAGATCGCGGACGATCTGAAAAAGTACGGCGGCTACATTCCCGGCGTCCGTCCGGGTCAGCCGACCGCGCAGTTCCTCGACTTCGTCATGACGCGTCTGACGCTGGCCGGCGCGATTTTCCTCACCATCATCGCGATTCTGCCGGACGTGATCTTCTTCGAGCTGAAGGTCCCGCAGCGCATTGCGTATTTCTTCGGCGGCACGGGCATGCTCATCACCGTGGGCGTCATCCTGGACACGATGCGCCAGGTCGAGACGTTCCTCCTCCAGCGTCACTACGACGGGTTCCTCCGCAAGGGCCGGATCCGGGCCCGCAGCGCGAATCCGCAGGGTGGCATGACGGGAGAGGCCTTGAGCCACGAAGCGGTCATGAAACTCGCGCTGCCGATGCTCATTTTGCTCGTGCTGGGCACATCAATCTGGGCCTACAAGGCGTTTTTAAAATAGTTCTTTACTCTGGCGGCGATGGGTGGCATCTCCGACCTCTTTGCTGGTTGCGGCCGTCTCGCCAAAGCCAAGTTCCTTATCCTCGGTTCGTCAGCTCCGCTGCTGGATCGAGTCCGTTCTTTGAATCTTGAGCACGTCTCTCCGACTTCCCTGAAAGGGCCGGAGATTTCGCGTGTGGCACGGGCGTCCGCGCCCGTGAGTCTTCGCCCGGCCTCGGCTGCGGCGAAGGAAGCTGCCACTCTGGCGCTGATGCGCCGGTGGTTCTTTGCGCGCAAACCTGATGCGGGATTTGTCCTCACCGACTTCCCGGCTACGCTGCTCCAAGCCAAGGTGTTCGATGAATGGCTCGAGGCTCGTGACGAGGCACTGAATGGTGTCTTGCACGCGCCCGGTTATGACGAGAATGTCCTCGAACACTATCGCACGCTCGGCCTGTTGTTAGAGGCCGACGCACTTGCGCATCCCGGACCGACGATGGAAAAGTCCGCATGACGATCCCGATCAAGAACAAGGAGGGTATCGCCAGGATGCGTGAGGCATGTGCCATCGCCGCGACCGTATTGGAGCAACTGAAGCCCATGGTCCGGCCTGGTATCACAACCCAGGACTTGGAAGAGGCCGGTCGCGATTTAATCGCCCGGCTCGGAGCCCGCAGCGCCTGTTACGGTTACCAGCATGGTTCCCGTCGCTACCCGGCGCATACCTGCATCTCGGTCAACGACGAAGTCGTTCACGGCATCCCGTCGTTTCGCCGCGTCTTGCGCGAAGGTGACGTTGTCTCCCTCGACATCGTTGTCTGGCACGACGGCTATGTGGGCGACAATGCGTTCACCGTGCCGGTCGGCGCGATGGTGCCGGCGGTGGAGAAGCTCTTGCGCGTGACGCGCGAGGCGCTCGACCTCGGCATTCGCGCGGCGCAGGTTGGCAATCGAATCGGCGACATCTCGCACGCGGTGCAGACTTACGTCGAGGCGAACGGCTTCAGTGTGGTGCGCGACATGGTCGGCCACGGGGTCGGTGTCTCGATGCACGAGCCACCCGAAATCCCGAACTTCGGCCGCCGCGGCACGGGCGACAAAATCAAGCCCGGCATGACGCTCGCGATCGAGCCGATGGTGAACCTCGGCGCCTACCGCACCAAGACGCTCTCGGATGGATGGACGATTGTGACAGCGGACGGTACGCCCTCCGCGCATTTCGAACACACCGTCCTCACGACCGACCGCGGGCCCGAGATTCTCACCGTCCCGCGCCCCCTCGGCGCCGCTCAAGTTACCTGACTCACTCTCACTCTCACTCTCACTTTCACTTTCACTTTTCGTTTTAACTAACACATACCATGCCTCGTCTCCTCGGCGTAGAAATTCCCGCGAAGAAGAAAGTCGCGTTCTCCCTTCGTTATATCAGCGGCATCGGCCCGACGCGGGCTGACCAACTCGTCAAGGAAGCGGCCTTGAATCCCGACATGCGGGCGCAGGACCTTACCGAGGAACAGTTGAACAAGATCGTTCACATCATCACCGAGCATAAATGGGTGCTCGAAGGTGACCTTCGTCGCGAAATCGCCGCGAATCTGAAGCGCCTGCAGGCCATCAACTGCTACCGTGGCATCCGCCACCGTCGCGGATTGCCGGTCCGCGGCCAGCGCACGAGCACCAACGCCCGCACGCGCAAGGGCCCGCGCAAGACCGTGGGCGTGTCCAAGGCGAAAGAAGTATAATCCAGTGACGAGTGACGTGTGACAAGTGACGAGGAAGTCACGACACGCGACACCCGTCCCAATGCTCCACTGGTCACTCATCACTAATCACTCATCACTTTCCAAAAATGGCCGACGAAAAATCCAATCCGAAGAAAGAGAAGCCGGCAAAGGCCGCGACGGCGCCCGTCGAGGGTGCTGCTGCCGCCCCGGCCGAAAAGAAGGCCAAGGGTCCCAAGGGTGGCGACAAGGCTGCAAAGCCCGCCGCTGAAGGTGGTGCGCCTGCTGCTGCCGGTGCCGCGGCTCCCGCCGCCGGCGCCCCGGGCGCGCCCGCCGCTCCCGCCGGCGAGCAGAAGCCGGTCGAGATGGTGCACGGCGTTGCCCGCCAGCCCACGGCCGAAGAACTCCTGAAGGAGGAGATCGGCGCGATCAAGGTCCGCAAGGCAAAGGGTTCGAAGAACGTTACGTCAGGCGTCGCGAACGTCCTCGCGTCGTTCAACAACACGATCGTTTCGATCACCGATCAGCGCGGCCAGGTCATCGCCTGGTCGAGCGCCGGCAAGTGCAATTTCCGCGGCTCGCGCAAATCCACCGCTTACGCGGCGCAGATCGTCGCCCAGGACGCTGCCCGCAATGCGATGGCGCACGGCCTCAAGGATATCGTCATTCGCGTCTCCGGTCCCGGCCTCGGTCGTGACTCGGCCATCCGCGCCCTCCAGGCGATCGGCCTCGAAATCACCTCCATCGTCGACGTCACGCCGATTCCGCACAACGGCTGCCGGCCGCGCAAGCGCCGCCGGGTGTAACGAAGTGACGAGTGGCAGGTGACAAGTGACGAGATGCTCTCTCGGAGCTTTTAACCTGAACCTACGTCTTTCACCCGCTTATCACTCATCACTCTTCACTCATCACTTTTTAAGTCATGGCTCGTTATACCGGCCCCACCACACGCATCAGCCGCCGCTTCGGTCAGCACCTGCTTGGCTCCGGCAAGGCCTTCGAACGCCGCGGGTATCCGCCGGGCCAGCACGGCCCGAAGATGCGCCGCAAGGTCTCCGAATACGCCGTCGGCCTCAATGAAAAGCAGAAGCTCCGTTACATCTACGGCCTGCTCGAACGCCAGTTCCGCCGCGTGTTCGAAATCGCCAAGAAGGAGCGCGGCGTCACCGGCGAGCGTTTCCTGCAGTTGCTGGAGACGCGGCTCGACAGCACGGTTTACCTTCTCGGCCTGGCGAAGACCCGCTCTTCCGCCCGCCAGATGGTGAGCCACGGCCACATTCGCGTGAACGGCCACAAGGTCGACATCGCGAGCTACAACGTGCAGCCGGGCGACGAGATCGAGGTCAAGAACACGCCCGCGTCGAGGCAGCTCGCCACCCGCAACCTCGAGGAAAACCGCATCCGCAACGTCCCCGGCTGGCTGACGATGAATGCCGAGACCTTCAAGGCCACGGTGGTCCGCCTCCCGACACGCGAAGAAATGCAACCCGAAGTGAACGAGCAGCTGATCGTGGAGTTCTACTCGCGCTTCTGATTCCCCCTCCCAACCCTTATCCCTCTCACTCTTAATTTCCGCCCGCTCACCATGCCAAAACGCCTCGGTAAGTTCGAACTCCCCAGCAAGCTCACGAAGGTCGAGGAAGGCGCCACGCCCACCTACGCGAAGTTCATCGCGGAACCCTTCGAGGCCGGTTACGGCCACACCGTCGGCAACTCGCTCCGTCGCGTCCTCCTCAGCTCCATCGAGGGTGCCGCCATTTCGTCGATCAAGATCGACGGCGTGAACCACGAGTTTCAGTCCATCGACGGGGTCGTGGAGGATGTCACCGACATCGTCCTCAACCTGAAGAAGATTCTCATCGTCTCGCTGAAGCGCGAAGCGATTTCGCTGATGATCAAGGCGTCGAAGACCGGCGCGGTCACCGCCGCCGACATCCAGCCCGATGCCAACATCCAGATCATCAATCCCGAGCAGGTCGTCTGCACGCTCGACTCGAAAAAGTCCTTTGAGGCTGAGATCGAGATCAAGACCGGCCGCGGCTACTACCCCGGCGAATCGAACAAGAAGGAAGACCAGGCGATCGGCGTCATTCCGATCGACTCGCTCTTCTCGCCCGTGCGGCTCGTGAAATATTCGGTCGAGGCGACCCGCGTCGGCCAGATCACGGATTACGACAAGCTGATCCTCGAGATCTGGACCGATGGCCGCATCACGCCCGACGACGCGCTGAAGCAGGCCGCGTCGATCCTGAAGCACCACCTCGATGTGTTCGATCGCGTCAGCGAGGAAGCGTACGAATTCGAGAACCAGCAGTCCGAGGTCAGCGAGGAGCAGAACAAACTCCGCAAGCTGCTCAACATGTCGGTGAACGAAATCGAGCTCTCGGTTCGCGCCGCGAATTGCCTCAACAACGCGAACATCACCACCGTCGGCGAGCTGGCGATGAAGACCGAGCAGGAAATGCTCAAGTACCGCAACTTCGGCAAGAAGTCGCTCAACGAAATCAAGGAGAAGCTCGAAGCGCTCGGCCTGTCCCTCGGCATGAAGTTCGACGAGCGGCTGCTCGACACGAAGAAGGAAGCCTGAACGAAGAACGCGAGCCACTGAAAGAACGCGAGACACGAGCGACAATCTCCACCGTCTTCCGCGTCTTTCAGGTCTTCCCCGCCTTAAAAGTCTTCGGCGCCCGCGCCGTCCGCTGCCGCCCAACGCTGCGACCGGATTGCCGATCGGGAGCCAAATAAAAGAACCACCCAATGCGTCACAATAAACACCGCGCTTCCCTGGGCGTGACCCGCGAGCACCGCGAGTCCATGTTGTCCAACATGGCCGCATCGCTGATCATGCACGGCCGGATCCAGACCACGCTCACGAAAGCCAAGGCGCTTCGTCCCTTCATCGAGAAGGTCATCACCAAGGCCAAGAAGGCCGCGGCCAAGACCGACGAGAAGGACCGGATTCACCTGCGCCGGCTCGCGCTCAGCGATGTGCGCGACGAGACCGCCGTCACGAAGCTCTTCAATGAATCGTACAAGGATTTCGCGAACCGCAATGGCGGCTACACCCGGATCTACAAGCTGGGCCCGCAGCGGATCAGCGATGCCGCCGAACTCGCGTTGATCGAGTTCGTGAAGGCCGACGATCCCGGCTACAAGAAGTCGAAGGGTCGCAAGTCCACCAAGCCGAAGCGCGCGCCGAAACCGGCGGCTGAGGCTCCGGCGGAAGCGACCGCTCCTGCGGCCGAGAAGCCGGAGACCGGGGGCGAGGCCAAGAGCTAGGCTCGCAATTCAAACAAATCTCCCGACGCGCCGAGGATACTCGGCGCGTTTTTTTTCGCCGAAATTCGCCGTGGTCATGGGCGGTTCTGTCGGGTCGTCCCTGGTGGCGTAGCGTAATGCGTGAAATTATTCGCGGGGATCTTGGCCCGTGGATCGAAAGTTCGTTCGAAAGTCACTGCGGCAAGGATGCCGCAGCCACTGCGGACGAGCCGCCTCGCCATTGTGCCATCGAAAGAAGTTCGCCCGGAAAGTGGCTGCGGCTTCCAGCCGCAGGGGAATCGATCCGATTCTCAGCGAAAGCCTCACGGCTTCCGCTACGCCGGCACAGTATGTCCAACGGTTTTCCGTAGCGAAACGCGTGGGCGTTTCGCCTCTTTTTCAGCGCGGATGCCCGTCGGTCGTTCGCGCGCTTGGCGTTCGCGGCGATTTACTGCAGGGTTCCCTCGCGCATGTTCGATCTCACGACCGCCGCCGTCATCTATTGCACGATTGTCGCCGTCGTGTTCCTGGGACTCTGGCTGTGGTACGATCGGCGCGATCATCGTCGCTTCGAACTCGAACGGCGGAAGACCACCTTCCATTGCATTCGCTGCGACGCGCTCTACACGGCGCCCTCCGGCACCGAGCTCTGCAAGTGCCCCAAGTGCGGGCATGAGAATTCCCGGTTGCGATTCTGAGCGCACTCCGCCGCTGGTGTGCCGAGCCGGCGCGCGCGCCGGGCCAGGGCGAGTTGCTCGTGGTCGAGATCGGCCCCGCCGCGACATTCAAAATCCGGACGCCGCGGCATCGGGAAAAACGCCCATGATCGCTTCGGAGAAAACTCGTGGGTTGCTCCTTGTGCCGGCTCCGGGTCACCACTGAAGTTCGCCCATGAATTACATTGGCGAACTGCGCGCCACCATCCGCCGGCTGCACCACTGCGAGGTTTCGCATACGCGAACCGAGTCGGTGAAACAGGTCGTGAACGGCCAGGTGCTGTGGGATGGCAACGTCGAGGTGTTCGCACTGCTCGGACACGACAAGGCGCTTCGCTGCTATGCGTGGGGCCATCTGCATGAGGCGGGGCAGTGGGAAGTCACGACTGTGCTGGCGATCCCGCCGGTCGTGTCGGCTGAGACCGCCGTGCTCGCCGCCGTGGCGGCAAAGATTCGCGAACACGAGAACGACATCGACGCCCATCGCGCCGATCGCTCGTAAACCGCATTTCGCCGCGCGCCGTTGTCCAGCGGCCGCCATCCCCGCTGCATAACGGCGACTTTGGCGGGTGAACCGAAGCCGGTATCACCGGTCGATTCCCTGCCGGCCATTGCAGGGCAGCGGGGGGCTCCAACCCATTGGCCGGATTACGCCATGAGCCAATCCACATTCCCACTCTCCGCGGCGACCCCGGCGGAGCTCGATTATCTCAGCGGCAAGATCGTGCTCGTCCGCTCCGCCCGCGATTATCGCAACCCGCCGAGCGCGATGCGCGGGACGCTCGAGGTGCGCGATTCGGATCGTGGTCCGGTCGTCCAGATCGCGCTCGAATTTCCGCAGATGTTCACGACGCGGGCGCATCACCGGACGATCACGCTGGACGACATGGCGGTTGAGCGGCTGCTCGAGTCGGAGCACGAGGGAACCTTCGGCCTCACGATCGACGAGCCGCTCGATCCCTGTGCTCCGTCCGGCAGCGAGTGACGCGTTGCCAGCCAGGCGCTGTCGCGCCGACTTCGTCGGGGCGGTAAGAAGATTGGAGTCTGGTTGCGACCTCGGGGGCGCACAAAACCGCGCGGTCGAAGAGGAACCGCGCCGGGCGGCCGCGCACTATGGCGTCGCCCCGCTGTGCAGTCATCGCGTACAGATTCGAAGATCGTTCACTTGATCCTCATCGCCGTGGCGATGGTGGCGGTGGCGGCGGTCCTCTGGCTGGTGGCGGACGCCTTCGTGATTGCGTTCGTCTCGCGTCGGCCGCAGGTCAAGGCGGCGCTGGATGGTGCTGGTGAGAAAACTCTACGTGGAGGACACCCTCGAAAACGGCCGGCGCGTGGATTCACGGGCCAAAGCCGGGGCGTAGGTCAGTCGCCGGCATGGCTCTGGTCGTTGCGGCCGATGAACTCGGTCGCGGCGAGGCATTCCAGCCCGAAGGAAAGGTAGCCGGCGTAGCCGAGTAGCGGCATTTCGAATACGTGCCAGCGATCGACGTAGGGCACGGTGTAGATCCATTTGGCGAGGCTGAGCCAGTTCCACAGTTCCCACCAAAAACCGCAGGCCAGCGCCGCCAGCATCCACGGCGCGGCTCGGTGCCAGTTCCCGCGGGCGATTTCGTCCGGCACGCCCGCCGCCCCACTCAGAATCCCCGCGCCCCACCAGAGCGCGAGCGGTGCCAGCCACAGGGCCGGGTAGAAGTCGGCCGGTCGCACGCCGGTGCCGAGTAGCGCGAGCATGCCGCCGGAGATCAGCAGCAGCCCCGTTGCGCGGCCCGCCAGCCACGGCCATGCCGGCCCGTCGGTTATGCGGGCATCGAGTCGAGGCAGCGTCGCCAGAAGTTCACGCACGGCGGCAACGGCCGGGAGTACCGTTGAGAAGCACAGGGTCGCGTGCGCGGCGTACGCGAACGGTCCAAAACTTTCGACCGCAAGATAGTGCCAGTTGTGGACGAACCGATTCAGCCATTCGAACATCCACCAGAACGCCGCACTCACCGCGAAAAGTTTCAGCCAGCCGGCCGGCGTGCGACGCATCAGGCACGTTCCCGCGCGGGCCTCAATGAGCGCGTTCACCGTGACAATGAACCCAAACCAGAGCGGAAAAAACGTGTAGAGCTGGATCGGTTCGAAGATTTGGAGCCGCGTCCACGCGATGAACCACCAGGCCAGAGTCCATCCAACAGCCGCCCATCCCCAGAGCGGAAAACGGCGTGCCGGCTGGTTTGGGCGGAAAGCGCCCGCCGGAATCGGTGAGCGGCTGGCGTGACGAAGCCATGAACCGGCGATCGCGGCCAGCAACGCGATCACCGCACCGGCCGCAATCCACGAAAACCGCGGATAGTCCCGTGGAACGTCGAGTCGGGGCGGGAAAACGAAAAACTCGGCCGGTCGACGTCCGCTCCACACTGCACCGACCAGCGGCAGCACGATAATCGCCGCGGCGATCGCAAACGCCCAACGCCGGCGTGGATTCTTGGCGGCCATGAATTCACGGTGAAAGGGAACGCGGGGCATGCAAATGTGTTCCATCCCCGAGCATGAGCTTCACGCGCGCACCGCAAACCGGACGATCGCCGGCCGTTGGGAATGCGCGGGTGCCGCGCATTCTGTGGCGGGATCCGGCGAGATGGGCGAAATTGGTCCGCTGGGTTGTGTTCTTCGCCCTCTTGGCAGCGGCGGCGCTTTTCGTGCACCTCGCGATGACGGCGCCGGTGGGGCGATATCTGCCGCTCGAGCAGCAGATCATGCACGCGTTCCGCAACGCGGACACCGGCACGCCACTCGGGCCGGCATGGCTGCATTCGGCAATTCGCGATCTGACCGCGCTCGGCAGCGCGGTTGTCATCATCCTGCTCACGCTCTTGATTTTCGGGTACCTGCTGCTGACGCGACAGTTTGCCGCGGCGGTTCTGCTCGCGGTGGCGACAGCCGGCGGGCAGGGCGCGAACGCCGGGCTGAAGCACATTTTCGCCCGCCAGCGCCCCGACGCGACGATGCACCTGGTGGAAGTTCGATCCCTCAGCTTCCCCAGTGGACACTCGATGGCGGCATCGATTTTTTATCTCACGACCGGCGCGCTGCTTACCCAAACCGCGAAACGCCGGCGCGAGAAAGTTTATCTGATTTCCAGCGCCCTCCTCGTCACCGCGCTGATTGGCTGCAGCCGCGTATACCTGGGCGTGCATTACCCCACCGACGTACTCGCCGGTTGGTGCGCAGGCACGGTGTGGGCGCTGCTATGCTGGGCGATCGCCGAATGGCTTCGCCGGCGCGGGGAACTCGCCCCGGCGCCGAAAACGTAAAGGCCACGTCATGCGGCCGGCGTCGCCTGGCGTCAGCGTCGCTTGTTTCCCTGTCGGTCGCCTCGTCCGCGGTCTGGGCCTTCGCGTTCAGTCGCATCGCGATCTCGGTGAGCTTCTTATCCGTGGTCACTTCCTCGTTCAGCGTCGGTTTCAGGAGTTTGAGCGCGTCGTCATATTTCAATACGCGGCCAAACGTGCACGCGCTGCCATAACCCGCGATTTCATAGTGCTCGACCTTCTGCGCCGCCACAACCATCGCGAAAACTACCCTGGCGTGCGGAATTTGATTCCGCTTCGACCAAAAATCGGAAATCGTCCTTTTTTTCACTCCCGACCTTCTCGCCCTTATGATGCCCACGCTGCTCGTAATCGACGACAATGTCTCCGTTCGCGAGTCGCTGCGTTTTCTGCTGCTGCGTCGGGGCTATCAGGTGGAGCTCGCTGAAAGCGGGCCAGCCGGGATCGCCCTGGCGCGCGAACGCGCGTTCGATGGCGCGATGATCGACGTGCAAATGCCGGGCATGAATGGCATTGATGTCTGCCGGGTGTTGAAGGAGGAAGCCGCGGCTGCGGGGCGTCCACTTGCGGTATGGATGATGACGGGGGGACGTTCGCCCGAATTGATCCGTCACGCCACCGACGCCGGTGCGCTCGCGCTGCTCGGAAAGCCGTTTGACTTTGTCGACCTCTACGGGCGATTCGACGAACAGTGGGGGCCGCCCCCGCCGGTGCAGCACACCGCCTCGTCCGACTTCGAAGCGCCACCCCCCCCGCGTTGACACCCCGGGCGGCGGCCGTGCCGCAGCGCCGGCGAGCGGAGACGCTGGACGAATTTCGATTCCTGCGCACGCTGGCGCATGCACCTGCTGGGATTTCACCACCTCACGGCGGTGACGGCTGACGCCGTCCGCAACCACCAGTTCTACACCCAGACGCTCGGGCTGCGGCTGGTGAAGAAGACGGTGAACCAGGACGACGTGTCCGCGTATCATCTTTTCTATGCCGATGGCCGCGCCACCCCCGGGACGGACATCACTTTTTTTGACTGGCCGGTGCCGGCGGAGCGCCGCGGCACGCACAGCGTGGTGCGCACGGGGTTGCGCGTCGCCAGTGAGGAGAGCCTGGCGTGGTGGCGGCGGCGGTTCACCGAGCTTGGCGTGAACCATGGCGTGGCGCTGGCGCGTTTCGGCCGGCCCGCGATCGACTTCGAGGATTTTGAGGGCCAGCGGCTGACGCTCGTCGTCGACGACACCGGCCCGGCAAGTCCCTGGGAGAAAAGCAGCGTTCCCGCCGAGCACCAGATCCGCGGCCTCGGCCCGATCACCCTCAGCGTGCCCGAACTGCCGCCGACGGAGGTCGTGCTGACGAAGGTGATGAACATGTCGCCAGCGGGTGAATACACGACCGGGTCGAACGGGGCCAGCGCCCGGGTGCATGTTTACCGGATGGGCGGCGAGGGCGCGGCGGCAGAGTTGCACGTGGTGGTGGAGCCGGGCGGGCGGCCGGCCCGCGCCGGCGCGGGTGGGGTTCATCACGTCGCGTTCCGGACGCCAACCGTGGAAGAATACGAGGCGTGGGCGACGCGGCTGCAGGCGATGGGCATCCCCTCGAGCGGACCGGTGAACCGGTTTTATTTTCGCAGCCTGTATTTCCGGGAGCCGAATGGGATCCTGTTCGAGATTGCGACGGATGGACCGGGTTTCGCGGCCGATGAGCCCATGGATGCGCTGGGCCAGAGGCTGGCCTTGCCGCCGTTCCTCGAGCCGAGAAGGGCCGAAATCGAGACGGGATTGAAGCCCCTGCTGACCGGTGCGTCCTAGGTGGAGTGTTCCCGGCGCGCGATGGGCCGCGATCATGAGGTATTATCCGCAGCGGAACACCGCGCGCTTGCGTTCGCGAAGGGTGCGGGTTCACTCTGCGCGTCCGCCATGAAACCGTTGACCGTTCTTGTCGCGGACGACGAAGAGAACATTCTCGTGTTGATCGAGCACTGGCTGGCACAACTCGGCTACAAGGTCGTGACGGTGAAGAATGCGACGGAAGCGAAGAGTGTCTGCGAGCATCAGGCGTTCGATCTCGTGGTTACGGATGTGCTGATGCCGGGTGGTGATGGAATCGATTTGATCGAGAGCGTGAAGAAGTCGCGGCCGACCGGCCGGATCCTGGCCATCTCCGGCGGCGGTCGTTATCTCGATCGCGATGAATGCCTGAAGATTGCGCGGGGGCTCGGCGCGCACGCGGTCTTGATGAAGCCCTTCACCCGGGAGCAGTTTCTGGCCGGCGTTGCGCGCGCAATGCGACCACCACGTGGGGACGCCGACCCCTCCATCTGACGGGCGCCGCGGCGTCCGTGCCATCGACGTCGCCGTGATCCGGTCAGGCGAGCACGGGCGCGCGCGGCGGTTCGGATGGCGTGGCGATCGTCGGGCCGCGCGACGCCGCCAGCATGGTCTCGAGCTGTTCGCGGATTGCCACCATCAGCGGATCACCCTCGGCGCCGCGGGCGCGCTCGGGCGTGACCTCGATGGCCTCGCCGACGTCGACCACCGCGCGCATGGGTGTGTGGATGCGGGCCGTGTCCGTCAGGTCCTCCTCGAACCGCTCCACCGTCTCGAGGAAGCGCTCGGTGGTGGCGTTTTCGTCGAGGTAGTCGGAAGGATAAAACGACAACTGCTGCGCGAGGTACATGTCGGCCAGATGCCGCCATCGCCGCTGCAACTCCGCCTCGCCCAGCGCGCCGCTCACCATGTCGGGTACGACGGCAAAGCGCAGCAACTTCACCCGGCCCACGATTTCCTTTTCGCGCCGGCCCTTCACCCATTCGTTTTCCAGCGGCACCAGCAGACGGTCGATCAGGCGATTGACCCGTTCGTGGATCGAGCCGGTCTGCGGCTGGCCGAAATACTCGATTTCCTTCAACGCGAGCAGCGCTCCGCCAATCTTCGCGAGCCGCACCTTCAGCGGCAGATCATCCTGCGGCCGCCACGTGAGCCGGTGCTCGATGTCACGTAGCACGGGCGGTGCGGCCGCGGCGATATCGCCGTCGAAATAGTATCGAATCGCGACCGGGTGCACGACGACGCGTCCGGGCGGATTCGCCGCGGCGCGCAGCTTCGCCGCCCCGCGCGCCATCAATGCCGTCCCCTCCATCAGATGGTTGAGTTTGTCGTTGTGACGCGTCTGCACGCCTTCGGGGAAAACAACCAGCGGCCGTTTGGCCTCGGCGGTGACCTGCATCGCGCACTTCAGCGCGTCGCGATCCATGCCTTCGCGGTAGATGCTGAACACGCCGAGCCGGGGCAGCAGGAACCGATGCCACCGCTTCTGCATGAACACGTGCCAGCTCGCGATGATGTAGAACGGACGATTGATCGCGACCGACAGCGGCCCGAGCACGATGGGATCGCATGGGCGGCAATGATTCGGTGTCAGCATCACGCCATGGCCGGCGGCCAGCGATGCCTGCAACCGGCCCACGTGGCGGCATTCCACCGCGACAATTCCGGCGGCGCGGCGCAAATAGCCCGACAAGATCGGCCGGCACAGATGCCACCACAGCCATCCGCGGTGCGGCGCGACGAAGCGATACGGTTGGGTGAAGACGATCTTTTGCACCGTGCGCGGAGGCTGGTGAGATCGCCGGCGTGCGGCCAGCGATTTGTTGGCGCGGAATGGCCGCGGCGAATGGTCCTACTGCTCCGGCAGTACTTCGCCGCCTGGGATCTTCACGACGTACGCGTGACGACAGGGCGCGTCCTCCGGTCCGAGCGGCGGCATGGTCACGACCAGCGAGTCGCCGCGGACTTCGGCTTTCAACGCTCCGGGCACTCCGAGCATCGTCACCGTCGCGGAGGCGGGCGTGCGCACATGCCGCAGCACGAGCTGTTTTCCGGGCCAGCCCGCCGCGATGGCGTAGAGGGCATCCGGCTTTTTCGTGAAGAAAACCTGCTTCACGGCCCGGCCGTCCCTGGGCTGCTGGCCAACCTGCTCGAGGAGGTTGTACTTGATCTTGTACTCGCCGTATTTCTGTTCCGGCCGCGTTCCGTCGGTCCACTGGCAGGAGCGTCCCGCGAAGCGCGTTCCGTAAATCGCCTCGCCGTTCACGCGCAGCCAGTCGCCGATCTCGAGCAGCCGCTGCTCCATCAACGGCGGAATCGTGCCGTCGGCGGCGGGGCCGATGTCGAGCAGCAGGTTGCCGCCGCGGCTCACCAGATCGATCAGCACCAGGATGAACTCGCGGCCCGTCTTGTAGTCGTCGACCCGCTCGGCGCGGTTGAGCCCATACGAATACGCCATGCCGCGGCTTTCCTCCCACGGATGCGAGCCATCCTGGAGCCCGGCCGCGTATTCAGTTGTCCAATATCCGCCATGCTTGTGCCGGCTGTCCTTGCCCCAGCGATCATTGATTACGACGTGGTCGCGGCTGGGTGACTCGTTGAAGAGCCACGCGAGCAGCTCCTCGGTGCGCCAGTCTTTCGAGGGCAGGTCCCACTCGCCGTCGCTGAAGATGATGGCCGGCTCGTAGCGGGTGACGACGTCCTTGAATTGCGGGAACATGTGCTCGACGACATACCGCGGCTTGTCGGTTTTCCAGAGCGGGTTGAACCATTCGTAGAGCGAATAGTAGAAACCGAATTTCAATCCGGCCGCGCGCGTCGCCTCGGCCAGCTCGCCCATGAGGTCGCGCTTCGGTCCGATCTCCATCGCGTTCCAGGGCCGGCCCCAGGTTTTGGTTGCCTCGGCGCTGGGCCAGAGGGTGAAACCGTCGTGGTGCTTCGAAGTGGGGACGACATACTTCACGCCCGCGCGCGCGAACAGGCTGGCCCATTGTTTCGCGTCGAAGAGTTCGGCCGTGAATTTCGGTGCGAAATCCATGTAGTCGAAATTCTCGCCATAATTCGCGCGATGGAACACGCGCCACGGCTCCTCTTTCGGCGTCTGGCTCGTGATCCGGCGCCAATACCACTCCGAATATTCGCCGACCTTCCCCCACGCCGGCACGGAGTAGACGCCCCAGTGAATGAAGACGCCGAACTTCGCGTCGAGAAACCAGTCCGGCGTCGGCCGGCGGTCCAGCGATTCCCATCGCGGCTCGTATTTTTCCGGAGCCGGAGCCGCGGCAGCCGGTACCGGAGCGGCGAATAGGATCACGCAGAATGGAAGGCCGGCAAAACAGCGAAGCTTCATGAGCAAAGGCACGCGCCGGCGCCAGCATGACGCCGCGGCCCGGAGGCGGTCAAGCAACCGACCGCGGTAACCGCGGAAGATCCAAGCTCCAAGCTCCAGAGAACGGCCGCGGAAGAACCAAAATCCAAGCTCCAGACAATTTTCAAACCGAAAATCTCAAAGGCGAATCGATGGTCATTGGTGATTGGTCCTTGGTTGTTCTCTGGATCTTGGAGCTTGAATCTTGGAGCTTCCGGCCGGGGTCCGAAGATCGCAGCTCCAGAGAATGTCCACGCTTCCGGCGGTTCCTTCCGGCGGCCTCGCCGCGGCCGGCAGAACGCTCTTGCCGGTTTCGTGGATTGCGTTCTGCTCTCCCTTTTTCCACGCCGCCCATGCCCGAGACCATCGCCGTATTAGACTTCGGATCGCAACTGACTCAGGTCATCGCGCGCCGAATACGCGAGTGTCAGGTTTACTCGAAGATTTACCACTACTCGACGCCGGCGGTGAAGTTGCGCGAGGACAACGTCGTCGGCATCATCCTCTCGGGCGGGCCGCAAAGTGTCTACTCCCGCAAGGCCCCGCACCCCGACCGCGCAATCTTCGAACTCGGCGTGCCGGTCCTGGGAATCTGTTACGGCGTGCAACTCATGGGCCACTTCCTCGGCGGCGAAGTCGAGCACAGCAAGGCACGCGAATACGGCCACGGCGTCCTCACCATCACGAAGGCGAGCAAGCTTTTCACCGAGCTGCCGAAGAAGCTGCGGGTGTGGAATTCGCACGGTGACAAGCTCACGCAACTGCCGCCGGGTTTCCGTTCGATCGGTACGACCGAAAATTCGCCGTATGCCGCAATTGAGGACGGCAAGCGCCGGTTCTTCGGCATCCAGTTTCATCCCGAGGTTTTTCACACCGAGCGCGGCGTCGACATGATCCGCAACTTCCTGCTCGGCGTTTGCGGCGCGAAGCAGGACTGGACGACGCGCGATTTCATCAACCACTCCGTCGACAACATCCGGACGCAGGTCGGCAAGGGTCGCGTCATCCTCGGCCTCTCGGGCGGTGTCGATTCGTCCGTCGCGGCGGCCTTGCTGCACAGGGCGATTGGCAAGCAGCTGACCTGCGTGTTCGTGGACAACGGGCTGTTGCGCAAGCAGGAGCGCGCGGCCGTCGAGAAGCTCTACGGCAAACACTTCCACATCGATCTGCGCGTCGTCGATGCCTCCCGGCTTTTCCTGCGCCGGCTGAAACATGTGACGGAACCGGAACAGAAGCGAAAAATCATCGGTCGCACGTTTGTCGAAGTGTTCGAAAAATCACTCAAGTCGATCGGTCATGCCGAGTTTCTCGGCCAGGGCACGCTGTATCCCGACGTGATCGAAAGCGTGTCGATCGGCAACAATCCGGCGTCGTTGATCAAAACGCATCACAACGTGGGCGGGCTGCCGGCGCGGATGAAGCTCAAACTGGTCGAGCCCTTGCGCGAATTGTTCAAGGACGAGGTGCGTCGCGTCGGCGAGGCACTCGGGCTGCCCCGCGAGGTCGTCTGGCGCCAGCCCTTTCCCGGCCCCGGCCTCGGGGTGCGCGTGATGGGCGACATCACGGCGGAAAAACTCGAAATCCTCCGCAACGCCGACGCGGTGTTGCACGACGAGATGATGCGCTCCGGATTTTATTACAAGGTCTGGCAGTCGTTCTGCGTGTTCCTGCCGGTGAAGACGGTCGGCGTGTTCGGCGACGAGCGCACGTACGACTACGTGATCGCGATTCGGGTCGTGGAGAGCACGGACGCGATGACGGCGGACTGGGCCAAGCTGCCGCACGAGGTGTTGCAGAAGGTTTCCAGCCGCATCACGAACGAGGTGCGCGGCGTCGGCCGGGTGGTATTCGACATCAGCTCCAAGCCGCCCGCCACGATTGAGTGGGAGTGAGGCCATGTCTGTTTTCCCACGCCTTTTCCGCCCGGTGCGTGAACCCGCTTCCCAGCGGGCTGATTCTTCGCCAATGTTCTCCCCCATGACTTCGTTCCCTTTCCGCATCTTCGTGGCCGCCTGTGCGGTCATTGCCGCCTGCACCGCCCCGGCCGCGGAGCCTGCGATCATCGCGAAGGCGCGGGCTTACATCGGCAGCGAGTCGGCACTCAACGCGCTGAAGTCCGTGCACTACACCGGCACGCTGGTCACCACCGACCCGGCTGACCCGAAAAAGCAGACGCGCGCGGCGATGGAGATTATTTTCCAGAAACCCGAGCAGCAGCGAATCATGGCGACCTCGGACAAGACGATCGAGGTGACGGCACTCGATGGCTACGACGGCTGGCAGCGGGTGACCGATGTGACGGACAAGACCCAATGGCGGCAAACGCTGCTCGGGACGGATCACATCCGCCGGCTGCGCGCCAACACCTGGGAAAACCTGGCGTTCTTCCGCGGCATTGAAAAAGTGGGAGGCAAGGTGGAGGACCAGGGGCCGGCGACGATCGATGGCGTGGCGTGCCAGAAGATCGCGTTCAAGCATGCGCCGCAGATCATCTTCTTCCGTTATTTCGACCTTGGCACCGGCCGCCTCGTGTACACTGAGACCGAATCCGGCGGCTCCATCCGGGAACAGGGCGAGGTGGTCGTGAATGGCATCCGGTTCCCGAAGAGCATCGTCACCGCGACGAAAAACCAGGCCGGCCAGGTGCAGACCGTTACGATCTCGTTCGAAAAGGTCGAGGTGAACCAGCCCTTTCCGACCACCATGTTCTCCGTGCCGTCGTTGAGCTCCCATTGAGGGACGAAGGGACTAGCCGGGACATTTCACAGGCTGAATGAAAAAATCTTTTTGGTCACAGAGCGCACAGAGCTCCGACACAGAGTTTACCCGCCTATGGCGGCGCCGAAGGCGACCAGGGTTCACAGAGGAAATCCCTTCGATCCAATTTGGAATGCCTGCCCATTCGCATCAGGCGCGTTCAAACACCCTGTGGTCTCCTGCTGCCTCTGTGTCCGAGCTCTGTGTCCTCTGTGACCCA
>JAUSID010000194.1 GCA_030648295.1 Opitutaceae bacterium | reverse complement strand
CACCCTTGAAATGTTCTTCACCCATGTCTGACCGCCAACATCCCAATGTTCCGGCGAGTGCCCCGCGTTCATGCGGGCTAAATGCAAAATGCGCCGGAGGCGCACAAGCCGCCGCGGTTTACCCGCCTTCGGCGGGTTTTGTCCTTAGCCGGGAAATCGTGGAGCGCGCGCAGGCGCACGGTACAAGCGAACACACTGTGCGTTCGCAGCGGGGCATAGTGTCGGTGGTTCGTAAATATCGGCATGACGGACAGGTTGTGGGCATATACACACCGGGCCGGCCACGGTGCGTGGGGCAGCAACTATAGTGATTGGCCGGGGGAATGAAAACCCGGCAATTTCCGGGACTGCGGCGGGGTGCAGACCTACCTCGGCGCGCCGGAATTCCGGGTCGGCCGGGGATATCGTGGGGTGCCGCCGCAGCGCCGTGACGCGCGGTTACGAAGACGGGTGGGGCCGGTTTTGCTTCGGCGGCAGCCGCGAATCAGTTCCGCCGGCGCTTTGCACCGCGGCTGAACGGCAGGTTGCGCTGGTAATAATTCAGCAGCGGCGTGACCGAGATGCCGTGAACCAGCACCGAAAGTGCAACGATCGTGAGGGTAAGCGAAACGAGCTTGTGCGCGGTGTCGGCTGGCAAGCCTTTCTCGATCGCGTACATCGCGTAGTAGATCGAGCCGATGCCGCGAATGCCAAACCATGCGATGGCGCCAAACTCGAACCCGGTGAACTTCCCGCAGAACCGAACCGGCAGCGCGGCGATCGGTCGGATGACGAGAAACAGCAGGGGCGCGAACCAGAGCGCGGTGGTCGAGATCCCGGCGACCATCAGTGCCGCGCCAACGAGCAGCACGAGTCCGACCTCCAGCATCCGCTCCAATTGTTCGTTCGTGGCGAGCAGCGCGCCGGCGAAATACGCCGGCTCCATTGGGACAGATCCGGTTGCCACGGATGCAGGGACGCCGACGGCGGCCGCCGCCGGCGGGCGAGCGATCACCGGCTCGGGTGACGTCGCGGTACGCTCGACCGCCCTTAACGCAACGCCCGCGGCAAACACCGCCAGGAACCCATAGGCTTGCAGGTACACCGCTGCGCCGTAGGACGCGCCAATGAGTCCGAGGACGAAGTATTCGCCGACCAGAACGGAACGCGGCTGCCGCGATACGAGGCGCAGGGCAAGCCGGCCGAGCCCGTACCCGAGCCCGCCGCCAATCGCGAGACCACCCACCACGGCCCAAACCACATCGACGGCCCACCAGCGCCATGCATGCCCGCCCAAGTCGTGCAGGTTGAGCAGGCCCAACCCGAGCATGACAAACGGGAATGCCGTGCCGTCGTTCAAGCCCGCCTCCGCGCTCAGCGTCAGCCGCAGCTTGTCCTGGTCGTTCGGATCCTTCACTTGCACGTCCGACGCAAGGACTGGATCCGTGGGCGCGAGTACGCCCCCGAGCAGGATGGCGGCGCCGAGGGAAAGACCCAACAGCGCGACGCCGGCAACGGCCACCAACCCGACGGTCAGAATCATGGATACGAATGCGAGACAGAACGCCGGCCAAAGCCGCCGGTCCCGCAGCGGCAGCCGCAACTTCAATCCGACCGTGAACAACGAAACGACCACGGCAATCTCGGTCGCACGGTGCAACCAGGGCGCGTGCAGCAGCGGGTTCACGTAAAGCAGTTCCTGTCCGCCCAGCGCCACGCCAATCAGGAGGTACACTATCGCCGTGGTCATCGGCAGCCGTTGCACGAACGGATATGCGAACGCCATCAGCAGCAGTAGGGTGCCGATGAGCAGGAACCAGGCTTCGAAGGTCATGCGCGTTTCAGGGCCGCTGCGCCCGCGAAAACACGGGGCACACGGGGTCAGGACCCACTCATCGACCCAACATTCAACCGCGCGTTCGATGCATTAATCGCATCGATTCCGATCTTTGACCCGGGCCCGCGGGCGGGGCGGTTGACGCGGTGAGCCGCGGTCATGGTGGTGATTGCGGCCGCAACGGCGATCGGATTACGTTCGCTGCCATGCCCACGAAAACGCGTCCCATATGAAACGGCGTGCCCGGTCCGCTCCCCGCCCGTGGCAGCAGGATGACCGCCGGCGGATGTGCACGCGCAAGCGGCGGTACGCGAGCCACGCGGACGCACTGGACGCAGCACTCCTGGCCGGAGTCGAACGGGAGCGGCGGGCATATCTGTGCCCATGTTGCGGATACTGGCATTTGAGCTCGGTGGCGAACGACTAGCCCGCATTTTTCACCGTCTGCGTGCCATTCAGTGTTCCTTCTCCTTTGGCCATGATATCGGCCATCGCAGCTCTCAAGTTCATGCGGGCTAAGAGCAAAACCGCAGGAGCGGTCTTGCCAAAGCCGGGAAATGGTCACGGGCGCCAATGGCAGATGTTACCCACAGTTCCTGTCCCGCATTCGCGAGTACAACGACAAGCGCGAAAAACGCGGGCTGCCCGAAGTCGGCGCTGGTGATTTTTTGTGCAGTCCTCATTTCCTCGAGGCGACGGCGGAAAACTGGCAGAGCGAATTCCTCGCCATCGGCTTGCACTGAAGCCGCGGCGTTTCTCAACTCCGCGGATGCCCTTGCGCGAACTCGTGATTGGTTTCGATGCCGATGATACCCTTTGGCACAACGAGAGCATTTTCGAGAAGGTGCACGAGCGCTACCGCGCCCTCCTTGCGCAGTATCACGATGCCGCCACCGTTGATCAGACCCTGTTCGCGACCGAAATGCGCAACCTTGAACTTTATGGCTATGGCGTGAAGGGGTTCACGCTCTCGGCGATCGAGACGGCGATCCAGCTGACGGGTGGTAAGATCGCGGCGGACGAGATTCAGCGGCTGATCGAATTGGGACGCGAGATGCTCGCGCATCCCGTGGAATTGCTGGAGGGAGCGGCCGATACGCTCGCCCGGCTGGCACCGCATCACCGATTGATTCTGATCACAAAAGGGGATCTGCGCGATCAGGAGCGGAAGCTCGCGAAGTCGGGGCTCGCGCCGCTTTTCCACGACGTGGAAATCGTGTCGGAAAAAGACGAGGGGACCTACGCGGCGATCCTGCGGCGGCAGGACGTCCCCGCCAGTCGTTTTCTGATGGTCGGCAATTCGCTGAAATCGGACATCCTGCCCATCCTCGCGCTCGGCGGGCTGGGGGCATTTGTACCGTATCATCTCACGTGGGCGCACGAGCGGGTGGAGGAGATGCCGGTCGCATCGGGCCGGTTCTTCCGATTGAAAACGCTGCGCGATTTGCCGGGAGTCGTGGCGGTGCTCGCCGATTCGCGAAACAGCGGAACCTGACCAGGTCCGCAAGCCGGGTGGTTACGCGCGTGAGCGATCATTCGATTGAATCGTGCCGATGCGTAGGATTGAAACGCCCGATGGCTGCGAATCCTGGCAAGGAGTGGCGGATGAGTGCGATCTGGCCGGAGGAATCCAGCGAACCGTTCCTCGCGGCCGGTTTCACGCGCACTCCGCTCACGCAATGGCAGATGCGGCGCAGCCTGGACTGAAGTGAATGCGTGTCGTTGAAACCGCGTGCGGCGTGACCGTCATGTAGGTTGCGCATTCGTCGCGCAACAGGATCGGGGGACAACGTGTAGGAGCGAGCTTGCTCGCGATTTCACCGGTAGATCAACCACATCGGGCTGATTCGGAACATGGCAACCTCGCCGCGGAAAAGTTTTCATGCGGGGCAGTGGTCCCGCTTGTTTCCGAATTCAACCCGCTGCCGCTGGGCGACAAGCGGAGCACACGGTTTTTTCCCGAACCGCCGGCGGGGCGGGGAATGCAACCTGCTTTAACGGCGCCGGAATCCGCATGAACCACAAAAAAGTAGCCATGTCCCGGCACAAGCGAATCGCGCTCGTCGCGCACGACAACCAGAAGTGGGATCTCGTGCAATGGGCGAAGTACAATCGTGATCTGCTGGCCGAGCACAAGGTGTTCGCCACCGGCACGACGGGCCGCATCCTGGAGGAGCAACTCGCTTTTCCGATTACCAAGCTGCAAAGCGGGCCGCTCGGCGGCGATCAGCAAATCGGATCGAAGATCGCCGAGTCCCTGATCGATTTCCTGATCTTCTTTTGGGATCCGCTGATGCCGCAGCCACACGACCCCGATGTGAAGGCGTTGCTCCGCATGGCCGTTGTCTGGAATGTTCCCGTCGCGTGCAACCGCGCGTCCGCCGATTTCATGATTTCGTCGCCGCTCATGGACGAAGCCTACGATCGGCTGGTGCCGGATTACGAGGCGCACCGAAACCGCGAAATCAACCGGCCGGAAAACGTGGCCCCGGTTTCGCCGCCGCGCGGAAAGGCCGCGTCGGAGCCGGCGGCGATGGCAGTGCTGGTGCCTGGCCCACCCGAGCCGCGGCTTTCGTGAGCGGGTCGTTGGGAGCGCGACCGCCCTCGGTCGCAACG
>JAUSID010000188.1 GCA_030648295.1 Opitutaceae bacterium | reverse complement strand
CGCCCGAATGTGGCACTTGGGCCGGCAGAAAGTCCAGTTGGTCTCGCTAACAAAATAGGCCAATCAGGCAGAAAAATGAGGGCAGAAAAATTGCACGAGTGTTAAGTTAATGCTCATGGGCGTCTGGCCCATGGAGAGCATTTCGTTGTGCACTCCACGGGCAGGTTTACCCGCCTCTGGCGGCGCCGAAGGCGACCAGGGTTTACCCGCCTCTGGCGGCGGGATGCCCGTGCCTGGAGTTTGGCCCCCACGCGAGTTTGGCCAATTTCCAGCGCCGACGGCGCGAGAATTCCTTAGCCCAGGCCAACGGCCTGGGGTAATATGGGGTCAGCGACGCGGCCTGAAAGGCTGCGACCACGCCTCATCAATGAAAGATTTGTTTGGGATTGAGCCTTGTCCCGGCCTTTCAGGCCGGAGCAATCGTAACCCTTCAGCCCAGGCCGTTGGCCTGGGCTGAGGGACTACGCGCCGTTGGCGCTGAAAATTGGCCAAACTCCAGCCACGGGCACTCTGCTGGCCAGCAGAGCGTGCCACTTTCAATCCATGCGGGCGAGACCCACCTTCGCCAAGGCTAGAGCGGACAGGTCGGCGGGCGAGACGCCCGCGCTCCCACGCAATCCGCAATCCGAAATCCGCAATCCGAAATCCGCAATCCGCAATCCGCAATCCGCAATCCGCAATCCGAAATTGACCGACGCCCGCGCTCCCAGGCAATCCGCAATCCGAAATCCGACCGACGCCCGCGCTCCCAGGGAAAGTGGCTGCGGCTTCCAGCCGCAGACGTGCTCGAATGATCGTTCGATCGGATCTGCGGCTGGAAGCCGCAGCCACTCCCGGGTCGAGATCGAGTGCCATATCATCCCACCCCGGGCAAAGCGCGCTCGCGTACCTCTCGCTTTCCGATTTTCTGCCAAGAGGAACATGCGGCCTGATGCTTCGATCCGAACCCACCGATCGACGACCTACATTCCTGCCCTCGATGGCATCCGGGCGATCGCGATCATCGCCGTTCTGCTGTTCCATGTTCACCCCGCCGCACTGAAGGGCGGATTCACCGGCGTCGACGTTTTCTACGTCCTCTCCGGATTCCTGATCACAACCATCATTCTTCAGGACCTTCGGCACGGCCGGTTCTCGCTCACTGAATTCTACATCCGGCGGATCCAGCGGCTGCTGCCGAACATGGTGCTCACGGTCTGCGTCACGCTGGCGGTCTGGTCGTGGGTGATGATGCCGAGCCAGATTCTCCGCACCGCCCGACACGGGCTATGGGCGCTTTTCAACGCGTCGAACTTCTACACCTGGCTTTACCTCGGCGACTATTGGAGTGATGCCGCGGAATGGGCGCCGCTCACCCACACGTGGTCGTTGGGCGTCGAGGAACAGTTTTACCTGCTTTACCCCACCTTGCTGGTGCTGTTGGCGAAATATCAGCCGCAGCGGCTCCGACTTTGGCTGACCCTCGCGATGATTGGGAGCTTTGCGGCATGCACGATTCTCACTCGGATCGATCAGGTCGCCGCATTTTATCTGCTGCCGACCCGGTTGTGGGAACTGCTGCTCGGTGCGGTTCTCGCTGCCAGTGCGAGACCATCCGCCGCGCTGGCACCCGGCGTCGCGGACCCGCAACCCGTGTCGCCTGCAACTGGGCGATGGAATCTCTGCGGCTATCTCGGACTCGCGCTCGCCGTCCTCGGCTTCGTCGCCATCGAGAGCGGACGCGACTTTCCCGGTGTCGTGGCGCTCGCACCGACCGTCGGAACCGCGCTTCTGCTGCTGGCGGCAACGCAGCCTGGCACGCACGTCGGACACTGGCTTTCGACGCGTTTCATGGTGTTCACGGGGAAAATCTCATACTCGCTCTACCTCTGGCATTGGCCCGCGATCATCCTCGGCAGATATTTCGCGAAGTCGCACGGACTGTCTCCCGTGCTTGGCAGCATCGCCGGAGGAATCGCAGGCGTGGGACTTGCCTGGGCCGCCTATGTTGGAGTGGAGCAACCGCTGCGGAAACGCGACGCGGCACGTCGCTGGCGGCTCATCACGATCGGCATCGGTTTCATCGCGGTCGTGGTGTTTGCCTGGAACCTGTCCCGTCGCAGCGCCGCGTCGGACGGCGGCCCGGTGTTCAATCAGCCGGCGTTCTACGGAAAACTCTACGACAGTGATCTGCGAACGAGCGGGAATCCCACCGCCGCGATCCGGTATTCGGATGTCTATTTTCCGCCGATGGAGTCACGGGCGGATGCGCTATGGAAGACCGGCGGCATCGTTCATCTCTACGGCGCCGATCGCCCGCAGGTGGTCGTGCTCGGCAGCTCGCATGCGCTCATGTACTCGCGGCTGATCGACGACATCTGTCGCGAGCATTCGATTTCGGTCGCGTTCCTGGCGGCGGGCGGCCGGTCGTTGTTTTTCGACGACTTTGGCGCGGACGCGAACCGGCCGTCCGAGCCCGATCCGTTCGACGCTGCGCGAAGACAGTTCCTGAAGGAATGGCGTCCCGAAGCGATCATTGCGATCGACCGTTGGGACTCGCGCTTCGACCAGCCGGCGGGGTTCGACGGCAGACTGAGGGCGTTTCTGGCCGAGATGTGTCCGCTGGCGCGTCGCGTCATCTTCATCGCCCAAGTCCCCGCCGCCGAAGTGGGGGAAAACGAAAACCTGCGTGAGGTGGTCGGCCAGATGATGAAGTCTTCGAATTCCGGGCTCCCGCCAAATCTCCGTCCAGATCCCGGCGAGCCCCTGCGCCGGCAGGCGGTTGCGACCGCTGAGGCGATGTCGCGCGAATTTCCCTGCCTGCGGGTGCTGCGTGTTGACCGGCTCTTCTACGAGCGCGACGGATCGATTCGCTACGCGGAGGGACGGGATTTCTATTACGCGGACGACGATCATCTGTCCGAGCTTGGCGCGGACAGGACACGCCCGTTGTTCACGGAAGCGATTCTAGAGGCGCATTCGGTGCCAGCCCCGCCGCGGTGAACGGGCGCTTCGGACATTAATATCTAGCGAGGCGGGGCCTCAGACCAGAAGTCAGAAAAATGGGGGCAGAAAAATGAAAGCTCTCCGAGCCGTAGGCTCTACGGAGCCGGAGGCCGGTTTCGAGTGCTCCTCTGACTATTTTTCTGACTCAATTTTTCTGACTGTGTCGAATCTAGAGCGGCGCAGCCTCGTACCCGACACAATTCCCGGCTTGTCATTCTGAGGCTTGGCGAAGAATCCAGCACGATACTCGCATGCCGGACGCGCCACTGGATTCTTCGGCGGCCCTCAGAATGACAGTTTAGGAATTTTCGAAGACTTGACCTGTTCGCAACGAGTTTCGCGCTTCAAGGAATCTAGCGAGGCGGGGCCTCAGACCTTAGGGCGGCGCAGCC
The DNA here is from genome assembly GCA_030648295.1 of Opitutaceae bacterium. Classification (GTDB taxonomy): domain Bacteria; phylum Verrucomicrobiota; class Verrucomicrobiia; order Opitutales; family Opitutaceae; genus ER46. Next base: position 115,076 of record JAUSID010000188.1, on the reverse strand, counting down.
GCAACCGAAGTAATATGTGTTGTCGTCTGCTGCGCCGCGGAGAAGGGAGCAGGGAGCAAGGAGCAGGGCCAACCACCGGATTGTTGAACGAGCAACGATTTGCACGCAGGCCGACAACATTCTCAGGGATGGCAGTACAGACCACCGATCACCGACCACCGACCACCGATCACCGATCACCGACCACCGATCACCGATCACCGACCACCGGCCACCGGCCACCGACCACCGACCACCGACCTGCCGGTATCACCACCAGGGAAACCCGATCGTCACCCCGAACGGGCCGAGCAGCGCGAAACCCCACGTCCAGCGCAGCGGTTTCCAGTTTACCGCGACGTCGTTATTTTGCTGGCAGACCGAAACCGCCAGCAGGACGTTGATCGTCGCGAACGAAAACCACCGGCCGTAATCGTAGGCGAGGAACAGCAGCAGCAGGGGACCGATTGCTCCGGCCGCAATGAGCAGCATGCTTCTTTTTTCCCAGCGTACGGCCGCGAGTCCGATCGCGAGATACGCCAGCATCACGACGGCGACCCACGGGATTCGCCACGGCGCCTTGTTCGCGAGTTGTTGCCACGCATAGTGGATGTTTGCGCCGAGGCTGTTGTACAGAACCGCGATGCCCTCCTCGCTTGGCTGCGGCATTCCGCGATGGTCCTGCAGGAAGGCCATGTAGTCCTTCGCGGGCATCGTATCCATTCTGCCATACGCAGCGATCACGCCCGCCGCGATTGCCGCCGCTCCGGCAATCATCACCCCGCGGGTCCACAGTTCCTTTCGCCGTGCGGGCTGATGCCAGCCGAGGAAGAGGTGCACGCCGAGCACGAAGGGAAGCTGAGCGAGCAGAAACAGCTCGTGCGTCGCGACGCCGACCAACGTGATTACAGTCGCGACCACGGACCACCGCCAGCCCGCCGCCATGGCCGTGAGCAGCAGCGTAATTTCGAGCAGCAACTGCACCGGATCCAGCCGCCCGAGATCACCGCCGGCCTGCAGGAACGTCCCGGGGCAGAGAAGAGTTGCCCACAACCAGATCGCCGGCCCCGACAAGATGCCAAAGTCCGGCATCGACGAGAAACGCCGGTGAAAACGTACAATCGCGAGGGCGAGCAGGCTGAGTACCGCCCAGCTGAAGATCGAAACGGCCGCCGCCGTTCTCGGGACTCCGGCCAGCCGGAAGATCTCGCCGACGAGACCGCGCTTCACGAACTCGAGTTCGTAATCGAATTGATGCTGCGTGAGGATGAATGGCTTCCAGACCAGCAGCAGATTCGGCTGTTTATACTTCACCCACGCTCCCACGGAGCCGGCGACGGCGCAGCCCAGCGCCACCGCGAGCCAAAACAGCGTCGACTTCCGTTTCATTCCTGGCGCGGCCGCGCGACCATCTTGAAATATTCCTTTTCGTGGTGCGCCTGAATCGCCGCCAGCTCCGGACGCTTGAAAACGCGGCGGCCGTTCTCCGTCACGGTGTATCCGTCGTTGGCGTGCAGCACGTAAATTGGATGGCCCGCGTGCATGGGCGTCAGCCCCTCGACCTGGCAGGAGTGCAGCGAGGTTTTGCCGCGGCAATGCCAGATGGAGCCGCTCACGTTGCGAATCTTCAGCCGCTCGCGATAAATCGCCGCGACGAATGAATCGCCCTCCCACAGATTGCCCTCGCCCTGTACCTTTCGCGTGAACGCTTCGTAATTGTCGAGCAGGCATCCCCTCCGCGCCACCCACCAGCCGGCGGCGTAATAGGCGTCATCGGAGCGAAGGCCGAGCGCGTCGCGATTGCATGCGTGGGCGATCTCCCCGACGGACTGCACATGCGCATCGAGCAGCATGTCATAGCCTGCCAGCAGCGGCGGAATATCCGGTGTCGGGTGCGTGAAACACGCATCGGCGTCGAGCCACATCAGGATTTCCCATTTCACGTTCGAGCGGCGCAGGAATTTTCCGAGCAATGCCTTGCCGAGCCACGGGTGATCCACCCGCTCATCGATCGGCAACACCTCCACTCCGCGGATGGACCGCAGTTCCTCCACCTGCTCCGCCGACATCCCGTAATCGCAAACCGCCAGGGGAAACCGATTCATGTGGGCACCCCAGCTCCCAATCAGGATGCGCAGATTGGAGAAATGAAATGCGTCGGTACCGGTGACGATGAGCAGCATACAGCGGCAGGTGTTATGGACCTTTCAGTAACCCCGGCGATTGGATGGGAGCGCGACCGCCCCCGGTCGCAACGATCTCCTGCGACCGGGGGCGGTCGCGCTCCCAGGAATCCCTGGGATTGTCGGACGCCCGAGGCATTCTCCTACAAGAACCGAAGTTCGTCTCATCTTGAACGCAAAGTAGAATTAGCGGTGGCAGGAGCACGCTCCCCGAAGAACGCGGCGACCTGGTCGGCCACGAAGTCGACTTGTTCGGACGAAATGTGAGGACCGATGGGGAGGCTCAGCACTTCGCCGGCATATTTCTCCGCCAGCGGAAAATCGCCGCGCTTCCAGCCGGATTCGCGATAGGCGTTCGATAGGTGTGGTGGAATGGGGTAGTGGATCTGCGTCCCGATCCCTTGTGCCGCGAGATGCGCCTGCAACGCGTCACGCTGCGCCGTGCGAATGACAAACAGGTGCCAGACCGGCGCGGCCCACTCGGGCACGAAGGGCAGCGTCACGTCGCCGACGCCTTGCAGCCGACTCATGTACTGTTGCGCGAGCCGGGTGCGCCGGGAGTTCCATTCCGGAAGATGGGGGAGTTTCGCCCGCAAGAACGCCGCCTGGAGTTCGCTCAGCCGCGAATTCAGCCCGAGATACTCGTTATGATAGCGGACCTTCGAACCGTAATTTCGCAGGTGCCGGAGCTTGTCGGCGAGCTTGTCGTCATTGGTCGTGACCGCGCCGGCATCGGCCAGGGCACCGAGATTCTTGCTCGGATAAAAACTGACTCCGGCGGCGTCTCCGAGACCGCCGGCAGCGCGGCCGCGAAACGTCGCGCCGTGTGATTGCGCCGCATCCTCCAGCAGAAAAATCCCCCGCTTCTTCGCGATCGCATTCAATCCGTCCATGTCCGCGGTCTGGCCGTAAAGATGAATCGGCAGGATGACCTTCGTCCTTGCCGTCACGGCTTCGGCGACGCGGTTCGGATCGAGATTGTAGGTACGAGGATCGGACTCGCACGGCACCGGACGGGCGCCCGCATGCGTGACCGCAAGCCAGGTGGCGATGTATCCATGCGACGGGACAATCACCTCGTCGCCCGGGCCGACGCCGAGCGCCATCAGCACGAGTTGCATCGCCTCGAGCCCGTTCGCCACGCCAATGCAGTGCTTCACCCTCACACTGGATGCGTACTCGGTCTCGAATTGTTCCAGCTCCTTTCCCAAAAGCAGCCAACCCGACTCCATCACCCGATGATACGCCGCATCGAGTTCGGCGCGGAGTTCTTCGTAAGCAGGTTTGAGGTCAAGGATCGGAACTTTCATCGGCGAAGCGTCTTGCGTTCTCGCGTTCTTCTGCGTCTTCCGTGTCTTCTCACACAAATTTCAATTTACGGGCCGCGAACACCACCATGTGGAGCAGCAGCCAGCCGTGGCGCCAGCGGTGGATGTTCGTCGTGCCGTAGGTGCGTTCTCGATACCGAATCGGCACGTCGGCGATTTTCAGGTTCAACCGCGCCGCGCCAAACAGCAGGTCGAAATCCCCGAACGGATCGAAGTCCCCGAAATAGGCCCGGTTCGCGACGATTCGCTCGTAATGACGTCGCGACACCACCTTGGTCCCGCACAGCGTGTCCTTCACCGGCTGGCCGAGCAGCCATGTGAAGATGAGCCCGAACGCCTTGTTCGCGCAAAGATTCAGGAACTGCATCGCCTCCTCCTCCATCGGATACACCAGCCGCACGCCATTCGCGAACTCGGCCCGGCCGCTCGCGATCACGTCGTAGAACTTCGACAGCTCCTCGGGCGGCATCGTGAGATCGGCGTCGAGAATCATCAGCACGTCTCCCGTCGCGACATTGAAGCCGGCCCGTACCGCGTCGCCCTTGCCACGACCGGTTTGTTGCAGCGCCTTGATCTTCCGGTCGGGATTTGCCTGCACCACGCGTTGAATCTCGGCCCACGTCTCATCGCGCGAGTGTCCCTCGACAAAGATCAATTCGGTGCCACCGCCAAGTTCCGACGTCCGCTCCACCGCGGCGGCGATGTTGCCCGCTTCGTTCCGCGCCGGAATCACCACCGACACAGTGAGGAATTGCGGATTGCGGATTGCGGATTGCGGATTTGCCAATCCGCCAGCGCCATCGCTGTGAGCTTGGGACGTTGGGGAATTCGCAATCTGCGATCCGCACTCCGCGCTCGCAACCGGCTGGCGCCGGGCCACGAAGAAAATCGTCAGGCAAAACCACTGGAGCAGCGGCGCGAACCAGCGGTTGAGAAACGAACCGACCCCGAGCGCGGGAAACGGCACCAGGATCCGGCCCTCGTGAAAAATCACCTCCCAGCCGGCGAGATCGAGCAGATTGGTGACGTCGGACGACGCGAGCCAGCTGTTCTGCGGCTGCTTTGCCTTCAATCCGAGCATCGCGGCCAGCGACAGCAACGGCCGCCACATCGTGTTCTGAAAGTTGATGATGACGCGGGTGTCGGCGTGCGACACCGTGTGCACCTGCTCGAGCAGCCGCTGGACATCGGCCGCGAGATTCAGCGTATCCGAAATGATGATGAAATCGAAGCTGCCGGGCAGTACGAGCACCTCGCCGGCCGCGACGTAGAATTCGGCCTCCGGGAGGCGCGCCCGCGCCGCCTCGACTTGCACCGCCGAAATATCGATGCCGGTCTTGCGGCTCGTATTCAGTCGACCGAGGAGTTCACCCGAACCGCAGCCAATCTCGAGCACCGTCGCGTCGCGAGGGATAAGGAGGTTGTAATAGTGCGCCAGCAACGTCCGATAGCAGCGGGCGCCCCACATCAGCGAGGTCGGAGTGGCGTCATAAAAGGCACGCACCCGCTCCAGGTGCTGTTGGGCGGGCGAATTCTCGACGGCCAACCGGGGCCGGCTGCCTTTGAGCTCTGCTACCATTGACACCGCCGTAGTAGCAGCCGGCCGGAGTTGGCAGTCGAGAATTCATTAAGCTTTTTGCGCAGCAAAAAGCTTTGCAATCGCTCTCGAAATCCCGCGCTGTGACCCTTTAAATTCCGCGTCAATTCATGGTGTTGTCCGGCCTCACGTTCCCACGCGTTTTCCTCCGCGCCGCGTTAGTACTCTCCTGCCTCCTTCCTCTCTCGATTCTGCCGGCGCAAACCGACAACTTGGCGGGAACGATGCCGGAGCACGTCCTGCCGGAGCTGGACGCGATCCTCAAAACGGCGCTGCAACAATCGCATCAGGCGATTTCCGCCGCGATCGAGATCGACCGGGCCGAGGCGGCACGGATCCAGGCGGATTCCGCGCGATGGCCGAGCCTCGGGGCAAACCTGAATCTTGCCAATAACCAGGAGGCGGTCTCCGGCAACACGAGCACGCAGAGTCGCGCCAGCGGGCTCTTCTACAACATCGGCCTCGGCCAGTCGCTGTTTCACTGGGGCGCACTGAAGAACCAGAGCGCGATCGGGCGGATCGGCGTCCTGATTGCGGAGAAGAATTTCGCCGAAGCCTACCGCTCGCTGAGCGTGCTGCTGCGGCAGACCTACCTCGATTTGATGATCAAGAAGGCGCGGCTGCAGCATGGGCGCTACATGTTTGAGCGGGCGCAGTCTGATCTTGCCACCTTGAAGGCGGACCCCACCCGTGTCTCGATCGCGTTTATTTCCGGCCGCGAGCTCGACCTGCGGGAAGCGAAGCTCGAACTGGATCGCAGCGAGGTTGAGTTCGCGGCGGGCTTGCGGCGGTTTGCGCGGCTGGCCGGACTGGACGGGGGCGTACTGACGGAGGAGAAGATTGCCGACGATCTGCCGCGGCCCACCTATACTCCGGCCGCGGCGAGCGCGATTACGGCGAGGGTGCTGCGCGAACGCGGCGCGGGTTCTTATGAACCGCAAATCCTCGCGCTGCGGGTGCGAGAGGCGGAGCACCGCTACGACATCGAAAAGGTGAGGCTGCTGCCGAAGTTCAACGCCGGTGCCGGTTACAGCCTCGATAACTCCAGCACGGTGGGGACGGACCGCGTTGAGCAACAGGCCATCACGCGCCAGAACGTGAACATCACCGCGCAATGGAATTTGTTCGATGGCTTCGCCACTCGTGCCGCGAAGATGGAGGCGAGATCCGCCCAACGGCTCTACCAACGGAGATTATCGGTGGCGGTGGAGGCGTTGCTCGAGCAGGTGCAGGCGCTGGAAAGAAGCCTGAGGCTCGACGCCGAGCATCTCGACATCAGCGATGCACGCTACGCGATCGCAGTGGAGGGCAAGAAGCGGACGACCGAGGAATCCGCCCTCGGCCAGGTCGCGAAGGCCGACATCGAGCGCGCCGAGGGCAACATTCTGATTAGCCGCGCCAACGTCTTCACCGCCCGCGCCAAGTTTTTCGCCGATTGGAGCGAGTTTGTCTCGATTGCCGGCGTCGACCCCGTGTTGCAGAACCTTCCCAACCGCCATGTCCGCGAAAAACGGTAGTTTCCGCTTTGCCCTGAAAGTGCTCGTCGTCGTCGCGCTACTGGCGGTCGCCGGATATTTCGCCATGATCAATTTCGGCCCCGTCGCGATGGTCGAGCCAGTGCAACGCGGCAAGGCCGTCGACGCCGTGACCGGCAGCGTGAACGTGAACGCCGACGGCGGGATTCGTCCGCTCAAGAGCGAGGCCGCGGGCCGCGTGCTCAAATGCGACGCCCTGGCTGAAGACCGGACGTTCAAGCAGGGCGATGTGCTCGTGGAACTCGACGACTCGGACGTGAAGCGCGAGATGGCGAACGCAGAGCGCGACTTTTTGGCTGCGACGGAGAAGGCGAACTACGAGAAGGAGCACGACCCGAAGCGGATGGTGGCCAGGGAAGCGCTCGAGAACGCGCAACGGCTCTTCAAGCGCAACGAAGTCGCCGAAAAGGACGTCGAGGCGGCGAAGCGCGTGCTCGAGGCGATCGACACGGCGATTGAGCTCGCAAACCTCGACGCGAAGAAAGCGAAGGCCGATTTCGACGCCGTGATGGAGCGAACCAAGCGGCTGCTCGAGAAGATGAAGATCCTCGCGCCGTTCGACGGGTCGGTTCAGACCCCCCTGACGTTCGAGGGCGCGATCATCGGGCTGGGCGAGACCGTCGCGATGATTCTGTCGAACGCCCGCGTGGTGACGGCCAAGGTAAGCGAGGACAGCATCGCCAAGGTGAAGCCGGACCAGCCGGCGAAGGTGACGCTGCTGGCGTATCCGGGAGAACAATTCGACGCCAGGGTGATCCGGATCAGCGAGACTGCCGACGAGAGCCAGCGGTTCAACGTGTTTCTCGACGTGAAGACGGACCTGGGGCGGCTCAAGCATGGCAGTACGGGCGAGGCGCGAATCACGGTGGGCGAGCGGGAGAACCAGCCCCTGGTGGCCCGGCGGGCGGTGTTCAGCGACGACCACGTGTATGTCGTTAAGAACGGCGTGGTGGAGAAGCGGAAGATCGAGATCGGGTATCGTGCGCTCAACTACGTCGAGGTTCGCGCCGGGCTCCAGCCCGGCGAACTGGTCATCGCGGACAACCTGGATGAATTTTATCCCGGCCAGCGCGTCCGTTTGCCGAAAAAGGTCGGGCAGAAAAACTGAAGTGCATGTCTCCGAATCTGCGCATCGCATTTCGTTTTCTGACGGCGAAGAAGCGCGCCATGCTGATGAGCCTGGCGTGCACCGTGCTCGGCGTCGGTTTATTCGTCGTGACGCAGGCGACGACGAGCGGCTTTGAGCAATTTTTCATCCGGACGATGCTCGGCACGAGCGGTGCCCTGCGAATCGAGGACAAGATTCAGGACACGATGCGGAGCATGGAGGCGGCGAGCGGTTCGGATTTTCAGATACGGCAGAACGAAGGCGTGAAATACATCGAGGGCGTCGAGGAGCCGCAGGCCATCATGGAGGCGGTGCGGCAGTTCGCGAACGTCAACGCCGCCTCGGCGGTTTTGCGCGGCAACGTGCAGCTCAGCAGTTCGTTCAAGACGGAGCCGGCGCAGGTTTTTGGGATCGTGCTGGCCGACCATCTGCGGGTCTCTGACCTGGAGCGAAAAATCACCACACCGCGGGGGTTGGAGCGGTTTCAGGATTCGCCCTCCGGTGCGATGATCGGCCGCGTGCTCGCCGATCGGCTGCAACTCAGCGCCGGCGATCCCTTCGTGATCATCGTCCGCGGCGAATCACGCCGGTATCGCGTTGCCGCAATCTACGAAACCGGCGTGCGCGATATCGACAAGACCAACGTTTACCTTGACCTCGTCGAGGCGCGGTCGCTCCTGAAAAAGCCGACCGGCGTCACGCTCATCCAGATTAGTCTGAAAGATCCGAACCGCGCCCGCGAAGACGCGATGCACATGACCGAGGTGCTGCGGCACAGCGTGAAGCCGTGGCAGGAGCGCGAAAAGGAATGGCTCGAGGTGTTTCGCGCGCTGCGGATCTCGACCGCGATCACGGTCACGGTGTTCACGCTGATCGCGAGCCTCGCGATGTTCAACACCCTCGCGATGATCGTGATCGAGAAGACCAAGGACATCGCGATCCTGCGGTCGATGGGCTACGAGCGGAACGACATCACCCAGATATTTCTGTGGCAGGCCGCCATCGTACTCGCCATCGGCGCCGTGCTCGGTGCGCTCTTCGGCGCCGGCGTGACGTGGGCGGTGTCGCAGGTCCCGATGCGAATCAACACGCTCTTCAAGACGGAAACGTTCATCGTGTCGTGGGACGCCTCGCACTACGTGCAGGCCATCGTGACGGCGTTGATCATGGTGATGATCGCGAGCCTGATCCCCGCCCGCCGCGCCGCCCGGCTCGAACCCGGCGACATCGTGCGGGGGACGGCGCAATGACGGTCGTCGTAACGGACGTCGGGATGGCGATGCCGTGAGTGGATCAAGAAGACGGCGTAATGAGGAGCAGGGAGCAAGGAGCAAGGAGCAGGGACGGAGAAAGCAGGACGGCGGAACGCGCAGGGAAAGGGCGGAGCAAGGAGTAGAAACAAACCGAAAGACCAATATGAACGATGACACGTTTGAGAATCTCGAGGTTTGGAGGGATGCCATCGAACTTGCGGCGCGAGTCTATGAACTGTTTCGAGCGTGTCGGGATTTCGAGTTCCGGGGACAGATCCAGTCGGCCGCCGTTTCAATCTCGAACAACATCGCCGAAGGGTACGAACGAGACTCGAATGTGGAGTTCATTCGCTTTCTGTTCATCGCGAAAGGCTCCTGCGGTGAATTGCGATCCCAATCGTATCTCGCGAAACGGGTGAAGCTCCTCGCGGAGGACGACGCCCTCGCTCTAGTCGCGGACACAAAGCGCCTATCAAAGCGGATCATGAAACTCATAGAAGCGCGTCGCGCGAAGTTCGCTTGATTCCTGTTCTGTCCTCCTTGCTCCTCATCAGTCGTCTACGCTCTGCCAGTCGGTTCCACCGTTTTCCCTGCTCCCTGTTCCCTGCTCCTTGCTCCCTGCTTCCGTTGATCGATGCCCGTTTCCGCCACCATTTCCGCCGCTCCGATTGCTGACCTCGCGCTGCGGTGCGTGAACCTTCACCGCCACCTCGGTCACGATGAGGGGCGGGTGCATGTGTTGAAGGGGGTTTCCTTCGAGGCCCGCCGGGGGCAGGTTTACGCCATTGTGGGGCCATCGGGCTGCGGCAAAAGCACGCTGCTCTACCTGCTCGGGCTCCTCGATCAGCCGGACGAAGGCGAAATCGAGATCAATGGACGGCTCATGTCCAATACCGACGACGCGGCGCGGACTGCGGCCCGCGGTGAGCACATCGGTTTCGTGTTCCAGTTCCATTTCCTGATGCTCGAGTTCACTGCGCTCGAAAACGTGATGATGCCGATGCGCAAACTCGGCCGGTTGTCGCCCGCGGCGATGGAGGAGCGTGCCCGCTCGCTCCTTGATTCCGTCGGCCTAGGTGACAAGGCGCACCGGCTTGGCACCCATCTGTCGGGCGGCGAGCAGCAACGTGTCGCCGTCGCCCGGGCGCTGGCCAACCAACCGACGATTCTACTGGCGGACGAGCCGACCGGAAACCTCGACGTGAAGAACTCCGGCATCGTGTTCGATTTGCTCACCCGGCTCGCGAAGGATCACGGCCAGGCCGTCGTGCTCGTGACGCACAACCCCGAAATCGCGCAACGCTGCGATGTCACGAGGCCGATGCGGGATGGCGTTTTCGTATAGATAGGGAGTCGGAGCCTTCGGCGAGGGAGCAGGGAGAAGGGAGCAAGGAGCTCGCCTTCGGCGAGGGAGGAGGGAGAAAGGAGAAGGAAACGGAGATTAGTGGCAGCTTTTTCCTGCGCTGCCGGAGCTAATGGTTTCGAACCAGGAATTTTTCTTTCCGAAATTTTGGTTTACAAGCGAAACAGCGCTCCCTTGTTTCTGAAGCGATTTTCCCTACTTTCGTTCCCGTGACCCACGACCCATCGCGAAAGCATTTTTTCGCCCGGCTGCTTGGCTTTGCCGCGGCGGGCAGCGTATTGCCAACACTTTTCGCGAAGTCGACGCCCGCGATCACGCCCGCGAACAGCGCATTGCCATCATCGGGTAAACTGCGGATTCGCCCCGATGCCCGTGCGGTCGCCCGCCGCGCCGACACGGTTTAAGCGGCCGTTTTCCGGCGTAATCCGTCATGTCGAAACTCTTTCCGAAGTCGGCGAACAAGCTTCCGCTCCAGATCTTGATCTATCTGGGCGTGCTCGCCGGCATCGCCACCGCGGGCGCCACCTATTACCTGACGCCCAAATACACCCGGGTGGGGTATGCGCCGGTCCAGCCGGTTCCCTTCAGCCATGCGCAGCACGTGCAAGAGGTCGGCCTCGACTGCCGGTATTGCCATTCCAGCGTCGACAAATCCGGGCATTCCAACGTGCCGACGGCGCAGACGTGCATGAACTGCCACAACGTGATCAAGCCGACCAGCCCGTTGCTGGCGCCGGTGCGCGAGAGCTTCGAGAAGAACACGCCGGTGCCGTGGGTTTGGGTGCATCGCACGCCCGATTTCGCCTACTTCAATCACGCCATTCACGTGAACCGCGGCGTCTCGTGCGTCGAGTGCCACGGCAAGGTGAATGAGATGGACACCGTCGCGCACACGCAGCCGCTGAGCATGGCGTTTTGCATCGAGTGTCACCGGAATCCGGAAATGCGGCTCCGCGACCCGAAGGATATTTTCAATCTCGATTCCAAGAACCTCGCCGACCAGGGCCGCGCGGAAGATGCCAGGAAATACATTCACGACTGGAAGGTAATGCCTCCCCAGAGTTGCTCCGGCTGCCACCGATGAAACGCTCCGTTGAACATCCTCCTGGCCTGAGCCTGCCGAACGGCGCCGCGTCGGAACGCGAGCTCACGGGTCCGAAATACTGGCGCAGCCTCGACGAACTCGCAGCCACGCCGGGTTTTCAGGCGCAACTGCAGCGCGAATTCCCGGATGGCGCATCTGAACTCGAGGGGGTCGATCGCCGGCAGTTCATGAAGATCATGGCGGCCTCGTTCGCGCTCGGCGGCGTGGGCCTCGCCGGCTGCCGCCGGCCGGAGATGAACATCCTGCCGTACGGCAAATCCGTCGAAGGTGTCATTCCGGGTCTGCCGCTGTATTACGCCACGGCGATGCCGCTGCGGAAATCCGCGATTCCCCTTTTGGCCGAGACGCACCAGGGCCGGCCGACGAAGATCGAGGGCAATCCCAGCTACGAGCCGCACGGCGGCGCCGCCTCGCTGTTCGCCCAGGCTTCCGTGCTCGATCTCTACGATCCGGATCGCGCGACGGCGCATACCAAGGGTGGAGCGGTGCTGAAGCCGGAACAGGTCAACGAACTTCTCGCCACGATCAGCCGCAACTACGCCCAGGCGCAGGGCGCCGGCCTGGCGTTCCTCGCCGATGAATCGTCGTCGCCGACGCGCTCACGAATCGTCCGCACATTGCGGGCGCGTTTCCCGCGGGCGATTTGGTGCGAGTATGAGCCGATCGCGGACGAGCCGCCGGTCGGTGCCGCCCAGGCGGCGTTCGGCACGGCGGTGAAGCCGGTGTACAATTTTGCCAAGGCGAAGCGGATTCTCTCGCTCGACGCCGATTTCCTTCAGGCCGAAGCCGGCAGCCTGCTCTACGCTCGAGCGTTCTCGAACGGGCGTCGCCTCGCGACGGCCAGGGACTCGATGAGCCGGCTGTATGTGGCCGAAAGCTCGCTCACGATCACCGGCAGCATGGCCGATCATCGGTTGCGCGTCGCGAGCAGCCACATGCTGGCGCTGGCGGCGAAACTCGCCACCCAGCTGTCCCCGGAGATGGGGAACGCATTCAGTTCGTCCGCCGCCGGTCTCAACGTCGACGCAAAGTGGGTCGACGAGTGCGCCGCCGACCTGAAGGAGCACCGCGGTGAATGCATTATCGTCGCCGGTTCGCACCTGCCGCCGGAAGTCCACGCCATCGTTCACGGACTGAACGCGTCGCTCGGCAACATCGGCCAGACGGTCAATTTCTTGCCCGTCGAAACCGTCCAGGGGCTGTCGTCCATCGTCGGCCTCACGAACGCGATCAAGGGCGGCTCGATTCGCACCCTCGTCGTACTCGGTGGCAACCCTGCTTACAACGCGCCGGCGGATCTCGACTGGCCCGCGTTGCAGAAATCAGTCGTTGAGGTTGTGCGGTTGGGTTATCACGTCGATGAGACGTCGACGTTGAATCCGCCGGCGACGACGCACATCGCCGCCGCTCACTATCTCGAATCGTGGGGCGACGCCCGCACGGTTGACGGTACGATCGTGCCGATTCAGCCGATGATTTTGCCGTTGTTCGGCGGGTTCACGCAGATCGAAGTGCTCGCGCGATTGGCGGGCGTCGAGAAACCGGATCCTTACCTATTGGTTGCGGAAACGATCGCGGGCCTCGCGGGCGCGAACACGAATGCGGAGAAGGCGATGCAGCGTTTCCTGCACGACGGTCTGCTGGCGAATTCCGCCCACAAGCCGGTCGCGGTGCAATTCAACGCGCAGAATGTGCAGCGGGCATTTGCGATGGAGGCGAAACCCGCCGCGCCGCTCGGTGCCGCCAACCTCGAGGTGCGTTTCGTCGCCGACCATAAGATGGACGACGGCCGTTTCGCGAACAACGGCTGGCTCCAGGAATGCCCCGACCCGATCACGAAGATCGCCTGGGACAACGCAATTCTCGTCAGCCCGAAGCTGGCGCAGGAACTTGGAATCTATCCGGGCGGTTCGCTGATTCAGGTCGCCCGCGTCGAGACGGCGTCGTTTCACCAAGGCAAGGAAATGGCCCGCATCGGCGAGCTGACGCTGAACGGAAAAACCATTCGCGGGCCGCTGCACATCCAGCCCGGTCTCGCCAGCTACACGGTCGTGCTGCCGCTGGGGTACGGCAGGACGGGCACGGGCCATGTCGGCCGTGGCGCCGGTCACAATTTCTATCCGTTGCGGACCTCGACCGGGCTGCACTTCGCTACGGGCGGCAAGCTCGTCGTCACGAAGGCAACGTACCAGCTCGCGAACACCCAGGAGCACTGGTCGATGGAAGGCCGCGAGATCATCCGCGAGGCCAATCTCGACGAGTATCAAGCCAATCCTGCATTCGTCGACACGTTCGGCATGGAGTCGCACTCACCGCCGATGCGGGGCGAGCATTACTCGATTGCGAAGATCAAGTCGCTTTCGCCCGAGGAACGCGCCAAGGCTTTCGCCGAGGTCAGCACGCAGATTCCTCGCGGCAACTCGCTTTACGAGACGCCCAAGTTGGACGGCGTGCACCAATGGGGCATGTCGATCGACATGAACACGTGCATTGGCTGCCAGGCCTGTGTCGTCGCATGTCAGGCCGAGAACAACGTGCCGATCGTGGGCAAGGAGCAGGTCCTGCGTGGCCGCGAGATGCACTGGCTGCGGATCGATCGATATTATTCGAGCGGCACGCTGGATGCCGGCGCGTTTGGTGGCGAAGGCAACAAGGAGATTCCCGAGGATCCGCAGGTGTCGTTGCAGCCGATGACGTGCGTGCATTGCGAACTGGCGCCGTGCGAGACGGTGTGTCCGGTGAACGCGACGGTGCATGACGAGGAGGGCCTGAACGTGATGGCCTACAATCGCTGCATTGGCACCCGCTATTGCGCGAACAATTGTCCCTACAAGGTCCGGCGCTTTAACTTCTTCGACTGGAACCAGCGCCGGCTCGACAGCTTGTACATGGGTCCCGCTGGTTCCTACGGCACGCCGGAGCTCGTTCAGATGGTGAAGAACCCGGAGGTTTCCGTCCGCATGCGTGGCGTGATGGAGAAGTGCACGTATTGCGTGCAGCGGATCGTCAACGGGAAGATCCAGCACAAGGTGAAGATGGCGAAGGCCGGCACGCCCGGAGACGTCATGGTGCCGGACGGCACGATCAAGACTGCGTGCGAGCAGACGTGCCCCGTCGACGCGATCGTGTTCGGCAACATCCTCGACAAGGAAAGCGCGGTCATGAAAGCGAAACTGCGGGATCAGGACTACGAGGTGCTGGGTTATCTCAACACCCGTCCCCGCACGACCTACGCCGCCAGGGTGCGCAATCCGAATCCGAAGATGCCGGATTATCATCAGCAGCCGCTCAGCCGGATCGAATACAACAAGAAAAACATGCCGCAGTCGCACGGCAACGGTCATGGCCCGGAGACGCACGGCGTCGGCCACGGTGGATCGACGCACGGTGCGCCGGCCCACGGCGAGAAGAAGACCGAAACCAAGAAGGGCGGGCATTGAGATGAGCACTGCACCCATTTCCGTGTTCGGATCGACGCAGTCGACTGCGATCGAGCTTCGTAGCAGCCGAGGTAACGAGGCTGGATTTTCCGAATTACTGATCGTCAGCCTCCTTACGTCGGCGGCTACGACCAACGTCACCGGAGGACTTTGCTGATGGCCCACGCACAACCAGCCACTGCGCCCGCGGTCCTGCAGGAAGTTCGTCCGGCGGTGCTGCCGCGTGCGGTGCTCGTCGAGCACGGTCGCAGCTTCTCGTGGATCACCGATAAGATTTGCGGGATCATCGAGGGCAAGACGCCGGCGTGGTGGTGGGTCTGCTTCATCGTCGCCTGCTTCGTCGCCTCGTTCACCGTCGGCGGCATCACCTACCTCGTCGCCACCGGCGTCGGCGTGTGGGGCCACGCCAATCCGGTCAACTGGGCCTGGGACATCGTCAACTTCGTGTTTTGGATCGGTATCGGCCATGCGGGTACGCTGATCTCCGCGATCCTGTGCCTGCTGCGCCAGAAGTGGCGGACGTCAATCAACCGCGCCGCCGAGGCCATGACGATTTTCGCCGTCGTCTGCGCCGCGATCTTCCCCGTTTTCCACGTCGGCCGCGTGTGGTACGCGTGGTATCTCTTCCCGATTCCGAACTCGAACATCATCTGGCAGAACTTCCGCTCCCCGCTCGAGTGGGACGTGTTCGCGGTTTCGACCTATGGTACCGTCTCGGTGCTGTTCTGGTATGTCGGCCTGATTCCCGATCTGGCGGTGTTGCGCGATCGATTCTACGCCGCGGGCAACAAGTTCCGTTCCTTCCTCTACGGTGTGTTCGCGATGGGCTGGCGCGGTTCGAACCGCCACTGGAGCAACTACGAGATGGCGTACCTGATCCTCGCGGGCGTCTCGACGCCGCTGGTGCTCTCGGTGCACACCATCGTCTCCTTCGACTTCGCGGTGTCACTGCTCCCGGGCTGGCACACCACGATATTCCCGCCGTACTTCGTCGCCGGCGCGATCTTCTCCGGCTTCGGCATGGTGCTGACGCTGATGCTGCCGCTCCGCGCGATTTATGGTCTCCAGGATCTGATTACGCAGTATCACATCGACTGCATGTGCAAGATCACGTTGGCGACCGGTACCATCGTCGGGTACGCCTACGGCATGGAGTTCTTCATCGCGTGGTACAGCTCGAATCCCTACGAGGGCTTCGCGTTCATCAACCGCGCGTTCGGCCACTACTCGTGGGCGTACTGGATCATGATTTCGTGCAACGTGATCACGCCGCAGTTCTTCTGGTCGAAGTGGATCCGCCGAAACACGACCCTCGTCTGGGTGCTCGCGATCTTCGTCAACGTCGGCATGTGGTTCGAGCGCTTCGTCATCATCGTGACGTCGCTGGCCCGCGACTTCCTGCCGTCGAGTTGGGGCTATTACAGCCCGAGCATCGTCGAAATCTTCACGTTCTTCGGCACCTTCGGCGTCTTTTCGACGTTGTTCCTGCTCTTCATCCGCTTCCTCCCGATCATGCCAATGGCCGAGCTGAAGGCGGTCACGCCGCAGGCCGATGTGCACGGCGGCCGTCACGGTGACCACAAGACAGGCTTCGGTGATCCCGCGAGCATCGAGCAGGGCGGGGCGAAGCCCTGAGGGACTAAAGGACCAGAGACCAAAATGGCTGCGCAACCTTACGGGCTAATCGCCACCTTCACCACGACTCCCGCGCTGTACCACGCCGCGGAACAGGTCCGCGACGCGGGCTACCGCTACTGGGACTGCATCACGCCATTCCCGGTTCACGGGCTGGACAAGGCGATGGGACTTCGCCGCTCCATCGTGCCGCGCATCTCGCTCGCGGGTGGCATCACCGGGTTCATCACCGGGATGACGATGATCTGGTGGACGGCCGCGTGGGACTACCCGCTGGTGGTTGGCGGCAAGCCCCACTTCAGCCCCATGTATGCGTTTCCGGTGAGCTACGAGCTGACGATCCTGTTCACCGCCTTTGCCACGATTATTGGCATGTTCGTCGTGAACGGGCTGCCGATGCACTACCATCCCGTGCTGAAATACGAGCACATCCGCCGCGGGATGGACGATACGTTCTTTGTCGTCATCGAAGCGCGCGATCCGCGATTCAACCTCGCGAACACGAAGGCGCTGCTCGAGAAAGCCGGGGGCGTGTCGATCACGGAGCTGGAGTCCTGAGCCATGCGCAACGTCTACCTCATCACGTTGTTTGTCTGCGTGGCGCTCGCGTCGATCTTCGGCTTGCGCGGTACGACGTTCACCCGGCCGCCGATGGACGTGTTTCCAGAGTGGGCATTTCCGGGCATGAAATACCAGCCGAAGCTCCGGCCGCAGGGCGCGAGCACATTCTTCGCCGACGGCCGTGCCGATCGCGTGCCGCCGGCGCACACGGTCGCCCGCGGGATGCTGCGGGACGATGATCAACTTTACCTCGGCAAGGACGACGCGGGCGGATGGGTGAAGGGATTTCCGGCCAAGCTCTCCGTCGACCGCGCTTTCATCGAGCACGGCCGCGAGCGGTACACGATTTATTGCGCGCCGTGCCACAGCGAACTCGGCGACGGCAATGGCATCACGAAGCGGTACGGCATGGGTGCCACGCCGACGTACCATGACGATCGGCTGCGCAACATGGCCGAGGGGGAAATCTACAACACGATCACGAACGGCAAGAACACGATGCTTTCCTACGCCGACAAGCTCGCGCCCGATGAGCGCTGGGCGGTGATCGCATACATGCGCGCACTCCAGCGTGCCCACCAGGGCAAGCCCGCGGATGTAAGCGATCCGGCCGCCCGCCAGACCCTTGGTATCCAATGAGCGCACACGCTGCAACCGCTCCCGGCGCCATCCCGGCCGCGCATCCCTCCGCGCCTGCCGCCGCCGGCACCGCCCTCCTCGTTGGCCTAGTGGGCCTCGGGTTGACGGCGCTCGCCCTGATCATTCCCGGCGTCACTGCGTCGGCCGTGGCGACGTCCTACCTCGTGGGCATCACGTTTTGGACGGCGATGGCGATTGGCATGCTCCTGATGGTGCTCATTCACCACATTTTAGACGCGTCATGGTCCGTCGTGATCCGCCGCCAATGGGAGCACGGGCTCGCATCGTTCAAGTGGCTCGCGGTATTGTTCGTGCCGCTGATCCTGGCCTCGTGGTTTCAACGCGACCTCATCTGGCCGTGGATGAATCCGGCCCATGAGCTCCACGGCGGGCACACGGTTGGCCACGATCCGCTCTACCTGAAGAAAGAGGGCTTCCTCAATTTCAACACGTTCGTGATTGGCACCGCCGCCTTCTTCCTTCTCTGGATGTGGCTGTCGGCCCGGCTGCGGCGGGCGTCCTTCCAGCAGGACAGCGACGGCGATGTGCGGTGGACGTTCATGAACCGCAAGACGGCCGCGTTCGGGATTCCGATCGTCGCGCTGACGCTCACCGCCGCGGTGATTTACTGGGTGAAGTCGCTCGAGTATCACTGGTTTTCCACCATGTATGGCGTGTGGTTCTTCTCGAACTGCGTCCGCGGTGCGCTCTCGATCGGCGTCATCATCATGGTCTGGCTGTATCGCCGCGGCGACTACAAGGGTGTCCTCAACACGAATCACTTCCACAGCATCGGCCAGCTGATGCTCGCGTTCACCGTGTTCTGGGCGTACGTCACGTTCTCCCAATACTTCCTGATCTGGAACGCCAACATGCCGGAGGAAACCTTCTGGTACAACCTGCGCGAGGTGAATCACGACGGCTCCCCGAACCAGTGGAAGTGGGTCGGCATCTACGGCATTCTGTTCGGGCACTTCTTCATCCCGTTCTTCGCCCTGCTGTCGTATCGCTACAAGGTCACGCACCACACCATCCGCCGGATCGCGTACTGGATCCTCGCCATCATCCTGCTCGACATGTGCTACAACATCCTGCCGGCCCTGAAGGATGCAGAGGGCGACTCGCTGCCGTTCCTGTCGTTCAACCTGCTTTGGGTGCTCACCTCCGTCGTTGGCATTGGCGGCATCTGCGTGTGGTCGTACCTCCGCAGCCTGCCGACGGCAAAACTCATCCCGATTCGCGATCCGCGGATTACCGAAAGCCTGACTGACCATGAGTGACACGCCCGCTTTCACTTCGACGACTCCGCCGGCACCGCGTCCCGTGTCGTTGTTCACGATCGTGGCCGTGCTGGTGCTGTTCGCGGCGTTCTTCTTCGTCGTGTGTTATTTGTATTCACCGGTGGAGACCGCGCCGCAGAACGCGGCGGCGGAAAACATGGGCAAGGAGCTCGAATGGCGCTCCACGAGCGTGTCGCGTCGCGCCACCCTGGCTGAAGTCCGCCAGGCGAATGCCAGGCAGGCGACGAGCTACGGCTGGGTCGACCAGAAGGCCGGCGTGGTGCGGCTGCCGATCGAGCGCGCGATGGAGCTGACGGTCGAGCAATACCGCGGGAAAAAACCGGAGCGTCCGGAAAATCCGCCGCGCAAGAAATAACTTGAAATGATCATCGCCCCGACCAACGCCGTTTCGGCCGAAGTCAGCCCCGTCGATGTACACGCCCGCGGGGCGCTGTTGCTGTTGCTCGCGTCGTCGCTGGGGTGGCTCGTCCTGAGTGGCATCCTCGCGCTGATCGCGGCCATCCAGCTGCATTCGCCCGCATTTTTGCAGGACCTCCCGTGGCTCACGCACGGTCGCGCCGAGGCGTTGCGCGAAACCGCTTTCATCTACGGGTGGGCGGCGAACGCCGGGCTTGGCATTGGGTTGTGGCTCGTTGGCCGGCTCGGCGGAAATCTGCTGCGCGCGCTGAACTGGACCGTCACCGGCACGGTGTTTTGGAACCTCGGCGTCCTGGCGGGGCTGGTTGGAATTGCGCTGGGCGACATGACCTCGCTGCCGATGCTCCAGCTGCCGCGCTACGTTCAACCGCTGCTCGTGGTCGCCTACGCGGCGATTGCGCTCTCCGGCGTGCTCGCGTGGTCCGGCCGCCGCGTCGACTCGACGTATGCATCGCAATGGTACGTCGTCGCGGCGCTGTTCCTTTTCCCGTGGTTGCTCACGGCGGGACAGATGGTGATGCTGTGGGCACCGATGCGGGGAACGCTCCAGGCGATCGCCGCCGCGTGGTACGCCCAGGGCATCTGGTCGTTCTGGCTCGCGCCGCTCGCGCTGGCCGGGGCCTATTACATTGTTCCGAAGGTGACCGGCCGGCTCCTGCCGAGCTACGAATTCGCCCCGCTGGCGTTCTGGGTCCTGCTGATGGCCGGTGGCTGGACCGCGGGCCGTGCCCTCGTGGGCGGGCCGGTACCGGCGTGGATTTCAACCGTCGCCATCGTCGCCGGCATGCTGGTGCTCTTTCACCACATGGTTCTCGGGCTGAACCTGCGGGTGGTGCTCGGCGGGACCGGAAACGCCCTGAGTTTCATCCGGTTTGGACTCGCCGCCTATATTCTCTCGGGCGTCCTCAACGCGATCGTGTCGTTTCGCGTCGTCGCCGAACGGCTGCATTTCACCTTCGCCGGCAGCGCACTCGACCAGCTCGCTTACCAGGGCGCGATCTCGACGCTCTTCTTCGGCAGCATCTATTACATGCTGCCGCGGCTCACCGGACGCACCTGGTCATCCGGTGCCCTGATCGTCGGGCATCGTGTGCTCTTCATCGCCGGCGTGGTCGGTGCCGTCGTGAGCCTGACGGTGGCCGGGTGGTTGCAGGGTGGATACCTGCTCGATGGGAAAACCCCGGTGGCGGACATCCTCGGCAACATTCGCGGGCCGCTGTTGATCGCGACCGCCTCGCAGCTGGTCATGCTCGCGGCGAATCTCCTGCTCGTCGTGAATTTCTTCCAGAGTGTCTGTCCGTGCCGCACGGCGGACGCGTCCAGCCCGGGCCCCTTCCGCCAGCCGTCGGCCGTGGAGGCGACTGCGACATGAAAAACGCGCCGGTTTTCCTTTTCGGCCTGCTGGCCGCCCTGACGATTTCGTGGGCCGGGATAGTGCTCGGCTCCCACGCGCAACTCGGGGCGCTTGCGCCTTATTTCGACGACGGCGACCAGCAGTCGTATCCATTTCGTCAATCCGGCATCGCGGCCCGCGGCCAGCTGGTGTACGCGGAGCTGGGTTGCGCTTCGTGCCACACGCAACAGGTGCGCCGGCCGGGCTACGGCTCGGACCAGGCGCGGGGGTGGGGCGACCGCCAGAGCGTCGCCCGTGATTACATTCACCAGATTGTTCCGCAGCTCGGCGGATTGCGGCTCGGGCCGGATCTCGCCAATCTCGCGGCGCGGAAACCGAATGCGCCCGCGGCGGAGGACCTGATGAAGCTGTTGTATCTCGGCTCGCCGACGCATCCGGCCTACCGCTTCCTTTTCCAGGAACGTCAGATTTCCGGACAGCGTTCGCTCAAGGCACTGCCGCTCGCGGGCAGGGATGCGCCGGCGGCGAATTACGAAATCGTGCCGACGGAGCAGGCCCAGTCGCTCGTGTCCTACCTGCTCAGCTTGAACCACGCATTCGTTTATCCCGAGGCGCGGCCAGCCCCGAAGGAAACCAAGGCCGGGGCCCCGGCGCATGCCGCCCCGAAGGAAACCCCTGTGCCCGCCGCCGCGCCGGATGAAAAGAAGAAGACGGAGGGGGCGAAGAAATGAACGGCCCTTCGAATTCCGATCCGCGGATCGATCAGGCGGTGGTCACCGACGACGCGGTCGTCGTGGCGCACGAAAAGTTGCTCGGCAAACAGCCGGACGAGAAGGCGCGCTACCGGCTGCTACCGCTCAACCTGCTCTTTATCTTCAGCGGACTGATCTTCTTCGGCGCCACCTATCTCGGCCGCTATGCCGGATACTTCGATCCGAAGGTGTTCGACGAGACGGCACCCAAGGCGACGGCCGCCGCCGCCGCGCCCGAGGATCCGATCGAGAAGGGCAAGAAGGTGTACGCGACCGTCTGCGCCGCGTGCCATCAGGCAAACGGCATGGGCCTGCCGGGCGCGTTTCCGCCCCTCGTCGAGTCGGAATGGGTCGTCGGCTCCGAGGAACGCCTTATTCGCATCGCGCTTCACGGCCTCCAGGGGCCCGTCAAGGTGAAGGGTGCCGATTTCAATTCCATGATGCCGGCCGCCGGCCGTGTCGCGGGTTCCGGTTTCAACCTTTCCGATGATCGCATTGCTGCCGTGCTCACGTACGTGCGGCAGGAGTGGGGCAACAAGGCGGGGCCAATCACGACCGAAAAGGTCGCCGAGATTCACGGCAAGGAAGGCGACCACAAGCCGTGGACCGCCGCCGAGCTGGAGAAGCTGCCGTAGGAGACTTGCGCAGGTTTTCCGCCGGCGGCGGAAAACCATGTTACTCACCCAGTCTCTTCCCGGGGACGAGGTGGTTCTGCACGTAGTCGCGAACGGCCTCGGCCAGCACGGTCACGGGCCGCGAGTAGCCGGAAGCGCGGAGCCTCGAGATATCGGCCTTGGTGTAGTACTGATACTTGCCCCGCAGCACCCCGGGCATGTCGATGAACTCGATCTGCGGTTCGCGGCCGAGCGCCGAAAAAATCGCCCGCGTCAGCGTGAGCCACGTGTTCGCCTCGCCACTTCCCAGGTTATACAATCCGCCGGCGGCGCCGGCCGGCGTGGCAAAGTGCAGCGTCATCTCGACGGCATCCTTGACGTACAAAAAATCGCGCATCTGTTCGCCGTCCTTGAATTCCGGCTTGTGGCTCTTGAACAACTGCACGCGGCCGGTGGCAAGAATCTGTTGATAAGCCTTGTTGACCAGCGAACGCATGTCGCCCTTGTGATCCTCGTTCGGGCCGAAAACGTTGAAATACTTCACGCCGACGATGCGGGACAGCCACCCCATGCGCTGGGCGTGGAGATCGAACATGTGCTTGGAATATCCATACATGTTCAGCGGCCGCAGCCGGCTCAAGTCGTCGGACCGGTCGTCCATCCCCTGCGTGCCATCGCCGTACGTCGCGGCCGACGAGGCGTAGATGAAACGTGCGCCCTGGGCCAGCGACCACGTCGCGAGCTCTTTCGTGTAGCCGTAATTGTTGTCGGCGAGGTACGCGGCGTTTTTCTCCGTGGTGGCCGAGCACGCCCCGAGGTGAAACACGGCGGAAAACTTCCCGAACACGGTCGCGTTTTGCGCCAGGTGACGGCGAAAGTCGGCGGCATCCACGTAATCGGCGAATTTCAGCGGCACCAGGTTCTTCCACTTTTCGTCCGCCCCGAGAAAATCCGTCACGACAATGTCGGCGTGCCCCCGCTGATTGAGCGCCCACACCAATGCGCTGCCGATGAAACCGGCGCCGCCGGTAACGAGGATGCGGCCGTCGAGTGAGCTCATGCGGAGTTTTTGACCACGGGTGGCACGGATTTACACGGTCAATCGTCCTGCGAAAGCTCCTTCGAGCGCGCCGTGGCGGCCAGGACCGTTTCACGAATCAAGCCGCGGAAATCACGGGCCTTCATCTTTTGGAGGCCCGCGTAGGTCGTGCCGTTTGGCGACGTGACTTGATCGCGGAGAATCTCGGGATCGATCTTCTTGCGGGCGAGCAGCCGCGCCGCGCCCAGCAGCGTTTCCATCGCCAGTTTTTCCGCCGTCGGCCGTGTCAGTCCGGCGGCCACGCCGGCATCGCGCAGCGCCGCGGCGAATTCGAAAACGTAGGCCGGCCCGCTGCCGCTCACCCCGGTGACGGCGTCGAGGTCCACTTCCGGCACCTCCACCGCCGCACCCAGCGCGTCGAGAAGCTTGCCCACGGTCGCGCGGTCCTCCGCCGACAGGGGCTCGTGCGAACACCATCCGGTGATCCCGGCGCCGATCTGGCCGGGCGTATTCGGCATGGTTCGCACGATATTGCGGGCACTGGAAAAAACCCGCGCCAGCGAGGCAATGCGTTTTCCGGCGAGAATGGAGACGACGAGCTTGCCCGCGGCCAGAGTCGCCAGCCGCGGATCCGCGGAGGCGAGATGCTGGGGCTTGAAGGCGACCACCAGCGTGCCCGCGTCCTTCAGCAATTCGTCGAGCGATCGCGCAACGCCGATGCCCGTGCGGGCCTGGAGCTTCGCTGCCGTGTCGTCGTCGCCACCGAGGCAGATCAATTCCGCAGAGGTGGCGGCGTTTTTCGCCAGCAGACCCTCGACGATGGCCCCCGCCATGTTGCCCGACCCAAGGAACGCGATTTTCGGCATGGAGAGTAGGGCAGGCCGGACCGGGAGAATTTGCAATCCGGTCGTGCTCGGCGCGATGGCCGGTCAGCCGTCGATGTTCTTCTTCCGCTTCTCGATCGGGTGCATCAGAATCGCGGTGGCTCCGCCGCCGGCCGTGTCGGTCATCGTCACTTCGCCGCCGAGATTCCGCAGCGCGTGCCGCGCCACGGTGAGGCCCATGCCCACGCCGACGGTGTTTTTCGTGCTGACGAACGGTTCGAAAATCTTGTCCCGGATTTCACCGTCGATGCCGCGGCCGTGATCCATCACGCGAATCTCCACAAACTTTCCGTTGTCCGGTTTCTCCACAATCCGCGTGTGAATGGATATCGGACGCGGATCGCTGAGCTTGTTCTGGTACGATTCCCACGCGTTCATCAACACCTTCGCCAGAACCTCCTCGAAGATCTCGTAGTTGGTGTCGATGAGAAGATCCTCGAGCGGGTTGTCGATCGTCACCGGCGCAGTGAGCCGGTAATCCTCGTGAAACCGCGCGATCCCACCCTCGATCAGCTTTTCCACGCCCGCCTTGATCAGCGGCGGCCGCGATTTCACCACCAGCGTGCTCAGCTGTTTGATGATCGAAACAATGCGCTGCACCGCGTCCTCGACGTGCTGCGCGTTCTTTTTCACCTGCTCGGGCTTGTCGTAGTACGCCTTGACCAGGTCGAGGTAACCGATGACGACACCGAGAAGGTTGTTGAGATTATGCGCGATGCCCTGCGTCACGGCGCCAATCGTGGCGGACTTGCGCGACTCCTCGAGCCGCCGGGTCAGGTCGACGAGCTGGCGGTTGATGGTGACAAAACGGAGCTGCGTTTGCACCCGCGCCAGCGTCTCATCGAGGTCGATCGGTTTGGTGATGTAATCGACGGCGCCGACACCCAAGCCCTCGAGTTTGCTTTCCTTGGTCGTACGCGCGGTGATGAAAATCACCGGGATGCCACGGGTGTCTTCGCTGGCCTGCAGCCGCTGGCAAACCTCGATGCCATCCATGTCCGGCATCATCACGTCGAGCAGGATCAAGTCCGGCTTGGTCTTCTTGATCGCATCCAGCGCTTCCAGGCCGTTGTAGGCGGCGGTGACGCGAATGCCCTCACGCTCCAGCTTCCGTTTCAGCAGCTGGACGTTGATCGGTTGGTCGTCGACGACCAGGATGGAGGGGGCGGCCATTTAGCGAAGAGCAAAGCGGCTTCGCGATCACGGCGCAAGGTTTGTAACCACCATATTGATGCGGACGTTGCCCCTTTTCACCCTCCACGAGCGGCCAACGCCTGCATTCGGAACGCTTTCACAGTATTTTTCATCAGCATGGCGACCGTCATGGGGCCAACGCCGCCGGGGACAGGGGTGATTTTCGCGCATTGCCGCGCCACGGTGGCGAACGCGACGTCGCCGGTGAGCCTGTAACCGGTTTTCTTTGACGGATCCGGTACGCGATTGACGCCGACATCGATGACGACGGCGCCCGGTTTGACCATCTCGGCGGTCACGAATTCGGGTCGGCCAATCGCCGCGATCAACACGTCGGCTTGGCGCGTGATGGCCGGCAGGTTTGCGGTTGCGGAGTGACATACGGTGACCGTGCCGTTGGCCCCCGCCCTTTTTTGCAGCGCCAGCAGCGCGATTGGCTTGCCGACAATCAATGAGCGGCCGAGGACCACGACGTGTTTGCCCTTCAAGTCGACCCCGCTTCGCGCCAGCAATTCCATGATGCCCGCCGGCGTGCACGCGACGAAGCCCGTGTCGTCCTCCTGCGCCACCTTGCCCAGGTTGATCGTGTTGAAGCCGTCGACATCCTTGTCCGGAGAAACGCGACGAAAGACCTTCACCTCATCGATGTGCTTGGGCAGCGGCGATTGGACGAGGATGCCATCGACCGCCGCATCCGCATTCAAGTCGTCGATTAACTTGAACAGCTCCGCCTGCGTGATGCTCACGGGGGGGAGAATCACGCGGCTCGTCACCCCAATTTCGGCCGCGGTTTTTTCCTTCTTCTTCACGTAGGAGATCGACGCCGGATCTTCACCCACGCGGACCAGGGCGAGGCACGGCTTGCGGCCGCCGATCGCGGCGACTTCGGCCTTTAATTCGGCGATGATGGCGGTGGCGATTTGGTTTCCGTCAATGAGGTCCATGAAAGCGGGCGGGGAGCAGGGAGCAGCGAGGAGGAAAAAAGAACGAAAGCGGAACGAGCCGATCGCAGAAGGCAGCCCGACCAACCGGGCCTGCTCCTTCCGCCGTGCACTTGGCCGGTTTTACTTCAGCTGGAGCGTCTCGACCTGGATGACCATCTCCTTGCTGTTCGGCACCGGTTTGGCCGTGCCAAAAACGACGACCGAGTGACCGACGTATTTGTCGATCTGATCCGTCTGCAACAGCTTCGAGATGTCGAGATAGGCGTAGCGTTTTCCCGCGTCGTCGTTCAACGCGTAATCGTAGGGCCGTCGCGGAGTGAATGGCCGGCGCGTCGAAACGAAGCGACCGGCAAACTGGCGCGGCAGCGAGTTGGCATCGTTGAGATTCACCGTCGGGGCCGCCTGACCAGGCGCGGCCACGCCATAGACGCCGGGAGTAACCGGCGCGGCTGCCATTGGCGCGGGCTGCATCGGAGCGGAAGAACCACTTGGCGCCGACGTCGCAGGTGCGGTCGCGATTGGCGGAGCGTAGCCGGGCACGCCGCCAATGTTCACGTAACCGATGATTTTTTTCTCGAGGCTGATCTGCGTCCAGCGGCCGCGCAGGCCGGTGATTTCCACTTTGTCGCCTTTCTCGGCGGTGACGAGGACGCCGGCGTCGGCTTTCGGCGCCAGGCGAATTGGCGTTCCGGGCTTCACGTCGAGGCTTTTGCTCAGGTCCTTGTTCTCGACGTACCCTTCGAACGGGCCGGGAAGTTCGACGGCCATCCAGCCCGCAGGGGTTGTGGCGACTCCGTCCGGGGCGGGGGTGGGCTCGGTGCCGGCTTTGAGATAGGTGATTGCCGCCGACGCGCGGTCCGGCCGCGTGTGGACGGCGGTGGTTTCCTTGAGCGGCGCGGCCACCGCCGCGACGACCGCACTGAGTCCGAGTGCGGCGATGACGCGTGACGTGCGCATCACAGGACGAAAATCGTTATTCTTCATGGGCGGAAACAGTCGGTCGGCGGGACGCTTCGAAGGGCGCGCGCGGCGTGCGCGGGTTGCGGAACAGAGAGTCGACGTCCTTCGTAGAAAGGACCTTCCCGGCGCGCAACGGGATTCCCTTCAACTGAAGCGCGCCAATTTGATAACGGCGCAGGCGTTTCACGTCGAAACCGAGCGCCGTGAACACCTGCCGGATCTCGCGTTTTTTTCCGTGATGCATGTGCACGTCGAGATCGGTCGAAGCGTGGTCCGCGCTGGCATTGATCAACGCGGCGCGTTCGACCTTCAATCGCTCACCTTCGATGATCACGCCGCGGATCAGCTGTATCAGCCGTCCCGCGGGGAATGGCTGCTTCAACGTCACGTGGTAGCGTTTCACCACGACGTTGGATGGATGCATCAACCGGTTCGCCAGATCACCGTCGGTGGTGAGAATCACCAGGCCTTCGCTTTCGAGGTCGAGCCGTCCGGCGCAGAAAAATCGGAACTTCGAGAATTCGCGCGGCAACAACTCGAACACGGTCGCAGCATGATGCGGGTCATCGTTGGAGCACACGAGGCCGCGGGGCTTGTGCACGGCGACCGTGATGCGGGGCTGCGCCGTCGACCGTACCGGTTTGCCGCTCACCGTGACCCGATCGACGCCAGGCGTCACCTTCTGGCCAATGGTGGCCTCGACGCCGTTCACCCGCACCTCCTTTTGTGCAATCAGCGCCTCGGCGGCACGCCGCGAACACACCCCGGCATCGGCGATGTATTTCTGCAGGCGGATGGGCTCGGCACTCGACATGGTCGGGAAAGGTGGCGCCATTACGCCGTCTGGCGCAAGCCTCGGCGGCTGTCGATTTCGCCAGGTACGAGCGGGAGCCAGGTCCGGAACGGCGCCGTCGCATGCCGTGAAACCATCTTGCCTGGCTTCTGGCGCGACTCTTGATTGGCCAACCCACATGTCCGGTCCAACTGACTCTGCTGCATATACGAAAGACCATCCGTTTCCCGCCCGAATCACGGAAAACCGGCTTTTGAACAAACCTGGTTCCGCGAAGGAAACGCGGCATTTCGTCGTCGATTTGGTGGGCAGCGGTCTGCACTACAAGGCCGGTGACTCGTTGGGCGTGTTTCCGTCGAACCGCGCCTCGGAAGTGAACGAGCTCCTGCGGCGGCTCGGCGCGAGTGGTGAGGAACCCGTTTCGCCGGCGGCGCTGAAATTGCCGGAACCGATTTCGCTGCGGGAAGCGCTGACCGACCGGCTGGCGCTTTCGAAACCCACCCGGCGAGTCGTGGAGGTGATGGCCGAAAAGGCCTCGCATCCGGACGAGCGGTCGAAGCTCGCGGGCTTGCTCGCGCCCGAGTCGAAGGATCTCCTGAACTCGTTCCTGGAGCAGCGCGAGTTTGTGGATCTGCTGGCCGAGTTTCCCAGCGTACGGCTGACCCCGCAGGAATTTGTTGCGCACCTGCGGAAATTGATGCCCCGGTTGTACTCCATCGCGTCCTCGCCGCGGGTTCATCCGACGGCGATGCACCTGACGATCGCGATTGCCCGCTACCAGACCAACAATCGTGATCGCGTGGGCGTGTGCTCCTCGTTTCTCGCCGACCGCGTGAAACTCGGCGAGACACGGGTGCCCGTATTCGTTTCGCACTCACATTTCGGCCCGCCGGAGGACGGGGCGCGCGATTGCATCATGGTCGGGCCCGGGACGGGCATCGCGCCGTTTCGCGCGTTTCTCCAGGATCGGGTGGCGGCGGGAGCGAGCGGCCGCAACTGGCTTTTCTTTGGCGACCAGAAGCGCGGCACGGATTTCCTCTACGAGCAGGAATGGAACGATTATCTCGCCCAGGGTGCGCTGGCGCGACTCGACACCGCGTTTTCACGCGATCAGCTGCTCAAGGTCTACGTCCAGGATCGGATGCGCGAAAATGCGCCGGAGCTTTGGGCGTGGCTTAAGGGTGGAGCGCATTTCTATGTGTGCGGTGACGCGAAGCGGATGGCGAAAGATGTCGACGTCGCTTTGCACGATATCGTCGCCGAGCAGGGAAAAATGGCCGCCGGGCAGGCGGTCGAGTACGTGAAGCAGATGAAGAAGGACCGGCGATACCAGCGCGACGTGTACTAGCCGCGCGTTGCGCGGCGCAAGGAGCAGGGGGCAAGGAGCAAGGGGCAAGGAGTCGGAACAAGGCGGCCCTGGCCAAACACCGGGCTTGCGATTCCCAGATGTTTTGGGGCCTCAAGATCCGCGGCTTCCCAATTTATCGAAATGCCCGGTGCTGCTTGCTCCTTGCTCCCTGCTCCCTGCTCCGTTTTTCATCAGCGTTCTCATGCTTACTTTCAAATCACGCACTGCACTCGTCACTGGCGCGGGCCGGGGGATTGGAAAGGCCATTGCCGAGACGCTCGCCCGCCACGGCGTGACGGTAATCTGCGTCTCGAAATCAGCGGATTCGTGCGGCGCGACGGCCACGGCGATCACCGCGGCGGGTGGCAAAGCCAGGGCCATGGCCGTGGATGTCGCGAATGGCGCGGAGGTGGCCAGGGCGTCCGAAGAACTGCTGAAGGAGTTTCCCAATATCGACATTCTCGTGAACAACGCGGGCATCACGCGCGACGGATTGCTCTTTCGGATGAGCGAAACCGATTGGAACGACGTCATCGCGACCAACCTCAGCAGTTGCTTCCACTGGACAAAACCCCTGGCGCGGCCGATGACGCGGGCGCGCTGGGGGCGGATTGTGAACATCACCTCGGTCAGCGGCATCATGGGCAATGCCGGGCAGGCGAACTATTCCGCCGCGAAGGCCGGAATCATCGGGCTGACGAAGACGCTCGCCCGCGAGTTCGCCAGTCGCAGCGTCACCGTGAACGCCGTCGCGCCCGGATTCATCAAGACCGATATGACGACCGAATTCGTCAATAATCCCGAGGCTTCCGCGAAGATTCTGGAGGTTGTCCCGCTCAAGCGGTTCGGCGAATCCGCGGATATTGCGAACATGACCGCTTATTTGTGCTCCGAGGAAGCGGGATACATTACGGGTCAGGTTTTTAACGTTGACGGTGGCATGGCAATGTGAACCCTCCGCAGAACGCGCTTTCCTCGCGAATTTGAAAAATGGCTGACCAAAAAACCATCGAACAACGGGTCAAAGAGATCATCGTAAATCAGCTCAACGTGAACGAGGAGCAGATTACGCCGCAGGCTTCTTTTCTCGACGATCTCGGAGCTGACTCGCTCGACACGGTCGAGCTCATCATGGCGTTCGAGGAGGAGTTCAAGGACGAGATCAAGGGGGAGATCCCGGAGTCGGACGCGGAAAAGCTGCAAACCGTCGGCCAAGTGATAGATTACATCAAGGCCAAGGCGGGCCAAGGCTAAGCAATTTCTCGTACTATTTCGGCGTTCTGTCGGAAATTTCTGGCAGAACGCCTTTTTGTTTTCTGAATTGGGCGGCTTTTTCGCCAAATGGAAACCGCTTCGTCTTCATGCCGCGTTGTAGTGACGGGACTGGGTGTCGTCACCTCGCTCGGCCATGACGTGAAAAGTTTCTGGGCGAACCTGGTGGAGGGCCGCTCCGGAGTGCGGCGAGTGTCGCTGTTCGATCCGACTGAGTTCGCCAGCCAGATCGGCGCGGAGGTTCGAGACTGGGATCCGGCTAAGCACATGGATCCGAAGGAGGCACGGCGAAACGATCGCTACACGCATTTCGGGTTCGTCGCGGCCAAACAGGCCGTCGTGGACTCCGGGCTCGACCTGGCACGCCAAGATGGCGACCGCATGGGCGTGATCATCGGTTCGGGCATCGGCGGAATGTACACGTACGAGTCACAGCTCAAGGTGCTCGCCGAACGCGGACCGCGGAAAGTTTCGCCGTTCACGATTCCGTCGCTCATCGGCAACATGTGTGCGGGGCTCGTCGCCATCGAATATGGCGCGCGGGGGCCGAATTTTGGCATCGTGTCGGCGTGTGCCACCGGCAGCCACGCGCTGGGCGAAGCGGCCCATGCCATCCGGCGCGGCGACGCCGACGTCATGCTGGCGGGCGGGAGCGAGGCCGCGATCACGCCGTTTGCTTATGCGAGCTTTTGCTCGATGAAGGCGATGAGCACACGCAACGATGCGCCAGAGAAAGCCAGCCGGCCGTTCGATCGCAACCGTGACGGATTCATCATGGGCGAGGGCGCCGGCGTGGTCGTGCTCGAATCGCTCGACCATGCGCGGGCGCGCGGCGCCCGGATCTACTGCGAGCTGGCGGGTTACGCCGCGACGAGCGACGCCTTTCACATCACCCAGCCGGATCCAGACGGGAGGGGGCTTTCACTCGCGATGGGTCGGGCGATGGCGAGCGCAGGCGTGACGGTCGCGCAGGTCGATTATATCAACGCGCACGGCACCTCCACGCCGTATAACGACAAGTTCGAGACGCTCGCGATCAAGAAAGTTTTTGGCTCGCACGCCGCAACGGTCGCGGTGAGTTCGACCAAGTCGATGACGGGGCATCTGCTGGGTGCCGCCGGCGGCATCGAGTCCGTCATCTGCGCCAAGACGATCGAGACGCAGACGATCGCGCCCACAATCAATCTCGAGGATCCGGATCCAGACTGCGATTTGGACTATGTGCCCAACGTCGCACGCACCGCGGAAGTGCGCACGGTGCTGAGCAACAATCTGGGATTTGGCGGGCAGAACGCTGCGATTGTTTTCCGCGCCTTGAAATAATCGACTCGCCACGACGGCCGCCTGATGCCGGCGCCCGCGTATCAGTCCAGCGCTACAGCAGATTAGTCCGCGGATCTACTGCAGCCATGCGTGACCCAGCGTTCGAGGCAGGAACGCAGTTCATGCTGCCGGACCGGCTTCGCCACGAAGTCGTCCATCCCCGCTGCCATGCATGCGTCGCGATCCGTCGCCATCGCGTTTGCCGTCAGTGCAATGATGGGCAGCACCCGGCCGTTGAGCTTGCCCCGAATCTGCCGCGTCGCCTCGATCCCATCCCTCCCCGCCATCTGGCAATCCATCAACACGGCGTCCCACTGTTCAAACGTGGCGACGTCCACTGCGGCCGCACCATCGGCCACGATGACCGATTGCAGCCCGAGATTCTTCAACATGAGTTCAATCACACGCTGGTTGACCCGGTCGTCTTCGACCACGAGCACGCGGCCTGCCAGCGGCCGCGCAACGGCAAGCGGCGCGTGCGACTCGAGGGATGGCGGTTCGCCGAGCGGAAGCGTGAGTTCGAAGCTGAAGTCCGATCCGGCCCCCGGCGCGCTCCGGACGGAAATGTGTCCGCCCATCCGGTTGACGAGTTTCTGCGAAATCGCGAGCCCCAGGCCGGTGCCGCCGAAACGCCGCGTCATCGAACTGTCGCCTTGGGAAAAAACCTGGAAGAGTTTCGCCTTCATCGCCTCGTCCATCCCCATGCCAGTGTCGCGCACACTGAACCGCATCGTCACCACCTTCTCATCGCGATGGAGCACGCGCACGGAGATTTCGACTCGGCCGTGTTCCGTGAACTTGATCGCGTTGCCGGTCAGGTTCAGCAGCACCTGTTTGAGGCGTACGGCGTCCCCGACCACATGGATCGGGATATTCGCCGGAAGATCGAGCGAGAGTTCCAATCGCTTTTCGGCGGCGCGGCTGCGCAAGAGCGCGACGACCTCGGTAATCGTGGCCGGAAGTCCGAACACGATCGATTCGAATTCGAGTTTGCCGCTTTCGATTTTGGAGAAATCCAGGATGTCGTTCAGCAGCCTCATCAACGTATCGGCGGAGCCGGCCGCGATCTCAACCTGGCACTTCTGTTCGGGATTGAGCCGGGTTTGCTGAATGATCTGGAGCATACCCATGTTCAGAGCCCAACGGCCCAGGCAGACGACCACCAGCGTTGCAAGCCATGGCACGTGTACTCGCAGCGGATGAACGCGCAGCGTTCCGGCGACCAAAAGCAGCGCCAGGACGAAGTTCGAATACAACCCGAACCCGGCGGAGCGATACAGCAACCGCGTCATCTCCGCCTCGACCTTCTGGTCAATGGTCAACGTTGCGCCGGAGCGCAGCGGGCTGGAGGAAAGGGCATCCATGCGAAACAGCAGGCGCTGGAAACGACGAGAATGCAGTGCCCAGTTCTGGCGTCGAAGCGATTCGGCCAAAAAAAAAGCCGCAGCCCCAAGGCCGCGGCCGAATTTTACCCAGAGTCGCGCTAAGTCAGGCCTTTTCGACCAAACCCGCCTTGATGGCTTTGACTGAGACCCACACGCGCTTTGTGCCGCCATTCGCGGTCTTGATCCGGATGCGCTGAAGGTTGGGGCGGAACTTGCGCTTCGTGATGCTTGTCACGTGCGTGCCGATCCCGCCGCTCTTCTTGGATTGTCCCTTGCGATTGATGATCGAGCCTTTGACGGGCCGCCGACCGGTGACTGCACAGATTCTGGCCATGATGGATTCGAGTTGGTTAAAGGGTCGGGAGTAAAGGCCCGACGTTCGGCGAAGCAAGAGGTTTTTGCGGCGCAAAAACCTAAGCTTCACAATGCAGCCGAAGGGCGTGCAACACCTGGAATTTCTGGCCCAGGTGCGCCGGGTGCAGGAGTTGAATCAGGGCGAGCTTTCGCTGACTCAACCGCGATGCCTCTTGCGCGCTGATCGCGGCGATGACGGATTTGGCGTGGTGGATGAAAAACGCCTCCTGAGACTCTACGGTGGTCGACGCAAAGCCGTGTTGCTCCATCGCCTGCACGAGCCAGTCCCAGCAAATGTGGCACGTAAGGTCCTGTTCGCCCGGCCGCGCGAGCAGGTCATTCGATTGGGTGTGCCGGAAATACGCTCGAGCGGTCCCGGCGGGTACGGCCTCGGCGAGTTCAGCCCACGATTTGCCGTAATCTGCCGCTACGAACAGTCCGGACCAAGGCTGCGACGCGATTTCCCGGGCGAGTTCGGTCGCCGCCAGCGGCGCATCGATGACGTAGCCTTCTGGTGCGACCGCGGGAAAGGGCAGGTTCGAGGATGCTTCGCCGAAATCCACCTCCACGAGTTTGCCCTCATGAAGCGCGACACCGCGTTCCACCCAGCGACCCTGCCGGTGGACGAAACGCGAAAACGGCTGGGCGTCGAACAGTTCGTTGGAAAACACGATACACTTGCCGCGGAGGGTGATTGCTTCGCCCAGCGCGATCGTGCGGGCGGCGGCGAACGGGTGCGCCACGCCGGCCAGCACGCCGCCCGCCGTCTCCGCTCCAAGCTCCACAAATTCGTAGCCGTGCGGATCGTCGCTGAGTAGTTCGGTGCAGGCCGCGACGACAAGTTCGCCGAACACGGGACTGCTCGTACTCGCCGTGAAGAAATCGGTGCCGGCGCCATAACCCACGCGTGATCGATCCCGGCGATAATAGCCGAGCTCGGGGTGATACAGCGCCAGCCCCATGAACCGAGCGAACGGCATCGTGCCGCGGGCGTCAGCCTGCGAGTGAAAGACCGCCACAAACGCGGCGGTGGCCGGTGAATCGGTGGCCGACGAACCCATTTACAAACCGAACCGGATGGCCACAGTGACCGCCATGTTCAAACGGATTCTCGTGCTCGTCACCGGCGTCATGCTCGGCGTGACGCTTGCGGTGGCAGGACTGCGCGTGGCCGCGGCATGGAATCTGTGGCCGAACCGCGACCTCGCGCGGTCCGCCAACTACGTGCGCGAGGTGATGCGGTTGGTGAACGAAAATTACGTGGAGGAAAAAAGCGCCGCGTATGCGCACCTCGCCCGGCAGGCCTTGCATGGGATGGTGGAATCGCTCGATCCGCACTCGGAGTTTCTCGAAGCGAAGGACAATCGTGAATTCGAGGAGGACATCACTGGTGAGTTCGGCGGCGTGGGCCTGCAGGTTGAAACGCGGCAAAACCGGGTCGTGGTGATCGCTTCGCTGGCGGATACGCCGAGTGAGCGCGCCGGCATCCAGCGCGGCGACGAGATCGTGAGCATCGATGGCAGAGCGATTGACGCGGGCGGCTCGGTCGACGGCGTCGTCACCCGGCTGCGCGGCAAACCGAAAACAAGTGTCCTCGTCGGTGTCTTTCGTCCGTCCACCCAGCAGACCATGAATCTCACGATTGTGCGCGAGATCATCAAGGTGGAGAGCGTGCGGGGCGCTCGGATCCTGGAGGATGGCATCGGCTACGTGCAGCTGACCGAGTTCTCCGATCACACCGCCGAACAGTTCGTGCGCGCGCTGGAGGCGCTGCTGAAACAAGGTATCCACAGTTTGATTATCGATGTGCGGAACAATCCGGGCGGGTTGCTCGATGCCGCGGTGGCGGTGGCGGAACCTTTCTTCCGGAAGGGCGAATTGATCGTGTACACCCGCGGGCGCAAACCGGAGGATCGCGAGGATTTCCGCGCCGAAATGGCGGCCGAACCGCTGTCGATGCCGATCGCGGTGTTGATTAACGCGGGTAGCGCCAGCGCCGCTGAAATTGTGACGGGGGCGCTGAAGGACACCGGCCGCGCGGTCGTCGTGGGCGAGCGCTCCTTTGGCAAGGGCTCCGTGCAATCGGTCTTCAAGCTGGAGAATGGCGAAGGCATGCGCCTGACCACGGCTCGGTATTACACGCCCGCCGGTGCCACAATTCACGAACGCGGCATCACACCGCATGTGGAGGTCGTCATGAGTCCGGAGGAGGATGCGAAACTCGCGCGCCAAAGGTCGCGTTCCGATCTTTCAGATCCGAAGGCGTTCAAGGAGCGCTTTGGATTTGATCCGGTGGTCGATCGCCAGCTCGAGGCGGCGGTGGCCGTCCTCCAAGGCGTGAAGCTGTATGGCGAGCGTGGGTCGCCGCGCCTCTCGTCCGCGCGATGATCCTGGCGCTCGAGAGCTCGTGTGACGAGACCGCCGTCGCCGCGTTCGATCCGATGCGCGGGCTCACGGGCGAGTGGGTGCACAGCCAGATTGCGCTCCACGAAAAGCACGGCGGCGTCGTGCCGGATCTCGCCACCCGCGAACACCTGCGCACATTCGGCCCGCTGCTCACGCGGGCACGCAATGACGTCGATTTTTCCGCGGTCAAAACCGTCGCCGTTACGCATGGCCCGGGGCTCGCGGCCTGTCTGGCGATTGGCGTGGCGGCGGCGAACGCGCTGGCGGCGGCCCTCCGCGTTCCCGTGGTCGGGGTCAATCATCTGCGCGGACATGTCTGGTCGCCGTTCATCGCGCGGCACGCGGAAGCTCCGGCGGCGTTCGGGCAAAACCTCGCCGCACTCCTGCCTCACCTCGGGTTGATTGTTTCGGGTGGCAACACGCTGCTGTTCACCCTCGATGCACGGAGAAAGGTTGCCGTGCTTTCGTCCACGCGCGACGACGCGGCGGGCGAGGCGCTCGACAAGGGGGCGAAACTTCTCGGGCTGGGCTACCCCGGCGGGCCGTTGATCGAGAAGCTGGCGGCGGCGGGCGGCCGGGATGCTTTTGATTTTCCCCGCGGCATTGGCCGGCGGGAAGAACTCGACTTCAGTTTTTCCGGGGTGAAGACAAGCCTGCGCTATCTGCTCGAGAAAATGCCGGCGGACGAGGTGCGAGCCCGATTGCCCGACTTGTGTGCCAGTTACCAGCAGGCCGTAATTGATGCACTGGTACGCAAGACGCGGGCGGCGCTGCGCCAGCGGGCGGGCGAGTATCGCAGTGTCGGCCTGTCGGGCGGCGTCGCGAACAATCGCACGCTGCGCGCTGCTCTCGAGGCCGAGGCGAAACGCGCGCGCGTCGCGTTCCTCGCCGCTGATCCCAGGCACACGGGTGACAACGCCGCGATGATCGCGTTCGCCGCGTGGGCCGGGGGGGCGGGCACTTCGCCCGAGCCGGGCATCGCGCTGCGGATCGAGCCGAGCGCGCCGCTGGCGTGAGATGGATCCTTCGCTGCGCTCAGGATGAACCGCGCCGAGCAGGCTCGTCGCGGTTCACTTGTAATCGCGCCGCAGGTTGCTCGGGAGAATGCCGAGTTCCTCGCGATACTTCGCCACCGTGCGCCGCGCGATCGTGATGCCTTTTTCCTGGAGCTTGGTCACGAGTTCCTGATCGCTCAGCGGTGCCCCCTTGTCTTCGACGTTGATCAGGTCGCCGATCATTTCCTTCACGCTCGTGTTCGACACGGAAGCGCCGCTGTCCGCCTGATACCCGGGCGTGAAGAAATACTTGAACTCGAACACCCCATGCGGCGTCCGGATGTATTTGTTCGCGATCGCCCGGCTGACGGTCGTCTCGTGCACGCTCACCACGTCCGCGATTTGGGTCATCGTGAGCGGCTTCAGGTGGGACACACCGTGCTCAAAGAACTCTTTTTGCGCGTTGATGATTTCGCGGGTGATTCGCTCGATCGTCCGCTGACGCTGCTCGATGGAGTCGATCAGGAATTTGCCCGAGCGCATCCGCTCCCGCAAATAATCGCGTTCCGGTTTCGACAGTGATCCCTTCGCGATCATGTCGCGATACGTGCTCGAAATCCGGAGCCGCGGGATGTAATCGCTGTTCAGGTGGATCTTCCACTCGTCGCCATCCTTTTCGACCGTCACATCCGGCACGACCACGCGGTTGTTGTCCTCGGCGAAACGGCGGCCGGGAGCCGGATCCAGTTTGCCGATCTCTTCGATGCCCGATTGCACGTCGTCCGGATCAACGCCGAGCTTGCGCGCAAGCTCCGGAATCCGCCGCCGGGTGAGCAGCTCGAAATGATCCTTGATCACGCGGGCCGCGAGTGACGTTCCGCGACCTTTCGCGATGAGCTGCGCCAGCAGACAGTCGGCGAGATCCGTCGCGCCAATTCCCGGTGGGTCGAAAGTTTTCAGCGCGCGCAGTGCCTCCTGGACCGCATCGAGCGGCAGCCCCGTTTGCAGCGCCACATCCGACGGCGTCTGGGTGAGGAACCCGCGGTCATCGAGGCCGCCGACGAGGTGTTTCATCGCCTCGAGTGCCCGCGGCGAGAGATCCGTCATTTCCGCCTGTTGCATCAGGTGCTCCTGCAACGACGTCTCGCTCACGAGCGAATCGAAAAAATGCTTACGCTTCTCGGCGTCCTCCGACGTATACGGCTGGGTGCCGCCAACGCTCGCCATGTGATCGCGCCAGTCCTCGTCGAGCTTCCCCAGGATCTCGAACTCCTTGTCCCTGGAAAAATCCAGCTCGTCACCCTTCGGAACCGAGTCGGTGGTGTCGGCTGGCGCGGCGCCGCTGTCATCGGTGCCGTTCGGGCCGTCGCCGTCGGTCGCCGTGCCGTTGTCGCCCGCCGAGTCATCTGCCGGTTTGTCGAGGCTCACACCTTCCATCGGAAGTTCCTCGAGCGTGGGATTGCTCTGCAACTCCTCCTGGATGACGGAACGCAGATCCAGCGCCGCCACCTGGAGGATTTTCAGCGAATGCCGCAGCTGCGGCGCCAGGACAAGGGATTGAGTCTGGCGCTGGCGGAGTTCGTGGCTAAATCCGGGCCCGCTCATATCGATGAAGTTCGCTTCGGTTCATCTCAGATGGGGGCTCGGGGCGAAAGCGTAGGGATGACGGGATCTCGGACGCCGAACAGTTCTTTGAGATAGACGCCGAGCTTCTCGTTGGTCGGACCGTAGCGGTCACTGTAGAGGTATAATTCCAGCTCCGTGAGCATCTCGGAGGCGGACGGGTAACGTTTGTCCCGATCCCGCTGCAGCGCGCGCTGGATGACCGCTTCCAAGCCGGTATCGATCTCGGCACGCAGCGAGGAAAACTGGGGAATCGGCATCGTGAGAATGTTCCGGCGCGATTGCGCGCGGTCGGCCGAGCGAAAGATGTTTCGGCCCAGGAGCAACTCGGTCAGCACGATCCCCAGCGGAAAAAGATCGGCGCGCGCATCGGTGACGGCGTAATTCGCCTGCTCGGGCGAGAGGTACTCGTCCTTGCCGGCGATCACCTTGCCCTCCTCGTTGTACATCAGGTCGAGCGCCTTCGCGATGCCGAAGTCGGTTAGCTTCACGTCGCCCTCGTAAGCGAGCATTACGTTCTTGGGCCCGATGTCGCGGTGCACGATGTTCAGGTGCCGGCCATCGCGATCACACTTGTTGTGCGCATAGGTGAGCCCGCGCGCCACGCGCGAAACGACGAAGGCGGCAAGGTCGACCGGCATGACTTTGCCCAACTTGCGGTGCTGCTCGATGACCTGCTCGAGATTCACCCCGCGGACAAACTCCATCACCATGAAGTACTGCCCCCCGACCTGGCCGAGGTGATAGGTCTGGACAATATTGGTGTGGATGAGATCGGCGACAAGCCGCGCCTCGCCGATGAAGTTGTTTTGAAATTCCTCGATCGCCGAGTACTCCTCACGAATGAGTTTCACCGCGACGACCTTGCGGAAATTTCCCGCGCCGAGCTGATGGGCTTCGTAGACAAGGCCCATGCCACCCTCGGCGATCTTGCGGACCATCTCGTAGTGAAGCTCGTTGAAGATGTGTTTGATCGACGCCACTCTACCGCGAGGAAAGGTATGCCACGCATGGCTGGCAAGAGCGCAGATTTTTTCGGCGCGAAATTTGCTGCATCCTCCGTTTGACAGCGCCGTTCGCCGTCCTACGGTGCGCCCGAGATGATCACGCTGACACCACGCGCTGCGAGGCAGGTTCGGGCCATGCAGGGCGAACTCAATGCGCCCGAGAAGCGTTTGCGGGTCTTCGTCGAATCCGGCGGCTGCTCGGGATTTCAATATGGAATGTCATTCGACCAACCGAAGCCGGATGACACGCAGTTCGAGAGCGAAGGCGTTCCGATCGTGATGGACGCGCCGAGCCTGGCGTATCTCAGCGGCTCATCGATCGACTTCGATGACGGTCTGCATGGGAAGGGTTTCGAGATCAAGAACCCGAACGCGCAGAGCACGTGCGGTTGCGGAAAGTCATTTAACTAATACTGCGACGGGCTGCCCGTTGCATTTTCATCCCGGGAGGAGCGAAAAGACCGGCAAAGCGTCAGTCGAACGGTTCACTGGCTTGCCCGGTCGCCTCAAAATGGACTCGGGCGCGTCACTTCACCGCTTCATGCAGGGCAACGGTGTCAAAGGTCATCCCACGGCTCGTCACGCTCGTGAATCCCGCGGATTTAATTTCGCCTGACAACGCGTCACGCTTTGGAAATTCCGTGATCGTATCGTTCAAGTAAACATACGCGGCCCGATCGCCGGTGATGGCCCCGGCGAGAAACGGAAGGATTCGGCGCAAATAGAAGTAATAGGCGCCGCGGCACCATGCCTGAGGCTGCGAGAATTCCAGCACGAATAATCGGCCGCCGCTTCGCAGTACGCGGCGCATTTCGCGCAATCCACGGTCTCGATCGGCGAGATTCCGCAATCCAAATGCAATCGTTACGGCGTCGAAAGATGCGTCGGGTAACGGCAATGCGAGGCCGTCGCCTTGCTTAAAAGAGATATTTGAGAATTGTTTGGCACCGGCCGCGGCCTTCTTGAGTTCCGCCTGATCAAGCATCGGCTGGCAGAAATCCATGCCCACAATCGTCGAGCTCTCGGGCAGTGCTTGGGCCAGCGCGAAAGCGACGTCTCCGCTGCCGGTGGCAAGGTCCAGAACTTCTTGTGGTTCATGGCACCTAACTGCGGCAACGAGGTGTTTCCGCCATCGAACATCCGCTCCGCCGCTCAACAGCCGGTTGGCAACGTCGTACCGCCGCGCGATGCGAGCGAACATGGAGTTAACCGCGGTAGGATCAGGCATAATCCCGATAGCAAATCTCAAGGGAACGCCGGTGCAGCAAATCGGTCATAAGAGTTGACGCAATTCGAAGGACGAAAGTAATTTATAGGTGCGCATAACAACATAGGCCCTTAGCGAAAGGAACCCCATGTCCAACCTGACCAAACGTGAAAT
Source organism: Opitutaceae bacterium (assembly GCA_030648295.1). GTDB lineage: Bacteria > Verrucomicrobiota > Verrucomicrobiia > Opitutales > Opitutaceae > ER46. The sequence goes on along the minus strand of JAUSID010000188.1, from coordinate 74,004 downwards.
AGTGCTGGAGATCTATCGGAAATCGGGTTTTCCGCAAAAACAGATCGTCGATACAGTCCAGCAGACGCTCGATATCATCCAAAAGGCCCTCGCAAACGGGCGCAATGTTGAGTTGCGCAACTTTGGCGTGCTCGAAGTCCAAGTCCGCAAACAACGGATTGGCCGAAATCCCAACAAACCCGAGGCTGAAGTCATCATTCCGCAGCGCGCGGTGGTGAAATTCAAATCCGGGAAGATCCTGAAGCAGCAACTGAAGAAGCTCGATCTCGGAAAGCTGCAGGGGCAGCAGGAGCAATCGAGCCCGACGACGACCACACCGTTGATGTAAGAAGGGCCAGCGCTCGCGAAGGGCGTGGCGGGCAGGAGGCAATCCGGCGGTCACCCGCCGGGCGGGTTTTTTTGAGTCGCGCTAAACTGGGCGGAGTCGCAACGATTCCGCCTTCATGCCGACGTTTCAGACTCTGCCGGGCTTTCGAGAGTTCTATCCCGAGGATCTCGCGCGCCGGAATTTTCTTTTTCGATTGTGGCGGCAAACGGCGAATACGTTTGGCTTCGCTGAATACGACGCGCCGGTATTGGAGCCGCTCGATCTGTATCGCGCCAAGTCGGGCGACGAGATTGAAGCGCAGTTGTTTAGCTTCACCGACAAGGGCGGTCGCGCGGTCGCATTGCGGCCGGAGATGACCCCGACCGTCTGTCGGTTGGTTGGTGCGAAGGCCAGTGCGTTGAAGCGCCCGATCAAGTGGTTCAGCATCGCGGAGTTCTATCGCTACGAGCGGATGCAGAAGGGAAGGGGCCGCTGCTTTTTCCAGTTCAATGCGGATATTTTCGGTGAGCCCGGTCCGGAAGCGGAAATCGAGCTTGTGGCGCTGCTGGTGCAGTGCCTGTGCGCGTTTGGGCTCACGCATGAGGATTTTTTTGTCCGGCTGAGCGATCGAAACTTGTGGTTCTATTACCTCGAGGCGCTGGGATTGGATCCGGAGCGCGCGCGCGGGATACTAGGGGCAATCGACAAATACGAGAAACTCGGCGACGAGGCGTTCAAGGGGTACTCCGAGCGGTTTGGCGCGCTCACGCCGGAGTTGAAGGCGCGGATTCTATCTTTCCTTGAAATCAAATCAATGACCGCGCTCGAAACCAGGCTGACCGACATTGGGAGCGAGAAACTCGCCGCGCGACTGGCCGACTGGAAACACCTGCTCGACGCGCTGGAGGCAATGGGATTGTCACGCTTCGTCGAAGTCGATCTTGGGGTGGTGCGCGGGCTGGCGTACTATACGGGTTTCGTGTTCGAAGCGTTCGATCGGAAAGGTGAGTTGCGCGCACTCGCGGGCGGCGGCCGATACGACGACTTGGTGGAAAAGCTCGGCGGACCAGCGCTGCCGGCGGTGGGATTTGCCATCGGCGACATGACGTTTGCGCTCTTGCTCGAGCAACGCGGTCTGATGCCGGCGATCGCTCAAGGGCCCGACGTCTACGCTGTCATCGGCGGCGCCGCCGAGCGGCGCGCGGCTTTCGCGGACATCCACGCGCTGCGTGCAGCCGGCTTCCGCGTGGAATATCCGTTGAAGGAGGTGGCGTTTGGCAAGCAGTTCAAGGCGGGCGCCGAATCCGGCGCGAAGCTGGCATTGATTTACGGCGGCGACGAACTGGCCAAAGGCGTTGTCAAGATTCGCGACCTTGGGCAGCGAAACGAATTTGAGGTTCCGCGCGATCAGGTGCTGGCAACGGTGCGCGACTTCTTTTCGCGCGGATGAGTGAGCGGCGGCAGCGCGATCTGGTCATCGACCCGACGGCTGCAACCCGGCGTGGAGATTCGCCGGTGACGCGTCGCTGCCTTTGGGCCGGACTGGCGCTCGCGCTCGCGATCCTGGCGGTGTATCAGCCTACTTGGGATGCACGTTTCATTTGGGACGACGACGCGCACCTCACGGCGCATCCGAGCATTGTCGGCCCGCTGGGTCTGAAGGAGGTATGGACGACATCGGCGGCAAATTATTTTCCGCTCGTGCTCACGACGTTCTGGGCACTGCACAAGGTTTTTGGCTTGGATCCGCTGGTGTTTCACCTCGTCGGCATCGTGCTGCACGTCGCGTGCACGTTGCTGCTGTGGGCAGTCCTGCGCCGCTTGCGCGTTCCGGGGGCATGGGTGGGCGCTGCCTTGTGGGGGCTTCACCCGGTCCAGGTCGAATCGGTCGCCTGGGTTTCCGAAATCATCAACACGCAGTCGGGAGTCTTTTTTCTCGGCTCAATCTGGTTTGCCACCCGCTGGCTCGATCCGGAAGAACCGGCGCAACGGTCCGGCGGTGATTACGCGGCGGCGCTGGTGTGCGCGCTGGCTGCCATGTTGAGCAAACCCTCGACCGTCATGCTGCCGGTGGCGCTTGGTCTCGTGTGCTGGTGGCGGCGTGGCCGGGTGCAGTGGCGCGATGCGCGGTGGCTCGCGCCTTTCTTCGTCCTGGCGGTCGCGACGAGCGGGTGGGCGATCTGGGAACAGCGCGTGCATCATCACGCCGTGGGCGGCGAGTGGGACCAAAGTCCGGCGGAGCGGATCATCATCGCCGGGCGCGCGGTCTGGTTCTACGCGGGAAAACTCCTGTGGCCGTACCCATTGAGCTTCATCTACCCGCGATGGACGATTGAGAGCGGCCGCCTCGTGTCGTGGCTTCCGGCTGGCGCCGCCGTCGGAGGCATCGCTGGTCTCGCGTATCTGGCATTCAAACACAGCCCGGTCTGGCGCGGCGTCTTCTTTGCCGTCGCATACCACGTCGCGCTGCTTTTCCCGGTGCTCGGTTTCTTCAACGTCTACTTCTTCCGGTACTCGTTTGTCGCGGATCATTTCCAGTATCTCGCGAGCATGGGGCTGTTGACTCTGGCCGGGGCGGCGATCGCCACCGCCGCAAACCGACTCGAATCGACGGCGTTGCTTTGGCGAATGGCTACGACCGCGACCGCGGCGATTCTGGTCTCGTTCTCGATCCTCGGTTGGCGTCACGCGCGGATCTTCGCTGACGACGAGACACTGTGGCGGGCGACGCTGAAGACGAATCCCAAGTCCGTGCTCGCGCACAACAATCTCGGCGTCCTGCTCGTCGATGCGGGGCGGCCGGCGGACGCCATTGAACATTACGAGCGAGCGCTCGAAACGAATCCCGGTCTCGTCGACACGCGCTACAATCTCGGCAAGGCGCTGGCCAGGGTTCCGGAACGAATGCCCGAGGCCATCCGCCAGTTCGAAGCGGTGCTTCAGGCACGGCCGAACTTCGAGGAGGCCCGGCACAATCTGGCGATCGCGCTGGCGGCCATGCCAGCGCGCCGCGCCGACGCCATTGTGCAGTATGAAGCGGTCGTGCGGCTTAATCCGCAAAACGCGCGGGCGCACTCCGACCTCGGTGTCGTCCTCGGCGGCATTCCAGATCGGCTTCAGGAAGCGATCCGCCACGGCGAAATCGCGGTGCAGCTGAAATCCGATTTGCCCGAAGCGCATTTCAATCTTGCGAACAATCTTTCCCGCATCCCGGAGCGAAAGACCGAGGCCGTCCGCCATTACGAGGCGGCGCTGAAACTGAAACCGGATTACGTGAAGGCTCACATCAATCTCGGACTGCTATATGCCCGCTCGGCCGAGCAATTGCCCGCCGCCATCCGCCATTACGAGGCCGCACTCGCGCTGGAGCCGCGCTCCGCGATCGCGCATAACAATCTCGCGATTGCGCTCGCGCAGGGCGGCCGCCGCGAGGAAGCGCAGCGTCATTTCGAACGCGCGATCGAACTCGACCCCGGCTACTCCGACGCGCGAAACAATCTCTCGCGGCTCACCGGCCGCGCGATGCCGCCGGCGCCGTAAACCTCCACCGGCGGTTCCACGGCTGGCGCACCCCAACATCTGCTTGCGCCACGCGGCTGCGCTGGCGTTTCCTTGGCCGAGTGAAATCGCACGGCCATCGTTTCCGCGCTTTGCCGGGATTGTATGCCGTCTGCCGCCTCCCGGCCGATGCGGCTGTGCCGGCCTGGGCGGCGGGCCCCTTCGTGAATATCACGCTGACCGATGACGAACTCGCGATCATTTGCCCCGCCGAGCAAGTCCCCGTGGGGATTCGCGCCGAGCGCGACTGGCGCGTGCTCAAACTCGTCGGGCCTTTTCCCTTCACCGCGACCGGCGTGCTCGCCTCGCTCGCGACTCCGCTCGCACGCGCGGGCATCAGCCTGCTGTCGATTGCCACGTATGATACCGATTATTTTCTCGTGAAGACCGATGGGTTCGAGGACGCGATGTCGGTGCTGACCGCCGCCGGGCACACCCGAATCGGCTGACTGCAACCATGACACCGGCCCGATGGTGGTGGCGGCTGCTTAGGACTTCCGTCATCTTCGCGGCGGTTGTTTTTCTTTCTGCCATGATTGGCGCGCGTTTTCTGGCTGAGCGGATGCTCTACTATCCCGACGTCGCTTCGCGGCGACTCGTCGACGGCACCCGGAAAATCACCGACGACACTGGCAACGAGATCGCGGTCGTCCATTTGCCGAGTCCACCGGCGCGGTTCACCATCTGGTTCTTTCACGGCAACGCCGAGGCGCTGGGCGACATCGAGCCGTTCCTGCGCATGCTGCACCAGGCGGGCTACGGCGTGGTTGCGTTCGATTATCCTGGATACGGCGTCAGCTCGGGCAAGCCGTCCGAGTCGGCGCTAAACACGGCGGCGCGCGCTGTCCGCCATCATCTCCGCGACGAACTCAAAGTGCCGGCCAATCGCACACTGATCCTTGGTCGCTCGCTTGGCGGCGGCCCCGCCGTGCAGATGGCGACGGAGGAACGCGTGGCGGGCCTGATTTTGCAGAGCACATTTACGAGCGTGTTCCGGGTGATGACACGCTGGCGCTTGCTGCCCTCGGATCTTTTCGAAAGTGAACGAAAACTGCCGCGCGTCGGTTGTCCCGTACTGGTCATGCATGGTCAGCGCGACGCGGTGATTCCGTTCCATCACGGCCTCGCGTTGTTTGCCGCCGCGAGCGAACCGAAGCGGTCGCTGTTCGTTGAAAACGCGGGGCACAACGACTTCCTCATCGCGGCGGATGCGGCGTTCTGGCGTGCCCTGCGCGAGTTCAGCGAACTCGCGGCGAAGTAGCGGGCTGAGCTCCTGGCTACCGGATCGCGCGTCAGTCCATTGCGGGCGGGACGCCCGCGCTCCCAGGTCAGACCGGCTGATTCCGCCGCTTCCAGCGATCGAAGAGCACGGCGGCGAGGAGGATCGTGCCGCGCGCGACATACTGGTAGAATGTCGGCACGTTCATCAGGTTCATCGCGTTCTGGACGATGCCCATGATGAGCACGCCCGCGATCACGAATCCCATGTTGCCGATGCCGCCGGTCAGGGACACGCCTCCCAGTACGCAGGCGGAGATGACCTCGAGTTCGAAACCGACCGATGTGTTCGGCTGGCCACTCGTGACGCGTGACGCCAGCACGATTCCGGCGAACGCGGCCATCAAACCTTGCGCCGTGAAAATCACGATCTTCACGCGCTCGACCGCGATGCCCGCCAGATGGGCCGCTTCCGCATTGCCGCCGACCGCGAGCGTGTCACGTCCGAATACCGTTCGATTGAGGAGGAAGCCGAAAACCGCGAAGCACGCTGCCGTGATCCAGATCGGCGTCGGAATCCCGAGCACGGTGGAGTTGCCCAGCACAAAAAAAGCCTCGTGGCCGATTCCGACCGCCGAGCCGCCGGAAACGATGAAGCCCAGCCCACGCACGATTTGCATCGAAGCCAGCGTGGTGATCAGCGCGTTGATTTTCAGTTTCGCGACCACGAAACCGTTCACCACACCGACGACCGCGCCGAACGCGAGTGCCGTGGCGATGCCCACGGTGATGCTGCCGGTCCTGTTCATAACGACCGCGGCGATGACTCCGGCACAGGCGACGACGGATCCGATTGACAGGTCGAAATCACCCGCTGCCAGGCAGAACAGCATCGTGCACGCGACCATCCCCGTCATGGAGACTGCGAGCGCGAGGCCCTTCATGTTCGCGAGCGACAGGAAATTTTCGACGAACACCGAGCATCCGATGAAAAGGATCGCGAGCACAACCAACATGCCGGCACGGTCGAAAAATTCGCCGATCGCTGTCGGGTGTCGCGCTGCCGGAACCGTTGGATCTTTCATCGTCGAGAGTGGCCGCGCGGTCGTCGTTTATTCGCCGCGGATCAATTGATGTCCGGTGTGGCTGCACTGGTTTCGAGCGGGAGCGCCAGCTTCAGCAATTTCTCCTCGTTCGCTTCGCCGCGTTCGACCATGGCGGCGATCCGGCCCTGCCGCATCACGGCAATGCGGTCGGAGACGCCGAGAACCTCCGGCAGTTCGCTCGACACCATGACAACGCACACGCCGTCGCGGGCGAGGCTCTGCATCAGCTGGTAGATTTCGCTCTTCGCGCCGACATCGATGCCGCGTGTCGGTTCGTCGAACAGGATCACCTTGATGTTCTCGGAGAGCCAGCGGCCGAGGATTACCTTCTGCTGATTGCCGCCGGAGAGGTTCCGGATCAATTGCCGCGCCGATGGCGTCCGCACGCGCAACTGATCGATCCACTTTTGCGCGTTTCCACGCTCCCAGCTTTCGTTGATTAATACGCCGGCGCGCGCGTTCCGCCGGCGCGCGCTCAGATTGATGTTTTCCAAGACGGAGCGGACGGGAACGATGCCGTCTTTTTTCCGATCCTCCGGGCACAGCATGATGCCCGCCTCAATCGCGTCGCGGGGCGATGCGATTTCAACCGGCTGGCCGCGCACCAGGATCCGCCCGCCGCTCCTTGGCGTGGCGCCAAAAATCAACCGCAGGAGCTCGGTGCGTCCTGCGCCCACCAATCCGAAAATCCCGAAAATTTCACCCGCTTCCGCGTGCAACGACAATGGCGCCGCGAGTCCTGGGCCGAGCAGCCCTTCGATCGTCAATCCATCGCCGGAGGTTGGCCGCGGCATGTACCCATAAATATCCGCCAGCTCGCGTCCGACCATCCGGTGTACGACCTGATCCCGCGTCAAGTTCTCGAGCGCGGCCGTTTCCACATGTTTTCCGTCGCGCAAGATCGTGATGCGATCGCAGAGGGTGAAGATTTCCTCGATGCGGTGCGAAACGTACAGGATGGCGCACCCGCGTGTCTTGAGCTCGCGAATAATGGTGACGAGCCGGCGCACCTCGCGATCGGACAGGCTGCTCGTTGGCTCGTCGAACGCGATGATGCGCGCGCCCCGCGTCAGCGCCTTGGCAATTTCCACCATCTGACGCTGGGCCAGCGGCAGCCGGCCGAGTTTCGTCGCGGGATCGAGCGGTTCGCCGATGAATTCGAGCTGCCGGTGTGCCGCGGCGGCGAGTTCATTCCGATCGACGAGCCCGAGCCGCTGGGGCAAGTGCCCGAGAAAGAGATTTTCCGCGACCGTCATCTCGGGGACGAGATGCAGTTCCTGGTAAATCACGGCCACGCCGGCGCGCAGCGCATCCGCCGTGGTGATGAATTCCACCCGCCGGCCATCCACCGCGATTGATCCTCCCGATGGATGGTGGGCTCCGCTGAGAATCTTCAGCAGCGTCGATTTGCCCGCGCCGTTCTCACCCATCAAGGCGTGAATCGAACCCGCGTGCACCTCGAACGAGACCTCCTGCAGCGCCTTCACGCCCGGGAATTCCATCGACATGCCGTGGAACGCGAGAGCAGGGGCAGGCATGACAGGGGACCAGAGACCAGGGACTAGCCGGGAAATTTCACCCTCTGCTCCGCTGCGAACGCACAGTGTGTTCGCTTGTGCCGTGCGACGGCGCGCGCTCCACGATTTCCCGGCTAAGGGCAAAACCGCTCTGCGGTTTTGCCTTTAGCCCGCATGAACGCGGGGCGCTCGCCGGAACATGGGGATGTTGGCGGTCAGACACGGGTGAAGACCATTTCAAGTGTGAAAAATGCGGGCTAGAGACCAAGGACCTCAGATGCATGTGAATCGTGCGCTCAGTCCCGCACACCCTGCTCTTTCAAGACCTGGCGGAAATTCTCGCGCGTGATCAACGTGCCCACCGTGCGCGTGTCGAGCGGCGGCTCCACGCCGTCCTTGATCCATTGGCGGAGCATCTCGCAGGTCTTGTAGCCGTGCTCCTTGGCCGAGAGCAGCATCGAACCGTAGAACGAGGTCGGCTTCGCCTTCTCCAATTCAACGATGCAATCCGTGCCATTAATCCCCACCGCGATTGCATTCTCCACCGGCACGCCCCGACCCTCCAGCGCGCGGACGGCGCCGAGCACCGCGGTGTCATTCATCCCGCCAACCAGCCAGCGTTTCACGTCAGGCTTTTGCGTGAGCAGCGTATTCGACGCCTCGAACGATCCAGGAATGTCCGTGGTGCGAACCGGCGCACGGAAAATCTTCTCGCGCGGAAATCCGGCCGCGACCAACGCGTCGGACGCGCCATCCGTCCGCTCCTTGGCCGTGGCGAGTTCGTCAAACGTGACCATGCACACGGCCGTTTCGGCGGCTTTCCAGCCGCGTTTCTTCATCTCCGCCGCGAGCGTCTGGCCGACGCTCTCGCCGATCTTGCGGGCGGAAATGCCGAGGTAATGCACGTTTTTCATCGGTTGCCCGTCGGCGCCGATGAACTGATCGTCGACCGCGATGAGCTTGAGATTTGCCGCCTTCGCCTTCGCGACAATCGCGGGCCCCAGCTTCGTGTCGGGCGTGCAAATCACAAAACCCTGCGCGCCACCGGCGGCGAGATTGTCGATGGCGGCGAGGACTTTCTCGCCGTCGGTCGCGCCGATCTTCACGAGATTGAACTTTAGATCGGCGGCCGCCTTTTCCGCGAACTTCCATTCGAGCTGGAACCACGGCTCCTCGGGCTGTTTCACCAGAAAACCGATTTTGATCGGTTGCGACGTTCCACCGGCCTTTCCGGCCGCGGCCGTGTCAGGAGTTTTGGTGCACCCGCCGCCTCCGAGCAGCAGAATCAGGCAGCCGAAAAGTTGCAGGGGACGAAAACCAGCAGGCAGTTTCATGGCAGGGAAGAAGCAACGGACGTGATAGGATGCTGACATGCATCAGCAAGGTTGACGCAAGGGCCAAGCCCATTCTGCGCCGCGCCAGCCGTTTGATGTGGATGTGCCGTACCGGGCTACCGTTCTTCGGGCGGCTTGGTGGTGGAAAATGCGCGCCAGAGCAGCAGGTCGTATGCGCTCTTCAGGAGCCCGCAGATGAAGAATGGAAGTGCGCTGGCCGCGGCGCTGCCGAACAACACGCCAGCGGCCAGTGGCCCGACGGCAGTCCCGAGCTGTTTTGCCGTCGACGTCACGCCGTTGGCGGCGGAGCGTTCTGCGGCGGGTACGATTGCATTCACGTATGATTGGCGCGTCGGAACGTCCATTTGCGACAGCAGATGTCGGGCAAGCAAAACCGCGATCGCCAGGGGCAGTGTGGGCATCAGCGGCACCAGCATCATCAGTGCGTTCGACGGAAGGTGAGTCCAAACCATCGTCGCGATCAATCCGATCCGCCGGGCCAGCGGCACCGCCACCAGTCCGGACAATCCGGACAGCATGTTCGTGCCGAAGAAAACGGCGCCCAGCGTGGCCTCATCCGCGCCAAACTTCTGCTGGAACCACCACGCGATGAAGCTTTGGAGAACGAAGCCACCGCCAAACGAATCGAGGGCAAACAGGACGCTGAGCCGCAGGACGAGGCCGCGCGATTCGGCCAACCCGAGAAACGTGCGGCCGCGAACCGACGTTGCGGTCGGGGCACCGGCTGCCTCGATGCTGGCGGACAATCTCGTTGCAAGCAGCGCGAGCAGGATCCCGATCGCGCCGTAGACAAAGAACACGACCTGGTAGGCGGTGAGATCGTCCCACCCGCGTTCATTCCCGCGGCTGACAAACCAGCCAACCGCCAGCGCTCCGACGGCGGACGCGACATAACCGGCGAGGTTGTACCAGGCAAAGAAACGCGTTCGCTCGCGGTCGGTGACGGCTTGCGCCAGGCAGGCCTGTTCGACCGATTGAAACGGGCCGGCTTCGCCGCCGCTTGGGCTGATTACGCCGAGCGTCGCGGCGATGAGAAGAACGATGAAATTCCCGCTCATCGCCATCGTGGCGCCGCTCCCGGCCATGAGCGCCGCGCCGATGAGCATCGTTTTCCGGCGACCCCATTGATCCGCGCGGGCCGTGAGCCAGAGAGAAATCGCCACATCACCGAGCAGCGTCAGCGAGAGCAGTACGCCGATTTGTGCGCCGCTGAACCCTAGTCGAACGAGGTACAAGACAAGCACCACGCCCAGCATTCCGTACCCAAACATCCGCGACATCCGCGCCAAGAATAACAGACGCAGATCGTGAACGGGGGCGGCGGACACGGACCGAAGCGTGCCACCGGCAAACTTCAGCCCGCAAGGACGAAGTCACGCCGCGGCGCGGACACCCGTCGCCGAGCCCCCGGTTCACTTGGGAATCGATGTCGGTTTCGTCCGACTTTCCGATGCCGAGGTTTGGGATTGCGCCCCGCCGGCCCTGAACTCAAAAGGCGAAACTCATTTTCACACCCATGCTGGTCCACACCGTTTACTTCTGGCTCAAACCCGAACTCACCGACGCGCAGCGCGCCGATTTTCGCCGCGGCGTGGAGTCGCTCGGTGGCATCAAGTCGGTCGACAAAATCTACGTCGGCACTCCGGCGGGAACCGAAAAGCGGCCGATCATCGACGACTCGTATTCGGTGGCGCTGACGGTGCTGTGCAAGAACGTCGCCGCCCACGACGCCTATCAGCTCGATCCGATCCACCACGTGTTCATCGATCGCTTCAAGACGTTCTGGAACCGCGTCCAGATCTACGATGCGGAATAAGGCCCCCGCGCTGCCGCCGTGAGCGCGACGGAAGAGTGGTTTGATGTCGTCAACGAGCGCGACGAGGTCCTCCGCCGCGCGACGCGGCGCGACGTGCATGCGAATGGCTGGTGGCACCGTGCGGTCCACGTGCTGGTGTTCGATTCGGCGGGACGCGTTTTTTTGCAGAAGCGCTCGCGGCTGAAGGATCTCTCCCCGGGAAAATGGGACTCGTCCTGCTCCGGTCACCTCGACGCCGGCGAGGATTACGATGCGGCCGCGGTTCGCGAGCTGTACGAGGAAATCGGGATCCGCGGCGCGGTTGCGCCGGAGCGCTGGTTTCGAATCGATGCCTGCGAACCGACGGGATGGGAGTTCGTCTGGGTATACCACCTTCGTCACGACGGACCGCTCACGCTCGACCCGGCGGAAATCCAATACGGCGAATGGGTGGCGCCCGATGAAGTGTTGGCGCGACTCGCGGCGCGGCCGGATGATTTCTGCCCCTCCTTCAATCTGATTTGGCCGATGGTGGCGGAACGGCTGAAAGTCGACGGAGAAGGATGAACTTCCAGCCCGCCAGGCCAGTGCGGGCGAGACGCCCGCGCTCCCAGGAGCCGGGGGCTCAGAGTTCCGGTGAACTGCGATGTCGGCGGCCAGACAATCCGCCCGGACCCAAATTTTCGCTCAGGCGTTTGATCTCGTCGAACTGCTTCTGCGAAATCAGCCGGCGCGGCACGCGGCGCTCCGCCTCCGTGATGAGCCTCGCGCGATCGTCCTCGCTCGGCGTGTGCGCTTCCCACGTGCTGTGGTGGCCCTGCTTGCGCGTCCACGAGATGTTTCCGCCGTGGACGGCAACGTTCACCTGATACTTGCCGTCATCGTCTTTGTTCCACCAGCCGAACTCGATGCTCATGGTTTTGGTTTTCGGATTCGCTCCGCGCGGAGGAAGGTGCGCAACGCCAGATTACAAAGCAAACGTCGCAATCAGCCGATCGGCATGAAACGCGTGGCCGCGGCGTTGGATCTGCCGCACCTGTAACCGCGCCGGCTCGATGTCTACCGCGAATCCGCCGAGGGGTGGACAGAACGATCCGGTATTAATCACCACGGGCCCGCCAGCCGGCGACCACACTCCCGGCCGATGGGTGTGACCAATCACGATGAATCGCGCGCCGGGCCAGTGCTCGCGCGCAAAATCCGCCGCAAGTGACGGCGCCCTTTTCCAGGCCCGAAGAATTCGCACGATCCGGAGCGGCGGCCAGACCGTGTCGGCGGCGAACCGCACCGCGTATTTCAGCGGGTTGCGTTCGGACTGGTGACGTTGCGGGATCGTTGCGGCGACTGCGCGCCAAATCGCAAAACGCTCATCGAGACCAAGCCGGCCGCCGACGCGAGCGGCGAGAGCCGCGGCGATGCGCCGGCGAATCAGGTGCGCATCACGGCCCCAGGGCACGATGTCATCAAAAAGCACGTCCCCGTGCGTCACGATCACCTGGCCGCCGGCCAGCTCCAACATGTGTTTCGGGACCAAGTCGGGATCATGATTGCCCGAAATAAGCACCGCTTCGGGCAGGCTGGCGGCGAACGCCTGGACCTCCTCGCGGCACGTCTGGGTGTGAGCGGGAAGCGGCCCGGCGCGCGTGTCGAGCGTGTCACCGTTGAGGACAAGACAGGCCGCCGATTCCGTGAGCGGTTGCAGCTGGCCGAGATTCCCGACGATGCTGGCCCGGTCGCCATAGTGGATGTCCGACAGGATGCGGGTGAGGTGGCCAGGCACGGGGGTGGAGGAGTGGCGGGCCCGCAGTCTTGGTGCAACCGGATTTGCTGGCGAAAATACCTTGTCATCGGCGCCGAAGGACCGCTCGACTGCGCGACGATGCGTTTGCGGTTTTGCGCTCTCCTGGCTTTCGGCTCGATGATGATTGGACTCACGGAGGCGTGGGCTGATCGCGCAGCGGACCTCGCGCGAATCCACATCGAGGCGATCGGCGGTCGCGAGCGGATCGAGGCGCTCGCGGCGTTGCGGGCCCATGGAATGGTCATTGCGGGCGGACAACTGGTCCGGTTCACGATGATTGCGGCGCGGCCGGATCGCGTGAGACTCGAGACCCAGGCCGGTGGCCGCACGCTGGTGCAGGCGACCGACGGCAAGGAACCGCCCTGGGAGTTCGACACCGGCACCTGGCCGCCGCGCTACCGCGACATGGCGGAATCGAACGTGAAGATCTTCACTGCCGACGCGGAATTCGATGACCCGTTGGTCGCGGGCGAAAAGCGTGGGTTCACCTTTGATTTCGCGGGCGAAGTCAATGTGGACGGGCGAAAGTTCCTCCGGCTGCTCGCCACGCGCAAGCTGCGGGAAACCTATTCGCTGCTCCTCGATCCGGACACTTATCTGATCAGCTTCCGCATCGAACAGCGGAAGACGCCCGGTGGACGGCCGATGCAGATTGCCACCCGCTTCGACGATTTCCGGCCGGTCAAGGGAGTGCTGCTTCCGCATGAGGTCACGTTGATTGTCGATGGCAAGGGCACGCAGCAGACGAAGATCGAACGCATCGATCCCAACCCACAGATTACGGCCGAAACGTTCACGCGGCCGAAATCGACGGCGAAAGCGCCGGCGGCAAACGAGAAAGAATAATCCCGGGCCGCCCCGGATTGCGGACGGCGCAGGTCGGCCGGGCAATCGGCCGTCAGCCGGGATGAGAAGCCGCTGACCTTAAGAAATTGTGGCTGCGGCTTACCGCTTCGGCATGCCCCGCATCATCCCCGGCATCATCATGCCACCCATGTCCATCTTTTGGTAATCGGCCGGCGGGGTGAACATCCCGTCGGGGAGCGCCTGTTTGTCGATTGAGGTCGCCTCCATCCGGAAGGATTCCTTGCCGGACTTGTCGCGATCGACGACGCGCAGCGGAAACAGCGGCTTTCCCGCGAGTGAGCGTTCCCAGGCTTTCGGCGCCGAGCCGCCGCGGCCGCCGCCCATTGGGTTCTTCGCCATGCCCGTGAACGAGCCAAGTCCCTCGGCGAGCCAGAGCTCCGTCTTGGAACCCTGATACGTCGAGATGTACTTCTCCGCCGTGTAGCCGAGGATTTTTTCCGTCTCGCCGGTTTTCTCCAATGTTGCTTCGGGGCCGGACTTTTCCGCCACCGCATTGGTGACCTCTCCCATCGGCATCACCATGTACATTCGTTGCGCGTCCATGAGCACGAGCATCTCGCGCTTCGAAGTATCCATGATCATGCCGCCCATTTCCTGCTGGCCGGGCATTTCGATTCGCACCTTGTCGCCTTTGATCGCGTAGCGCATTTCCTGCGGTGCACCGCGGGGCGCGGTCATCTTGAACGTGACCTTTCCTTCGAAGGGAGTGGCGGCGAATGCCGCGGGTCCGACGGCGGCGGCAACGAGACAAACAAGCAGTTTTTTCATGGGGAATGGCTCAACGAACCACGGGTTCGACTCCGGTGCAACGAGTTCGTGTTCATGCCACGTGGTTTAGCGGCTTGCCAGCCGGGTATGGCGTCGGCTCAATCCGCCGATGGCTCTCTTCGGTTCCCTGCAGTCGGTTCGCGCCCAGGCGCCGCGCACAGAGGGATTCTCCACTGCGTTTGCCTATGTCGATGAATTGCTCCGACCCGGTTCGGACGTGCAGGCGCGGTTGCGCGCCATTGCCTCGGGCGACACGCAGAAAATCGATCTGGCCGGCGGTGCCTTCGTGATAGAGCAGGCGTTCGAGACCAAGCTTCGCGCCGACGGATTCTTCGAATCGCACCGGAAATACATGGACGTTCAGGTCGTGGTGGAGGGTGAGGAACTGATGGAGGTCGCCGATATTGCGCGGATGACCGTGCGGCAGGCGTATAACGGCGAACGCGATCTTATCATTTACGACGATAGCAGCGACGCATCGCTGCTTCGCGTCTTCCCGGGCCAGGTCGCGGTTTTCTTCCCGGCCGATGTGCACATGCCCACGCTGCGCATCCGGGCAACGCCGGTGTTGGTCCGCAAGTCGGTGGTGAAAGTGCCGATTGCCGGGTGAAAGCGAGCGTGCGGGTGGCAGGGGCGGAGGTATGCTCTGGTTTCTCGCGGTCGCGCGCCCGGCGGAGCGCTGAACCTGAAGGTCACTGCCGGCTACTCGTCCACTTTCACTCTCACTCTCACTTCCGATGAATTACCGGCACGCCTTTCACGCCGGAAATTTTGCCGATGTGATGAAGCACGTCCTGCTCGTCCGGTTGCTCCGCGCGATGCAACGGAAGGAAAAGGGGTTTCTGTACCTCGACACGCACGCCGGCCGCGGCGGTTACGATCTCGAACGGGCGGCGACCGGCACAACGCTGGCGCGCAAGCCGGAATGGCCCGATGGCCTCGGACGGCTGTGGCCGCGTGACGATTTGCCGCCGCTCATGGCAGAATACATCGCCCTCGTTCGCGATTTCGATCGCAACCGCGGCAACATCGACGCGTCGATTCGGTTTTATCCCGGTTCCCCGGCGCTCGCGCGGATGGTCGGCCGGATCCAGGACCGGCTGGCCCTGTGCGAGCAACATCCGGCGGAAGCGGCCGCCCTGCGTGACGAATTCTGCTTCGCCTCGCGCACCTCCGTGCATCAAATGGACGGATACGTCGCCATGCGCGCGATGCTTCCCGCCGCCGAGCGGCGCGCGCTCGTGCTGATTGACCCGCCGTTCGAGGCCGGGAACGAGTTTGCCGCCATCACCAATGCCCTGGCCGCGGGTCTCGAACGACAGCCGGCGGCGGTCTTTGCCGTCTGGTATCCGCTCACCGAACGCGCGCGCGTGGATGATTTTTTCGTCGCGCTGCGTGAACTCGCTTTGCCGCCCACGATGGCGGCGGAACTCGCCGTGGGCGGCGAGCACGCGGACCTGAAGATGAAGGGGTGCGGGCTCCTGATTCTGAATCCGCCGTGGCAGTTCGATCGCGAGGTTGAACCGCTGTTGCGGTTCATGGCTGACGTGCTCGCCCAGGCGCCGGGCGGCAACGCGAGAATCGAGTGGATCGTGCCGGAACGGTAGCGTTTGCCAGGCGTCCACCCGGCAGGTTCGCCCTCAGGCTGCGGGCAGATGCTTTTGCAGCACGCCGGCCAGCAATTCGAACCGCACCGGCTTCGTCAGGAAATCGTTCATCCCGGCTGCGAGGCAGGCCTCGCGCACGTGCGTGCTCGCGTTCGCCGTCAACGCGATGATCTTCGTCGGCGACGAGGCGTCCTTTTCCCGGATGCGCCGCGTCGCTTCGAGTCCGTCGATTCCCGGCAGCTGGCAATCCATCAGGATCACATCGAACTCCTCGGCGGTCGCGGTCGTGATCGCCTCTTCGCCATTCGTCGCGAAGCGGGGCGTGACGTTCAGTTTTTTCAGGAACAATTCGATCACCTGCTGATTGACAGAATCGTCCTCCACGACAAGGACGCGGCCCTTGAGCGAAGGCGTCACGAACCGGGGCGCTTCCTGCGGCCGCGGCGCCACGCTCATTTCCGGCAGGTCGCACGGAAGGATGAGCCGGAACGTGGTCCCTTGGTTGACCGCGCTGTGCACTTGAAGCGCGCCGCCCATCGCCTGGGCGAGCCGCATCGAAATTGCCAACCCCAGCCCGGTGCCACCGTAGCGACGGCTCATGGAGGTGTCGGCCTGCGTAAACGGTTTGAACAGCCGGTCCAGCGCCGCGGAGTCGATCCCGATCCCCGTGTCCGTAACGGTGAAATGCATCACCGCCTTGGCGGTGGTGCGTTCAACACAGGCAACAGATAGTTCGACGCGCCCGCGCTCCGTGAACTTGATCGCATTGCCGAGCAGGTTGACCAGAATTTGCCGCAGCCGCGTCGCGTCGCCGATGATCGCGCCGGGAAGGTTCTCGCCCAGATTGACGTCGAATTGCAGTCCCTTGTCGCGGGCGCGAGCCAGCAGCAAATCCGCCACCGCCTTGACGGTGGTCACGGGTGGGAATGGCGCCCGCTCGAGTTCGAGCCGGCCGGCTTCAATCTTCGAGAAATCCAGGACGTCATTCAGCAGCAGCAGGAGCGATTCGGCCGAGTCGGATGCGGTCTTGAGGTACCCACGCTGGTCGGAGGTAAGCGAGGTGTCGCGCACGACGCGCAGCATGCCGAGCACGCCGTTCATCGGCGTCCGAATTTCGTGGCTGATGGTCGCGAGGAATTCGCCCTTGGCGCGGCTGGCCGATTCGGCGCGTTCCCGTGCCTCCTGCAATTCCAGTTCGCGCGTTTCGCGGCGGGCGTTCTCCGCCGTCAACTCGTCCGCCACGGCCTCACGCTCGAACCGCAGCGACAAGGCGTCGGACAGGGTGCGGTGGTTGTGCCACGAGGCGGACGTCATGAACGCGATGAAAATCACCACGCAACCGCCCAGGAGGTAACCCGTCGTATCCCCTTCGGCGAGAAACCAGGCCGCGAGTGGCCCCATGACCGCAACCAGGTAGAGCACGCTTCCTTTTTGCATCGGCAGCAGCAGCCGTGCGGATCCGGCGGTGAGCCCCGCGAGCAGCAACACGTGGACGATCCCGAGCGGGTTTCCCGCCTCCAGCGTGCCGAACAGCCAGGTGCTCGCGCCCCAGCCAATTCCCGTCGCCGTGGTCGAAATCACGTAGTTCAGCCCCCACCGGGAGAAGTCCTCGGCGCTCGGCTGCGCTTGTTTGAACGCGGCCGCAAGTCCGAGCCGGTAAGCCGCCACGACCAACATGGCGCCAAGCCACCACCAAACCATCACCCCCGGAGACTTCAGGCCCACGACGAACGCCAGTGCGACCGCACTGGCGGCTGATGCCAGCGTTCCATTCGTCAACTCCCGATACGCCATCCGTACCAGTTCGATCCGGGTATGAATCTCGATCGGGTGATCGCGGGCGTGCGGCACCGTCTCGTCTACCACGGGTGGAGTAGACGCGACAGCGGACATCGGAGCAGTCATGACGGCTGGGCGTTCGATTGCGCCAGCATGGGAACGGGCACGAGCATGGCGAGGCGTCGCGTCTGGGTGTTGTTACTTAGGCGGAGTTCGGAAGTTTCGAATGATGCCGATCCACCAATACCGGCCGATGGATCGGGCGGATTCTCTCCGTCACGTCAGCGGCTTGCGACAAAAGCCGCCTGCAATCGCGGGTGAATGCGGCGGTCCGTTACGAGGTTGGCTCCTGCTTCGGCAGCCAGCGCTGGAGTGACTCCGCCAATATCTCGACGCGGATGGGCTTGGCCAGAAAATCGTTCATTCCCGCCGAAAAACATGCCACGCGATCCTGTGACGCAACGTTCGCCGTCAAGGCGATGATCGGAAGGGTCGTGTTTCCCCGGCGTCGAATGTGCCGTGTCGCCTCCATTCCATCCAATCCCGGGGAGCTGGCAATCCATGAGGATGGCGTCCCACGTGCCGCCGCACGCGGCCTCCACCGCCGCGTGCCCATCCTCCACGACGGCGCTTTCCAGGCCCATTTGTTTGAGGAAGTGAGCAATCACGCGCTGGTTGATGCGATCGTCTTCGACCACGAGCACGCGTCCGCACAGTCTTGGCAGGACAAACGGCTGCGCCGCCACCGTTTCGCCCGTATCCAACCCCACCGCTTTCTCCCAGCGCAACGTGAACTGAAACGTGGAGCCCCGTTTGAGTTCACTTTGCACCGTGAGTCTGGAGCCCATCGCCTCGACGAGTTTTTGCGAAATCGCGAGACCGAGCCCGGTGCCACCGAAGCGCCGGCTCATCGAACTGTCGGCCTGGGTGAAGGGAGTAAAGATTTGTGCCTGGGCTTCGTGGCTGATCCCGATGCCGGTATCCGCGACCGCAAACGTCACGGTGACGTGACGCGCATCGCTGGGTTCGCAGTCCACGCGCACCTGTACGCCGCCGCGGTCGGTGAACTTGATCGCGTTGCCGAGCAGATTGAAGAGCACCTGGCGCAGCCGGGTGGGATCGCCGATGAGTCCGACGGGAAGGTGCGAATCGGCGATCACTTCCAGGCCAAGGTTCTTGAGCGATGCGCGCGGTCGCAGCAACTCGACGACGTTGCTCACGACCACGGAGGGTGAAAACGGAATGCGTTCGAGTTCAAGCCGGCCGCTCTCGATTTTGGAGAAATCGAGGATGTCGTTCAGGAGATCGAGCAGCGTGTCGGCGGAGGCCGCCGCCGTTTCCACCTGTTCGCGCTGGACCGGCGTGAGCGGGGTGCCTCGAACCATGTGGAGCATGCCCAGCACGCCGTTCATCGGTGTCCGAATCTCGTGGCTCATGGTGGCAAGAAATTCACTCTTGGCCCGGCTCGCGGCCACGGCCTGCTCATTGGCGGTGCGCAATTCGCGTTCGACCACCTTGCGGCGGCCGATCTCATTCGACAAATCCTGGTTGAGCTTTTCCGCCCGCTCCTTGGCTTCGCCGAGCGATTCGACCAGGGCAGCGTTCTCGTATCCAAGTCGCACGGTGCGGCGCAGCCCTCGGACTTGCTGCCGTGCGGCCACACTCATGTACACGAGATACAGCGTGGCCATGAGGCCGACGATGACACTGCGCGTCTCGGGGCTCACGAGCACGCGGGCCACCAGCGGAGTAATGGCGAAGTAAACGTAGGCGAGATTCGCGAGCGGGATCGGCGCCAGCACGCGGGAAGCACCCGTGGTCACGCCGGCCACGACCAGCACGACGAGCACGCGGTAGATGGAATCCTCGGGCGTGTAAAAGTACCAGGCCGAGATGCCCCATGCCAGTCCGGTGGCGGCGCTGACCGCGATGAACAACCTTTCCCACCGCAACGAATTCCCCCGGTCGCCGGCAGCGCGGAAATAGATCCAACGCGTGGCCAGCCGTACCCCGAAACAACTCAGCGTGACGACCAACCACGTGATGACGAAGGTCCGCGAAAACGCCGGGAAAGTGGCATAGGCGAGCAGCAGTGCCACGCCGGCTGCAAACGGGATGCCGTTCCGGAATCGTAATAAGCAGTCCGCACGAGTTCCGCGCGGACGCGCGCATCCCATGGCAGGCTGACGGATAGCGCGACGGAGGAACCTGCGGCGGACATGGCTGGACTCTCGCCGTCGACCGTAAATGCCCGATGGTCGGATTACGAGCCATCAGGCGGGGCCAATCGCCCCCGTCACCCGTTCACGTTTGCGTTCCGCATTGTCGCGGTGCCGCGAGTGGAATGGATCCGCAAGGAAGGTCGCCGGCGCCGCGAGCAGCGGAGCGGGATCCGACATGGACCGTGATGAGCCCGTCCGGGCTCAGCGACCGCTGGTGAAAACCGGCCGCAAACTTTCCAGCGCGGTCTCGATGGCGGATTTCTTCGGCTGAATCTCGAGCGCTGGCGCCTTGAAGAGGGGACGGTCCCACTCGGTCACATCGCGCCCGACCACGCGCACGATGGGAGTCGGCTCGGGAATCGGCGGGGGCCGGAAGTGTGGAATCGGAAATGGCATGGTGTGTAGGTGGGGAAAGAAGACCGGGGTGACGCAGAATTGTGCCGTCAGTTTCCCGGGAAAATGAAAGACCCGCCATCAGGCGTGTGACGACTCACCGCTGGCGGTTTTTTCGAGCGGGCGAATGCGTTTTTTGCATCGGCCAGCCCTCCGTTTTTTGCCGGTGGCTCGCCCGCCAATGGGTCGGCGCGTTTCGCCCCTCCGCGGCTGCATTCGCCGACCCGGGACGCTCCTCGCCGGGGCTGCCCTGACACCGTCGGGCGGAAAACCCGGAAGCAAGCCGCGGCGTATCAAGATTTCTCCGATGACGTAAATCGGCGCGAAAGGACTAAATGCGCCCTTGCCGCGCGCCTTGCCGCTGCTCAACGTCGGCGCGTCCTGCTTTTTACCCTAATATGACGAACCCCCGCGTCTTCATGTGGATGGCCGCGCGCGGTGGTGCGCACCGATGGGTGGCGGACCCCGTAGTTTCCGGTTACAACCATCCGCTGATTCACATCTATGAGTAATTATAACGCGAGTAACGAAGCCGTCGTGCCGAATGCCAAGCGGCTTTTGTGGGCGGGCTTCATGGCCATTCTGGCCGCCGGCACTGGCTTTGCGGTGCGTGGTGGAATCTTTGACAACTGGGGCAAGGAATTTGGCTTCACGGCCACGCAGCTCGGCGCCATCGGTGGCGCTGGCTTCACCGGATTCTGCTTCGGCATCATCATCGGCGGCGTCATCTGCGACAAGATTGGCTACGCCAAGCTCGTGATTGCCGCGTTCGCGTGCCACGTCATCTCAGCGTTCGTCACCTTCGGCGCGACTTCGCCCGACAACGCCTACACCATGCTGCTTTGGGGCATGTTCATCTTCGCGTTCGCCAACGGCACGCTCGAGGCGGTCGCGAATCCACTGGTTGCCACGCTCTTCCCCAATAATCGGCTCCACTACCTCAACATCCTGCACGCCAGCTGGCCGGCCGGGATGGTGATCGGCGCGGTCGTCGGCTGGTATCTCGACGACCGGATGCAGGTGCCGTGGAAGTGGCAACTGGCGATCTACCTGATCCCAACCATCGCCTATGGATTGATGTTCTTGGGCCAGCATATGCCGAAATCCGAAGCCTCGCAGAAAGGCGCAAAGCTGGGCGAGATGTTCAAGGACGTTGGCATCCTCGGCGCACTGGTGATTGCCTATCTCGTTTCGCTCTTTTGCGCGACGAACCTCGGCATGCCGCAGTGGTCCGCCTATCTTGTCGCCGGTGTGTTGCTGGTTACGGTCGCCGTAATCACGAAAGGCTCGATCGGTTCTCTTCTGCTTTTCGTGCTCTTTATCACCCACGCGTTGGTTGGCGCGGTCGAGCTCGGCACCGATGGCTGGATTCAGAACATCACGGGCAATCTGCTCACATCCGAACAGGGGAAATTCCTCTTTATCTGGACTTCGGCCCTGATGTTCACCCTGCGATTCTGCGCGAACTGGATTGAAAAGAACCTGAAGCTTTCGCCCGTTGGGCTCCTGTTGGTATGCTCGATTCTTGCGATGGTCGGTCTGCGGCTCGTGAGCAGCATCGAGTCGTTCGCGATGGCCGTGGTGGCGCTCACGATTTATGCCATGGGCAAGACCTTCTTCTGGCCCTCCATGCTGGCGGTCGCTTCGGATCGTTTTCCTCGCACGGGCGCCATCGCCATTTCGATCATGGGTGGCATCGGCATGCTTTCGGCCGGCCTGATCGGCGGGCCCGGTCTCGGCTACAGCAAGGATCGGTACGCCGCGGATACGTTGCGCGCCGCCAACCCCGCCGTGTATGAAAGTGTGAAGGCCGAGAATCCCTCGAAGTTCCTCTTCTTCTCCCCGGTCCAAGCCATCGATGGCAAGAAACTGGCGGAGGCAAAGGAGGCCAAACCCCAGACCGAGGGACAAAAAGCGATCGTTGCTGCCGACCGCACCGGCGATCGCAAGACGCTGATCGCCGATTCGTGGGTACCGACCATCATGGCGGTCATCTACCTCGGGATCCTGATCTATTTCCGGAGCATCGGCGGGTACAAGCCCGTGCACATCGTGGATCCGAATGTCGCTGCGCCCGGGGTCCCGGCCAAAGCGACCTGACGCGATTCGTTGCGGCCGGATTTACGGCCGCCACTCTCTCAAGCCGCGCGAAAAGCGCGGCTTTTCTTTTGGTTCCCTTGCGCGCCCCGCCCCTGCAGCCGCTGCGGCAGGCACCGGCCGGATTAAGCCCCGGCGGTGTCGGGGCAATGGGCCGGTGGCGCGATGCGCGCCACCACCCACGCGTTCCGACACCGCCGGAGCGAGAATCACGCCACGGCCCGCAGCCGCGAATGGTTTATCGTCGCCAGCTTCGGCAGCCTCACCGTCAGCACGCCCTGACTGATCTCCGCCTCCATCGCGGCGTAATTGAAGCCGGTGCCCAGCCGCAGCCGCAGCCGATAGTCGCGTTGCGCGGTTTCGAGATGGAGAGCCTGCCAGTTGACGCGAACAACATGCGGCTTGCGCGCCGTAACGGTCAGGTCGGCGCCATGCGCCTCGATGTCGACTCCCGATGCTGCGACTCCCGGAACGTAGACGACGAGTTTCATCGCGTCGCGCTGCTCCTGGCAGTCGTAGCTCGGCTCGCGAAATTTTTCCGGGGGCGTGCGCCCGCCAGCCTTGCGACTGGGGGGAAGGACGGGATGGAGGGTCGATGTCATGGGAGGAAAACGAACGAAAGCGTTTCCTCGGTCGGTTTGGGGACCGCCGGGCTTTGAGGACTAAACGCTTCCGTGGAATCGGAGGTTTAGTTCTGGTCGCCCGCGTCGGTCTTTTTATTCCAAACGGAAATGGCGACCGGGCGCATCACGATGCAGCGCTGCTGGCAGCACACCGTGAAGGTGGCGCGAGCGCGGCTGAGCAGGTGATGGACGTATCCGGTCATTGAATCGGTGGTGACGCTGCATATTGCAGGGCCCATGCCAAGCACGAATTTTTTTGTGACGCCCGGGATTGCATGGCGGTGTGCTGGCGGCATCCTGCGGGCATGGCCGCACTTAACGACTCCGCGACGACGGTGGCCGCGCTCCGGGAACGGGTACTTGGATTTGTCCGCGACCGCGACTGGGAGCAGTTCCACACGCCAAAAAACCTGAGCATGGCGCTCGCGGCCGAAGCCGCCGAGTTGATGGAGCATTTTCTCTGGGCTACGGCCGAGCAGTCGGTCGCCGTCGCCAACGAGCCCTCGAAACGGGCGAAGATTGCAGAGGAGCTCGCCGACGTTGTGATTTACGCCCTGGAGTTCGCCAACATGACCGGCCTTGACGTCTCCGCTGCGATTGAGGCCAAGATGGCCGCGAACGCCAAGAAATACCCGATCGAGAAAGCCCGCGGCCGCGCGGAAAAGTACACGGAACTTTAGTTTTCCGCCTTTGGCGGAAAACTATTTTAGGTTTTTGCGCAGCAAAAACCTCAGCCCTGGCCGCCGAAGCTCACGTAGTCGTCGAGATCGAGCAGGTCGGCGAACGCGCGGATATCGTCGCGGTCGCCGGCGTTGGCCTTGATCGTCTCGGCCACCCATTCGTGGCCGGCCGCACCGCCCGGCCCGTGCTGTTCGAGCCAGGTCGACCATGCCCAGATTTCCGGCGTCGTCCGTTTCGTATTGGCGCGAACCCAGGCCAGCATCTCCGTATCCGATTTCCCCGTTTTGATCTCGGCGAACATTGCTTCGTGATCAATCCCCGTGAATTCGAAGAAATTCCGGTCGAGCGGGCAGTTGTACTTGTAGTCGCCGTTTTTGCCGGCCGCGACTGCTCGCCCCTTGTCGAGGAGCCGGCCCAGGTGGGCGAAGCCGCCGATGCGCACGTGCACGCTGCGCGGGGGATGCTGTTTGAGGTCGGGGGCGGAGTAATTGATCATAAGAGTGGGGGAGTCATTGGGACGGGCGGAACCTCGCGGTGAAAATGTCGAGGCGAGGCCCGGAAGGAAATGACTAGTGGCAAACAATCCGGCCGTTCGCAAGCCGGGCAGTTCCTCGTCGCTGTGGTTCCCCTGTTCGTGGTCGTTCGCTTCGCCGCGAGTGATGCGCCTCCAGCTCGAGGCCGGATCATCCGCAACGCACCGCCGCCGCCACGAGCGCGAAGAGCAGATCTCTTAACCACGGATCACACGGATCAGCACGGAGAAACAATGCACGCATCCGTGCCGATCCGTGAAATCCGTGGTTGATCGGGCCGAATATTCTCAGCTGCCACGCGACCGGGCCCGCTTCCGAAAATGGCGTCTCACCCTCTCAAGTTCACTCTCCCTCTCACCCTCCCTCTCACCCTCCCTCTCACTCTCACTTTCACTTTCACTTCTCAAAACGTATCTCCCTTCCAGCCCCACATGCTGCCCTTCACGTCGATGAATTTCACGTATACGCGATCACGGGGGATGCCGAGATGGCCTTCGATTAACTGGCAAAGCGCCTCGGAAAGATCCTTCGTGCGGCGGGCGGGCAGGCCCACGGCTTTCAACTCGAGAAATGCAACCGGATCGTCACTCCCGGCAAACAGCATCGGCGTGTCCGGTTGCACCGCGACCATGACGAAACTCTCCGGCTTCTCCAGTTGCTCGGCCACGAGGATCGAGGCGTGTTTGAGAATCGTCCGTTCGGCTTTTTTGCCCAGCGGGAGATTGGTCTGGATTTTGAGATAGGGCATGGCGGTCCTGGGTTGACGGCTGGCGTTCCGACTTTCGAGCGGTTCTAACTTCGTTCAATTCCGGTCGCGTCGCAAACCCGCCCATTGGTCTCTGGTCCTTGGTCTGAGGCGGAGCCTCGCTACGCTTTCGGC
Source organism: Opitutaceae bacterium (assembly GCA_030648295.1). GTDB lineage: Bacteria > Verrucomicrobiota > Verrucomicrobiia > Opitutales > Opitutaceae > ER46. The sequence goes on along the minus strand of JAUSID010000188.1, from coordinate 48,897 downwards.
CGAAACACCTTCATCACGGACTCGTTCGTTTCGAGCCGGGGGCCGCCGATCAAATCGATGCAATACGGGATCGCGGGGAAGACGGACTCGAGATTTTCGCGAATGGCCTTGGGCCGTCCCGGCAGATTCACGATCAGCGTGCGGCCGCGGATGCCCGCCGTTTGCCGCGACAAAATCGCCGTCGGAACGTACTTGAGCGACGTGGCCCGCATCTGTTCGCCGAATCCCGGCATCATTTTCTCACAGACCGCCGCCGTGGCTTCGGGCGTCACATCGCGCGCGGCCGGCCCCGTTCCTCCTGTCGTGACTACGAGGCAGCAGTCCACGTCATCGGCCATCCGCCGCAATTCGCCCTCGATGATCGCGCGCTCGTCCGGAATGACCCGGTAATCGACGTCGAATTCGGTCACCAGCCACTCGCGCAACAACGCGACGCACGCCTTGCCTGGCGTGTCCTCATAGACGCCGGCGCTGGCCCGATCCGAAATGTTCAGGACTCCGATCTTGGCGCGCATGATGGCATCGAGATATACGGCTGAAGGCCGCCGTGACACGGACAAAACGCGACCGTGGGCTAGCGCTCGAGCTCAGGATCGAACAGCCGCCGCACCTCCTCAGGCGATTTTCCCTGTGCGCGCAGCGTCCGCAATGCCAGCGCGTCATGCCGCTTTGCGAGCCGTTCACCTTTTTCGTCCCGCATGAGCGGCGCGTGGTAAAAAGCCGGCGGCGTCCAGCCGAGTGCGCGAAACAGCAGCAGTTGGCGAAAGGTGCTTTGAATGAGGTCCGCACCGCGCACGACTTCGGTGATACCGAGTTCGGCGTCGTCGACCGTCGTCGCCAGTTGGTAGCCCGGCGTGTCGTCCTTTCTCCAGACGAGGAAGTCACCAAAATCCTGGCCCGCGATCGCCTGCTTCATTCCGGCCGCGCCATCGGCAAAATGAATCGTCTCGTCGTCGGGTACGCGAAATCGCCAGTTCACCGCGATCGGTTCCGTCAGCGGCGGCAGCGGCGCATCCGGTGGCGGACGGAATTTGCGCGGGTAAACCGGTTCGTCGTCCAGTGCGCCGGGCCCTTCGTGCGGAGCGCCAGCGGCCTCCTGCACGTCGCGACGCGAGCGGTGACATGGGAAAATCAATTTCGCGGCGTGCAGCTGTTCGAGCGCCGCGCGGTGGCGTGGAATCCGCGCGCTTTGCGCAATCATCGGACCATCCCAGTTCAGCCCGAGCCAGCGCAAATCCTCCTGCATCGCGACGACAAACTCCGGCCGGCACCGTGCGCGATCGAGATCGTCGTTGCGTAGCAACAGCACGCCGCTGGCCGCGCGGGCGCGTTCCGCCGCGATCCAGAAGGTGCGCGCGTGCCCCAGATGAAGGTGCCCCGTGGGGGAGGGGGCAAGCCGACCACGATAGATTTCAGGAGCAGGGTGCAAGGGAGCAGGAGACGCAGCGACACCAGACAGCCCACAGGAAAGCTACCGGCGAAGCAAAACAGTAGAACGGCAACCGTTCATGGTGCCCGCGTCTTGCCGGCCGCGCTATTGGCGCGAATTCGCTTCGGCCCCGCCCGGCCGGTTTTAACGTAATACGTTAAAATGGAGTCGGCGCGCTCTGCGCGGGAAACAGGTCAGAAGCAACGAACAGATGCTGGAAATCCGGCGCGATTCGTGTCCATTCGGGGCTGCCGCCATCATGACGAAACTCCTCTGCGTCTACTGCGCCTCCAGCGATCGACTGGACCCCAAGTATTATGCGGCGGCCGCGGAGCTCGGGCGCGAAATGGTCTTGCGGGGCTGGGGCCTCGTGTACGGCGGCGGCAAGACCGGCGCCATGGGCGCGGTGGCCCGTGCGGTGAAACAAAATGGCGGCCGCGTCATCGGCGTGATCCCCGAGTTCATGAAGGCGCGCGAGCTCGCCTACACCGACGCGGACGAGCTCGTCACCGTCATCACCATGCGCGAACGGAAGCTGCTGATGGAAACGCGCGCGGACGCGTTTGTCGCGCTGCCCGGCGGCTGGGGCACGCTGGAGGAGATCATGGAAATCCTCACCCTGCGGCAGCTCGACGTGGTGAAAAAACCGTGCGTGTTCTTCAACCAGGATGGCTTCTACGACGAACTGCTGCGGTTGTTCGAGCGGATGCTGCGGGAGAATTTCTTCAAACCGTCGAACCTGGAGCTCTATCGCGTCGCGACCACCGCGAGCGGAGTGTTCGACCAGATCGAAGCCGCGACCGGCGTCAGCGCTGACCCGAAGTGGTTCGAGACCCGTTGAGCGAAACGCGATCTCAGCGGAAAAATGCATCGGCAATCCGTCCTCGCGCTGCTTCGTTCCCATGCCTGGCGCGTGCTGGATCCCCACGAAGCGGCGATGACGGCGGACACGATCGCGTTTGTGGAGGCACACGCCGACTGCCTGCTTCGTTCGTGCGTTCTGGGTCATCTCACCGGCTCGGCCTGGATCGTGAATACCGCGCGATCGCGCACCTTGCTCACGCACCACCTCAAACTGGAGAAGTGGCTGCAACTCGGTGGACACGCCGACAGTGATCCCGATCTGCTGGCAGTGGCTCGAAAGGAAGCGAAGGAGGAAAGCGGACTGACGCGACTTCGTCCGGTGTCGGTTGAGGTTTTCGACGTCGACCGGCATTTGATTCCGGCACGCCAAGCGGACCCGGCGCATTACCACTACGACCTGCGTTTCATGTTCGAGGCGGATGAGTCAGCGCCATTGGTCGTCTCGAACGAGTCAAAAGCGCTGGCGTGGGTGAAACTGGAGCGCGTGCTCGGGTTGAACCCGGAGGAGTCGATGGCGCGGATGGTCCGAAAGACGCAACGGTTCGAATTCCCGCGGCGTTGAGAAGTAACAGGACGCTCGCTTGCCGTTTCGGTGAAGCAGGTGCTTCATCGAATCGGCAGGGGCGGCAGCAGCCATCAACATCGGCTCGCTGGCGCTCCCCGCTACGCAAGTCGATCCGGCTACTTCCAAATCGGCACCAGTTCCTCGCTTCGTACCCAACCGGTCTGGCCGTTCTCGAAGGCAATCCGCGCCCAGCCGAGGAAGGTTTTGTCCGCGATCGCGATCGATCCCGCGGCGAGCACCGTCGTCTTTTGCGAGGTGTCCACCTCCGTTGGAATCGAGCGGAGCGTGCCGTTGCGCGGAACAATGACCGCTCGCGCGTCTGCGGCGATGCCATACGCGTGCCAGCCCGTGGCGGCCGCCGTTCCGCTGATGACTCCGAGGGCGATGAGAACAGTCGCGAACCAGTAAAGCGGCCGGCGTCGCCGGCCATACGCGTTCGCGAGCATCAATCCCAGCGCGAGTGCGATCACGACCGCGGCGCCAATGATCGTGCGCTGCCAAACGGCGGGCGAAGCCTTCGCGGCGACCGCGGGCAACGGTCCATCGGTCAAAAACACCGCCAGATCAGCCGGGGCAAAACCCGCCCGCTCCGCGGCCAGCCGGAGGTGCCATTGCACCGACGGGTCGCGCGGATGCTGCACGAAGGCGGCCGCCGCATGCGCCGCAGATTCTCCGGGCCGGTCCTGCTGCGCGAGGGCGAGCGCGAGATTGTGCCGCGCAATCCAGTCGGTGGGCGCTGCGACGAGCCGTGTCCGCCATAATTTTTCTGCGGTCGCGAAATCCGCGCTGCGATACGCGGCGAGCGGATCGGTTTTCGTCGACGACTCGGCCGCGATGGCCTGGACGAGCATCGCCGTGCCCACGGCGAGGACGGCGGCGAACGGCATGAGGTTCTGCGGGAGGAAGAGTCGCCAGACCTTGAAGCCTGGGATTCGTTTGTTGAATACCGCCTCCTGTGCCCGGGCGGCCCAGTCCGATGGCAGCGGTGCCTTCGCGCCATAAAGCGCGCGATCCGCCTCGGTCCACAACTTCGCCCAAGCTGGATCCTCCAGCGCACGCGCCGGCGGTGCGGCATGCGAAAGCTGCCAGATCACTGCGGTGTCATGTTGCCACGCGAGCAGCAAAGACCGCCGGTCCGCCTCGTCGGCGCCGGCGATTTCCCCGATCGTTTTCACCATGCGCAGGCGTGCCTCGCGGCGCGGGCGAAGTGGATCCGTCCGCTTCGCCCGCCGTACCGCCAGCGCGAACCAGAACAACAACCACGCGGCGAAGGGTGCGAGCGACCAGAGGACGACCGTGCCGGCCGTGAGCGGCGTCGCCGACGTGGCCAGGCCGGCCAGCGGATCGCGCGGGATGCCGGCCGGTGGTGACGGCGCCGTCACCGGACCACGAATACCCGAACCGCGCTCGGCGGCCGACGATTCTTCCGGAATGCCGCCGGGAGGCTGGGTCGCGGTGGCAACCGGCGGCGTGACGCTGAACTGCGGCGCATGCGGCGGCGTGATGGCCAGCGTCGTGCGCGGCGAGGTCAGGGTCTTGTAAGTGCCGCTCTTGGGGTCGAAGTAGTTGAACGTGATCGGCCCGAGCGTGTAATTGCCGGCTTTCGTCGGCACGAGCACCACGTCCTCGGCCATCGTCACGTCGAACAACTTTCCCTCGACCGGCGTGCGCTTGGCCTTCGGTTGCACGACCTGAAAATCGTTCGAGACTTCGCGCGCGGGGAGCCCCGGAATGTCCGGCCAGTTGCCCGTGCCGCTGAGCTCGAGTGTCCAGGTCACGGGTTCGCCGACTGCGGCCTTTTCCGGGACCACTTTTGAAACCAGCTTGAACTCTCCGACCGCACCGGTGAAGCCGGCCGGCGACGGCGGCAACGGCCGCACATCAATCACCGGCTGGTCCGAGGTCACTGACACCGGTTCCATCCGCGGCTGCGAAAGAAAACCGAAGCCAACGGTACCCGTCTGGATGTTCAGCAGGTGACGCGCCGCTTCCAATTTGATCGTGTTCGGCGTCTTCGCCGCCGCGCGCGTGCGATACACGACCTGCAGCCGCCGTTCACCGTTGACCATCGCCTCGGTCACCTCGGGCTTCGACCAGTCCTCCGCGACCAGCGGCGCCGCCGTCCAGTCGAAGGTCTGGTTGACCTGCGGATTCGTGCGGCGCGACGCCGACAACTCGTAGGTGAGCCCGAAGACTTCGCCGGCCCACACCTTCGTTCGCTCCGGCGTCAGCTTGGAACTGGCCACCGACTCGAGCGACACGCTGGGCGCCGCGAGGTTGAACGCCGGCACGCGCAACACGCCCTTGTTTGTCTTCACCGTGAAACCCGGAATCTGCATCGGTGCGCTCTGGCGCGTGCGCACGAGGTAGGAGTACGTGACCGAGCGCGAGAAGGCGCCGTTGATCATGCTCATGTTCTGGGAATCGCCGACGAACGTGAGCGTCGCCCCCTGGATCGCGGGCAAGTCGGGCTGCCCCTCCGGCGCGCAATCCTCGAACACGAGTTGCACCGTGTTCGGCGTGTTCGCATCCGTCTCCCAGCGGACCGACTGGGCCTGCACCAACGCGGCGAACACGAGGAACAGTCCGGTCATGAAGCGCGTCCGCCAGCGGTAAGAACGTGGCACCGAGCCCGTGGACGGCGCGCAGCGCCTCCCCATCATGGGCGGGACGCCCATGCCACTTGCAAATCCACAGGCGGGACGCCCGTGCCACAGCGATCGCCCAACGATGCGACGCGTTGGCCGCGCCGCTTCGACTGACATCACGTCATTGCTCTCCAAATTGAAACACATCGCCTTCACCAATCTTTCCCCGCTTTTTTCGCCGGCTTCTTCTCGCCTTCCATCAGCTGGAAGAGCTGCGCCGGTGAATCCTGGTTCTTGAGTTGTTCGAGTTTTTGCAGCGGCAACGCCAGCGCCGGATCCGGCGGTTCGGTGGCCTCCTCTTTTTTCTCCGGTGCGCCGCCGACCTTCTGCGTGTCACCGGGCGGCGGAGGCGGGGGTTCTTTTTGCTTCATGTCACCGAACGCCGATTCGCCGGGCGGCTTCTGCTCCTCGGGCGATTTGTTCTGCTCCGAAGGATTCTCGTTCGGCGTCTCCGGCTCCTTGTTCGGCTGGCCCTTTTGCGGGTCCGAGGACTGGTTCTGCTGCGATTGCTGCTTCTGATCGCTGTTCTGATTCTGGTCCTGGTTCTGCTGATCCTGCTTTTGCTGCTGCTGGTCCTGCTTGTTTTCCTGTTTCTGTTCGTCCGGCTTTTTCAGCAACGCCTCGAGATCCTCGCGCAACTTCGACCAGTCCGCGGTTTTCGCATCGAGTTTCGAACCGAGATCGACGGCGGCGAGGGCATCACGCACCGGACCCTCGGGCACGGTTTGTTGCGCCGATTTCAACTGCGATCCCCAGGTTACCGTTTCGCGCGCCAGCTCCGCCCAGTCGCGCGCGCTGCGGTTGTCCGCCGCCGACAATCGCGTGACAATTTTCGCCAGCGCGGTCGGGTCGGCCGGTGCCGCCGCCGGCGGGCTCACGTTTAGCGGCGGGGGTTTGGCAATGGTGGCGGCCGCAAAACCGGATACCGGATACGCGAAACCGGACACCAAGAGAGCGATCACCGCGGCCACTGCGATCTTTCCGGTGTCCGCTTTCCGGTTTCCGCTATTCAGAGGTATCGCGCGCGGCCGCGGCCGCACTGGAAATTCGTAGCACAGGCTCACGAACAGGCACCAGACGCCGAACGCCAGCGGCCACTGGAATCGTTCGACCAGCCGGATCGTGTTCTTTTCCACGAACTGGCCCTTCTGCCCCGTTTCCACGGTTTCTTTCAGCAAAACCGCGAGATCCACCCAGCTGCTCGCGTCGCGATACGCGCCGGAAGTGGATTGGGCGAGTTCTGTCAGCGTGCCGCTCTCGAGCTTTGAAAGTACCACGGCCCCACGTTCGTCTTTCACGAATCCGCCGGTGCCATCCGGAATCATCGCGCCGCCCGCGGTGCCCACGCCGAGCCCGATCACCCGGATGTTCTTTTTCTTCAATTCGTCGACGCGCGATTTCCAATCCTCATCCGTCGCCTCGCCATCGCTCAACACGATCAAGTACCGATCGGCTGACGCCGCGGCGCCGAAGGCCTCGATCGATGTGTCGATCAGGGCGCGATAATTCGTACCCCCTTGCGGCAGGAAATCCGGCCCGAGCGCCGGCAGGAATTCGCGCAGGATCTCATAGTCCGCGCTCAAGGGGCTTTGCAGAAACGCCGTGCCGGCAAACACCACCAGCCCGACGCGCTCGCCAGCGAGTTTTTCGAGCAGCGATTGAATCAGGAGTTTTGCCCGGTCCAGCCGCGATGGCATCACGTCCGGTGTCAGCATCGAGCGCGACAAATCCACCGCGAGCAGGATTTCGCGCGATTGATCGAACACCGGCTCCTCGAGCCGGCCCCACTGCGGCCGGGCGAGCGCACCCACGGCCAGCGCGAGCCCGATGCAAAGCCATACGCGGGGCTTCGGGCCGGTGGGCAGCGGTGCGTTGTCGCGCGCGAGTTGCACCTGGTTTGTCCCCGCCTCGACCCGCATGATTTTCGGATGCACATTCACCGCTGCGGCCTTGCGACGATGGCTGAGCTCCCACGCGAGCAAACCCGCGGGTGCAATCAGCAGCCAGAGAAGATGGGGCCAGGCAAAGGTCATACCAGCACCTCCCTCCGCCAGTTTGGTCGCGCAAACGCCGCGCCGAGCACGAGGGCACAAAGACCGGGCGTCGCCAGCCACCAGAACAGCTCGGTGGTAATCAGGTAGCTCTTGGCTTGGAATTCGATTTTCTGGGCGCGATCGATCGCCTTGAACGCACTTTCGATGGTGTCCGTGTCGGACGCGCGGAAGAATTTTCCCCCCGTCATCTCGGCGATTCGCCGCAGCGTCGGTTCGTCCAGGTCCGACAGCATCCGCCGGGTGGTGACGCGCCGGTTTTTTTCATCGTAGATCGGCACCGGCACGTAGCCTTCGCGGCCGGCGCCGACCGTGTACACTGGAATGCCGCGGGACTTCGCGATGTCCGCCGCCTGTTCGGGACTGAGCGCGCCGCGATTGTTCGCGCCATCGGTCATCAGCACCACGAACGCGCCGATGCGGCGGCCGGTGCGATCGCGCTTCGCCTGCTCGAGCCGCGTGAGCGCCACGCCCAGCCCGTCGCCAATCGCGGTCCCGTCTTCAATCATTCCGATCCGCACGCGTTCCAGCTGCTTGGCGAGCCAGTCGTGATCGAAGGTCAGCGGCGCCATCGTGTACGCGCGGCCGGAAAAAAGCACGATGCCGATCCGGTCGGTCGGCCGCCGCTCGATGAAGGCCTGGATCACCGGTTTGATCGCCTGGAGCCGGTTGAGCCGTTCGCCGCCTTTTTCGAAATCCTCCGCCCGCATCGAGGTTGAAAGGTCGATCGCCAGCATCAGGTCGTAACCTTCGGTCCGGACCTCGTGCTTGTCTTCGACACGTTGCGGCCGCGCCAGTGCGACAATCAGCAAGGAGAGCCCGAGAAACGCGATCATGACCGGCCAGCGCGACGGTGCCGCCAGCGACGGTCGGTGCCAGGACGCAGCGAATGGAACCAGGAGAACCGGCACCCGCCGCCGCCCGCGCAGCCAGATCACCAGCGGCAGCACGCCGAGCGCAAACAGCCAGATTGGGTCGTGCAGGGCGAAACGGGTCATGCGTGGTGGGAAACTCCAGGCTCCAACATCCAGGATCCAGAGAAGCTCCAATTCTCAAACTCGCAAAACGATGGAGGCTGAACCTTGGTCATTTGAAATTCTGCGAGGTTGGATCTTGGCGCCCGGAGCTTTGCGTCAGCGCGCCATTCGCGCGTGGAAAAAGCGCACCAGCGCATCGAGTCGGTTCTCGTCCGTGCCGACCGTAAGCCGGCTCAATGCGTCCGGAAACAAGGCCGTCCACGCTTCCTCGCGCTCCCGCCGCCACGCCGCATGCGCCGCGCGTTCCGCCGCGCTGCCCTCGAGCGTGACGAGCCGGCCCGCCATGGGGTCGTAAGCCGCGAACGTCTCGTCGGATGGCAGGAACCGTTCCCACGGATCGTCGACGCGAAATCCCATGGTCTGATACCGCCGTTGGAGGACCGGCCAGCCCTCCGGATGCGTACGCGGCGGAAAATCACCGAGCCAGATCAACACGCTGTGTTTCGGCGCGGCGCGCGCGAGAAACCGCCAGGGGATTTCCGGCGGCGTGTCGGTCGGCGAAGGTGCCGGCCGGGCCAGAAGCGTCGCGGCCGAATGCATGATCTGCCCGCGGCCGCGCACCGGTTCGCGAAAAAGATTTCCCGCCGGACCGGCGTGAACGAACCCCACCCGGTCGCGGTTCACCGCGCCGAGCAGCATGACCAGTCCGGCGAGCTCGAGCAGCGCCTCGCGTTTCGACTGCTCGCCGGATCCAAAATGGAGCGTGGGCGAATCCTCGAACACCAGCAGCAGAGTGACCTCGCGCTCCTCCACGAATTTCTTCCGGTAAGGCTCGCCGAGCCGGGCGGTGACGTTCCAGTCGATGTCTCGCACGTCGTCGCCGAACTCGTACTTCACCACCTGGTCGAACTCCATGCCCCGGCCGCGAAATGCGGAGCGGTATTCGCCACTTAGCACGTTTTCCACCGCATGCCGCACCCGCCATTCGAGCTGACGAAGCAGCGCGAGCGGGGAGGCGGTGGTGGGAGAGGTTGTGGGTTCGACTGCCATTAGCGCGGACGACCGTTCAGCTCTCGCTAAAGCTCCAAGCTCCAACATCCAAGCTCCAGAGAAACACAAACTCGGCAAGAAGGCCAAAGCCGCCTGACTCACGCGATTGGGTGTTTGCTGATTGGAGCTTCATTGGAGCTTGGATCTTGGAGCTTGGAGCTTCCGCGCAGCGCGGCGCATTACGCGGTCGGAACTGCGGTCCGCTCCACGACCTGCGCGACGATTTTGTCGGGCGTGATTTCCTCGGCTTCGGCTTCGTAGGTCAGCCCGATTCGATGGCGAAGCACATCGGGTGCGAGTTCCTGGACGAGTTCCGGGGAAAGATAATCCTGACCACGGAGCCACGCGAGGGCGCGGCCGGATTGATACAACGCCAGCGATGCGCGGGGCGAAGCGCCGAAGGTGAGATAACGCTTTGCACCCCCATTCTTTTCCGCGAGCGCACGCGTCGCGCGAACCAGCGCGAGGATATACCCCTGCGCCGCGGCCGAGATGTGGATCCGATCGACCTCGGCGCGCAACGCCAGCAACTCCTCGCCACTCGAGACCGCGGCGAGCTCGGGTTGCTTTGTGACCTGGCCCCAGCGGAGCATCATCGCCGACTCCTCCTCGGCGCTGGGGTATTCGACCAGCAGCTTGAACAGGAACCGATCCGTCTGGGCCTCTGGCAGCGGGTAGGTACCTTCCTGCTCAATCGGGTTCTGCGTCGCCATGACGAAAAACGGCCGTGGCAGCGGATGGGTCTGCCCGCCGATCGTCACCTGGCGCTCCTGCATGCCTTCGAGCAGGGCGCTCTGGACCTTCGCGGGTGCGCGGTTGATTTCATCGGCCAGGAGAAGATTCGCGAAGATGGGGCCGCGGTGCGCGGTGAATTCCCCGCTCTTGGGCTGGAAAATCATCGTGCCGACGACGTCGCTCGGCAGCAGGTCGGGCGTGAACTGGATTCGCTCGAACTGCACCCCCAGCGCCGTCCCCAGCGATTTGACCAGCAAGGTCTTCGCCAATCCGGGCATGCCTTCGAGCAGCACGTGGCCGTTGGCCAGAAGGGCAACGAGCAGCCGCTCGATGACGGCATCCTGGCCGATGACGGCTTTGCCGATCTCGGCGCCTAATTTCTGGGACCAGGCGGAACCTGTAAGCATGAGGGAGACTACAAGGACTAAAGGACTAAGGGACCAAAAGACTAAGGGACTAATTCACTACGAGACACAAGACGCTGGCGATGGAGCGAATTGGAACGAGACCACGAGACTATGGGACAACATGAAAGTAAAATGTTCACTTATCGTGGCATCAGGACAGTCCTTTTGTCCCTTGGTCCTTCATCCCCATGAGCGCTCCAACCCAAATCGCTGAACGGCTGGCGGCTGCGGGGATCCGTGCGGCCGACGTGGAGGAGCGGTTTGTGCGCGGCTCCGGGCCGGGCGGGCAGAAGATCAACAAGACTTCGTCGACGGTGTGGCTCCGACACGGGCCGACTGGAATCGAGGTGCGTTGCCAGCGTGAACGCTCGCAGGCGGAGAATCGGGAGCTGGCTTGGGCCGAACTCTGCGCGAAGCTCGAAGAGCGGCGGCGCGCCGCGGCGGCGGCGCACCAGGACGAAGTCCAAAAACAGCTGCGGCAAAAACGGCAGAAGAGCCGCGGCCAGAAGGTCCGGATGATTCAGGCCAAAAAACACCGCGCCGGCATCAAGGCGAACCGGCGGCGGACGATGGGCGAGTAATCCGCCGGCTCACGGTGCGCTGACGATCAGCCACCCGCCGGCGGCGACCACCAGCGCCCCACAAGTTCGGCGCAGCCACTTGGCGCCGGGGTTGTCGTTTTGCCAGTCGAGCCAGCGCTGTACCCATGTGCTCGAGACGCCCGCCAGCCCGATTACGGCACAGTGGCCGGCGGCAAAAAGCGCGAGCACGCCCAGCGCGAATGCGGGTGCCGTCCCGGCCATGCCAAATGTAATCCCCAGAACCGGCGCCATGAATCCGAACGTGCACGGGCCGAGCGCCACGCCGAAGACGAGCCCGAAGAGAAACGCACCCCGCGCACCCCGTCGGGGTTGATGCGGAGCCGGCCGCCAGCCCTCCGGCATTGGCAGCAGGTCGAGTAGGTGGAGTCCGAATACAAAGAACACCGCCGCCACCGCGTAGTTTCCCCACGGTCCGAGATCACCCAGCATCCGTCCGGCGGCCGCCGTCGCCGCGCCAATGAGGGCAATCGAGACCAGGATTCCCAATGCGAACAGGGTCGACAGTCCCGCCGCGCGACGCGGCGTCACGGCGCCGCCCCCCTGGAGGAAACCGACAATCAGCGGGATGCTCGCGAGGTGACACGGGCTGAGCACGATGCTCAGTACGCCCCATGCAAATGCGGCCGCCAGCGCGACGAGCGGTGCCCCGGACATTGCTTCCGATAACGTGACAAAGAGGGTTTCCATGGCGGAGCCCGCATCTCATCGTGCGGTTCCTTTCATTTGCATTCCCCGAGCTTGCACGCTTTGGCGATCTGTTCGGGGCTCAGCTTCATTTTGTCCGCCAGCGCCTGGTCGATGGTAATCTGCCGGCCGGTCATGGTCGGACGGGCGTCGAGCCACTTCTGGAGGTTGGTCACGTTGGCGAAGAAGGCTTGTTTGAAACAACCGGCGGAGGCCCAGCTGCCATCGGGACCTCTCATCTGGCCAAACCACGCCACGGCTGACGCGGGTTCGAGCGCGGCGACACTGCCGTTCAGCGTCTTCACGCGAATGACTTCGCCCGTGAGTCCGTCGCCAGCCTCGACTTCGATGTCCTTTTGCAGCCGCGCCGCGACGCCCATCGCGCAGTGGGTGCAGCAGCCGTAGGTGTGCATCGACCCTGCCTTCACGGGGCAGGCGTCTTCCGGGTAAACGGCGCGGTCGCAGAAGCCGCAGCGGGTCGTGAGTTCCTTCGCGCGCAGCACGTCCCACGTCACCACATTGCCGGGGCTGGCGGCCTGATCCCTGATGGCGGCACCCTTGTCGGCATACGCCCGGATCGTGGGCCGACCATTGGCGGCCATGCCGTAGAGGTAGGTTGCCGTGGTCGCAGCGATGAGCCGGCCGTTCGTCCAATCGGTCACGCTGACCTTGCCCGCTTCAGCCTGCGCATCGGCGCCAACGAGGCTCGACTGGTAAATGAAGTAACAGTGCGGCGAGCACAGGGTGCGCTGCTCGCTCTGGCCCCTCACCATGGTCTTCGTCCTCGCGTCGACGTCGCCGTCACAAAGTGAACACACCCGATCGCGAGGGCGGGTGTCGGGGGCGACGGGCTTTTCACGGACGATGCCAGCCGATTTTTTCGGCGCGAGATCGACGCCGAGTTCCTTCCACTTCTTCACGATGTCTTGCTTCGAGATAAATCCCTCGTGCCGGAAGCGCTCCTTACCGGATGCGTCGTAGAAGATCTGCGTCGGGATCACCCGGATGCCATATTGTTTCCCGGCGTCGCTGTTCTTCCACACGTCGATGAAGACGACGTCGAGCCGGCCGGCGTGCTCCTTTTTCAGCTCCGCCAGAATCGGCGCCATCATTTTACACGGAATGCATTTGTCGGCTCCGAGGTCGACGAGCCGGGGGAGGGCAGGCGTGGATTCTGCGGGCGCCGAGAGCGCGGCGGCGCGGAGTCCAACCGCAAGGAACGCTCCGCAGGCGAGCGAGAGTGCAAGAGTGCGCAAAGCTCGAAGTGGTTTCATACTCGGGCATTTCAGGGCGGTGGCATTCATGGGCGTAAAGTCAGACGAGCATTTTCTTCATGTCTTCGACGGAGGGCACCCGGCCGGCGACTTTCACCTGCCCGTCCACGGCGAGCGCGGGAGTGAACATCACGCCGAACTCGGCGAAGCGGGCGATCTCGGTGACCTTCTCGATCGAGTATTCGAGGCCGAGCGACTTCGCCGCTTGTTCGGCGACATCGGCGAGCTTGTGGCATTTCGGGCAGCCGATGCCCAGGATCTGGATCGTTTTCATGGAGATTTCCTGCGTTCGTTTGCGCGTTTTGATCGGTCGCGGTTCATGCGAGGGGATGCCCGGCCGGCACCTGCTCCGCCGGAAGCGATCCGCGGTCCGGGTTGGGCGCGATCGCGCCGTAGGCCCAACCGACCAGGGTCGAGAGCACAACGACGAGCGCGACGTAGGCGGCCGTTTTCTTCGGACCAATGACTGAGTTGATCACAATCATGCTCGGCAGGCTCAAGGCCGGGCCGGCGAGCAGCAGCGCCAGCGCCGGCCCCTGGCCCATGCCGCTGCCGAGGAGTCCCTGAAGGATTGGCACCTCGGTCAGCGTCGCGAAATACATGAGAGCGCCGGCGACAGCCGAGAAGGCATTGGCGGCAAGCGAATTTCCGCCGACGGATCGAGCGATCCATTCGTTCGGAATCAGCCCCTCGTGTCCGGGGCGCCCGAGCAGCAATCCCGCGACCACCACGCCGGCGATCAACAGCGGAAAGATCTGTTTCGCGTTAGCCCAAGACTGGACAAACCACTCGCCCGCTTCACCGGGCTGACCGGCCGTCGCCCAGGCGAGCCCGGCGACTCCGAGGAGAACTGCGAGCGTTGGTTGAGAGGGGATGAATAGCGCGGACAGCGCCACCACCCCCGCCGTGACGGCGAGGCGGACGGCCGACAGCGCAAACCAGCGCCACAAGATCAGGCCGAGGAATGCCGCGCAGATCGAGGTCAGCCACCACTTCGCTGCAAACACGGTGGCGAAGAACCCAGCCTCCTCGTCGGCGCGACTCCAGTTGGCGAAGATCAGCACCGCCACCATCAGGCCGAAAAACACCGCCGTCTGCCACAACGAGCGCATCGCGGGTGGCACGGGCAGCTCCGCGATCCTGGCCGCCTTGGCTTTTTCTTCGTGGCGAAAGATCACGTGCATCGCCATGCCGATCACCACGCTGAATGTTACTGCGCCCACGGCCCGCGCCACGCCGAGTTGGAGCCCGAGCACTTTCGCCGTAAGGATGATCGCGAGGGTATTGATCGCCGGGCCGGAGTAGAGAAACGCGGTCGCCGGTCCGAGGCCCGCTCCCATGCGATAGATGCCCGAAAAGAGCGGAAGCACGGTGCACGAGCACACGGCGAGGATCGTGCCCGAAACCGACGCCACGCCATAACTCGTCACCCGCGGAGCGTTGGCGCCCAGGTAGCGCATGACCGACTGCTGCGACACGAACGCGCCGATCGCGCCCGCAATCCAGAATGCCGGCAGCAGGCAGAGGATCACGTGCTCGCGCGCATACCACTTGGTCAGCGCCAGTGACGCCTGTACCGCGTCATCGAAGCGCGGGGAACCCAGGGGCAGGAAATAAAAGCCGGCAAAGACCGTGGCCATCAGGGCGAGGATCGGGAGTTCTTTGCGGCTGTTCATGGTCCCTTACTTCGCGAAAGAGCGAAATAGTTGGGCGGGATTTGCCGGGCTCGGCTTCATGACGGGAGATTTCTCAGCTCCCGCTGCAGCAGGAACCCAGCGTGATTGTCACATCCTGATTTTCGCCCGCTTCGCGCAGGCACGCGGCGAAACGCGCCACGCACGGCAGTTTCAGCCGGTAGAAAACCTGCAGTCCGCGTTTCTCGTCCTCAATCACCCCGACGGACTTCAACACGGTCAGGTGCCGGGAAACCGTCGACCACCCCAGGCCGGTCAACTCGACCAGATCGCACACGCAGCGCTCGCCGTCGGCCAGTTTGTTGACCACCTGCAACCGCGCCGGATGTCCCAGCGCCTTGAAGACTGCCGCTTCACGGCGCGGAGCGGGCTGCTTTTTCAGCGGAGGCATGCGGGAAGTGTTTCGCACTTCTGCGAAATAGCCAGCTCCGATTTTCCGCCGCGCCCTCGAACCACGCGCCCTTGCTCAGTCGCAGCAGCCCGTGCCGCCGCAGCAGCTGCCCCCGGTGTCGGCGTTCGCGCTCGACTTCTTGGGCGAAGAACTGAGCACGCCAAAGCCGCCCAACATGACCCGCCGGATCGTTTCGCCGCTGTCCGGGTGCCTGGTCAGCGGTTTGTCGCTCATGGACTGCTTGATCTCGAAATAGCGCGGCTTCTCACCCGGCTTCTGCGGGATCGTTTCATAAACGTAGGTCGTCATGGTACTCGTTGGTTTATCCGTTTGGAATTGCGGTGGCAAAAAGCTGGCGAAGCTTGACCGGACCGATGGGCTCTTCTGCCAGCCAAGGTACGATCGCGGTTCGCTTGGACAGCCGGTCGGTCACTTCGCGGATGTAGGGTGCCTCATCGCAACCCCGCGCGAGAAGCACCGGATCACGTGTGTCCGCTCGCGCGATGCTCTGGTTGATGACCCACGCGAAAGGTTCGATCTGCGCGCGCCGCAGATCGGTTTGCAGGGCGGCGGCTTCGTGGACGGGCGTGGCTTCGGGGAGCGTGACGATGAGCACGCGGGTGAAGTCGGGATCCCGCAGTCGCGGCAGTAGTTGCTTCACTTCTTCGGGGAGATTGCTCGCCTTCCTGGCGATCTCGCGGTGATAGGCTTCCGTGGCATCGAGGAGCAACAGCGTGTGACCGGTCGGCGCCGTATCCAGGACGACGAACCGGTCCGCGCCTTGCGCGACGATGCGGGCGAACGCGCGGAATACCGCGATCTCCTCCGTGCAGGGCGAACGCAGATCCTCTTCGAGCATGGCGCGCGCACTGGCGTCGAGGTTCCTTCCGGCCGAGGTCATCACCTGCTCGACGTAGGCTTTGGTTTCAGCCTGCGGATCGATCCGGCTGACTTGCATGCCTTCGATTCGGCCTGCTGCCGCGGCGACGTGCGCCGCCGGGTCGGTCGTGCTCAGATGCACCGGCAGGCCGCGACGCGCGAGTTCCGTCGCGATGGCGGCGGCGATGGTCGTCTTGCCGACGCCGCCTTTGCCCATCGTCATAATCACGCCGCGCCCGGCGCGCGCCAGATCGTCGACCAGGTCCGCGAGTGATTCCATTGCGGGGAGTTCGGGACGATCTCCGTTCGCCGCCGGCACCACGGCCTCGGCGCTTTGCGCGAGGTTTCGCAACGCGGGCATGCCGATCAGATTATATGGACGCAGCGGTACCTCGATACGCGGCAGGCGGGAAAGGAAATCGCCCTTGGTCAACCAGGCACTCGTGCCACGCCGCTCCATCGCGGTGGCAATTTTGTCCCCGGGGCAGCAGGCGCGAAACACGCCGTTTAGAATCAACCGCTGATTGCGTACTCCGATGGCGGCGAGTTCACCGCTCGTGCGCTCGGCTTCATCGAGCGCCGCCTTTTGCGGCCGGCTGACGAGGATCAGTGTGGTCCGGTCGCCATCCGCCAGGGCGGCCACGGCGGCTTCGTAGATGGTGCGTTGCTCTTGCAGCCCGGCGAGCGGGCCGAGGCACGACGTTCCGGATGTGTTGTTATCCAAAAATCCGGTCCACGCCGTGGGCAGCGTCATCAACCGCAGGGTGTGACCGGTGGGCGCGGTGTCGAAAATCACATGATCGAAGTCCGCGGTCGCGTTCGGTTCGCCGAGCAATTTCGCGAACTCGTCGAATGACGCGATTTCCGTGGTGCAGGCGCCGGAGAGCTGCTCCTCCATGCTCCTCACGAGCGCGGGTGGCAGCTTGCCGCGATACGGGCCGACAATGCGGTCGCGATACCCCTGCGCCGCGGCTTCCGGATCGATATTCAGCGCAAACAGACCGGGGGCGGCCGGCACGGCCGAGGCCACGCTGCTTAACACCGCGCCGAGAACTTCATCGAGATTCGACGCCGGATCGGTGCTCACGAGAAGCACGCGTTTGCCGTTGTCGGCGAGCGCGACCGCCGTCGCGCACGCGAGTGAAGTTTTCCCGACGCCGCCTTTCCCGGTGAAGAAAAGATAACGCGTGGCGTCAGCAATAACGTCCGCGAGTTGGCCGGCGGGAATCGCAAGTTCGGTCATGGCGTGGCCCGGCTAGGAGCAGCAGGGGCTTTTTGCGGCATCGGCCGGCGGCGCCTCGCCATCCGGGCGGGTGCGCGGGGTGGATGCTGCCGCAACGGGATCACCGCCGGTAAGTCTGGCTGCCAGCCGCATGATGTTCCGGTGTGGGGCGTCTTTGACTTTTGCGCCCATGGCAACGGCGCCGCCGATATCTTCCATCGTTACGCCCAGCTTCTCGGCTTCATGCAAATGATAACGCAGGCAGGGTTCGCAATTGGCCGCGATCGCCGCGCCAATCGCGACCAGTTCCGCCACCGCGGGAGTGAACCGGGACGGCGCAGAAGGGGCCAGGCCGAGCGATGTGGCGAGTTCATCGCGCTTCGGATAGCGGCCGCTCACGACGACGGCATCACC
Source organism: Opitutaceae bacterium (assembly GCA_030648295.1). Taxonomy (GTDB): domain Bacteria; phylum Verrucomicrobiota; class Verrucomicrobiia; order Opitutales; family Opitutaceae; genus ER46. Next base: position 31,011 of record JAUSID010000188.1, on the reverse strand, counting down.
AACCAGCACGAGCGGCAGTGCCGCCTCGCCCGTCCTGGTGAGCGCGTCGCGCACCGCCTCGTTCTCGACGAACGCCGCGGGATTCTGCGCCAGGCCAAACCGCCTTACCTCGATACCTTGATCCTGCACCCACTTCAGATCCGCGGCGAACGTGACCAGCGCCGGGTCCACTTCGGGACCGCAGACGCCGGTCGAACAGCACATGGGTGGGTCGTAGACTTGGACGGTTTTCATGAGTTAGAGTGATTGAGCTTCATTTCGATGAGCAGCCTGGCGCGCCCAGCCGGTTGGTCAGTGTCGATGGAAGTTACGGTTTCTAACCGGCCACCCGCTGCAGCGCCGCCGCCTGCTTGCGGGTGATGAGATCGACGCAGCGCAGCAAGTCGGCGAAGCACGGGCAGCTGAGGCGATAGTACACGTTGAGTCCGCGCTTCTCGGGCTCGATCAGCCCGACGGATTTCATCAGCGCCAGATGCTTCGAAACGGTGGACATGTCCGCGCCGATGAGAGCGGTCAGCTCGCAGACGCAGCGTTCGCCATCGGCCAGTGCTTCGGCGATCATGAGGCGCGACGGGTGCGCCAGTGCCTTCACCACGACCGCCCGTTGCGCCGACCGGTCGCGGCATGCCCTTGAATTCATACTTGGCAAAATAGCCAAGTAGCCGCGAAGCACAAGCCGCGTTTCCGTTGCGGGCACATCCGTGTGCCGGAGCGCGGGTGGGCGACGTGCCGCCGGACTCCAGAGCCGGCTGCCGCCAGTCCCCTCACGACGGGCTGCTAGATTCCGCCGACGCCTTGCCTCACACGCCGAACCCACCGCGATATTCCTTCGTCACGAAATCGTTCGCAGCGGCGAGGTTCGTCACCTTCAGCGCGGCGGAATCCCACTCGATCCGGCGCCGGGCGCGGACGGCGACGTTGCTCAACAGCACCATCTCGGTGAGCCGCGACGAGTACTCGAAGTTCGCACCGGCGGGAGTGCCGCCCTTGCAGGCGTTGATCCACTCATTGAAATGGTTCCCGCCGGGAATCCGCGGGATTGTTTTTGCCGGCAGTGACGGCGCCATCTCCTGCATCTTCGTTTCCGGAATGATCCGAATCGTGAAGTAGTTTGCCTGCGCGAGCACCGCGCATTTGGTGCCGATGATCAGCGTGCTGTTGTCGGGCAGGTTTTCGCTCAGGCCCAACTCCACCGGGAAAGCCGGCTGCATGTTGCCATCGTACCACACCCACTTAATCGCCGGCCGGGTGCCGCGCGCGTTGAAATGATATGTGACCACCGACGCGGTCGGCGCGCTGATGGCCGTGGGATTCGCGGCGACCGCTTCGATGGCATTCGGCGCACCGAGATCGAACGCCCAAAATCCACCATCCATCATGTGGCAGCCCATGTCGCCGAGCGCGCCGGTGCCAAAATCCCAATACCCGCGCCAGTTGAACGGCAGGTAACCCGGATCGTATTCGCGCGGCGCGGCGACGCCCAACCAAAGATCCCAATCGAGCGTTTTCGGCACGACCGGCATCAACTTGGAGTGATCGTGGGCTTTCACGCCTTGCGGCCAGATCGGTCGATCGGTCCAGCTGTGAATCTCGCGCACGTCACCGAGGACGCCCGCCTGATACCACTCCTTCAGCAGTCGCGTGCCTTCGGCCGCGTGGCCCTGATTGCCCATCTGCGTGGCGACTTTCTTCTCGCGGGCCATGGTGGCAAGTTTCCGCGTCTCGGCAATCGTGTGCGCCATCGGCTTCTCCACGAAAACGTGTTTGCCGAGCGACATCGCCGCCATCGCGATCGGGAAATGCATGTGGTCCGGCGTCGAAACGGTGACGGCATCAATCTTCGAGCCGAGCTGATCGAGGAGCATCCGATAATCGCGGAACCGCGGCACTTCGGGCAACGTCTTGAATGTGCCCGCCGCCCGCGCGTCATCCACGTCGCAGAACGCGACGATGTTTTCACCTTTCATCGCGCCCACTGCCGCGGAGCCACGGCCGCCGACGCCAACGCAGGCGACGTTGAGCTTGTTGTTCGGCGACGCGCCCTGCTGGCTGCGCATGACGTGGGGAAACGCCACGGCCGCCGACGCGAGCGAGGTCGCTTTGAGAAACGAACGGCGGGAGAGGGATGGAGCGGAGGCATTCATGGGTGAAATGGAGTTTCCCGGAGCCTGGCGATTTTCGCTGCCGCCAATTCGTCAGGATTCGGCGCGCACTCCTCGCCCTTTTGTGCACCTGGGAGGGCGACCGCCCTCGGGCGCAATGAACTCGGTGCGACCGGGGGCGTACGCGCTCCCACCAAACTTTCTTCGCCACCGTGCGGGCGGGACGCCCGCGCACCCTGGGAGCAAGCCGCGCCACTTCTGACGCACTTTCCTTACTGCGCGGCGATGCAGTACAGATTCGCCTCGCCGCGGACGAAGAGCCGATCCGTTGCCGGTACGATCGATGCGATCACGCGGTCGGAAAATTTCGTTTCCGACAACACCTTGAACCCGCCGTCGATCTGAAGGACGAAAACCGTGCCGTCCTCGCGGGCCGCATACATGATGCCGTTGGCCACCAGCGGTGAGGCGTAAAAATTCGAACTCGAACGCGGCAGCGTCTGCGTCCACAGCGTCTTGCCCGTCCGCGGATCGAGACAGTCCAGCTGCCCGCGATCGCTCAGCACGTAAACGCGGCCTTTGTATTCCGCCGGTGTCGGCACGAACGCGCCCACATCCTCTCGCTGCCACAGTCGATTCGTGGCCGTCACGTCGCCTTTGCCCGCGAGCTTGATGCCGTGCAGCCGGGGAACGCCTTTGTCGGCGCGGCCGAAACACACGACCGCGACTCCATCCGCGACGAGTGGCGACGCCACGGCGGGCCAGAGCGCCGTCGCGGACGGATTGAATTCGCCGCAGCTCCAGAGCAGCTTGCCGTCGGCGGCGTCATGCACGGTGAGATGCTCCGCTCCCCAGGTCAGCAATGCCTCGCGTCCATCGTACGGGATGACGAGCGGAGTGCTGTAGCCCTGGTCCACTTCGCGCGGCGTCTCGTAGTTGCGCGCGGTTTTCCAGCGCACCTGGCCGGTGAGCTTGTCGAAGGCGGCGAGCCAGGATTCGCCGGCGTGCATTCGCGCAATGATGACATTTTTTTCAGTTAGGGCCGGCGATGTCCCGTAGTCCCAGAAAAGGCTCACCGGCCCGAACTTTTCGACCAGGTTGACCTGCCACCGAATCGTGCCGTCGAGGTTCAGTGCGGCCACGTTGCCGCTCTTGAAGGTGACAAAGATCCCTTTGCCATCCGTCGCCGGTGAAGGATTGCTGCCCGAACCGTTGCGATGCTTGCCCTTGTCTTCGCCGCCAAACGTGGTTTGCCAGACCTGTTTTCCGGACCAGTCGAATGCGAGCACCGCATCCTTTCCGCCGACGGGTGCAGTGAGATAAACGTGTTGGTTCCAAACGATGGGCGTCGAACAGCCCTTGCCCGGCAGTGGCGCTTTCCAGAGCACGTTTGCGGCATCCACCTTTCGCGGCAGCGCGGAGATCGGTGTCGTGCCGTTGTTGTCCGGGCCACGCCACTGCGGCCAATTCGCGTTGTCAGCCGCCGCAAACGCGGCGCTGCAGCCAAGGAAGAAAGAGATGGTAACTCGCGCAGGTGAGTTGGTCATGGCGGGAAGCTAAGAATTGTCCGCGCAGCGGACACCAAGTGAGACGCCAGTTGAGTATGTATACGATAACTTCGTTACGATCCCCCGATCTGGGCGGCTCACTCGCTGATGCAGAAGAGGTGCTCGTGGCCGCGGAGGAACAACTCCTTGCCGAGCATCACGGGCGAGGCGTCGAGTTTGTCGCTCAGCTTGTTCGTCGCGACGACCTCGAATTTCGGCGCGTCCTTCAACACCATGACCGTGCCCTCCCGGCCAACGACGTAAAGATGGCCGTTCGCGGCGAGGGGCGAGGCGTAGATCCCACGCACTCCCGGCAGCGGCTGATCCTGGTAATGCACGTCGCCGGTCAGTGCGTTGAGGCACGACAGGTAGGCGTCGTTGCTCTTGCAGAGGTAAAGCCGGTCGCCGGAAAGGACCGGCGAGGGGACATACGGCGTGCTCTGCTTTCGCGAACTCCACACGATGTTGTCCGTATCCGAAATATCGCCACGGGACGTGAGCTTGATCGCCTGCACCGAGCGACCCTGGAAACCGCTGGTCAAGTAGACCATGCCGTGACCGGTTACCGGGGTGGGGATGACGTTCGCGGTCATTCCGCTCGCCTCCCAGACCACGTCACCGGTCAGCACATCGTAGCTGCGGGTGCGGTTCGTGGCCTCGACGATCGCCTGCAACCGGCCGTTCACCTCGACGATGAGCGGCGTCGACCACGAGGAGCGCTCGTCGCGATTTTTCCGCCAGACCTCGGCGCCGGTCTTTTTGTCGAGTGCGACGATGAACGACTGATCCTCGTGATCCCAGTTGATGATCAGCAGCCCGCCGGCGACTGCGGGCGAAGCGCCTTCGCCAAATCCGCCGCGGCTGCGCATGTCGCCGAGATCCTTTTCCCACTTCAAGTTTCCATTCAGGTCGTAGCAGAAGAATCCGCGCGAGCCGAACGAGACGTAGAGATGCTCGCCGTCGGTCACGGGCGAGGCGGACGCGTAACCGTGACTTGCGTGATGCCCCTCGTGCGGCATCTCTTTTTTGGCGGTTTTCTGCCACACGATTTTTCCGGTGCCGCGGTCGAGCGCGAGAACAACAAATTCGTACGGATTGGTCGGAGCCGGGCCGCCGCCGAAGCCGCCCCCGCCTTTGCGGTCGCCTCGTTTTCCGCCCTTGGGGCCTCCGCTGGCCGGTTCCTCGCGCGGAGCCGTGGCGACCGCCGCAGCCGGCTTTGCATCGGCCACCTCGATCGCGGTGAGCAAAAAGATGCGATCTTTCCAGATGATCGGCGTCGAAAACCCCGAGCCCGGGATTTTCGTTTTCCATTTGATGTTTTCTGTATCGCTCCATTTGAGCGGAGGCTGCGCGGCGGGCGCGATGCCGGCACCCGATGCTCCCCGCCACGTGGGCCAGGAGTCGGCGTAGTTGGCCAGGGCGAGCGGAGTGCAGAAGACGCTGAGGGCGATTCCAAGCAGCGGAACGCGAAGGAGTGGTTTCATATGGCAGGGGAAGGGGATAACGGAACGGCCGGATTGACGTTCGACCGCGCCGGAGGTTGCGGCTTTCGATGGACCGGTCAATCTCGCGGGCGATCCAGGCAACCACGGATGTCACGGATCGGCACGGATCGGGTCTGGTGCGTGCGGTTTTTCGCGCGATTGACCCCGAACCACCCGTTGCAGCCGCGAATGGACGCCAATTCACGCGCATCATGGCGGAATTCATTGGGGGGGACGATTGCACTTGTGTGTGCCCGTTGAATTCGCGGCGGCGGCCGCCTCTCACCGCCGCTCGATTCGCGTCCATTCGCGTCAATTCGCGGTTGGTTTCCGCCTTGATCCGGTTCGATCCGTGGTCGGTGCCCGGCCCGGTATCATTTTCGGGTGGAAAACGCTCGCGCGAAAAACACGGAATCCCCGCTTGAAGTGCGGCGTCATTCCCACGCAAATTCCCGCCCCCTCTCATGATCCCCACCGTCCACCCCTCCGCCGCCGGCGGCTCGCGGCTGCATCCCACCGCGTGGCTTATCTGCGTTATCGCGGCGATCGGTTTCGCCTTCGATATCTACGAACTCCTCATGCTCCCGCTGATCGTCGGGCCGGCATTGCAGGAGCTCCTCGGCGCCGCTCCCGGCACACCCGAGTTCCAGATGTGGATCGGACGTCTCTTTTACATCCCCGCGGTCGCGGGCGGCCTCTTCGGTCTGCTCGGCGGCTACCTCACCGATCGGCTCGGCCGCCGGCGCGTGCTGACGTGGAGCATTTTGATCTACGCATTTTCCGCCTTTGCGTCGGGTTTTTCGACGAACGTCTGGATGCTGCTGGTTTTCCGCTGCCTCGTGTTCGTCGGCGTCTGCGTCGAGTTTGTGGCGGCGGTCGCCTGGCTTGCGGAGTTGTTTCCTGAATACAAGCGCCGCGAGAAGGTCCTCGGTTACACGCAGGCGTTCTCCTCGATTGGCGGCTTCCTCGTGGCCTTGGCCAACGGCTGGTGCGTCGCGCACGCGGCGAGCCTGCCGGGCATCGCGTTGCCGGAAGCGCTGAACGTGTTCGGCGGCGCCATCCGCGACTCGCATGCGGCCTGGCGGTTCACACTCATGTCGGGCGTAATCCCCGCGATTCCGCTGATGCTCATCCGGCCGTTCCTGCCCGAGTCGCCGGTGTGGGCGCAGCGGAAGGCGGCCGGCACGCTCAAGCGGCCGAGCATCGGCCAGCTGTTCGCGCCCGAATTGAGGAGGACCACCATCGTGACAACCTTGATGTTTGCATGCGCGTATGGCGCGGCCTTCGGCGCGATCCAGCACATCCCGCGCATCGTGCCGGGTCTCGCCGAGGTGAAGGCAAAGGCCGATGCCGCGGTAGCCACGGCGGTGAAGGACAAGCCGCCCGCCGACCAGAAGAAAATCGCCGGCCAGACGCGCGCGCGCGTCGCCCAGACCACGGCGGCCGATGCGACGAAGATCCAGGAACTCGGTGGCCTGGCGGGACGATTCCTGCTTGCCGTGCTCGCGGTGCAAATCGTCAGCCGCCGCACGCTGGTTCGAATCTTCCAGGTCCCCGGATTGATCGTCATGCCCGTGGTCTTTGCGCTCTGTGCCACGCACAGTCTCCAGTGGTTGTATATCGGCATCTTTTTCGCCGGCCTGCTGACGGTCGGCCAGTTCAGTTTCTGGGGGAATTATCTGCCGCGGGCATATCCGCTGCATCTGCGCGGCACGGGTGAAAGTTTCGCCGCCAACATTGGCGGCCGGCTGATCGGCACCTCGTTCGCATGGGTGACGGCCACGATCGCGACGACATCCGATGCCGCGTTCGCGCCGACGAAGCTCGCCTATACGGCGGCGGCGATCGGGTTCGCGGTCTTCCTGGGCGGGTTCATCCTCTCGTTCTTCCTGCCCGAGCCGAAAGCGGGGGATTTGGAGGACGCGGATGTGGTAACGGCAAACCGTGCGTCACCGATATCAGAGGAGCCTGCCGCAGGACCAAGAAACGTGGTGTGACCATTTGGCGGTGTGATTGGCGCACGATGAGATGGTTGACAGCGCGAATCACGGCTATTGCCGTTTCGCGTCGGACGCTGCGTGCCAATACAAATCCCAGCCTTTCCTTCGCGCGCGGGACGATTACCGTCTTGCCCATGAATCCGCTCCTTTCCCGTATCACCGTCGAGCCCGGCAAGTGTGGTGGCCGGCCGTGCATTCGCGGATACCGGCTGCGTGTGAAAGACGTACTGGAGTTGCTGGCGCATGGCGCGTCCTGGGAGGAAATCCTGTCAGACTATTCGTTCCTCGAAGCTGACGACATCCGCGCGTGTCTGGCATTTGCCGCCGCACAGAATGACCATGTTGTGCTGCGTGCGTCGTGAGACGCTTTCTCGTCGATAATCAACTGCCGGTCGCGCTCATGCACTGGCTTGAAAGGAGAGGCAATAGGCTCATCGAGGTGTTTTGAAAACCGACAGCACAGTAGGCAGTTGCCGCGCGGGCTGGAATATCGGATACCGGATACCGGATACCGGAGACTTGAGACCAGAGACCCGAGACCAGAGACCAGAGACCGGGCGGATCGACTGTTTCCGGAATCCGGTATCCGGTTTCCGAAATGAAAAATCCGGTTTCCGAAATCCGAAATGAGAATCTATCCCGCCGCCTGCTCCAATCCCGGCCGCAGGTCGCGCAATGACCAACGGAAGATCGCCCAGCCACTCGCGAGGTTCAGCACCACGATGCCCGCGAGCAGTCCGCCCACCAGCCACACCGTCGGCGCCGGCGGCAACTGCGGCAGGCTGGGCCAGATCGCGAGCGCGGAGCTCAGCACCCCGATGCCGATGCCCCAGCCGACGAGCCGGCCGAACTCCGAGAACACCATCCGCGCCAGCACCGGCCGCGGTATTCCAATCGCGGACATGACGGCGAATTCGCCCCGCCGCTCGCGGAGGTTGCGCGCGACCACGATCGCGAGGCCGAGGCTGCCGAGGATCACGCCGAGCGAACCGAGGACGTTGAAGATCGCGATGTAGGTGTTCTCGATTTCGTGAAAAGCCGCGAGGACGTCGCGTGTCAGCTCGACCCGGCCGCCGGCATCACGAACCGCCGCTTCGAGTTTCCCGCGCAACTCGTGCAGGCTGGTGGCATCGCGACTGCGCGCGTCGACCAGGAAAACGGAATAGCCTGGATGCGAGGGGAATTTTTTCAGGAACGCCTGCTCGTCGACGAGAACGTAGCCTTGGAACAGCGAGTCGGGCAGCGTGCCGGCAATCACCACGTCGAACGGGCGACCATTTTCATCGGCGTAGCGGAGCACGTCCCCGACTTTTCGCTTCAGGGCCCAGAGCAGCGTCGTCTCGTCCACGAGCGCCGGGATCGCGGCATTTGCGGATGATGATCGCAGCGCTTTCCAACCCGCGGTGCCGGCGTCGCGCGGCAGTTTCAGTCGAAACGCGTTCCGCGCCGCGAGCTTCGCCGAATCGACGGCCAGCAGCTGCGGCTGCGCCGTGGAGTTGAGATTGAAGCAATTGGCGTTGTCGCCGGCACCGGTGCGCAGCGCGACGATGTCGCCGAGTTCGGTCGCGTGGGGCTCGAAGAGCTCGAAACGGCCGGCGCCGCCCGTACGCGAGGCGTTGAGAGGTGCCGTCGTCTCCACCCAGAAGGCAAATCCGCCTGTGCCGCTGCCGCGTTCCAGCCAGTCGTCGCCGACGTGTTTCCGGAACGACGCCACGGACAGCACCATGAAGACAGCAGTGGCGATCAGCCCGACGACCGTGAGGCTGCGGGTGCGCCGCGCGGTGACATTGAGCCTTCCCAATTGAACCGCATTGAGCTCCACGGTCGCTCCGCTTTCGGCCGCACGTGCCATCCACCAACGGCAGACCGCGATGCCGGCGGCGAGCAGCGCAAATCCGGCGATGTAGAACGCCGCTTGCGCCGGCAGAGCGCGGCCCGACAGCGCCACCGCGACCAGCGCCACTGCGGCCGCAAATCCGGCCACGGCAATGGACGAGCGGCGGATCGCGGCCGCGGGAGCGATTTCCTCCGCGTGGGCGAGCAACCGAATCGAGAGCGCGCGGCGGGTTTGCTTTCGGATCGCGAACCAGATCGCGAGCAGCGACAGCGCCAGAAAAACGACTGAGCCGATTGCGATGCTGGCCGGTGTGGCGGCGAACACGAACGTCGGGCTCGCGGCCTGTCCGGCCCAGATCGATTCGAGAAATCTGAGAATGCCCCGGGTGTAGAGTGTCGCCAGTCCCAGCCCGACGGCGCCGGCCACGAGTAGAATCACGAAGCCCTCCCCGAGACGCCACCTCAGCAGGAGCCGGGGACGCAACCCAACCGCGCCGAGCAGCGCGTCTTCGCGGTTTCGCTCGAGCAGCGCCAGTTGAAAGAGCATCGCGACGAGTCCGAGCGAGGCGACGATCAGGAAAAAACTCATCCCGATGAACAATCCGCCGAAATCCACCGGCGATCTGGCCGCGTCGGTGGCCGACGCGCCAAAATCGCGGACGAGGAGCTGGTTCATTTCCGGCCGCAAGGCCGCGAGCGCCGACGCGGCGAGTTCCGATTCCCGCGCGCGATCATATCGGATCCGCAGTGCCGTCGAATTTCCCCAGCGCGTCGACCACAGCGCACGACCGCCGGCCAGCGAAAGGAATGCCTTCGGTGCGCCGCGATGCTCGTTCCAGTAACGCTCGTCCTGATCACGAATCCGCTTCAGGTCGAGCGGCAGCCCCGGATCCCAGTCGGCGGCGCGCTCGACATCCGTCATGCCTGGGAAATCCGGCATCCACGCTCGGTCGGCGGCGAGGCCTTCGAGCGGGGTGATGGCCCGGACGCGAAAGGTTGCTGCCGATTCGAGCAGCGCTCCGCCTTCGCCGGTTTGGAAGTAGGTCAGCCGCACGTCATCGCCCGTCCTCGCATTCAGGTCCTGCGCCAGCCAGTCGTTGAGCACGATTTCCTGGTCGCCCAAATTCCGCGGCAGGAACGGCGCGGCGTCCGCCGTGGTTGCGGTCGCGATTGAATATGGCGTGGCTTTGTCGCGAACGCGGAATTCGTTGACCAGATACGAGAGCACCGGTTGCGCGGTTGGCAGCGCACCGCTGACTGCCCCCGCGATTTCCGGATCGATGAAAATCCGGTTCGAGGTCAGCTCGAACGCAGACGCGGCATCGAGCCACTTCAACGTCAGTCCGTAATCCGCCAGCTGAACCGAGCTCGCGAGCGCGCGCTGAATTTCCGCGGCCGGGCGCGCGGTTTCGATCAGCAGGAGGTTTGCCCGCTCGGCGCGATCGAGAACCTGCTGGAGCATCGTGAGCGGAAGGAATACGGACGGCTGGGCAACCTGTGTGCTTTCGAGGCTGAACCGGCCGAATGACGCGTCATCGACCACCGCGGCAACGGTGCCGCGCAATGTCTCGAGTTTGCTCTCGGTGCCGGCGACCGGCGCGTTGCCCGAAAGGATGCCTGGTTTTTGCAACCGCAGGATAATCGTGTCGCCGATCTTCGCGTTGAGCCGCCGCGCGAGCGTGTCGTTGATCGCGACCTCCGACTTTCCGGAATCCAACCGCAGCTGCGTTGGCTTGGGTGCCAGTTGCCAGAATGTGTCGCTCACACCCACGAGCTGAACTTGATTGGCGGCGCCGCGTGTGGCGGCATGACTCACGGTCCCGCGGGCGTACAGCACCGGTGCGACGCGGGCACCGGCGGCACGACCAAGATCGTCCGCGAGGGCCTGGCGGAAAAAACGATCGCCGGCGGCGACGAGATGCGTGACCCGGCCGGTGCGGTTCGCGGCAATTTGCCGGAGCGACCGCTCCACCGAGTCTCCCGCGAACAACGCGCCCAGCAGCACCGTCGCGCCGAGCACCGCTCCCGCCAGCACGCCGAGGTAGGCGAACCGGTGATGCAGGACGCTGAGAAAAACGTAACGAGATGCGTTCACCAAGCTATCGGTTTTGGGTTCACAGCGCAGTTGGTTCTGGGTTCTGGGTTTTGAGTTCTGGGTTGCGAACCAACCGTAATCCAGAACGCTGAACGACAATCGAGAATGGGACGCTGAGTTTTGAGTTAGGAGGTTCCTTCCAACTCAGAACCCAAAACCCAGAACTCAAAACCGAGTTCGGACGAGCATTCGACCTATCGCCGCGGCGAAACAGCATGTTGGTCGTACGTTGAACCGGTCATCCGACAAGCCGTCCGTTTTCGAGCCGGTACGTCTTTCCCATCCGCTGGGCGAGCGCGGGATTGTGGGTGACCACGACGAGGGCGACGCGCGCATGCTCGTTCGTGCGCAGGAGCAGTTCGGCAATGCGCTCACCGGTTGCCGGGTCGAGCGAGCCGGTGGGCTCGTCGGCGAGGAGCAGCTTCGGCTGGTTGATGAGCGAGCGGGCGATCGCCGCCCGCAGTTGTTCGCCTCCGGAAAGCTGATACGGCCGGTGTTGCATCCGGTCCTGGAGCCCGACCTGCTCGAGCAGCGACTCGGCGCGGGCGCGGGTGGTGGCGGGCGGCTCGTCCCATCCGCCGGCGAGCCGCGGCACCAATACGTTTTCCAGCACCGTGCATTGCGGCAGCAGGTAGTGCAGCTGGAAGATGAATCCGATCGAGCGGTTCCGAAAACGGGCGGCCGCCTCGGCCTCGAGCGCGTCGATTGACACCCCGTCGATCGTGATGGTCCCGCTGCTCGGCCGGTCGAGGGCACCGAGGAGGTTGAGGAAGGTCGTCTTCCCGGTACCCGACGGGCCGACGATCGCCACCGACTCCGCCGCCCCAACCATGAAATCCAGGTCGCGCAACACCGTCAGCGGGCCCGCCGCAGTTTCGTAGGACTTCGAGATGCGTGAGACCTCAATCATGGCGGATAGAACCGATTTAACAGGAGGACGCAGAAGCAGCAGAGCGGATGCACGTCTTTCTCTGCTGCCTCTGCGTCCTCCTGTAAAACCTGAATCAGCCCAGGATCTTCCAGCGGCGGGCTTTCATTTCGAAGACGGGGAGCGTGCCGGGAGAGACCTTCTCCACCTCGATGCGCATTTGGAACGTCGCGCGGAGCTGCTTCGCCAGTTCGTGGCTTGGATCGCGGTGATCGACGGCTTCGAAGCGCACTGTCACCTCAGGAAGGGTACGGCGCTTGTCGATCTCGACCTGATATTCGCGCACGCCGCTCACGCCGCGGACGACCGCCTCTACCGCGCTCGGATAGAGATTCACGCCCCGGACAATCACCATGTCGTCAACCCGGCCGAGCACGCCGCCCTCGAGCGCGAAGTCGGCGGGATCTGCCTGTGAAACCGGCACCGGTCGCACGAGATCGCCCGTGCGGTAACGGACCAGCGGACATGCCGTCCGTCCCAAGGTAGTCAATACGAGTTCACCCGTTTCGCCTGCCGCGACGCGTTCGTTGCCGTCGGGCTTCAGCACTTCGCACAGGTAGGAGTGGTGCATCAGCCGCAGCAGCGTCGGCTGTTCCGGCACACCATAGGAGACGGGACCGATTTCCGTCATGCCGTGGTGGTCGACCACGCGCGCGCCCGGCCAGCTTTGTTCGATCCGCGCGCGGATTTCCGGCACGCTGCCGCCGGGTTCGCCCGCCACCAGGATGCGCTGCACGCCGGAATCGCGCAGATCGATCGCTTCCGCCCGCGCGACCTCGGCCAGCCGCAACGCATACGTCGGCGTGCAACACAGGTGGCGCGGCCGGCGCGCGATCAGAAACCGGAGTCGCTCCAGGCTGCTAAGCCCGCCCGCGGGAATCGCGCGCAGTCCCAGTTGGACGGCCGAATCGAAGGCGGCCCAGAAGCCGAGAAACGGCCCGAAGGAGAACGCGAAGAAGGCCGCATCGCCGGGCCCGGCCCCGGCCTTCTGCCAGACCACCTTCCAGTTATCCAACACCCATTGCCAGCTCTCGGTCGTGTCGAGCCAGGCCAGCGGTCGTCCGCCGGTGCCGCTGGTCTGATGGTACCGTGTGTACGTTTTATGAGGATACGTGAGGGTCGATCCGAACGGCGGATTCTCCAGCTGATCGCGGGCGAGCTCGGGTTTGGTGGTGAACGGCATTCGCTCGCGGAATGCGGCCAGCGATTCGAACCCGCCGAGTCCGCCGGCGGCCTCCAGCTTGCGCCGGTAAAAAACGTTCGTCGCCGCAATGCCGGCGATCAGCCGGTTGAGCGCGGCCAGTTGCTGTTGCTCGATGGACACGTCAGGCGCCGCGAACTTCGCCGCAATCACACCTCACCGGCGCGCCGACGTGGCGGGGGGAACCGACAGTTTCGCCGTGGCGGCGGATGGCGCCGGCGGCGGACGGTAGAGGCTCACGATGCAGCCGCCGGCCGCGGCCATGACGATGCCAAGATAGAATTGCCACGGCACGCCGGCGAAACCGCCCCGCGGCGGATGCATCCACGTCGCGACGATCGCATTCACGATCGGCGCGCCGGCGAACACGATCGACATCACGACCTGGGGCGTCCCCTTGGCGCCGAACGCGAGCAGGATGCCAAAGGCGCCGATCGCGCCGAGCGCACCGGCGAACAGCGAGATCCACACGCCCTTGCTGGGAAAATTCCAGTTCGAGCCGTGGAGCTTCAACAGCACCAATGGCGCGAGCACGGCAAAGATGAAGTACGCGACGCCGACGAAGAGGAAGGCCTTGTACCGGCCGAGTTCCGGATCCTTCATCGCGATCTGGCCGCTGTGCAGGAAGACTCCGTAGAGCCCCCAGGTGCAAACGGTCAGGAAAACATAGAATAGCCACTGCATGATGGGTAGGTGCGGGTTTAGGTGAATGCTAAGAGATGCGACCGACGGGGCGTTTGGGTGGCGCGCTCGCTCCCTACGTTTTGCGATACAGAGTCAGTGTCGCGGCCGGCGCGCAACTTGACTGCCATGCCTCGCTGCCTGTCATCCTGACCCGGAGCGGGAGCGGAGGGGAGGGATCCATGAGCGCCTTCGGATGCGGCCATGATGCTGGATCCTTCGCTGCGCTCAGGATGACACGCGCGGCTCATTCGGTGCCGTGGATGACGGAGCGCGTGGATGAACACGGATCGATCCGTGTTCGTCCGTGCAATCCGTGGTGACGATTGGGCGGTGGCGCGTCGCATGCCGTCAGGCGGTCTTTTCCGAGCGAGCCACCGTTGCTTCGAGCTTCTCGCGCAGCGCGGGTGGAATCGGGGCCTTGCGGATTTTGTGCGCGCCGGTGTCGAGTTCGACGTGGATAATCGAGCACGCGCCGGTCGCGAGCGGCGCGCGTTCGGCGGCTTCAGCTACGAAAACCGAAAACGAGTAGGTCAGGCTGCTCGTGCGGATTTCGTCGATCCGCAGGCAGATTTCGAGCGTCTGTTCGAATCGCGCCGGCTGGTGAAACTTGCACGACACCTCCAGCCGCGGCCAGCCCTCGTGTTCCGTGCCATTGGCGGTGTGGACGCGATGACCGAGGGAGCGGAAAAACGCATGCTCGGCGGATTCCACGAAACGGAAGAAGTTCGAGAAATGCATGATCCCCGCGAGGTCGGTGTCCGCGAACTCGACCAATCGACGATGGCAAAAATGAAAGTGAGGGGAGTTTGTCGGCATCGCGGGTGGAATCAGAGATGATATTGTCTCACTTCGCGGCGGCGGCCGGGCCCGCTCCAAGACATTGCGGGCGAGACGCCCGCGCTCCCAGGCCGCGATTGTTGGGCGAATAATTCATCGATCGGCCAGCCTCCTTGGGTCTGCTGCTACGATTACAAGCAGGAAAAATGTTAGGATATCTTTTGGGCATGGGGTGTCACCCGGCACGCGGCCAGGAACTGGGCGCACATCGTCTTGGCCCCGAAATATTTTTCAACGCCCAATCGTGCGGCCCGGCCGAGCGCCGTCCGCCTGGTTTCGTCGCCGAGCAACTGCCGCCAGCCGGCCGCCAGCGCGGAGGGGTTGCGTGGTTCGACGCAGAGGCCGCCGCCCGTGAGTTCGATGATCTCGGGAAACGCGGACGCGTCGGGCTGCACGACCGGCACGCCGCACGCCATCGCTTCGATGAGGTAAAGGCCAAATGCCTCGGCGTACACGGCCGGCACGGAAAAAAGTGTCAGGCTGCGCAAGAACGCGATCTTCCCTTCACGCGTCAGGTTCGGCGCCCACTCCACCCGGTCGGCGAGTCCCGCCGCCGCAATCCGCTGCTTCATTGCGGCCACGAACGGCTCGTCACCCGCGGTCGCGGCCCCGCCAATCTTCAACCGGACATCCCGCACTTCACCGGCAATCTGAATGAACGCGTCCACCAGTACCTCCAGCCCCTTGTCGCGGTTCATCCGGGCGAGGTATCCAATCACAGGCGACGACGGTCGCGCCCCGGCCGGAGCATAATCGTCGAGCCGGATGCCATTGGGAACGACGTCGATTGAGCCCGGCGGCAACCCGAGCCGTTCGCGCATCAGCTCGGCATAGAAGCGGCTCGGCGCGAGCAGCAGGTCCGAGTCCGCGAGCCGCTGCCCCAGCGCGGTCCAGCACTGGGTTCGATACGGTTCCGGCAACCCATCGAGAAACGAGTCCTCGCCTTGAAAGAACGTGATGACCGGCGCGTGCAGCTGGCGCTTCAACTCGGCCGCAAAACCGGCGAGCAGCGCGTTCGAGAGGCAGATGAGGTCGGGCGTTTCGTGCGCGAGCCAGTCGAGCAGCTTGTCCCACTCCTTGCGGAAACGGCTGTTTTCAACCCGCAGCATCTCCAGCGTCATTTCGCCGTGCTCGCGGGCCGACGTCATGTGGCTGTGGCGCGCGGCCCAGCGGAGCAGTCCATCGCGGTTGAACAGCCGGTCGATCAGGGCGGGGGTCTTGCGGAACAGCGCGACCTTCTGCTGCAGGTAGACATTGATCCCGCCGAAGAAAATCGGCGCCCGGCGGACCTCCGCTGGCGTCTCGTCGTCGAGCATCATCGGCAGATACATCGGTGCGAGCGTCACATCATGGCCGCTCCGATACAGCTCCCGTGCCAGCGCGTTGTCGCGCATGCAGGCGCCGCAATAATAGCTGCCCGTGCCGGGCGTGAGAAAAATGATCTTCACGGGAGGGTTTGGCGGGAGCGCGACCGCCCCCGGTCGCGGCGGCATTGCGACCGGGGGCGATCGCGCATGCGGCCAACATTCATGCCGGCGGCAAAATTTCCATGATCCACGCGAGCGGCTCACCCGTCGGCTTTGAGATCCGGTTGAACCGGCCATGGCACGGCGAGCCATTGAATCCCAGGCGCCGCGTCTCCGGCAGCCGCGCCGCCGCGACGGAAAAGAAACCAATCGGACTGCTTTCGAAGGGAATTTTAAACCGGTGCAACACCCCACCCAACGGTGTCCGGCCGGCGCGAATCGCCGCCTGCTGTGGCGCGCTGAACTGCTCCAGGACTATGGCGATGATTCCGTACTCGACGATGCGGTCGCCGGCGATCGTGCGGAGAAACACTTCGCGCAGGTAGACCTCACCGACGTCATGCTGGTGAAGGATTTCCACCCGCAGCGCGCTGCCGTGATGGGTCGCGAGCGTCGACGTCATGTCCCGATGGTGCACGAGCAGCTGGCGGGCCGGCTCCGGCAGCTTGTTTCCCGGCAGCATGAGCACCGCGCCGGACGGGATGCCGCACGATTCAAGGGCAAATTTCCAAAGCGGCTCCGGCACGCCGCGAGCCATTACTTCGGGCATGGCGGGCATGGCAGGTTGGTGGGGCGCGGGCCGGGCGTCGGTGTCATGATCGGGCACGGCGGGCTTACACGATTTGCGACGTGCGGTGCTGCTGGAGAAAAAATTCGTGCAGCAGCGTGTCGACGCAGAGCAGACCGTCGCGCGACAACCGTACGCCCGTATCGGATACGGTCAGCAGTCCCTCGGCGGCGAGGTGATCGAGCTGGCCGGCGAAACGCTGCGAGATATCGACGCCGAATTTGTCGATGAAGTACGCGAACTCCACGTGGCCCAGTTTCATCTGGAGGATGAATTCGCGGATCATCCGCTCCTCGGGCGAGGTGCGGAACGCGCGCTTGATCGGGAGCTCTCCGGCCTTGAGCACGGCGAGGTAGGGGTCGATTTCCGTGAGATTCTGGTAATGCACGCCGGCTGCGTGGGAGAACGAGGCTACGCCCAGCCCGATCAAGTCCGCTCCGCTCCAGAGCTCGTCACGATAGACGAACTTCGTGCGTTTTGGATTGAGCACCGCGGTGTAGCCGCTGCCGATGGTGTAGCCCGCGCTCTCCAGCGCGGCGAAAGCCTCCTTCACCCACCGGCGTTTCGTCATCCAGTCGGCCACGGGCGCGACGAGTTTTCCCTCCGCCTTCATCTCTTTGTAGATGGTCGTGTTGTAGGGCACCTCCATCTGGTAGATGGTCACGCTGTCGGGCCGCAGCTTGATCGTCTCCTCGATGTTGCGCTGCCACAAGGCCTCGGTCTCCTCGACCATGCCGGCGATGAGGTCGATGTTGATCTGGGAAAAATTCTCGGCGCGGGCCCGCTCGTAGGCGGCATAGACTTCCCCGGAACGGTGGGCGCGGCCGTTGATTTCGAGGACATGGTCGTCGAAATGCTCGATGCCGAGGCTAAGGCGCGTAACGCCCACCTGCTTGATTGCGGCGAGTTTTGCAGCGTTGAGCGTGCCGGGCTCACCTTCAAAGGCGACTTCTTCGGCCTGATCCCACGGCAGAATGGCTTTCAACCGGTCGGTGAGTTCGTGGAGTTGCTTCGCCGAAAGATACGACGGCGTGCCGCCGCCGAAATAAATGAAATGCGGCTTCCGACCTTGGAGCAGCGGCCGCTCCGCGATGGACTTCAGCTCGGCGATGGTCGCGTCGAGATAAGTCTGAATCTCCTTCGCGTTCTTGTCCGTGTAGACGCGGAAATAGCAGAAATGGCACCGCTTCCGGCAAAACGGGATGTGGTGATAGACCCCGAGCTTCGTGTCCGGCGCCGGCTCGGAATTGAGCGCAACCTCTACCTCGATCTTCTGATCCTCGGACCAGAACGAAAACGGGGGGTAGTTGGATATGAAGTAGTTGCCTGCCACCGTGTCGCTTTTCGCGGGTACGGCAGGCGTGGTTGGGTCGTGGTTCATTAACGTGGGAATTGAGGCGGGTGGGGGCCGCCGGCAGGACGTATTGGCTAACGAATGGATGCAGTCTCCGCCCGGATGGCAAACACCGTTCCCTTTTCGCCGCCAATCACAATCTGCCGGTCGCCATACGCCGGCGCCGCCACCAGCGGTTCGCCGAGATCGAGTTGCCAGAGTTCCGCCCCCGCCACGAGGCCCGCCGCATACAGCCGGCCATCACTGGAGCCGAATACCACGGCGTCCTCGAACACGATGGGCGAACCCTCCACGCGGCCGCCGGTGCGGAACTTCCATGCGCTCTGGCCCGACTTGCGGTCGATCGCGTGCAGGTGCTTGTCGCGCGATCCGATCAGGACCAGCCGCTCGTTGACCGCCGGCGAGCTGAAAAATGGCAGCGGACGATCCTCGTAAACCCAGGCGACCTTTCCGCCCGCGACGTCGAATGCGACGGTCTGGTTCGCGTAGTTGCCGCAAAACGCCATCGAGCCGTAGGTCGCGATCGAGGAGGGGATGTACGCACTGGTGGGAATTTTGTGCACCGGCGTGCCGTCCTTCAGGTTGACCACGTGCAGTTGCGCATCGCATCCGCCGAAGACCACGTAGCGGCCATCGACGATCGCCGGCGCGCCGTTGATGAAGTCGTCGGTTTTGTAGGACCACACAAGTTTGCCGTCGGCCGCATCGAGCACGCGCGTGGTACCGTCGTAGCCGTTCAGCAAAACCCAGTCGCCGGGTCCGCCCGGGTTTTTGATCACCGTCGGACCGGAACTGATTTTCTCGTCCGTGGAGAACGTCCAGGCCGGTGCGCCATTTTCCACCTTTAACGCATACAGCGATCCATCGTTGGAGGCGACGAACACGGTGGTGCCGGCGACGGCGGGCCCGGCGGTGATCGCGTCCTTCGTGTCGAAGTGCCAGAGTTCACGTCCGGTGTCAGCGGCGAGGCAGTGGAGTGTGCCCTTGCCGGTGCCAATGTAGACGCGGCCACCCGCGAGTGCGGCCTCCGCGGTGATGGGGCCGGACGAAGCGAACGTCCACGCGGTCTTCGGATTCAGCGGCACCTTGGTCGGCACGCTGCCGTTGAGCGCCGGTCCGCCGCGCGTCATCGGCCAGGTGATGGCGGGAGCGTTTGCCGTTTTCGCCGTGGTGGAGTTTCCGCCGTGGGTCGCACCGCGATCGCCGCAGCCGGTGAGGGCGGCGGCGCAAACTACGGCAAGAAGGTTTTGCGCAAATCGGACGTGTGGGCGCGAGTGACGCCAAGGCAATTGCGGGCGGGACGCCCGCGCTCCCAGGTTCGATCCACTCCAATCCGAAGCCATGTTAACCCAGCGCACGTCGATACAATGCGATGTAATCGTCCGCCTGCAACGGCCGCGGGTTGAACTGGCCGGTCCACTGTTTCGTCGCGTCCGCGGCGAGCGCCGCTAAATCGCTGACGCCACCATTTACCCGCGGCAGCGCGCTCTGCGCCACCAATTCGAC
The DNA here is from genome assembly GCA_030648295.1 of Opitutaceae bacterium. Taxonomy (GTDB): domain Bacteria; phylum Verrucomicrobiota; class Verrucomicrobiia; order Opitutales; family Opitutaceae; genus ER46. The sequence goes on along the minus strand of JAUSID010000188.1, from coordinate 11,343 downwards.
GACCCACTCGATGAGCGGCAGCGACGTGATCCCGGACTCCCGCAGGATGGCGGAATATCCCGCATAAATGGCGGCGGCGCCGGTGTTCTCCGCATTGAACCGCATCACGTGCGGTAGCATCAGCGCCACGGCGTGCCCGTGAATCACGTTGTGGCGCGCCGTGAGCGGATTCGCGCTCGCATGCGCACCGCCGAGCATGCTGTTTTCTATCGCCAGCCCGGCGAGCGCCGCGCCGAGCTGCATGTGTCCGCGATCGTCACTGGTTGCGCGGCCCGCGATCACGTTGCCGATGGCGCGGGAGAGATTCCGAAACGCCCCCTCGGAATAGAGGGCCGACAGCGGGTTCCGGCGGGTGGACACCGCCGACTCGAGCGCATGCGCCACCGCATCGAGCCCGGTTTGCACCGCGACCGACTTCGGCTGCGTGGCGGTGAGATTCGGATCGAGGATCGCGATCCGGGCGCGCGCCTTCGGATCGCCGCACGCCATTTTCTCGTGCGTGTCGTCGCGGCTCACGAGCGCGTACGACTGGCACTCGCTGCCCGTTCCTGAGGTCGTGGGTATGGCGATGAACGGCAGCATCGGCCTGGCCGCCTTGCCGTAGCCGTGGTAATCGCGCATCGCCCCGCCATTCGTGAGGAGGAAATTGCACGCCTTCGCCGTGTCCATGCTGCTGCCGCCGCCGAGCGCGACGATGGCGTCGAACTGTTTTTCGCGGGCAATCGCGCAACATGCCGCGGCGTCCGCCTCGGTCGGGTTTTCGTGCGAGTGATCGTAAGGCACGACCGCAATGCCGGCGGCTTCGAGATACTCCCGCGCCCGATCCATGTGCCCGGCGCGCACGATCCCGGTGTCGCTGACGAGAAACACGGCCGACGCCCCTACCTCACGAACACACGCCGGCAGCTCGCACAGCGACCCGGCGCCAAAAACGAGTTTCGGGGAAGTTTTGGAGACGAAGGGTTCAATCATCAGGAATTTGTGGGGCGCGCAGACAACGTGACGGGCAATTTCGAAATCCGCGAACACCGCGGGCGTGTCAGACCGACAAATTCCTCAGATCCGGACAAGGGTTTTTGTCGGGCCCTACCCCGGATGCCACTTATGACGCAGAAAACCCGTGAACACGTCTGTCGAAACGAATCAATCGCCTGCGCGCAACAGTTTGATCCACTCGCCCGTTGACGGCGGCGCGGGCGGAGGTTTGCGTCTTCGCCTTTCGCAAGACAGATCCCCGTCAACCACCCCACAAAGTCAGCCCCACGCATGAGTCAGACCGCCTCCGTCTCCCCTGACGCCATCAAGAGCGCCGCCGAAAAACTCGACGCTCACGTACGTGAAATCGTCGACTGGCATTTCTCCCCGGACACCGGCACTCCCTTCTGGCTCGGATGGGCGAAGAAAGCCGGATGGGATCCGCGCCGGGAGATCAAGTCGTTCGCCGATCTCACGCGCTTCGGCCACTTCGAGGACGAGTGGCTCCGCGGCGGCCCCGTCCGCCGCTGGGTGCCCAAGGCCTACGCGAACAAGCCCACCTACGTGTTCGAGACCGGCGGCACGACTGGAATTCCGAAAAGCCGCGTGGTCGTCGACGATTTCCGCATCGATTACGAGATGCTCTCCGAGACTCTCCCGGATGCCCAGTTCCCGAAGGGTTCCAACTGGCTCATGCTGGGGCCCTCGGGGCCGCGCCGTCTCCGGCTCGCGGTCGAGCACCTCTGCCAGCATCGCGGCGGCATTTGCTTCTGTGTCGACCTCGACCCGCGCTGGGTCGTCAAGCTCATCAAGCGGGGGGCGATGGCCGAGCTGAAGCTCTACTCCGACCACGTGATCGATCAGGCGATGACCGTCCTTTCGGCCGGACACGACATCAAGTGCATGTTCGTCACGCCGAAACTGCTGGACGCGCTCGCTGCGCGGCTCGAGGCCGGGGGTTCCAGCATCGAGCAGAGCGGCATCACGGGCATCTTTTGCGGCGGCACGGAAATGACCGCCCAGTGGGCGCGGTTCGCCGTCGAGGAACTGCTGGGACCCAAGGTCTATCTGGCCGCCTGTTACGGCAACACCCTCATGGGCCTCGCGCGAGCGCGAACGCTGCGGCCGGAGAACCAGTACAAGATCATCTATCACGCGCCCCAGCCCCGCGCAGTCATCCAGCTCGTGGATGTGGACGACAATGAAAAGGCCATCACCCAGCACGGCCAGACCGGGCGCGTCATGATTACCACGCTGACCAAGGAGTTCTTTGTGCCCCGCTTCCTGGAACGCGATGAAGCGGAGCTGGAGCCGCCCTGCGCTGAATTTCCTTGGGACGGCGTCAGCGGCGTGCGTCCCTACCGGGTCTTTGCCGCAACCACAACGGTCGGAGTGTACTGACCTTCGGGTGTCAGTTCTGGGTTCTGAGTTCTGCGTTCTGAGTTCGATAAACCAAACCCAGAAGCCAGGAGCCAGAAGCCAGAGGCCAGAACTCGAAACTCAGAACTCAGAACTCAGAACCCAAAACCCAAAACCCAAAACCAACCGCACGAGACGCAATCGAAAGCGCAGTCATTTGAGCCATAAACTAGATCGTATCGATCGTCGTTAAACCATGATCCATTTCCCAATCCTCCGCTGGGGCGAAGCCTACAAGAGCCTCGAAGTCGACAAGGTCTTCCACCACGCGACCGGCGAACAGATGGCCGAAGTCAGCCAGGCCAACGCCGGCCTGATCGCCCGTGACATGCGGCAGGCGGCGCGCGCGAGAGAAGTGCTGCGCGAGATTCCCTGCAAGGAACTGCTCGCGATGTGTCGCAAGGCCGGCGAGCTCTTCACGAGCGCCACGCTCCCGGCGGGCGACGGCACCCAGACGCCCGACGAGTTCGTCAAATGCCAGTCCGCCACGACGGGACTCCCCGAACACATGTGCCGGTTCAACATGGGGAAGCTAGCCTACGTGCTCCAGAACCTCGAGGCCATCCTCAGTTCGCTGACGCGCGGACTGGACTTCGACATCCTTTCACGCGGCTACGGAATGGAGAACGGCGTCATGCGCAGCTACCAGGCGCAGACCCCGGTCCTTGGGATGGTGCTGCCCTCCAATTCTCCCGGCGTGCACGGACTCTGGCTCCCGATCATTCCGCTCCAGATTGGCCTCGTGCTGAAACCCGGACCGCAGGAGCCCTGGACGCCCTGGCGGATGACCCAGGCCTTTTTCCAGGCGGGCATTCCCAAGCCGGCGATTTCAATCTATCCGGGCGCTGGCGAGGTCGGCGCCGCCGTGCTCAGTCATTGCCCCAAGACGCTCATTTTCGGCTCGACCGCGACCGTCGAGCGCTACCACGGCAACCCCGCCGTCCAGGTGCACGGTCCCGGGTTCAGCAAAATTCTCCTGGGCGACGACGAGGTCGACCACTGGGAGAAATATGTCGACCTCATGGCGACGAGCATCGCGATCAACAGCGGTCGCGGTTGCATCAACTGTTCGGGCGTGTGGGCCTCGCGCCACACGAAGGAGATCGCCGACGCGCTCGCGCAGAAACTCGGCCCGATCAAGCCGCTGCCGCCCACCGACCCGCAGGCCGCCCTTGCCGCGTTCACGGTGAAGGGCCAGGCGGAGGGGATTAACCAGGACATCGAGGCCGCGCTCAAGGAGTCCGGCGTCGAGGATGTCACCGCGAAGTATCGCGGCGGCGACCGGCTGGTGAAGATGGAACGCTGCGACTACGTGCGCTCCACGATCGTGCACTGTGCTTCGCCGGACGCGGCGATGGTGAAAAAGGAGTACATGTTCCCCTTCGCGACCGTGGTCGAGTGCCCGCAGGAGCAGATGCTCGCGAAGATTGGGCCGACGCTCGTCTGCTCGGCGATCACGAAGGACGCGAAGTTCAGCCGCGAGCTGCTCGACGCGCGTCACATCGACCGGCTGAACATCGGGGCGCTCCCGACGGTTCAGCTCAACTGGTTCCAGCCGCACGAAGGCAGCATCGTGGACTTCCTCTTCCGCGCCCGGGCGTATCAGACAGTTTGAAGAACTGCGGAAGAACGCGAGAGACGGAAGAACGCGAGACGGGGAAGACGCGAAGTAATCGCCCTCTGTGGGGCGTTTCATCCTCTTTCTCTTGCGAAACCATCTCCTCGCCACCGGCCTCGCCGAGCGACAGGACGCTTGGGAGTTTTCGGACTGCGAGAAAATCGCGGTCCGCTGACCGGGCCGCTGGCTGCCCTTCGCGTCGGACATGGGTTGATCGTTCGCCAGTGCCACTCGACGAGCTTGACCGCTGTTACGCCGATGCCGTGACTCATCCGGAAAGACTGCTGCCGCCCCGGGGATGCACCTTGATTTTGGCGGATCCTCGCGCATCTTTCACGTGTGGGTTCCACCGTCGAAAAAGTCGCCGCCGAAGCACTCGGTTTGCCGAGCGCCGGTCGTGCCTTGCTCGTGGAAATGCTGCTCGACAGCCTTTCCGGCGAAGCCGATCCCACGGTAGAGCGGGCGCACTTGGAGGAAATTCGCCGTCGGCGCGAGGAGGTGCGTTCGGGCAAGGCGGCTCTTATTGACGGCGATGAAGCCTTGCGTCGCGCGCGAGCTGCCCTGGGTTGATGACGCACCGGTTCGCCGAAGAGGCGCTGGCCGAATACATCGCCGCAGGCCAGTGTTACAACCGCCAGGTGCCGGGATTGGGTGATGCGTTCGCAGATGAAATCGAGGCGGGTGTCGGCAAAATCCGCGCCGTTCCATACGTGTGGCGGATCGTTGAGGATGACGTGCGACGCTTCCTGGTCGCGCGCTTTCCCTATGGCATCTACTACACGGTCGAGGATGACCGGATCGTGATTTGGGCGGTGAAGCACCTGCATCGCGACCCGGACTACTGGCAGGAGCGGCGTACCGCACGATAGTCGCCGGGGCATTCGACGAGGTCATGTCGCTACGTTCGACAAGAGGACCGCGAGAATAACCTGTCCCTTTCAACATTCTACTGCGCCTCGGTCAGAAAGTCGCCCATCGGAGCAACTCGCCAAGATTTTGGCAGCGCGCCGAGATCGGTTGCGTGCGGCGCATCGCTCATACGGTGAATGGGGCGAGAATTTTCCGCAGCGTCTTGTCCGTCTCCCGCGCCTCGTCCTCCAACTCGTCCAACTCTTCCACAATCTCCGCCAGTGGCCGGTATTCATCCGCGGCGCCGGTGTGAATGTAGCGGCTCGGGGAAATGTTGTAATCGTTCTTTGCGATTTCGTTGGTGCCGACGATCCGGCTGAATTTCTCGACTTCCTTCCACGCGAGAAACGTCTCCGCTATCCGCGTGACCGCTTCCTCGGGCAGATAATTCTTCGGGTCGCCTTTCACGAAGTCGCGGCTCGCGTTGAGGAGCAGGATCTTTTCGGCGCGAGTCTTCGGCTTGGCGCGGTTGAGGACGATGATGATGCCGGGCGCGGTCGTGTTGTAGAAAAGATTTTCCGGGAGATAAATCACGCCCTCGATCGCGTCCTGCTCGACGAACCATTTCCGAACGTCCTTTTCCTTGTTCGTATTCGCGTTGCCGGAGCCGCGCGCGGCGGCGCCGGTATCGAGCACCACGGCCGCGCGTCCCGTCGGTTTCAGGCTCGCGAGGATGTGCTGCATCCAGCCCCAGTCGGCCTTGTTGCCGGGAAAGCCCGCGCCTTTCGGGAAGCGGTCGAAGGGGTCGGCCTCGTAGTCCTGCTCCTTGAACCAGTCCTGGTTCCACATCGGATTGGCCACGACGCGGTCGAACGTCTGGAGCCGGTTGCCGGCGCGAAATTTTGGATTCTTGAACGTGTTCCCGATCTCGATCCGGCCTTCGAGGTCGTGGATGATCATGTTCATGTTGGCCATCGCCCAACTGGAGGGCTCGTATTCCTGGCCGTGGAGCTTGAGCGGGGCATGCTTCGCACCCTCACCCCTTGCCCATCTCCCAGAGGGCGAGGGGAGTTTCCGTTTCGCCGCCATGCGCTCGCGGAGGACGAGGTCGAGCTTGATGAGGAGTCCGGCGGAGCCACACGTGGGATCGTAGCAATCCATGCCGGGCTCGGGCTCCATGAGCCGGGCCATGACGAAACCGACCTCGGTGGGCGTGTATTGCTCGCCGCCGCTGCGGCCCGCTCCCTCGGCGAATTTGCGGATAAGGTATTCGTAGCTGCGGCCGATGATGTCGGGCTCGACGTCGCGCAGCCCAAGCCGCTTGGCGCTGATGGCCTCGATCAGGGCGGAAAGCCGGTCGTCGTCGAGGTCGCGCGAGCCGTGGGTGGTGGCGTTGAAGTCGACGCGGTCGAGGATCCCTTTGAGCAGCGGGTTGGCGTCAGCGATCGCGCGGAGGTGGGTGGTGAGTTGCTCGCCGATCTTGTCGGAGAGCGTGCGGATGACGGACCAGACGGGATCGTCGGGCGTCTTGGGATCGAGCGGCAGGTAGAAGCGGACGAGTTTCCGGTCGTGCCGCACGAGCTTGAAGGCCTTGGCGCGGCCGCCGACTTCTTCCGCGATGCGGTTCAGCTCGTCGTCGAAGACGTCGCAGAGCCGCTTCGTGAAGATCAGCGGGAGGATGTAGTCCTTGTATTTGCCGGCGTCCTTGGCGCCACGGATGGAGCACGCGGCATCCCAGATCCAATTTTCGAGCGATTTGTCCGGGACGGCGCGGGCCGGCTTGGCGGTCTCAGCCGGCGCATGAGCCGCCACAGCGTCGTTCGAGAAAGACTTTGCCTGGGCCATTTGAAAAAGAGGGTGTAAAGAGGCCGTGACTTGGCGAGGCGCCATTTTCGAAACGCATTCGGTTTCCGTCGACCCGATCGGTCTCAGCCGGCGGCTCGCCCAGGACCGCGAAAATAACCTGTCCCTTTCAAACCCCCTCGCCGGGTTTGGGCATGGGTCAGGATTGGCTCATCGCCAGGTTTTCTGCCAAGCCGCAAACTCCGATGGCCGCAGCCGGTAGCGGGCGAAGTTGCCCTCGTGCAGACTCGTGAGCTCCGTCTCGGCCATTTCGGCGAAGCGTTTTTGGTCGTTTGCCTCCGGCAGCTTCGCTGACTCGCGCCGGACAAAGGCCGCCGCGGCCTTCTTGTCCATGCCGTCGCGGACGACAGTGGCGACGACCTCCTTCAAACGTTCGCGATGGCGCAGCCGGAACGCATCCGGTTCGCCCAGCACCTGCCGCACCGCGGCGTAGCGCGCGCACGAGCGCTCGTAGGCCCACTCGAAGACATCGCGCAGGTAGTCCACCCGGTTCAACTCGTAGACGCCGAGGATCGCCTGCGTGTAGTCGGACTGCGGCACGTCGACGAACGACAACGGCCCGAGATTGCGCTGCACCAGCGGGATGTTGGCCGCGAGCCGCGACACGCGCTTGTTCACATCCTCGAACGGCTGGAGGTAGGGGAGCTGCACCATCGCAAAGAACGCCTGCTCGAACGGGTCCGCGATCGCGGCCGCGGTGGCGAGAATCTGATCGAAGCATTCCTCGATGGTCGATGGCACCTCGAGCGGGTGATAGACCGAGCCGCCGATCCCGACCGCGTGGGTGCGCAGCCGCCCGCCCGCCGCTGGTTCGGGCAGCATGTTTTCCGCGAGCAACGCGTGGAGATTGCAGAGCGTGTAGCGGTTGAAACCGATCTCGCTCGCGTGCTCCGCGAGCAGCTCGATCGCCGCCTTGTGGTTGAGGATCATCTGGGTCTCGTGCGCCGCCTTGCCCTCGGCGGCCTCGCCCGCCTCGAGCAGTCGCTGCGTTTCCAGCAACGAGTAGGTGTTGCCCTCGAGCCGGCTCGAATTCCACGAGAGATCGATGAGCAGCCGGTCCAGCACCTTGCGCAGGTGGGTGCCGGCGGGCAACGTCTCGCCGGTGGTCCGCCCGAGCGCGGCGAGTTTTTTCCGCAACGCGGGCGGGAGATACGCGGACACGTTGGGCCGGTAGCCGTCGAGAAACGAAAGCTTGTAGCCCACCGGCTGGCGCTGGGTCAGTGGCCGGGTGACGCGCCGTTTGATTTCCTTCGCGGCGGCGGAAAGGCGGATGGGGTCGAGGTCTTTGCCGGCAGCGGTCGGGGGCGGGTCCGCGCGCGCCCCGCGACCGGCGGGCAACGTCGGAACCGCTTCGGCCGCACGGTAGCGCCGGCTGCGGGTCGCGCCTTCCGGGACGATCCGCCGCTGCCCCACGAGGACAGCGAGCCACCGCTGCAAGGTGCGCCGGGGCACGACCGGCCTCACCGCCGCCAGAATATCATCGATGCTGGCGCCCCCGGGGTGACGTCGGACAGCGCGGAGCACGGTGTCCAGTTGCTCGTCGGAGATGGGTTGGCGCATGGCGGGATAGTGGCGCGAATGGCGCGATTTGCGCCACTTTCACGCCGAATGTGGCGCAAATGTCGATCTCAGGCCAGCAGATAGTTAATCGAGCACAGGCATTTAACGATTCGCGCCACTTAAGCACTCAAAGTGGCGCGAAAGGTCTATTTGCGCCACATTGGGCCCTCACTTGCCGGCGCCAGCCAGCAACCGGTCGAGCTCGAGGTCGTGGACCGCGAGAATAACCTGTCCCTTTCAGCCCCCTCCGCTGAAACAACACGTGCCGAGCGCGAAAACCTGTCGCGACTCCAGGACCGCGAGAATAACCTGTCCCTTTCAGACCCCCGAGCGTTCGTTGCTTTTGGCGGCCGGGACGCGCTTTGCTTTTCCGCCAGGCCCGGCCAGTTTGCATCTGCCATGGGTCGTTTCTACGTCGGCTGCAAAGTGGAGAACCACCGGGACGGCAAGTCTGCCGTGGTTTCGCGAATGATGGTTGATACCGGCTCCGTGTTCACGTGGATCGAGGCCAGAATCCTGGAGAAACTCGGGATCGAGCGGCGCAAGAAAGATATTCAGATCCAAATGGCCAACGGGCAAATCATCACCCGCTCCGTCGGCTACGCCATTTTGCGGGTGGACCAGAGCGAGACGACTGACGAAATTGTTTTCGCTGAACCGGGGGACTTGCCGTTGTTGGGCTGTCGCGCGCTGGAGGGCTTGCACCTTAAGGTCGACTCCCGGGAAAAGAAACTTGTTGCAGCCGGACCGGTGATCGCAGCCACGGCGGTGAAATTGCGCTGCTGAAGCGCTTGTGGGTCGACGGGCTCCCAGCCCATGAATTGGCGGCGGGACGCCCGCGACCTTGAGGGACCGCGATAATAACCGGTCCCTTTCAAACCCCTCTGGAATTTGCGTCCATTCGCGTTCATTCGCGGTTGTCCACTGAATCGATACGGCTAAGACCGCACGAGACCGCTGGGCACGACGATGACCGCGATCATGGCGTGAACCGCGCGGTGAGCAGTGCCCGGTAGGCGGCGCGATACACCCACGCGAGGTACAGTTCGAGCGCAAGGAACACGCCCGCCATCGGCAGGCCCGAGCGCTCGAGAAAGAGGTGAAACGCGATGCTGTTCACGATGAACGGCGCGAAGAGCACCAGCGCGAGCGGCACGAAGCGATTCGTGAGGAGGAAGACGCCGACGATTAACTGGGTCAGCCCAATCAACTGCATCATATATCCGGTTTTCACCAGTGCGCCGGCGAACGCCATCGCACCTTCCGGCAACGGGGTCGACGGCGGCGGAATGAAGTTTAGAAAGCAGTTGAGCCCGAACACGACCAGGGGCAATCCCATGAGAACCCGCGCGATCGCGGGAATGTAGCGGGTGACGGACTTGGTGGTGCGGGTCTCTCCCGCCGGAGGGTGGGCGATGGTTGGAGGATTCATGATGTTTTCCGTTCAGGATGATTCAGCGGAAAAATTTCGCGAGCGTGACGGCGGGTGGTGGCCGGGTGAATAGCGACACCACCACGACCGAAACCGCACAAGTCGCAAACACGGCGACCACCGGCAGCATGCCGCCGAGGAGAAATTTTCGATCCGCGCCGTAATCCGAGGCGACGAACAGCCCGAGCCAGACCGCAATCGTAGCGACGACCGACACATGGGCGGCGGCCTTGGTCACGCGTTTCCAGTAAATCGCGGCGAGCAACAGCGGGATCAGGCCCGCGTACCCGGTGAAGCACCACGTGCCCAGGGCGAAGATCTGGCGCGTGCCAGTGAACGTGAGCAGGTAGCAGAGGACGACGAGCACGACGATGAACCCGCGTGCGAGCGCCATAATCGCGGCGTCGGAGAATCGCTCGGCGCCGAATCGGTGCACGACGATGTCGCGCGTGAACATCGTGCCCATGGCGAGGAACTGGGCATCGAGTGAAATCGCCGCGAGGACGCCCGCGGCGACGAGGCCAGAGACGATGGGTGAGGTGAGTTTGCCGACCATCAGTCCGAGGACGGCGTTGGGATTGACTCTCGCGGGCACCACCGGCGCACCGGTATCCGGCACCAACGCGCCCGTGGCCCAGAATCCGATCAGAATGCACGGCAGCCAGGCCAGCAGGATCGAAAGCGGCTGCGCGACCACGAGCAATTTGTAGGTCTTTGCCGAACGCGCGGTCAGGAAGTTTTGAAAGACGTGCGGAAACACGCCGACGGAGAGCGGTATCATCCAGTAGGTGAAAAATTCGACTTCCCCTACGTTGCCCGTGCGCACGGCCCGCGCGGGATTTGCCCTGGCGGACGCGGCCTCCACGCCGCCGAGTTTGTCCGCGATGAGCCAGAAGGCGAGCAGGCCCATGCCAACGAAGACGATCGTCTGAAACACATTCACCCAAGCCGTACTGCGCGCGCCGCCAATGAAGATGTAGAACAACACCACGCCCGAAATCACCGCCATCGTGACCCACGGCGGAATCGCGCCGCGCGTCTCGGGAAACGCAGCGGGAAACGCGCCCGCCGTTACGCCGCCGACCACCGAGCCGACGCCGAGAAGCCCGACGAGCACATACGGGATCAGCAGGCCGACGAGCACCGGGAAGAGCACATAGCCAAGCGCGGAGCTGTGGAAGCGATCGCGGAAATATTCAATTTGCGTCACGTAGCCGTGCCGTTTGCCGAGCGACCAAAGCGGCAGCCCGATGAGGAAGAAGCACGCTGGATGAACCAGCGCGGACCACGAGGCGAGTTTTCCAAACGTTCCGACGCCCTGCTCGAAGGTCTCGGCCGTGCTGCCGACCATCGCAAACGCCGTCATCGTCGTCCCAAAGACGGTCATGAACAGCACGAACGGTCCGAGCGAACGGCTCGCGACGAAATAATCCGCCGTGCCGCCGCGGAAAAATCGGGCGCTGATCACCCCGAGCGTGACCAGCACCAGCAGGTAGATCCCAATGATGATTACCGGTGTCATTGCGGCGGCCGCTCCGCGATCGAATCCGTCGCCGATCCGGTCGTGGGCGCGGGCGTCACGCCGCTGGGAGCGCGACCGCCCCCGGTCGCATCGGGCAAAGCGACC
>JAUSID010000176.1 GCA_030648295.1 Opitutaceae bacterium | reverse complement strand
GACCGAGCGCCGCCGGGCCCAGGAACAACTGCGCGAACTGAATGAAACTCTCGAGCATCGCGTGACTGAACGCACGGAAGCGCTGCGCGACAAGCAGTTCTACACGCGCTCTCTCATCGAATCCAGCATCGACGCGCTGGTGGCCACCAATCCATCGGGCGTCATCACCGACGTCAACAAGCAGATGGAGGCGCTCACCGGCTGCACGCGTGACGAGTTGATCGGCGCGCTGTTCAAAACTTACTTCACCGATCCGGAGCGAGCCGAGGCAATCATCAAGCTGGTTCTGAGGGAAAAGAAGGTCACCAACTACGAGCTCACCGCGCGCGCCAGGGATGGCAAGGAAACTGTGTTGTCCTACAATGCGACCACCTTCTACGACTGGGACAGGACTCTGCAGGGCGTGTTCGCTACTGCGCGCGACGTTACGGAGCGCAAACGCCTGAATCAGGTACTGTAGGAACGAGCGCTTCGACGTTGCCGTGGTAGCGCTCCCACGCGCGGTCGAGCGCGACACCAGAGGATCGCTCGGCCGGCGCGGCGACATCGTGAAGTTGACGATCATGGACGACGGGATCGGCTTCGCGCTGAACACTATGGCGGTAGCTCATGGTTGATCTGCTCCCGGGCATGAAGGGTTAAAAGAGAGTCCTGGTAGTTGAGTTGAAGTTCCTTGGCCCCGATCGATGCGGGTAAACAGAAAGACGGCGGGCGCCGAAGCACCCGCCGCCCAGGAATCCCCTGCAACTACGGGCGAACGGCGTTACCAACGAGCCGCACTGTCTGGTTCATGGCCTCCGTCTTCGCAGCGTTGATGAACGCCCGTTCACGGTTTGTTGGGGATGAACAACCCGGATTTGTGCCAGATTTGCCACTTCAGCTGGCAAATCCGTTCTTCGAATCTCCTCTTGAGTGGAGAAAACTGGCAAAGAGGGAGGGATCTACCCTCCGGTTAAATCTCCGCTCAACTTTTCTCCCACCCGATAATAGGCAATCTCCCTCGTAAAGGCATGCCCTTCAGCTCCCGAAAAGACGCCATTTTTGCGGAGCAAAAATGGCGGAGAGGGAGGGATTCGAACCCCCGGTGAGCTTTCACCCACAGCGGTTTTCAAGACCGCCGCAATAGACCACTCTGCCACCTCTCCTACACTCACTTGGTGCGCTTCCAACAGCCGGCGAGAAACAAATGAGCACACTTGCGCTCAATCTGGTTCTCAACCGGTTCTCGCGCGCCGACAGCTAGGTGTGAAATCGCGGCCGGTCAAGCAAGGCTGCCGACAGGAGACGACACCACAGCCACGGATTCGGCTCGACGCGGTGGCGGGGCGTTGCTGCGGTGTCAGCGGCTCGTTCCCACCGATGCCGCCCCACGACTCGGAATCTTTCCGCTGGTTTGCCGATCATCTGCAGCCGCACGAACCCATGCTGCGGGGCTGGTTGCGCACGCAGTTTGCCCGCACCCTCGACGTCGACGATATCGTGCAGGAGGCCTATGCGCGCGTGCTCCAGGCTCGCGAATCCACTTTCATCGCGTCGCCGAAGGCGTTTCTTTTTGCGACCGCCCGCAACGTCGCGCTGATGCAACTGCGGCATCGATGCGTCGAGCGCACGAAATCTTTAGCGGAAATCGACGCGCCCGGCATCCCGGATGAGAGCTCGGACGTCGCGGGCGAGGTTGCCCGCGCGCAGGAGCTCGAACTCTTGACTCAGGCCATCCAATCGCTGCCCACGCGGTGCCGGCAGATCCTCACGTTGCGGAAAATCTACGGATTGTCCCAACGCGAGGTGGCCGCGCAGCTCGGCCTCAGTGAACACACGATCGAGGCCCAAGGGACGATCGCCTTGCGCAAACTCGCGGAGTTCTTCGAGCGCCTCGAGGGCTCGCGCCGCACGTGAGCCACTCGCGCGAAATGGCTCATTCCGCTCCAGGCGATCCGCAACGCGGCCATGTGTCTGCCGAGGCCGCCGCCTGGGCCCTGCGGTGCGATCGCGGACTTACGGCCGAAGAGCAGGATGAGCTGTCGTCGTGGCTTGCCGCAAACTCCCAACACGGCGTCGAGCTGGCGCGAATGCGGCAGCACTGGCGCCGGTTGGATGCGCTCGCCGGCTGGCGGCCGCGCGACAGCGGACAACCCAATCCCGACCTGTTGAAGCCGCGCGTATCCGCCGTGTCCAACCACTGGATTCCGCTCGCGGCCGCGGCCGCCGCGCTGGCGGCGCTCGTCGTGCTCGGCATCGGAATGTCGTTTCGGCCGCAACGCGTGCCGGCCGCAAACCTGCCGGCGGCGCCCGCGGTGGAGACCGCCACGGTCGGCCCGCGCCGGCTGGACGACGGGACCATCATCGAGCTCAACCGCGGGGCGGACGTGCAGGTGCATTTCACCCCGGCCGAGCGCCGCATCCGGCTGGTGCGCGGCGAGGCGCATTTCTCCGTGAAGAGGGATGCCGCACGGCAATTCATCGTCGAGGTCGGTGGCATCGCCGTGCGCGCCGTCGGCACCGCGTTCAACATCCGGTTTGCCCCCACCGAGGTCGAGGTGCTCGTGACCGAAGGCAGCGTCGAGGTCGAGCCCGATGACGCCGCGGACCTGTCGCCCGCCAGCGCCGCGGTCGGCCGGGAGGCGTCACCCCTGGCGGCCGACCGCGGACTGACGCCGCTGATACCATCGCTGGCGGCGCGACAGCGCGCGGTCATTTCCCTGACGGCGGAGCCGAGGGCGCCGCAGATCGCGACGCTCACGGCCGGCGAAATCGACCGCGTGCTCTCCTGGCAGGACCGAATGCTCGACTTCACCGCGGCGCCGCTGGACGAGGTCATTGCGAAATTCAATCGGCGCAACGTTGTCCAACTCGTGCTCGTCGACGCCGGACTCGCCTCGATTCGGATTAGCGGGACGTTTCGCTCGGACAATCTCGATGGATTCGTGCATCTCCTGGAAGCCGGCTTCGGCGCACGCGCCGAGAAACACGGCGACGAGATCGTGCTGCGGAAGGCGAAATAGCGATGGATGCTTGCCGCGGCGGCCGGCAAAAGTTTCTTTAGCGGAAACCCTCCGCGAACGCATCGTGCTGGCGATTAACCCACCCGCCATGCCTGTGTTCCCCAGCCCAAACCATGTTCCCCGATCGAGCCACCCGTCCGTGGCCGCGCGCGCTCCCGAGCGTCGCGTTGCTATGGCTCGCGTTGTGCCATGGCCCGATCCTGTCCAGCGCCGCAACCGCTCCGCGTCCCTTCGATCTTCCCGCCGGCGATGCCGCGCAGACGTTGAAACAGTTCGCCCTCCAGGCGCGCGGCGAGATTCTGTTTCCCGCCGAATCCGTCGCTGGCGTGCTCACCCGGCCGGTCGCGGGCAGCTATAGCCCGCGCGAGGCAGTCGACCGCATGCTGGCCGGCACGCCTCTGATCGTCGTCGAAGATGCTCGCACCGGCGCCTTCATGATCACGCGCCGCGCCGGTCGCCCCACCCCCGCTCCGTCCCCACCCCCACCCAGACCCGTGAACTCCCACCCCCTTTCCCGGCTCGGCACCGTCCTCGCCGCCACGCTCGCCCCCTCGCTTTACGCCGCCACCCCCGCGACCCCTGCCCCGCCCCCCGTGGACGAAAAGGTGGTCCAGCTTTCGCCCTTTCAGGTCGCGGCCGATGCGGACCGCGGCTACCAGGCCCTGAACACGCTTTCCGGCACGCGCATCAACTCGAAACTCGAGGACCTCGGCGCGTCCATCACCGTGGTGACGATGCAGCAGCTGCTCGACACGGCGTCGGTCGACATCAACGACATCTTCCGCTACGAGGCGAGCACCGAGGGCACCGATAATTTCACCCAGTTCACGCCCAATCGCAACGGCGGCGTCGGCGACAGCGTCCAGCAGGATCCGGCCACGGCCAACCGTATCCGTGGCGTCGGTACCGCGGGCACGAGCGGCAGCGGCATCAACGTCGCTTTCGGTAACCAGTCGATCAACAACAAGATTCCGGTCGACATCTACAACATCGACGCGGTCGAGATTTCCCGCGGCCCCAACGCGAATCTCTTCGGCCTGGGCGCGAGCGCCGGCACGGTCAATCTGGTCCCGTCCCTCGCGAACCTCCACCGCGCCACCGCCGCGGTGACGCTGCGCTTCGACGACTGGGGCGGGCACCGTGAGAGCCTGAACCTCAACCGGCCGATCCTGCCGGGCAAACTCGCCTTCCGGCTCGCGACCGTGCACGAGTCGAAGGGCTTCACCCGCCAGCCGGCCTCGGAGCGCATCAACCGGCTTTACGCCACGTTCACCGCCCAGCCCTTCAAGAACACGACGGCGCGGGCGTCGTTCGAACGCTACGACAACTTCTACCGCCGGCCGAACTCGATCATGCCGCGCGACACGACCAGCGACTGGCGCGCCGCGGGCAGCCCGACGTGGGATCCCGTCACCCAGCTCGTGACGCTGGGCAACGGGCAGAAGGCGGGCCCTTTCACCGTGGCGCAGGACCCCTCTCTCCCGCCCGGGCTGATCACCGGCAACGCCATCAACGGCCGGTTGATTGCCTCGGTCGACGACGGCGCGGTGCGGCTGCTCACGCCGGCGCGCACCGGCAACCTCATCACGACCGGCACGCCCTCGCCCCTGACGCAGAACAGCAATATCCGTTATCTGGAGACGGGCACCTTCCTGATGCGGAACAAGGCCGCGCTCTTCCCGCTCTTCCTGCCGCCGGCCGTGCGCGACCAGTCGATCTACGACTGGTCGGAAATCAACTATGTCGCGGCCAACTGGGGCCGGGACAATGCGAAGACCTACTCGGCCGAACTGGAGCAGACCTTCCTGCGCCGCCCGCAGCACCTGCTCGCCGGGCGGATCGGCTGGTTCCAGCAGGACTTCACGCGCGACAACCACAACTTCATCGATGTCACCGACGGCGTGATTTACGTCGACGTGAACGAACGGCTGCTCGACGGCACGCCGAATCCGTTCTTCAAGCGGCCGTACGTCGAGTCGATCAGCACCGTGGAGGTGCGCGAACCGGCGCGTTCCGACACCCAGTCGGCCGACTTCGCGTATCAGTTCACGCCCGCGCAAACCCTGCCGCGCTGGCTCTCCTGGATCAACACCCAGCGGCTCGCACTGCACGGCGAGACGGTCCGCAACCGATCCGTCAACTATCGTTACTCGCCCTTCATCGCCGACGATCACGCGTGGGTGAACCGCGCGAACCGAATCTCCGGCAGCCCAATCGTGCAGCGCTTCTACGTCGGCGACAGCGTGGGCGGCAACGTGGACTACGGCGCGTCGCCGGTCGAGGAGATCAAGGGCACCTACGACTTGCGCTGGTTCAACAACCTCAGCCCGGGCGCCTGGACCACGGAGCCCGCGCAGATCGACATGCTCCAGGTGACGAACACCACCGCGAAGCGCAACGAGCTGCGCACGCTCAACGCCGTCGCCCAGGGCTTCTTCTTCAACGACCGGCTCGTCGCCACCTACGGCTGGCGGCGCGACCGCCGGCGCGAACGCACCTCCGCGGGCGTGGCGGTGGACCCGGCGACAGGCCTGGTTTCCTACGACGCTCTGGGCAGGTTCGGGCCGTGGACCGACGACCAGGGCGAAGCCACGCGGGCATCGCAACGCGGCGACACCAAGACATGGGGCGCGGTCGTGAAGCCGCTTCCGTGGTTGCATTTTCACTACAACCAATCCGACAGCTTTTTCCCGCAGGTCGTCCGGCAGCGGATCGATCTCGAAGGCAACCTGTCGAACCCGCACGGCGAAGGAGAGGATTACGGCGTCAGCGTCAGCGCGCTGCAGGGAAAACTCTACCTGCGACTGAACCGGTTTGAAGTCACCGAATTCATGTCGCGCGGCAGCGAGGCGGGCACGATCGGCAACCGGACATTCCGGCTCGAGGGCCGGCAGGAATCAAACGGCCGCCGCGATCCGGAATCGTTCTATCCGTGGGCCGAGGATCTCGCGCGCACGCGTTTTAGCGCGCAGGGCATCACGAATCCCTCGCCGGCCCAGTTGCGCCCGGCCGTCGCGAAGATCATGAACGTGAGCGAAAGTTACCTGAACATCTTCCTCGATTCGGGCCTGGCTCAGCCGCAGACCGTGGGTACGACCGACGTCACCTCGAAAGGGTACGAACTCGAGGCGACCTACAACCCCACGCGCAACTGGCGGCTCAAGTTCACCGGTGCGCAGGCTGTCGCCTACGATCAGACGGTTTCGCCGGAGATCTTCGACTACTGGCAGAAGCGTCTTCCGACCTGGACGACCGTGCGCGGCGACCTCGTGCCGGGATCCGGCGACGCCGCGGGGCGTTGTGGTGGACGACGCCGGCATCCACCGGCACCACGCCGGAAGCGGCCTACCAGAGCGGGCTCATCGCGCCGTATTCGCTGGCGGTGGCAAACGTGGGCAAACCCCGAACGCAGGTCCGCAAATACCGGTGGGCAGCGGTGACCAACTACGATTTCACGGAAGGCCGGCTGAAGAACTTCAATGTCGGCGGCGCGGTGCGGTGGGAGGACAAGGCGTCGATCGGTTTCGCCGGCAAACCGCCCTCGGTCGGCGGAGCGCTGCCCGGCGCCGTGCTGGAACTGGACCCGTCAAAACCGTTTTGGGACCGCGCGCGGTTCTACGTCGATCTGGCGGCGGGCTACCGGTTCCGGCTGTTCGGCGACCGGGTGCGCGGCAAGGTGCAATTGAACATCAAGGACGTGCTCGAAGACGGCCGGCTCCAGAAAGTCGGGGTGAATCCCGACGGCTCGGTTTACGCCTACCGTATCATCAATCCGCGGCATTTCATCCTCACGACGACGTTCGATCTTTAGTATTCGGGACGCGTTGCGCCTGAGGGCGTAGACACGAGCGCGTGATAAGGCGCCGCACCTCACCCGCCGCTCACCTCGCAGATCTGAACTTCCGCGCCTCCGCTCCTCCGCCCCTCCGCCCCTCCGATTTCTCACCCACCCCAACGCGCCAGCCGCTCCGCCAGCCGGGCGCGTCGCGCAGGATCGACGGACACCGGCAGATCGCGTTCAAGTTGTTCGACGGTCGGCACAATGCCCCAGGCAGTGGGCGCGAACACCTCGTGGGCGCGACCGGCCGGCAGCCCGAGTTCGCCCGCCTGCCGATTGAACCGCTCGCGCAGCTTTCCTTTCCAGGCCGCAAGGTTTGGCGTCGGCTCCATGTGATGGCGCGCCACCCACGGCAGCCATTCGTTGATCTGGCTCTGGTGGCACCACGACTCCTCCGCGATCACATCGAAGGCTTCCTCCACGTCGACGACGATGTCCGCGGCATTCGCGCCGGCCATGTAGCCGTCGTACGTGTTCAGGATCACCGGCGTCTTCACCCAGCGGGATTTCGTCTCGTCCGCCACCGGATACTCGGCGAGGAACGCATGCGGGACATTGATGAGATACGCGACGCGACGCACCGCTTCGGCGACCGTGATGTGGTCGGGGTGGACGCCGGCGAGCGGATCCGACGGCAGCGGCGGGCAGAACAGATAGTCCGGCTCGAAGTCGCGAATCGATTGCCAGAGCGCGGCAAGAAGTTCGTCGCTCAGGGTGTGGCAGCCGCGCTCGAACGGCTTCCCGTCGGGCTTCTTCAACACTTCGAACTCGTAGTGGCCGATGGCCGCGCTCGCCTGCTGCTCCGCGTGCCGCACCCCCGCCGTTTCCGCGCTGGTCCGGAAATGATGACCGGACCGGCTGTCGGTGCACACCACTACGCGGGCGCGGAAATCCGGCGCCGCCCGGCGGCGCAGCAACTCGAACGTTCCCGCCGCGACAAACTCGAAGTCATCGAAGTGGGCATGGACACAAAGCACGCGCATGCGGCGTTTCTCTTTGGCCTCACCGTCCAGCTTTCAACGCCAATCTTCCTTTTAACGTAATACGTGAAATCGGGGCGTCGTCAGCAGGCACGAGCCGGCGCAATTTGAACAAACCCACCGCGATTGACACGAGTGCATGGCAGCGGCGAAAAATTGCCGGACGATGGGACACTCACTCGGATCCGATCTGCGGCTGGAAGCCGCAGCCACTTCGGAGGGGGCGCCGCGGCCGGTGGCAGGACTAGCTGCTGCATCCGTCAGCGGCCGAGCGCGGACTGGATGGCCAGGATCTGGCGGGCAACGAGCCAGCGATAAACATCGAACTCCTCCGGTGACCAGAGGTCGTCGTATTTGTATTTCGGCTGCACGCGAATCGCGTTCCACACGTTGCGCAGCTCCTGCTCCGCCGCTTTGGCGGCCTCTTGCGCGGCCGGTTTCCCGCTGCGTTTCGCTTCCGCGATCAGCTGCTCGAGCGTGTAGACGTAGCGATAATCGTTATACCCGGCACGGTAGCCCTCCCACATCGCCACCGGAACCGGCGTGCCGTCCGGCTCGCTGCGATTGAAGAAATCCATCGAGGCGCCATCCAGGTAATTGAACGGATTGCCCGTGCTCGACTGGTAGATCCACGGAATCAGCGTCCGAAATCCCGACCGCCAGAACCCGAAACCGTATGTCATCCGCGCCCCGGCCACCGGCGTGTGATCGTTCTCGCCATTCACGTGGTTGGGATAACACCAGTACTCGACGCCGCGCGCCTTCGAATCCGCGAGCACCACCTCGCGCTCCGGCGCGAACGGCTGGGTGCTCCACACGTCGATGTGCGGCCGCAGCGGCTGGAACTGCTCTCGCGTCGGATCCGCCGTCACATACGTGCGGATACCGGCCGCCTTGCAGGCCTTCAGCACGGTAACCATGAAGCTGATGGACGCCGCGTCGGTCCCGGGCTCGTCGATCGGGTAATAAAGAAACTCCGGCCAGCCGCGGCGCACGCGCTCGGCCTCGATCGCCCGCACCATCGCGGTGACCTCGGCGGCGAACGCGGGCGGCGGCGGCTTCACGCCACGCAGGTGCGAGCCCGGCCGCTCACCCACGTGCTTCTCGTAAATCGATTCCGTCGGAACTCCCAGCACCACGGGCGCGACGAACCCGTGTTTCTTCCCCAGCTCGAGCTTCGCCGCGAGCAGTTCCCAGTTGAAACTGAACTTGCCCGTCGCGTCGGCCGGTCGCGCCGACACGCTGAGCACGACGTTGCGCGTGCCGTGCGCCACCATGTCCGCGTGCTCGCGGTCCGCCTTCCGGCGGAAATATTCCTTCGACACCTCGTCCGGGGCCGCCCCCATCTGATCGTAGGGATGCCGGTAATAGATGCCGAAAATCTTTTCCGGATCGTCGCGCAGCCGGATCGGGAGAATCCGCAGCTGGACCGGAATGGACGCGGTTCCGGTCGAGCAGGTGAACGTCACGGTGCCGCGGTAGTTTCCGGCCGGCGCGTCGTCCGGCACGCGAATGGTGATCCAGAACCGGCCATTCTCGCCGGCTTTCAACTCGAGCTGCTCGAATCGCTCCAGCACGTCCGGCACCCATCGATAACGGTAAAGCGTCGTGTAGTTCGGCCGGGCCCGCATGAAGCGAACGTGCCGGACGTCGATCTCCTTCGCGGGTACGGGCCCGAGCGCACTGACCGCGACCTTCGCCCCCGCAATATCCACGAGCGGCAACACCGTGACGGCGGTGGTCGCGTGTTCGCCCGGCGACGCGAACAGCTTCAGCTCGGGATTCAACTCCTCCTCGCGCGGCCGGCTGTGCGGATAAACGCATTCGAGATAATGCCGCCCATACACGACGAACCCCCGCTTCTGATCCGCCGCACTGGGCGTCGGCGTCGGACCAGTCGGTGGCTCCGCCTCCAGCTGCCATTTTGCCCATTCCACCGGCGGCAGCCGAAACGTCCATTCCTCGAACGGCGTGATGATCCCGGTCTCGACCTCCTTCGCATCCGCGCCGGTCCACGCGACGATCGCATTCACCGCCCACTTGCTCCGCGGCGAAAAGGTCACGGCAAGCGGCTCGTTGCCCACCTTCGCGCGAAACCGCAAGGTGCGAAATTGATACGGACCGTCGATCTGCACGCGCTGCTGCTCGCCGCCGACCTGAACGGTGAAATCGAAAAACTGGCTGCGCATCGACGGGTCGCTGGTGCCGCAGACGACATACAGCTGATACTCGCCGGGTGGCGCCCGCAGCAGGAAGGCGTTTTCCGCGGTGCCGACAATCGCGTCCTCGGTGATTGGATTTGTCCACATCGGCGGCGGCTGGTCCGAGCCGCGGCGGGCGTCGTGCACGGGCGCGGTGTAGGCACGAACCTTTGCGCTGAGCCCGGCCGCCGAGCGCCAGCCAAACGCAGCGTCCGAGGCCCACACGTTCGCAGGCGTGGCACGCGTGAAGCCGGTCCATACCTGCGAGTCGTTCGTACCAAAGTCGAATCGCAGCGGCGCGGCCGTCGCGACGACCGCCAGAAGCAGCACGCAGCCCGTCACGTACCCAGGGCGGCGCAACCGCGACCAAAGTGTTGGGCACATGTTGTGGTGCGCCGCTCCTGGCACGAGAAGGGAGCAGGGAGAATGGAGCAGGGGAAATTTCGACCGACGGTTTTCCCACCAATGAATTTGCGCGCAAGAAAGCAACAATCTCATGGATCGTGTCATGAGGAGCCTGTCCGCCCTGGGAGCGCGGGCGTCTCGCCCGCAATGTTTTGAAGGGGACCGGAAGCCCGCGCCCCGGGTCAGAAGGCCACGTATCCGGGATGAAATAGGACTGAAGTGTGGGATCGGACTCATTCAGGGATCGGTTATTTCCACGGCGACTCGACGAGCCGGAGTTTCGCCGTGATGGCTGGCGCGCCCGCAATCCGCGCCTTGATCTCGTAATCGCCCGGAGCGAGGGCGGCGGATCCTGGCGCCAGCACGACTCGGAAGTTTCCGCGAGGCGCATGCGCGCCGGTGCGCGCGAACACCTTGCCGACACGGCGCAGTTCGCATTCCACCACCGCATGCTGCGCCGGCTTCACGCCGGCGAGCTGAAGCATGATCGGAATCTGACGCGCGTCGGCAAACATCACGGCACTTTCCGCCGCGACTCCGAGCAGCGTGGGGGTGGCATACCGGAGCAAGGCGAGGTCGTTGATATAAAAATCGACGATGTCGCCGTGCCGGTAATTCGACTCCGCGATATGAAACTGAATCTGCCGCACATCGTGGTGCCGCGGAATCTGCGTGAGCGGAAGCTTGAGTTCGACCCACTCACCCTTCCGGAGCTCCGTGAGCGGGCGGTTGAACGCGCCGGCGCGATCCGGCGTGTGCAGCCCGAGCCCGGCCGGCTCGCGCGGAAGAGCGTCACGCGGCGTATCGACGTAGATCCACAGGTGCAGGAATTCCCAGTCCGACCAGTCCCGGCGCGGTCCGGCGGGAATCGAATGGGCGAGCCGCGGCCAACCGATGGGATATTTCGGTTCGCCCGCCAGATGGTCGACCTGCACATGCCATAACCATGACGTATCGCCGATCTTCGTACGCGCGGGGGTGGGCTGGACCGTGGACTCGGCGGTCGACCACACCTTTGGATCGCGTGAGTCCACCAGCGGCAGTTTTTCCATCGCGGCCTCGCCCGCCGGCAACACGGCGGGCAACGCCATAAGGAGGGCGCCGCAAACCGCGGCACGAAATGGAAACACTCGAGCGAATGGCCGTGGCGGGGGCGCCGCGGCTCCATTCAGGGGCTGGAGAACCGAATGCGGTTCGCGCATGACGCATCCTGGGCGCGCGGGCGTCTGGCCCGCAATGCAGGAATCACCACGATCCGGATTGATGCCGCGGGGGCGCAGCGGCCATCCTCGTCGGCAACTTCCGTCATGATCACCGGTGCCCGTCTCGTCCTGATCCTCACGCTCTTTGCGCTGCCGCGGCTCGCCGCCGGCGCCGCCGGATCGCGACCGCCGAACATCCTTTTCATCATGGTCGATGAGATGCGGTGGAACGTCATGAGCTGCGCCGGACATCCTCTCGTCAAAACCCCCAACCTCGATCGCATCGCCCGCGAAGGCACCCGATTCGCGACCGCCTACACCGTCGCGCCGATCTGTGGACCGTCGCGCTACAGCTTTTTCACCAGCCGCTATGCCCACGTGCACGGCGCGATCGACAACAGCGAGGACGCCACGCCGCTGCCCGGCCAGGTCGTGCTCCCGGCGATTTTGAAAAAAGAGGGCTACGAGACCGCGATCAGCGGCAAGCTGCACTTCAGTCCGCGCGGGCCCGCTTACGGGTTCGACTACTTCTGGTCGGATCGCAACGAGGGACCGGGCAAGCTTCCGCGCTGGCCCGAACACGTCCGCGCCAAATACGGCAAGGACGTCAACGCGATGAAGATGCCGGGCTCGAGTCCGTTTCCCGACGATCCGCTCGGCAAGGACCTCGCAACGATCGAGGTGCAACCGGAGGACACGCAGGTGTTCTGGACCACGGCGCGTGCCGAGGAATATCTCGACAAACGCGATCGTTCGCGGCCGTTTTTCCTGTACGTCAGCTACCTCGAGCCGCACAGCCCCTCGCTGCTGGTCGAGATGTACCGGCGGATGTTCGATCCGGCGAAGGTCCCCATCCCGCCGCTGCCGGAGAAAACCTCCACGGGCACGAAACGCACGGCGGACAACCGGCACGAGGTGGCCGACCCCGCGATCGTTCGCGCCATGACCGCGGCCTATTTCGCCAAGGTTCAGATGGTCGACGACAACGTCGGCCGGCTGCTCGCGCGGCTGAAGAAGGACGGGCTGGACGAAAACACGATCATCATTTTCTCGGCCGACCACGGGAACATGCTCGGCGATCACGGCCGCTGGTTCAAAGGCGTGATGCACGAGGGCTCGAGCCGGATTCCGCTGCTGATGAAAGTGCCGGCGTCCCACCCGGCTGCGGCCACATTCAACCGCGGCAAAGTCGTCAACGAAATCGTCGAGAACATCGATGTCATGCCGACACTGATGAATCTGATTGGCCGCCCCCTGCCCCGTGATCCCGGTTTCCAGGGAATGGATCTCGCGCCGCTCGTGGCCGGGAACACGGCGGGCTGGAAGAACCGCGCGTTCGCCGAGCGCGGCTCGTGCATGATCCGGACGCCCGAATTCAAGCTGATCCAGACGCGCGGCCGCGGGTCGGAGGCGCCGTATGAACTCTACGACATGCAGCGTGACCCACGTGAGGACATGAATCTCGCGGGTGATCCGAAGTACGCGAAGATCCAGGCCGAGCTAAACCGGCAGCTCGAGGCGTGGCTCGCGCAAACGGCGCCGCTGCCAATAATGCCGGGAGTTCAGACCAAATGGGATGATTCGCCTGCTGCCGCAGCCGATGCGCCGGTCAAAAAGCGCCCGCGGGAAAAGCGGGCTCCGAGGGAGAAGGCTGCGAAGCACGACTAGCGCCGCCGCGTCCGGAAGCGCGGCGTCCCGCCCGCATTCAACCGTTGCGGGCAAGATGCCCGCGCTCCCAGGCTCCAACCTGTCATGAAAACGTCGATACTGTGGCTGCTCGCACTGTTCACTGCCAGCGTCGCCTCGGCCGCGCTGCCGATTCGCGTTGAGTTCGGCGGTGCACGCTCGGAGCACAAATGGCCGCTCGCTGAGCTCGATCCTGGTTTGCCGGCGGATTGGACGGGATACGAATTTCTCGTCCTCGAATTCAGGGCTTCATCGTCGCAGCGGTTCGAGTTAACGATCGATATAGCGACTGGCCGCCTCTCAAAACGGATCGGCCCTTTCGCCGGCGTGTGGGTGCGCGCATCGATTCCGCTGCGATTCTACCGGCAGCCGCCCGGAAATGCCGCCGACCTCGCGGCGACGTACAACCAGCCGCGGAGCTCCTATTGGATCAACATCGGCGGCAACCATGGGCCGACGACCAGCGTGCGCGGGCTCACGGTTGCGATGAGCCAGCCGGTCGGCCGGCCCACGTTCGAATTGCGCTCGGTCGCGCTCGCAAGAACGGATCCCGGCGATGCGGTGCTCGATGGCAAACCATTGATTGACGAGTTCGGCCAGTATCGCCCGCTGGATTGGCCGGGCAAAGTGCGGACCATCGGCGCGCTGAAAGCCGCGTGGGCGGAGGAGGAAGGGACGTTGAAGGCCACGCCGGCGTCAGCATGCCCGTATGGTGGGTTTCCGGATACGAAGGCACGGCCGACCGGATTCTTTCGCGTGGAGCAGATCGACGGCCGGTGGTGGTTCGTCTGTCCGGAGGGACACCTTTTCTTTTCGTCCGGGATGAACGGAGTGGGCACCGCGTCCGGTACGCGGGTACAGGGGCGCGAGGACCTGTTCGCGGCGCTGCCTCCGCGCGACCTCGCGGCGGTTCAGCCCGGCGGACGCAGCAGCCTGGGCGGAAGTTCGTTTTACACCTGGAATCTTCAGCGCCGGTTCGGTGGCGAGGCGCGATCCCATTGGGCGGACTTCACCACCCAGCGATTGCGTGCCTGGGGCATCAACACGATTCACTATTGGGGGCCGCGCAGTCTCGAAGCCGCGACCGAACCGCGAGTGCCGTATGCCCAGATGCTGCGGGGCTGGGCCGGTGCCGAGTCGTTGATGGGACTGCCGGACGTTTATGCCGAGGATTTCCCGCGGCGCGTCGACGAGGTTGCGGCGGCGCAGCTCGGCCCGAGGAAGGACGATCGCTACCTGCTCGGCTACTTCATCGGTAACGAGCCCTCGTGGCCGAATCGCGAAAGCCAGCTCGTGAACCTGATCCTCGCCGGACGTCCCGGTGAGATGCAGCGGCGACTCAAGGAACACCTCGCCACGGGCGACACGCCGGAGCGGAGAAAAGCGTTCGTGCTTGCGGCGTTCGAACGCTATCTCGCCGTGATCAATGCCGCGACGCGCCGGCACGCGCCCAATCACCTGAATCTCGGCATCCGGTTCGGCGGCAGCCCGCTTGACGATCTCCTCGCGATCACGCGCGGCTTCGACGTTTTCAGCGTGAACATCTACCGAAACGCGCCGACGCGCGCCGCGCTCGAGCGCATTCACGCGCTCGTCGGCCGGCCGCTGCTCATCGGCGAATTTCACATCGGCGCGCCGGAGCGCGGCCTCGCGCCCGGACTTGTCCAAGCGATGAACCAGGAGGAGCGCGGTGTGGCGTATCGGTATTACGTCGAGCAGGCGGCGGCGCACCCGGCCCTGATCGGCGCCCACTGGTTCCAGTGGCTCGATCAACCGGCGACCGGACGGAGCGATGGCGAGAACTACGCAATCGGGTTCATCGATGTGACGGACCAGCCGTATCGGGAACTTGTGGACGCCGCGCGGTTGACGCACGGCCGGCTGCTCGAAGTGCACGGCGGAAAAATGCCGCCCTTCGATCGAATGCCGAAAGCGTCCGAAGCGGGAACGGCGGGCTCGAAAAAGTAGCGGCGAGCGCCAGCGAGCCGTCCTTGCGTAGCAGCCGACATAAGAGACGGTGTGAAAAGCCGGTCATTCTGAGCGCCAGCGAAGAATCCAGCAGGATACACGCATGCGATCACGCTGCTGGATTCTTCGCTACGCTCAGAATGACACGCTGGGGTGGAATTGATGTGCTTTCACCCCGTCTGGTAAGGAGGCTGGCATCCGATCAGTCGAAAGCGCCAGCCTCGTCACCTCGGCTGCCACGACATTGCGGGCCGGAGGCCCGCGCTCCCAGGAACGAACCGCCATGATCTGCGTCGATTGGTCATCGATTCGGTCTTGGCGAAAGACTCACGCGTTCCGCTACTCTTTCTTTTTCGCCGTCCCGCTTTTCGCTTTTCCCTTTCGTCCCTGCGCGCCGGGGAAAACGGGAGCGATCAGCTCCTTGTTCCAGGCGTCGAGCGCGGCGGCCAGTCGTGCGGCCACGTCGCGATTTGCGGCGGCGACATTGCGGGACTCGGCGATATCAGTCGCGAGGTCGTAGAGTTCATCCGGCTGGGCGGCCTGCCGCACGAGCTTCCAGTTTCCTTCGCGGACCGCGAGCAGTGCGGCGTTGCGCCAGAACAGCCGCTCGTGCGGCTGGCCGGATTTTTCGCCGGTGAGAAAGGGCAGCAGGTTGACGCTGTCGTATTTTCGATCCGCCGGCATCGGCGCCCCGGCAACCGCCAGCGCGGTGGCGAACACATCCACGGAGCTGACGACGCGATCGTCACTGCGGCCCGACGGAATGCGTCCCGACCACGACACGAGAAAAGGAACACGCACGCCACCTTCGTAGACGCTACCCTTCGCTCCGCGGAGCGGCTCATTGCTGGAGCCGTTGATTCCGACGGGCCCGCCGTTGTCGCTGAAGAAAAACACCAGCGTGCGGCGCTCCTGTCCGGTGTCGCGCAGCGCCGTGAGTGCGGCACCGACGGCGTCATCCATCAGGCTGACCTGCGCAGCATACTTCTGGCGCAGCGGATCCTTGATCGTCGCAAATCGCGCCAGCCGCTCCGGCGCCGGTTCGTTCGGCGTGTGCGGCGCATTGAAAGCGAGATAGAGGAACCACGGCTCCGCCCGGTGGCGGCGGACGAACGCCGCGGCTTCCTCACCCAACGCTGCCGTCAGATGCTCGGGTACCGGCGCGGGCGAGCCATTCCGCTCGATCGGCACCGTGTATTCAACGGCCGGGTTCACCGTCCACTCGCGGTAACGGTGGCCGCCGCCAATGAACCCATAGGTTTCGACAAACCCGCGTTTCAGCGGCGAGAACTCCGGGGCAGCGCCAAGGTGCCACTTGCCAATCCAGCCCGTCATGTATCCGACGCGCCGCAGGTGGGCGGGAAGGAGCGTCTCCGACATCGGCAATCCCTCGGCGCGGTTGCTCGGATCGTAGAACGGATTCCGCTCGTGGCCGAATCGCTGCTGGTACCGGCCGGTCATCAACCCGGCCCGCGTCGGGCTGCAGAAGGGATGCGTGACGTAGCCATTGGTGAACCGCAGTCCGGCCGCGGCCAACTTATCGAGGTGCGGCGTCGGAATATCCCTGGAGCCTTGAAAACCGGTGTCGGCATAACCCTGGTCATCGGAGACGATGAGCAGGATGTTCGGTTTGGCGGGCTCGGCGGCGCGAAGGGTCAGCGCGGCGGACAAGCCGAGCAGCGCAAGCAGCAGGCGGACGTTGGTTTTCATGGTTCGAACAGAATCGGAGGCGAAAGCAGCACAAGCATCCTGCCGGTGATTTCAGCGCTCTTCTGCTGCGTCACGCAAGCGTCCACGCGAGTTTGCGCGGAGTATGGCCAGCATCCGTAGCAGCCGACGTGAGGAGGCTGGCATCCGCTGCCGCGAAAGGTTCAGCCTCGTCACCTCGGCTGCTACGAAAACCGACTGTGTTCGACTGAATGGTTCCGATACGCAGTGGCGTGCGAATAACGATCATTCACTGGAGACGCGGCGCCCTCGCCGCGTCAGACGGCAGAACCTTGTGCTCACATCCACGGCGGCAGGGGCGCCGCGGCTCCATTACCGATCGGGAACCCAAAAACTCCAGCCTCGTCACCTCGGCTGCTACGAAAGCCGACTGCATTCGCACGCTTGCATTGGAAATCACCGCTGCGCCATTGTTCGAGCTGACGTCCCCCTGCGGGACCGCTCGTACTGTTCAACCCGGCCGCACCGCCTGCTCACTCGATGAAACACGTTCGCCTCAAACTTCTCCGCGCCGCCTCGCTGATCGGCGCCGGTTTCGCCCTCGGCAGCCTCGCCTGCGCCGCCGACAAACCCAACATCCTCTGGCTCACGAGCGAGGATCACGGCATTGAGATGGGCTGCTATGGCGACAAGCTCGCGCGGACGCCGAACGTCGACGCGCTCGCCGCGAAGGGCATGCTTTTCAAGCACGCGTGGTCGAACAACCCCGTCTGTGCGCCCGCCCGTACGACGATCATCTCCGGCATGTATTCCACCAGCACGGGCGGCGTCCACATGCGATCGATGGTCCCGATGCCAGCCGGAACCAAGATGTACCCGCAGCTGCTGCGCGAAGCGGGCTACTACTGCACCAACATGAGCAAGGAGGATTACAACCTCAAGAAACCCGAGGGCACGTGGGGCGAGTCCTCCGGCAACGCGCACTGGAAAAACCGGCCGAATGGGAAACCGTTCTTCGCCATTTTCAATTCGACCAAGAGCCACGAGAGCCAGATCCGGACCCGTGGGCACAAGTTGATCACCGATCCGGCCAAGGTCCGCGTGCCGGCGTATCATCCCGACATCCCCGAAGTCCGGCGGGATTGGGCGCAATATTACGACAAGGTGAGCGAGGCCGACGCCGATGCCGGCGCGCGATTGAAGGAGCTCGAAGCCGCGGGACTCGCCGAGGACACGATCGTGTTTTATTATGGCGACCATGGCAGCGGGATGCCGCGCAGCAAACGCTGGCCCTCGAACTCGGGATTACAGGTACCGATGGTGGTCTATTTCCCGCCCAAATGGCGGCAGCTTGCGCCGAAGGAATACGCGCCCGGCGGGAAGTCGGATCGCATGGTAAGCTTCGTGGATCTCGCGCCGACGCTCGTGAGCATCGCGGGCGTGAAGCCTCCCGCGTGGATGCAGGGCCACGCCTTCGCCGGTCCGTTTCAATCGGCGCCGCAGCCTTTCCTCTACGGTAGCCGCGGCCGGATGGACGAGTGCGTGGACGGCGTCCGGAGCGTCACCGACGGACGCTACGTGTATCTGCGAAACTATTACCCGCAGGTCTCGCAGGGCCAGCATGTGACGTACCAGTTCGAGACGCCGACAACGCGAATCTGGCGCGAGCGGTTCGACGCCGGGAAAACGACCCCGGCGCAGTCGCTTTTCTGGCAGGTGCCGAAAGCGCCGGAGGAGCTCTACGATTTGCAGGCCGACCGCGACGAGGTGAACAACCTCGCCAGTTCGCCGCCGCACCGCGCGGTTCTGGAAAAGTTCCGGAAGGCCGGACGCGCGCACCTGGCGGCCGTGCGCGATGTCTGCCTGCTGCCCGAGGGCGAGATGCACGCGCGCTCGGCCGGAAAATCGCCGTACGACATGGCGCATGATCCGAAGTATCCGTTCGACCGGATCCTGGACGCGGCCGAAACGGCATCGCAGATCAACGATCCCGCGACGAAGAAGCTGAACGCCCTGATCACCGATGCCGACGGCGCGGTCCGCTACTGGGGCGCGATCGGATTCCTGATGCGCGGACAGGCGGGCGTCGCGGCAGGACAACCGGCGTTGCGAGCCGCGCTCAAGGACAGCTCGCCGTTCGTGCGGATTCCGGCGGCGGAGGCCCTCGCCCGGTTCGGCGCGGAGTCGGATTTGCAGCCGGCGCTCGCCGTGCTCGGCGAGCTGGCGCCACCGGATCGCAATGGCGTCTTTGTCACGATGGCGACGCTCAACGCGATCCAGGCCATCGGCCCGAAGGCGGCGCCGTTGCACCAGCTGGTCGGGACCATGAAACCCACCGGCAAATCACCGGATGCGCGGTTCAATTCGTATCCTCCACGGCAGATCGCGAACATCACCGGCAAGGAGCCGTCGGCCGAGTCCGAGTCGGCGCCAAAGAAAGCCAAGGGCGGAAAGAAAAAGAAATCCGAGTAGAGCACCGTGGCCGGAAGTGGCTGCGGCTTCCAGCCGCAGATGCCTGAGGGAACTCAGAACAGGAACATCGGCTGTTTCCCGTTCGAAAAACGGAGCCATCTGCGGCTGCCCTGGGAGCGCGGGCCTCTGGCCCGCATTCGTCCATTGCGGGCGGGACGCCCGCGCTCCCGGGGAAACCAAGTCAGTTGCCGCGCGCCCGCCCTAGGAAATTCGCCCCACCTCCCCCCACGACTCCGCAATTTTTCAACTGAAAATACGAATCTTTCCCGGTCTCTCCCTGACCGGCAGTTGGACACGAATCATGGCTCGCAAACGCCACAAATTTTCGGATGCTCTCGAACGTTGATAGAATGATGCGCCGAACCCCATGTTCCCTACTCTTCCTCGCCGCGCTCGCCTGTAGCGCGTTTGCCCAGCAGCCGGTTGATGCGCCGATAATTGCGCTCAATGATCTGAAGCCCGGTCAGCACGGCGAAGTCTGGACCGTTTTTCGCGGCACCGAGCCGGAGCCTTTCGCGGTCGAAGTCACGGGCGTCCTGCGTAACGCGCTTGGCCCCGGCAAGTCGCTGATCGTCTGCCAGCTGACCGACGATCGCGTGCAGAACATGGGTGCGGTCGCGGGCATGAGCGGAAGTCCCCTCTATATTGAAGGCAAACTTGCCGGCGCGCTGAGTTATCAGATTCAACGATTCGAGACGGTGCGGTTTGCCGGCTTCACGCCGGCGGCTGACCTGGCGGAGGTTCGCGATCGCACGCATGCCCAGCCGGCGAATCTCGCGGCGGTTCCGCTTTCGGACTCGCCGTACAAATCACTCCAGCCGGTCTTCACGCTCGGCGGGCTGAGTCCCGTGGTGGCCGATCTTTTTGCTCCCCGCTTCGCGGCCCTGGGTCTGGCCACGACCGCGCTCGGCGGCAGCACGCAGGGCTCCGCCGGCGCACAGCCGGCGGTCGCAAAGTTGCAATCGCAGGACCAGGAACTGGCAGCGCCAAAAGCCCCGACGCTGCAACCTGGCGGCGCCGTTGCCGTCGCGCTCGCCACCGGCGACATCACGCTCGCTGGCACCGGGACCGTTTCACGCGTCGATGGCGCGGACATCACGGCTTTCGGTCATCCCATGCTCTCGCTGGGCAACGTGGAACTGCCGATGTGCGCCGCGGAGATCGTCACCATTCTGCCGTCGCAGATGAGCTCGATGAAGATCGCGAACACCGGCCAGGTGATCGGGACCATCACGCAGGACCGTTTGTCTGCGGTGTCCGGCACGCTGGGTGACGGGCCCAAGATGACCGACGTGCAGGTCACGGTGAAGCGCGCTAACGGCGCCGCGCGCACCCTGCGTTTTTCGGTTGCGCGCCAGCAGCAGCTCACGCCCCTGCTCGTCGCCGCCGGCGTGTCACAGGCGATTCTCGGTTCGAACGACGCGGGGCTGGCAAAAGGTTTCCGGCTCAGCAGCAACGTGAGTTTCCCGGCGGAGCAGAAACTTTCGTTCCAGACGCTCTATTCGGGCCCGCAAGGTTTTGCCCAGGGGCTGAACGAGTTCGTGCAGGGCCTGGCCGCGAATCTCCAGAATCCCTACGCCAAGACTTTCCCGGACCACGTGGCCTTTGCGGTGGAACCGCTGGAAGACAATCCCGCGGTTACGCTCGACATGTTTCAGCTCTCGCGCACGACGGCGCGTGCAGGCGAAACCGTGCAGGTCACGCTCGCGTGGCGCAACTGGCAGGGCGATGCCAACCGGCAGGTGATCGATCTGGCGGTCGACCCGGCGTGGGCCGGCAAGCAACTCGAAGTCGTCCTCGCCCCGGGCCGCGCGCTTGACGAGATGACCGGGCGGCCGCGCGTGATTTCCGCGTCGGAGCTCCGCAGCTTCGAAGCATACCTCGCCGCGATGCGCGATGACCGGCCAACCGACGGCGTGTGCATAGCGGTGGTCGAAAAGACCGCGCTTTTCAGTGACCAGACCGTCGCAACGCCTGACGCGCCCGGCTCAATCGAGCGCATCGCGCGTGCCTCGGACCAGGCGCGTTTCCGTAAACGCGACGCACTGCTCCCGCTCTGGGAAATACACGTCCTCGACGGGAAATTGCTGAACACGATCGTCCGCCGACCGCTGAAGGTGATCGAGTAGACCGAAGACGGGAAGATTTGGAAGACGCGGAAGACTCGGGAGACTTGGAAGACGGGCGAGACAGATGGTCAGAGGCTCGGATGAGCAGATCGTCGAATGGTCGGATGAGCAGATGGTCGGGTTACGATACTGAGTGAAGTTGTGAAACGGTAAACCGGCCCGCCGAACACCGTTTCACCAACTCAACGTATCACCGATTCACCGCCCACCGCTTCACCGACCACCGACGCACCGTCCCTCCGCTCCTCCGCTCCTCTGCGCGCCGCGCGCGGCGCCTTGCGTTTCGCGCGGGTACGCTTCCGTGTATCGCTGTGTTTCGCCGGAATATTCTCCTCCTTGGCGGTGCGTTGGCCGTGTCCGTGGCGGCCATCGCCGAACCGCTTTCGAAGAAAACCGACATCGATTTCTTTCGCGATGTCCCAAGTCGAAACCTGAAAGGTCTCGCCTCACGCTCCGACGGCCGGCTCGTGAGCGGCCCGATCCTGATCGAACTCCACGTCCCCTCCCCGGCCGATCTGCTTTGGACGCTCGAGCCCACGCCGGATCCGGCGAAATGGCTCGTCGGTACCGGCCCTGATGGCCGAATCGTCGAACTCACCTTGGACGCAAAAAAGCCGGGGTTCAGGGCGCGCGATTACGCCAAGCTCGACGATCCTCAGGTGTTCGCCGTGAAGCGACTTCCCGATGGTTCGCTGCTCGCCGGGACCTCGCCAAAGGGCGCGCTGTATCTGATCCGCGACGAAAAGCCCGTCGCGCGGGCGCTGCTGCCCGTTGATTCAATTTTCGACCTGCTGATCCTGGACGAAAACACTGCGCTCGCAGCCACGGGAAATCCGGGCCGGATTTACAAAATCGACATCGCCAAATTCGCCACCGTCGGGCTCATCCTCGACAAGATTACCGACGCGAAAATCCTGGCGGACCGCGGGATCACGGTGTTTGGCGAAATCCGCGATCGGAATGTCCGGCGCATTGCAGCCCTCGCGGACGGTCGGATTGCCGCCGGCTCCGCGCCGCGCGGAAATGTGTATGTGTTTCCAAAAGGCGGAGGATCGCCGGTCGTCCTGCAGGAAAATCGCGACGCCGAGGTCACGGACCTCCTTCCGGCAGCCGATGGCGGCGTCTACGCGACGCTCGTGTTTTCCTCCAGCGGTGCGGAGTCACGCATCACACCGCCCCCGGCGTCGACCAAGGGTGGTCCGCCGGCTCGCGAGCACCGCGATGAAACTCCGCCGCCGGCGCAGGTCGAACGCTTCGGCGGCCGCAGCTCGCTCGTTTGGTTTCCCGCCGATGGTTTTCCCGAAATCCTCATGGCACGCGCGAGCACGGCGTTTTACCGGGTGCTGCGGCGGGGTGATCTCTTGATTGTCGCCGGAGGAGAACAGGGCGAACTCGTCGGTTACGATCTCAAAGCCAGGCTGTCGCTCACATTTGCGGGCAGCATCTCGTCGCAACTGAACGCCATCGCGCCCATCACGGACGATGACGGGAAGTTTCTGGTGGTGCGCAACAACACGGCCGGTTTTGCGCTGCTCGATTTTGGCGCCACCGGCGTCCGCGAGGCGGAATCGCGCCGGATCGATCTCGGCACTCCCGCCCTGCTCGGCGCGCTCCGCTTCAACCGGCTCCGCGATATCGGCGAACAGTACCTGCTGCCCGAAGTCAGGACCAGCAACGGCAGCGATGAGGTCGAGGGTTGGGGACCGTGGACCCAGTTGCGGCCTGAGACGGACGGCGGCTGGCGCGCGGGCGCGTTGCGCGGCCGCTATGTCAAACTCCGGCTGCGGATCGCCGATGGCGCGCCAGCAATGGTGCCATCGGGTGGCACTCCGGCGGCACCAACCCAGCCACCTCCTTCAAAAAAGAAAACGAAGGCCGCAAGCGCGACCGCAACCGGCGCAGCGTCGGCCGCCGCGCCATCAAAGACGACGGCGACCGTGCCGGCCGCTGCGTCCAAGCAACCGGCGGCCGCGCCTTCGAAGCAAACCGCAACGGCGTCCGCGGCTCCGGCCAATCCGCCACTGCCCGCAGGATTCGAGATTGATCGCGCATCGCTCTACTCGCTGCCGCAAAACCGCCGCCCGCAATTGCAGGATTTCCGCGTGCTCACGCCCGGGTTCGGGCTCATCGCTGCCACCGAACAGGCGGCTTCACCCGTGGTTTCGCTCAACCGGTTGCTCGAGCCGCCTCGCGGCGAGGACGACCGGCGCCGCACTTTTCTCAGCAGCCAGGTCGTGCCCGCCCCCGGCGCGCAGGTTGTGCTCTGGACCGTCAACGATCCCGACGGCGACAACTTTGTCTCCACTTTCTCGATTCGCCGCGATGGGGATGCAAACTGGACGGACGTCGCCGCCGCGACGAAGGACAGCTTTGCCCAGTTCGACACCGCCCACCTGCCGGATGGCGTCTACTTCACCCGGCTCGTCGCCACCGAAACGGCGCCGCGAACGGTCGATGAGCGGCTTTCGCAGACCTTCGAGACAGACGACATGATCATCGACCACACGTCGCCCGAGGCGCTGGAAACCACGGCTCGACGGTCCGCAGATTCCGTGGTTATCACGGTTCGCGGTCGCGATCAGCTCTCGCTGCTCGATGGCATCGAGGTTGTCTTCAACAACGGCGTCCGCGAGACGGTCGAGCAACCGGCGGATGGCGTGCGCGATGGGCGGGAAGAAACCTTCTCACTCGACGTGCCCTTCGCCCGCGTCTCGAACGCGACCTCCGTCGAAGTCATCCTTTACGATCGCGCCGGCAACGGTACTGCTCGCCGGCTGACGTGGTGAGGAGACACAGCGGCGCAGCGGCATCGAAGTAATCACTCGGATTGTCTCATGCGCCGCGGAGAAGGGAGCAGGGAGAAAGGAGCAGGACCAAACCAACGGATTGCTGAACGAGAAGCGGTCTGCACGCCGCGATATGTTTTTATTTCCATTGTCCTGTCGTGGAGGGACGGCCTCTGCGCCGTCCACACGATCCGGTCCGCTTTCGTGATGCCCCGTACAACTTGGAACCCAAGACCCAGCACCGGTCGTTATTCCACTTTGCGATCAAGGTGAGACGAATTTCTCGTTCTTGTAGGAGCCCGCTTGCGGGCGATTGTTTGGTTGGGAGCGCGACCGCCCCCGGTCGCAACGCTCACCATGCGACCGAGGGCGGTCGCGCTCCCAGTCGCCTGCAAGCAGGCTCCTACATCCATGCCGGTTAGTCTCATCATGAAAGCGATCTGGGATCGGAACCCAGAACCCGAAACCCAAAACCGCCGCGCGGAGCGCGGCCGCGCGCGCCCGTTGCAGCTTGCGGATTTTCGAGGTGATGTCTTCTTCCATCATGCTTTCCCGCGCGTCGCGGGCAGCTTGGTTATCCTTAAATCCTGCACGTCATGAAACGTCGCGTCTTCCTCCAAACCGTCGGCACAGCGGCCGGCGGCGTCGCCCTTGGTTTTCGCCCCTTGTTCGCTGATCCGGCGGACAGCACCCGAAAACTTATCCCGCATGCGAGTGGACTGCCGCGCCGGATTCTCGGCCGCACCGGCCGGGCGGTCTCGATCGTTGGTTATCCCGGACTGGCCCTGTCGAAGGTGGCGCAGGAGGCCGCCAACGAGGCCGTGCATGCGGCGTTCAAGCGTGGCGTGAACTACTACGACGTCGCGCCCGCGTATGGCGACTCCGAGATCAAGATGGGCATCGCGCTGCAGGGCATTCCGCGCGATCAGATTTTCCTGTCGTGCAAGACCAAGATGCGCGACGCGGCCGGTGCGCGCAGCGAACTGGAGCGTTCGTTGACGCGGCTGAAGACCGACCGCTTCGATCTCTACCAGATGCACGTCATGTCCACGAAGGACGACGTGGAAAAGGCCTTCGCGCCCGGCGGCGCGATGGAAACGCTGTTGAAAGCGCGCGAAGAAAAACTCGTTCACGCGCTCGGGTTCTCCGCCCACACGAAGGAGGCGGCCCTCGCGCTGCTCGAGCGGTACAAGTTCGACACCGTGATGTACCCGGTGAATTTCATCGAGCATTTCACGCACAAGTTCGATCCCGAGGTGCTGGCCCTGGCGCGCAAGAGCGGCGCCGCCGTGATCGCAATCAAACCGATTTCCGCCGGTTCGTGGAAGCCGGGCGAGAAGAAGACGCGGAACAATTATTGGTACAAGCCGATCGAGGATCAGAGCGAAATCGACCTCGCGTTACGGTTCACGCTCTCGCTGGACCCAGTGGTGACGGCGCTCCCGATTTCATTCACCGATCTCGCCGACAAGTCGATCACCTCGGCGATCGGATACCGGCCGGCCACCGAGTCCGACATCGGTGCGGTTCGCACCCTGGCGGAAAAATACGCCCCGCTGTTCCCCCGCCGTCCGAATTGGGTCGGGCCCGGCCCGCATTCGGAATATTACCGTTACGTCTGAGAAGACGGGAAGACGGGGAAGACTCGGGAGACGCATGCCGCTGTCACCTGTTCGCTGTCCCCTGTCTCCTGTCTCTGCTCCCCCGCCCTTGGCACCCCGGCCCTGCCGGGCTCACGCGCGCGGATGGGCCTTGGCGTAGATTTCCTTGAGCCGTGCCACGCTCACGTGGGTGTAGACCTGCGTCGTCGCGAGCTGCGCGTGGCCGAGCAGTTCCTGCACGAGCCGCAAATCCGCACCGGCATTCAGCAGATGAGTCGCGTAGCTGTGTCGTAGTTTGTGTGGTGTGATGTCCATCGGCAGCCCCGCGAGCGCGAGGTATCGCTTGAGCATCAGCTGCACGGCGCCGACTTTCATCCGCGATCCATTCGGGTTCACCAGCACGGCCGTCGAGGGCGCCGCATTGGGTGCAAACTCGGCCCGGAATTTCTTCAACACCGCGAGAGCAACCGCACCCAACGGACACAGACGCTCTTTGCGACCCTTGCCCAGCACGCGCGCCACGCCCGAGTCCATGTCGATTGCGCCATGATTAAGCGCCACCAGTTCGCTGACGCGGAGTCCACCGCCATAGAGCAGCTCCATCGCCAGCCGGTCCCGCCAGGCCGAGTGCGCGTCGATCGATTCATTTTCGAGCAACCGCTGCGGACCGGCGAGCAGCAGCTTCATCTGCGATTCGGTCAGGAATTTCGGCAGCCGCTTTTCGAGCTTCGGCAGCGGAACGGCAAGGAAAGGATCCCGCGCCAGCCGGCCGCGACGCATCCAGAATTTGAAAAACGTGCGCAGGCCCGACGCGTGATTGTGCAGCGTGCGTCGATCGAAACGCCGCTGAGCCTCAATCACGAAATCGCGAATATCACGCGCCGTGAGCGCATCCAGCCCGCGCGCCCACAGGTTGACCTGCGGATCCGCCAGCCACCGATGGAAATCCTCGAACGCCTGCCGGTAATTCCGAACCGTGTAGCGCGACAGCCGCCGCTCCTTCGCGAGATGATCCTCGAACGGTTGCCACCAGTCGCGAATGACTTCGGCCGGCACTTCAACCGCAGGCGTTTCAGAGTGCGACGTGGCGGGAAGTGAATCCGAGTCAGCGGTCATCGCAGTCGCCCGGATTTCACTCGATCCCGTGCGTCGGAAAATCCGTTTCCCGGGAGCGCGGGCGTCCCGCCCGCATCGAAGCGAGTATGTCGGATGCCAACGGCGTCACCGTTCGAGCCGCAAGTAGAAAGTCCTCCGCCATGCGGTTGCGGGCCGGACGCCCGCGCTCCCAGGAAAACCAATCCGAAAGACCGCATGACTTTCGTCACTTGGCGGCCGCCTGAACGCGCTGTTCGACCTCGCGCATGAGCCTGGTCGCGTGCAGTCGGAGCGCACCCTCGGGATCGAGGCCTTTGGCACGCGCCGCCGCGGTGATCTCGAACAACATTTTTCCCAGGCTCTCATCATCCAACTCGGCGCCGAGCGCCTTCACCTGCGCCATGTCCACCAATCCGTCCACCGGCAGCTGCTTTTTCGTCATTTGCTTCCAAACCGCCTCCGCGAACATCAGCGCCGGCAATCGCGGTGGCAGAGGTTTGAATACGCTGTCTTCACCGGCGGCCGGGCCATTCTTTTTCTCCGTCGCCTTGATCTTCTCCCACTCGACAATCACCTGCTCGGAAGTCTCGAGCTTTCCGGTTCCAAACACGTGCGGGTGGCGCCGGATCAGCTTCTCGTTGATGTCGCGTGCCACGTCCTCGAACGTGAAGAACCCCTTTTCTGCCGCGATTTGCGCGTGAAACACGACCTGAATGAGCACGTCGCCGAGTTCCTCGCGCATGTGCGGGTAATCTTCGCGATCGATCGTGTCGATCAGTTCGCTGACTTCGTCGATTAGGCAGCGGACGAGCGAGGCGTGCGTCTGCTCCTGATCCCAAGGGCAGCCATCCCGCGCACGCAGCCGGGCCATGGTCCGGCGCAGATCGTCCATTGCACTCATCGCCGCAAGGTGAACCACGACCGCGCCGAAAGACACGAAAAAACCCGAAAAACTCTGGCCTCGTTTTTCACCGGGTCGTGTGTCGTCCTTAATCTCGATGGCGGACAAACTCACGGAAATCATGGCGTGGAAGCGGCGCGAAATCGCGCCGTTGCTCCGCGACGTGACGCCGGCCGAGCTCGCCGCGGCGAATGCCGCGCTGCCGCGGCCGCCCTCGTTCGCGCAGGCGTTGCGCCGCACAGATGGCACGCTCGCCGTGATTTCCGAAATCAAGCGCCGTTCGCCGTCCGCCGGCGACATCAAGACGGGGGCCTCCGCGCTGGACCAGGCGAAGCGCTACCAGGCGGCCGGCGCGGACGCGCTGTCGGTGCTCACGGATGAGAAGTTTTTTGGCGGCACCCTGCAGGATCTCCGTGACGTGACGGCGCACTTCTGTGCGACACCACCCGCGCGACCGTGCCTGCGCAAAGACTTCATGGTCCACCCGCTCCAGGTGTTGGAGGCGCGCCAGGCGGGCGCGAGCGCGATCCTCGTCATCGTCCGCGCGCTGACGGATGCCGAGATCGCGACACTCTCGGATGCGGCGGCGGCGGCGGGCTTGGATTCGCTTTTCGAGATTCATGACGAACACGAACTCGAGCGGGCGGTGAGACACGGCGCGCGCGTCATCGGTGTGAACAACCGCGATCTCGCCGTTTTCAAAACGGATCTCGGCCTCAGCGAACGGTTGATTCCGCAATTTCCGCGTGAGGTCACCGCCGTGAGCGAAAGCGGGATCGTCACCCGGACAGATGCGGCCCGCGCCCGCGCCGCCGGCGCGCATGCCGTCCTCGTCGGCGAAGCGTTGATGAAAGCCGACGATCCCGCGCAGCTGATCGCGGATTTTCGGGTGTCCTAGCTGGACCACATCGCCAAGCGCGGTTTTGGATGCGACACAGAGGACCAATGCAGCGGAGCGCAACCAAGCGAACAAAACCGGCTTTAACCGCGAATCTGCGCTAATTGACGCTAATGAGGAATTCACAGTTCCCCTGCCATCTTCGCGCTTCGCCGATTAGGCGAAGCACGCACACCGCGCACACGCCTTTGATTTCTGGCGATGAGCGAAGATTCGCGGTTTCAAGTGACTGCTGAGAAATGCGCGCCGCCGAACAACCGACGGATTGGAAATTGCCAGATGCCCGATGCCAGATGCCCGATTTCAAGATTTCCAAGCCGTGGAGTCGGATGAGCGGTGAAGACGTGCCGACACTCATCGGCCGGCCGCTGAACACTCAGCTGATTCCCAGGTGCGCTTGACGGGCCAGGGGACGCGAGCACCCTTTTTGCATGAAAAAGGCATACACGATCAAAGAGGCGCAGCGGCGGCTCAGTGCGGTGGTGCGCACCGCCGAACGGGGCGACCTCGCCACGCTTACCCGCCATGATCGGCCGGTCGCCCATGTCATCGGCGCGGAGCGGCTGGCCGCCATCGCCGAAACGATGGAACTGCT
Organism: Opitutaceae bacterium; assembly: GCA_030648295.1. Lineage (GTDB taxonomy): Bacteria > Verrucomicrobiota > Verrucomicrobiia > Opitutales > Opitutaceae > ER46. Next base: position 3,341 of record JAUSID010000176.1, on the reverse strand, counting down.
TGCGGATCCCGACGCGATGGCGGCGATTCGCGCGGCGGAGGCGGGCGAGGGGGCAAGCCGGCCGGCGGCCGAGCTTGCGGAATGAGCTATGCCGCCAAATCAGCTCGACGCCGCGCGCACGCTCCTGCGCGAACGGTTCGGTTTCGCAAACTACCGGCCGGGTCAGGAGGCCGTCATCACGCATCTGCTCGCCGGCCGGTCGGCCCTCGCGGTTTTTCCCACCGGGAGCGGCAAGAGTCTGTGTTACCAGCTGCCGGCACTGCTGCTGAAGGGGCTCACCGTCGTCGTCTCGCCCTTGATCGCGCTGATGAAGGATCAAACCGATTTCCTCCGCTCCCGCGGCATCGAGGCGGCGCGGCTTGACTCGAGCGTGAGTCGCGAGGCGTTCGAGGAGATCCAAAACGCCTTGCGCGAGCGCCGGCTGAAGCTGCTCTATGTCGCGCCCGAGCGTTTCTCCAACGAGCGGTTTCTCGCCCGGCTCAAGACGCTCGCGATCGATCTCCTCGTCATCGACGAGGCACACTGCATTTCGGAGTGGGGGCACAACTTCCGTCCCGATTACCTGAAGCTGGCGCGCTACGCCCGGGAATTGAAAGTGGGGCGTGTGCTCACGTTGACGGCGACGGCGACGCCTGCGGTCGCGCAGGACATCTGCCGCGAATTCGCGATCGTACCAGAGGCATATGTGCACACGGGCTTTTATCGTCCCAATCTTCACCTCCGCGTCACGGCCTGCACGCCGCGACGCCGGCTTCACCTGTTAATCGAGCGACTGAAGTCCCGGCTGCCGGGACCAACCATCGTGTACGTTACTTTGCAAAAAACCTCCGAATCGGTCGCCACGGCGCTGGCCAAGGCGGGCTTTGCGGCGGAGGCCTATCACGCCGGCATGGAATCGGAGCAGCGCGAGATCGTGCAGAATCGGTTCATGGCGGCGACCGATCGGATTGTCGTCGCCACGATCGCGTTCGGCATGGGAATCGATAAAGCCGACATCCGCGCGGTCTATCATTATAACCTGCCGAAGAGCCTGGAGAACTATGCGCAGGAAATCGGCCGTGCCGGCCGCGATGGTTTGCCGTCGGACTGCGAGATTTTCGCCGCCGCGGAGGATCTCACCGTGCTCGAGAATTTCACGTATGGCGACACACCGGCACCGGAGTCGTTGCGCGACCTGCTGCGGGAATTGCTGCACGGGCGCTCGGCCGGCGATGTATTCGACATCTCGAATTACGAGTTGTCCGTGCGACACGATATTCGCGCGCTGGTCGTGTCCACGGCGCTGACCTACCTGGAACTTGATGGTATCATCGAGGCCACGGCGCCCTTCTACACCACGTATCAGTGGAAATTTCGCCGTCCGCCGGAGGAGATCCTGAACCGGTTCGATGCGGAGCGGCGGGATTTTCTCGAACGCCTCTTCGGACTCGCGAAAGTCGGGCGCACCTGGAATTCCGTGGTGTTGGCCGACGCCGTGGCCGCCATGGGCGGTGAACGCGAGCGGGTGGTGAAGGCGCTCAATTACCTCGAGGAAAAGGGCGATCTGGAACTGCAGGTCGCGGGTGTGCGGCAGGGTTATCGGGTTCGACGCGTGCCCGAGGATTTGCCGGCGACCTGGCATGAGTTGCGACGGCGGTTCGCAACCCGCGAGCAGAGCGACATTGCGCGGGTCGGAGCGGTGGCAGCGTTGCTGGCCGGTGAGGGATGTCTGGTGCGAAGGCTCCTGAGGTATTTCGGCGAGGAGCTTGGCCGCGATTGCGGACACTGTGGGTGCTGTGGTGGTGATCTGCCGGTGAAGCTCGAGCGCACTGCCTTCAGCTGGGAACCGCCGCGCCAGGAGCTCGCGGAGCTGCGCGCGCAGCATCCACGCGCGCTCGGAAATGCGCGGCAGATCGCGCGCTTTTTCTGCGGCATCAACTCGCCCGCGCTCACTGCCGCGAAGCTCACGCGCCATCCCGTGTTCGGCTCCGCGGGCGAATCGCCGTTTGGCGACGTGATGGCGACGGTGCAGCAGGTGCTGGCGTAGATGAGATGGTCTTCCTCCTCGCGCACCCACGAATAGAAAAGATGAAACTGGCTCCGCTCGTGGACCAGCAGCGGGTCGCGATAGGCGGTATGGGCATCGCCGCGCAGCAACACGGGCGATTTCAACGCCGTCAGCAACTTGCCGGCCGGTGCGGCGCCAACCGAAAGCAGGCTCGCTGCAAGAAGGAACACAAACCGCAGTGTCATGAGGAAATTCCACCGAATGGCCCGGCGCAGCGGGAGCGGTTCAGCTCGCGATGATGCGATCCAGCCGTTCGGAGATCTGTTTCAGCCGTTCGACGCCTTCGACGTCCTTCGGTTTGTAGGCCGGTTCGACGATTGCCCAGCTGCGATAGCCGACATCGTCAAGCGCCTTCATGATCGCGGGCCAGTTGTTGTCACCCTCGAGGTACTCGACCTGGAAACCCTGCCGGAGTCCCTCCTGGTTCATTTTTTTCCGGCTGAATTCCTTGATGTGCACCTTCGCGATCCGCTTTCCGAGCGTGCGAATCCACTGCTCGGGCCAGCCGAGGTACATCATGTTGCCGATATCGAGATGGAAACCGACCGCGGCGGATTTGAACTCGTCCACGTACCGAGCCGCCTCCATCGGGCTCATCAAAAAATTATTCCAGACGTTCTCGATCGCCATGGTGACGCCGAGCTCCTCGGCGAGTGGAATGCACGCGCGAATGCCCGCCTGCGTGCGCTGGTAGTTCTCCTCGTACGAAATGTTTTCCGTCACGAGTCCGGGCACGACCAGGATCGAGGAGGCGCCGTAGCGCTTCGCGTCGCGCAGCGCCTGCTGGATGCCGTCAACGCCCCCCTGCCACTGGCTGCGCGCGCCTTGCGCCAGCAGGCGCGAATGCGTGCCGCACGTGACGCTCGGGATGCTCAGCCCGGTCGCGTCGCGCGCGCGCAACACCTCGTCCTGATTGAGATGGCTGCGTGGCTCCACGCCGTCGAATCCCGCCTCCTTCAGCAGCTGGAACTGCTTGGCGACCGGCATCGCTCTTCCGGGAAACGCGTTCAGCATGAAACCCTTTTTCATCGCGCGCTTGCGGGGCGCCACTGCATCCGCTGCAAACGACGATAAAGATCCGAGTCCAGCGGTCAGCGTCAGCGTGCCGAGGCTTGTCTTCAAAAACTGGCGACGCGAAGGGGCGGGGTTCATGGACGAGGACGCTGGCGGACGTCCGCGAAGTTTCAACCGCTTTGCGCGCCGGTGATCGGAGAGGATGCTGGCGCGTTCGTGCGCGATGGTTTGGATGGGAGCGCGACCGCCCCCGGTCGCATGGAGATCGTTTCGACCGGGG
>JAUSID010000172.1 GCA_030648295.1 Opitutaceae bacterium | reverse complement strand
AGTAGAGTTAGCTTTATAGGTCATGTGCTAGCAAATGCTCATTTGATATTAACGGATAAAGCCAAAGGCACCAGTGCCGAAGCAATCATGCCTAGCTGCCAGCGTAGAATCAGATGCGGACATACTCCCGGACACCGATGCCCGGACCGATGGCGCGCACCAGCACCGTCTTGGTGCCGTTCCCGCCAATCACAAATCCGCCGATCAAGATGTTGTTACCCGTCGCCACCTTCCCGCGCGTCGAGATGTTGACGAGGCTCGAGGTGGCGGGTTGCCCCTGCAGCCAGGCGCCACCAAGGCACGCCAAGGCAAGCAAGACACGATGTATGGTTTTCATGCGCGATACCGCGGGGCTGGGGTGAACGCAGCAAGATGGCACCCTCGCGCATAGCAAGGAGCATCGCCGTGGCGGGTCGCAGGTGTTGATGACAAAGTCCACCGAAGGCGGAACCAGGTGGGCGGTGCGCTCCCGTCTTCGCCCTGCGGGCTACGACGCGGCTCCAGTGGTGGCGCGCCGAGGCCTCGGCGTAGGCGGCCGCGCGCCGCCAGTTTCCTTTCAGCAGGTCGTGCTGGCGCGGGCGAAGCGGATGGTCATGGGCAGCCATTTTTACGTCAGCAAACACGTCGGGAACCTGCGCAAAAACCCACGTGGTGAAGCCGGCAAATGGCTCGAAAAGCTGGGGAAGGTAAAAGGTAAAGCATGACCCCTTCAATCCGTCCTCCTTCAATCCGTCCCCGTCTGATGGTTATAGAGACCGGTCAGAAGAGCCGCGCGGGACTGCGTGCACCGTGCAGCGTTATAGAACTGCGTGAAACGGATCCCCTCGCGCGCCAGTCCATCGAGATTGGGCGTGTCAATGTCGCCCCCATAGCAGCCCAGGTCGGAGTAACCCATGTCGTCGGCGACGATGAGCAGGATGTTCGGCCGTGGAGCGGTCGGAACCGCTGCCGCGACTGCGCCCTGTTGGCCGGACAGCGCACAGACGAGAATCAATCCCAGAAGCCGGTGGAGTGTGAGCATGTTCGGAAGGAGTCGGGTGGGCGCACGATCGAAGCGGCAGATTTCATGTCGCCCCATGCCCGCCACGGCCGCGTGAACGCCGCCCGCTGGCGCTCAGAACTTGAACGTGGCGGACAGGGTCGCCGACCGTGGGGCCGAGTAACTATAACCATTCTTATACTGCACCCCGCTGAACGTGGACAGGCCGTAGTAGATCGGATCGTCGTGGTCCAGCAGGTTGTTCACGTTGAGCAACAGTTGAACCGGGATCCTTTCGCCCAACCGGAAATTGTAGCCCAACTGCGCAGTCACGAGATAGTATTCGGCCGCGTAAACATATCTGAAGGCGTCGGCGGTGGTGTTGCCCAGATTGCCAATCAGCCGGTGGCCGTAGAAATTGGCCCCCCCACCTATTCGGAGGCCCTTCACGGGACCGGACTGGAATGTATAGTTGCCGAAAAAGTTGGCCGTATATTTCGGAGTGCCGTTGGCGGTGCGACCGATCACCCGGCCCGATAGAAAATTGTCGTAGTCGCGGAGGCTGTTGTCGAACTCCGTCACCAGCGCCGGATCCGTTATGCGAGCCCGGCCCTGCTGCCAGGTCGCCCGGTTCGCATCGAGGTACGCCTTGATGTCCAGGTACGATTCACCCTGCTTTGCCTCGGGAAACGCGATGTTGAAGCTCATGCGGAACGCATTCGTCATATTAGCCGTCAGTTCGGCCTCCCAGCCCTTGCCCTCGAAGTCCGCCCGGTCGTTGATGAAGGTGTTCGGGGCGACCAGTTGCATTTCATCGCGGCCGATGGCGTGCCAGAGCCGGTTGATGATGGTCACCCCGTTGGACCAGTTCACCACCCGGTCGGTCTCCTCGGTGCGGTAGCCGCCGGCCTTGCCAATAATCATGCCGCCGAAAAGATTGAACTTGAGCCCGGCCGCCCGGGTGGTTGACGGGGTGACGAAACTGGGCGTACCCAGCCACAGGCGCTCGTCACCCGACGGGCGGAAGGCCTGGCCGTAAAAGCCGTAGGCGCCCAGCCAGCGGGTCGGAAACACCGTGACCCCAACCGACTTGCTGGTCGATTCATGAAGCCGGTTATAGGCGCCGATATTGTCCGGGACGCTCGGGTCCAGGCCGTTCAGGGGCACATTGCCGAAGAGCGCGGGCGCATTGCCCGTCCACTTCATTTTGTCCTTGCGGATGCCGGCGACCATGTTCACGCGCCCGTCGAAGTAGTCGCCAATTGTATTGATCTGCTGTGAATTGAGCTTGGATACCTTGATCTCCGCGCGGTTGATGGCGCGCGCCAGTTGATAGGGTGACCCGGGGACCCTCGGCAGGGCAAACCACGGCGGATTCGAGAAATAGTCATCGTTCTGCAATCGGTCTCCCAATCTGCCATCGACCGTGGGGAAAACGTTCACCGTCGCCGGGTCATCCACATAGCGGCGAAACTTGATCGAATTGGAGGCGTGATTGATGTTGGTATCAACGCGCGGATTGCCCGGATCGATTCGGCCAAGGATGTCCTGGAAATAGCGCTGCTCCGTTTTCCTCCACTGTCCAACGACGCTGACCGTTTGCTTGAAGTTCTTGAGCTTGAGAACCGGATAGGCTGCGGCGATGCGGGCCGTATCAAAATAATCGGGCGTATAATTGCCCAGAAACGGCCCCTCGGTGTAGGCCTTCCCGGCCTTGGGGTTGGGCCGCCCATCCGGGAGAACGGCGTTCGTGTCGATGCGGATGACCCGGTTGCTGACGCCATTGCCAGACTCGCGATCCACGTTGAATGAAGCCGCGGCGATCTCGACCACGCCGTCACCAGGCAACTTTTGCTCGAGGGTGAGCGTGTAGTTGGCGAGGGTGTCGATTTGGTACGAATCGGGCCCAATGTCTCGAAAATCACGACTGGGAAGTGGATTGGCGCGCCCCAGCAACCCGGGACCGCCGGCGGGATCGTGCGCTTCGATCAGGAGTCCGGTGCCGGAGGACATGGACATCGCCCCCCAGTTCATAATCGTGTTATCCCAGGCTGAGCTTACGAGGAGATAGTCGTTTCTGACCGTGCCGACGCCGGGCACCGAACGGGTGCCACTGAGGGTGGCCAGACCCGCACCGGCAGGCACGGCGTTGCCGGGTGCAGTGGGGTTGAGCGGCGTCGTCAGCAGCGTCGTTCGGTTCCAACTCGAGGCTTGATCGGTATAAATATAAGCGCCCAATTGCCGCTGGTTGCTGCCCCGCTCGACCTCGGCGCGAATATCCATGCCTTTCCAAGGCTGATAAAGGCCCGCGATTGCCAGACCCTTGCGCCGGTCGAACCAGCCCGGCCGCCAGTCCTGGCGGTTCTGCCACATGGTATTGATGCGAAGGCCCAGTTGGTCGTTGAGCCGCCGATTTAAATCGAGGGCGACATAGGCCGTCCCGTGGCTGTCGGTCCGGAAATTCAGATTCCCAAAATTCCTTCCCGCCGAGGCCCGTTTCGTGACGTAATTCAGCATGCCGCCGGCGCCGGCATCGCCGTAAATTATGCTATTGGAACCCCGTGCGCCTTCGACCCGTTCAATCAGGTAGGACTCCGGCGTCGTGCCATACACGAAGTAATTGCGCGTGTTCGTGCTCCGGCTCAAACCACGAAATGAAATCCGGGCCCCGAAATCGCGAGTGTCGGTGCTCTCGGACGACTGATCATTATAGAGAGAAACGCTCGTAAGCCAGCGGCCGGCGGCCTCCGCCGCATCAAACGCAATGACGTCGTCGAGAAACTCGCGCGTCAGCACCGTCGTGTCGACCGGCGATTTGAATAGATCCATGGCGATTCGGCCACTGATGAGTGTATCCGCCGCCTGATAGCCCTTGTCCTGCTCGACGCGCACTTCGAAAGGCGAGAGGCGTACGGGGGGCTCGATGGAACCAGTGCCGTCTGCAAGGGACGTCGGCGTTTGTTGCCCGTGCAGCAGGCCGGCCAGCAGAGCCGACACCAGCGCGAGGCCGACTGCCGTCTTTTGATTCTTGTTGTTCATTCGATTGCGGATGTTGGTCGTTGTTTTTGGCCGAATGCAGCGCATGCCATCAAGTAATCGGGGTGAAAAGGCGGCGAAAGTTCGCGTCGCTGGCGCATCGGCAAGGGCTGGATTCACTGATGGGAAAACTGCGTCTTCCGCCTGGGATAATATAAATGGCGCCGGCCTGAACGTCAGGCGGCCGAATCGAAAAAGGGCTGGACGGGAGAATAGGATGAAGCGTGGCGCTCCAACAATGCTTACCTGCGGAAATCTTTTCCTGTTTTGCGCCGCCCGAAGCCAGAGGCCGGAAGCCAGATGCCCGAACCCGACCAGCAACTCATGGTTTTCGCCAACTTGCCCGTAAGGGTGTAATCAACTGGATGCGTCCGGATGATGGCAATCCAGGCAGTGCGAGAACTCGCGCGACGGTTTGTACTTCGGCACCAGCGTGTCATCGAGCGCCTGGTTCAGCAGCACCGCCGCCATCGCCGCGGTGTCGCCGGTCAGCTTGGCGCAGCGATCCTTCTTGTCGCTGTCGTGAATCCGCGCGCCGGCCTTTTTCGCCCACGTGCTGACGGAAATGTGACAGAGCGGCGACTGCGCGATCGTCGTGGGCTGGTTCCTGACTGATAGGAAATCGGATTCTCAGCGGGAGGGGTTTAAGGGGAGGGTGAACTGTGAAAGCTCCAAGCCACCCCGTAGTCCCCCAAGCCATCGGAGGCGGCTCTTTCGCCTTCCGGCGCCATGCGCAGCTTGAAGCCGTCGATTCGAGGGAGAAGATCGAAAAACCGGCCGGCACCGGCAGGGTGCCCGGCGGAATTCTCGTATGGCGGTCATTCGCCTTCGGCCCATTTTCCGCCTTGCCCCTTGCGCATTGCCCCTTGCCCTTCGTCCCTGCGCTGCGCGCTTGCGCCCGGCGGAGTGATTGGCGGAAGCTCTGAGCCACTGTACCCCATGAATCGAATTCGCGCACTGGTTTCCGTTTCCCTGTTTTTCGCATCGTCGCTCGCCGGTTTCGCCGCGGCTTCGGCCTCCACCGACTGGCCGGGCTGGCGCGGCCCGACGCGCGACGGACAGGCGGCCGCCGGCCAGACGGTGCCGTTGAAATGGAGCGAGACGCAAAACGTGGTGTGGCGCACCGGCGTTCGCGGCAAGGGTCACAGCTCACCGACCGTCGTCGGAGACCGGATTTACCTCGCCACCGCCGATGAGGCCGCGGGCGAACAGCTCGTGCTGGCCTTCGACCGTGCGGCGGGAAAACCCGCGTGGGCGACGGTCGTGCACAAGGGAAAGCTGAACCAGGCCGGCCACCGCAATACGTCGCAGGCTTCTTCGACCGTGACCTGGGATGGCGAGCGGCTGTACATCAATTTCATCAACGACGATGCCGTGCACACGACGGCGCTCGATCGCGCGGGGAAGGTCCTGTGGCAGCAGCGCGTGAGCGAATTCGTCATGCACCAGGGTTTCGGTTCCTCACCCGTGGTGCACGACTCGATCGTGGTGGTGAGCGCCGATCACAGAGGTGGCGGCAAGGTGGTGGGACTGGACGCCCGCAGCGGCCGCGTGGTCTGGCGACAGGACCGGCCGCAGATTCCGAACTACGTGTCGCCCGCGCTTCTCCAGGCCGCGGGTCGGACGCAAGTCGTGCTCGGCGGCTGCAACCTGGTCGTCAGCCTGGATCCGCTGACCGGCCGCAAGCTGTGGGAGATCGCCGGTTCCACCGAGGAGATGGTCGTGACCGCCGCCACCGACGGCCAGCGCGTGTTTGTCAGCGGCGGGTATCCGAAGAACCACGTCGTGGCAGTGGAGGCCGATGGCTCGGGCAAGGTCGCCTGGCAGAATGGCGCCCGGTTATATGTGCCGTCGATGCTCGTGCGTGACGGCCACATCTTTGCCGTGCTCGACGCGGGCCAGGCCGTCTGCTGGAAGGCCGACACCGGCGAGGAGCGCTGGCGCGAAAAGGTCGACCGCGATTTTTATGCCTCACCGATCATGGTGGGCACGCGTGTCTACGCGACCAGCCAGCGCGGCGTGACGTCGGTGTTTGAGGCCACGCCGAGCCAGTTCAAGCTGCTCGCGCAAAATCAGCTCGGTGACGAGGCCATGGCCACGCCGGCGATTTGTGGAAACCGCATTTACCTCCGGCACGCGAAAAAGGGATCCCCGCGCGAGGAGTTCCTTTGGTGCATCGGGGAGTGATGGAATTTCGGATCGCGGATCGCGGATTGCGGATTTTCGGAAGCGCACGCGACGAGCTTTGCCGCCGTTTTTTGCCCGTGACGTTTGACCTGAAACGGCTGGCGCTTCCGGCATCGCCGAAACTGGTTTCACTCGCTTTGGGCGTTGTAGTGTTTGGCGCGATCATCACGCCATTCCAGGCGGCAGCGGCTGATTCGGCCGCCCGCCAGGCGTCGCTCATCGCATCGCCGGAGCCCGGCTGGCCGCAGTTTCGCGGACCGCGTCGGGATGGCATCAGCGACGAACGCGGATTGCTCCAGACGTGGCCCGAGGGCGGGCCGAAACTGCTGTGGTCCGTCACGGGCGTAGGTCGCGGATTCTCGTCGCCGACGTTCGGGGATGGCCGCTGGTACCTCACCGGTGACTTCGGGGAGGACCTGTACGTCCTTGCGCATGACCTGGATGGGAAGCCGCTCTGGCGCGCGAAGAATGGCGCGTCATGGCTGAATCAATACCAGGGCGCGCGGGGGTCGGTGACCTACAGCGCGGGCCGCGTTTATCACCAGAACGCGCATGGCCGAATCGCGTGTCTCGACGCGGCGAAGGGAAAGGAATTCTGGTCCGTGGATCTGCTCCAGCGTTTTCGCGGCGAGAACATCACCTGGGGGCTCAGTGACTGCTTGATCGTGGACGAGCGCTTGGTGTATGCGACAGCCGGCGGGCAGGACGCACTGCTCGTGGCGCTCGACAAGATCACGGGAGCCGTGGTCTGGCAGAGTGCTCCGCTGCGCGAGTCGAACTCGAGCGCGGAAACCGCGGGATACGCGCCGCCGATTTTGGTTCGCTTCGCCGGCCGCCGCTTGCTGATCGGATGCACGGCCAGCCATCTGTTTTGCGCCGACGCCGACACGGGGAAGCTCCAATGGCTCCGCGCCCGCCCGACGTCGTATTCCGTGCTCGCGATGAGCCCGGTGCTCTCCGGCGACGGCGTGTTCATGACCGCGCCGTTCGGTCCGCCGGGAGCGCTGCACCGGCTGATTGCGCCGGCGTCGGCGGACGCGACGGTTGGCGTGGAGGATGCCTGGACCACCAAGCTCGATACCGCGCAGGGTGGGGTGGTGCACGTCAACGGACGGCTGTTCGGCTCCTATTACCCGCGCCGCGGCGGCTGGGCGGCGCTCGATGCGGCGACGGGGAAGGTGCTTTACGAAGCGCCGGAGCTGGTCAAAGGCGCGGCCATCTTCGCCGACAGCCGGCTGTACGCGTTATGCGAAGATGGCTGGATGCTGCTCCTGCGCGATGCGGACACGCAATTCGAGGGGAAGGGCCGTTTTCGTTTCACGACCCTGCGCGATCGTGACGCGTGGGCGCACCCGGTGATCCTCGATGGCCGCCTGTATCTGCGTTATCACGACACACTGAAGTGCTACGACGTGCGGGATGCTACGGCCGCGCCGGGTGGTTGAATGTCGCAGACGGCGAGAGTTTTCGATGGCTGCGGTTCAGCCGGAACAATTCAGCCTCCACCGCAAAACGCGTTTTGCCCCGGACGGGAAGAAACAACGGTTTCCTGGGAGCGCGGGCCTCTGGCCCGCAAAGAGTCAGGCTAGGAGTTCAACCGCGAATGGACGCAAATTCACGCGAATGGAGAGGACGTCTTTGGGGAGCATGGAAACGATCAACCAAAAGGTGAGCATGGTTCCACTTGGTTAATCCTCTCCTTCTTCCTCTGGAATTTGCGTCCATTCGCGTTCATTCGCGGTTTTCCACTGAATTGATACGACTCAGACAAATTAACCACGGATTTCACGGATCAATCCCGGATAAAGGCCCACTCCATCCGAGGATCGATCCGTGCTGATCTGTGGTATCCGTGGTCAAAGCCTGGACCATGCTACGTCACCGGCACGTTCGCCGCCTGCTCGAGCGGGTCACCATAGGGCAGATCGTCCGGGAGCGGCACAAATTCGCGGATCCGCGACCACAGTTGGGAAAAATCCTTGTTCACATCGCCGGACAGGCAGTCGGTGATTTCACCGGCCGCATCGGGATAGCGCGCGATCACTTCGCGGAATGAGAACTGCGGATCGTAGAAGGCGTAGACCAGTTTTCGCATGTTCTCGATGCCCTGCCGCAGGGTCGCGCCATACGCGGCGAAACGCGCCGGCGACAGGTCGCCTTCGATGATTCCGGTGTGGATCGCCTCGCCCGCCAGTTGCCCGCTCTTCAGCGCCAGCATCACGCCGCTGCTGAAAACCGGATCGAGAAACGCGAGCGCGTCGCCCACGAGCAGCAGCCCGGGCGATGCGCAGTATCGTGAATGCCGCGAGTATTCGCTGGTGATGAAGTATTCGCCCGTGCTGCGGCCGGTGGAAAGCCGGTCCTTGATCCAGAGGTTCTGCTCGACTTCTCGATCGAAGATTTGCCGCGGCTCCTTGACTCCGCCGCGCGTGAGATACTTGGCCTCCGCCACGACCCCCACGCTTGTCATCCGGTTGTGTTGCGGGATGTGCCAGAACCAGCCCTTTTCCGCGACATAGGCAACGGTGATGCCGCCCTCATCGATTCCCTCGCCGCGCTTCGAGTCCTGGTAATAGGTCCAGACCGCAATCTTGTTCAGGTACGGATCGCGCATCCGCCAGCCGTTGCGATTCGAGGTGAACGCCTCCTTGCCGGAACAATCCAGCGTGATCCGCGCCTGCACCGGATAGGTGCGGCCGGACTTGTCCGTGGCTTCAACGCCGGTCACGCGCCCATCGGTCAGGAGCAGCCGCTGGACGGTTGTTTCCTCGCGCACCTCCGCGCCTTTCTCCCGCGCATTGTCGAGGAGCATCTGGTCGAATTCCGACCGCAGCACCTGCCACGTCTGGGCGACGGTTTCGCGATCGTAGCGGTTGAAGAAATAAAACGGCTGCGACCGGCGGCCGTCCGGCTGCACGAACGTGACGCTGTATTTCTTGACGAAGTGGGAGCGCCTCAGCTTCGGGATCATGCCGATCCGCTCCAGCGGTTGAAACGTGAAGGGGATCAGCGACTCGCCGATATGATAGCGGGGAAATTTCTCCCGCTCCAGGATCAGGGTTCGGTGGCCGTATTCCGCCAGGATGGCGGCGGCGCACGAACCGGCAGGTCCGCCACCAATGATGACGGCGTCGTAGGAATCGGGGCTTTGGGCGTGGGACATGGGAACGCTGGATCATTCAGGTTGCAGCCGCGCGCGCAAGAAGCCGCTGTCGCAACGGTGCCTGGCAATGAAAGAGCACGTAACCGAGGCCCGCGCCGAAACCGGCGCCATGAGCAGCGCCCCAGAGCATTCGACCGGGCGGGCCGCGAAACAGCCCGTGCAGGACGTCACCGAGATAATATCCGAGCGTGTGGAACGCGAACAGCACACCGGCGAGCGCGAGAAAATTTCCCACGTGGCCGAAACCGCGCTGGAGCATCCACGCCATGGCCGCGAGCCCGACCGCCGAACCCCACAGATCCGCGTGGTGCTTGCCTTTCAGCCCGAACCAAAACGCGCACCAGATCAGCGCGTACACCACGAACGCCACGGCGAACAGCAACGCAAACCGTGACGTGGCACCGGGAGCGACCAGAAGCCGGCTCAAGGCAACGCCGGTGAGGACAACGTACACGGCAGCGATCGAGGCATACATCGCCGCCGTGCCTGGGATCAGATGAAACGTCCAAATCGAGTAGGCGAGCAGGCTTACGACCGTGACGCTCACCGCGCCATAGGAGATCGAAAACGCGAGCGATGGCGCGGGCCGCATCGGTGCGGGTGCCATGCGACCGAGAATGTCATCGGGGGTGAGTCCAAGCATCGAGAGGAAGGTGAAGATTCGGCGGTGCATCTCAATGCTGAACCCGACGGTCTTCACGCTTCGACGCGCTTTGGTCGTAGCCCGCGATGGGTTTGGATGGGAGCGCGACCGCCCTCGGTCGCATGGAGATCGGTGCGACCGGGGCGGTCGCGCTCCCAATGGACTCGAGCATTTTCTCCGCAAGATTTCTGCCGGGTCACGGAGGACACGGAGCACATACGGGAGGTCACAGAGGCAAAACCTTCTCGTTTGGATCCTGCTCCTTGCTCCCTTCTCCCTGCTCCGGCGGCGCATCCATCGGCGAGAACGATCACTTCGGTTGCGGCTGCGCCGCGCTGGGTAATACGTGACATGTTTGCTCGTGGGCCGCGGGAGGAGAGCAAGGCTTGCCTTGCGGGGCGGGGCGGCTCACAACCCAAAAACCCTTCCCTCCTGCGGCTCGTCTTGATGCGATGTCCTCCGTCCGTTGCTTTCGACTCCCCATGCCTGACGAATGTCATGCCCGTGGCTCGGCCTCGTTCCACGGCGTTCCCCGCGGAAGGCGTGGGCGTTTCCCGGCGCCGCGAAAAGCTCACGTGCTGCAGGCGGTCGCTTGGTTGCCTGCCGCCAACCAGGCGAGCGGCGAAATAGGCATCTCGGCCTCCCGCCCCGCTCATTCCGCGGGTCTGGCGCTCGCACTTGGCGTGGCCTTGCTGCTGGCGGGCGGTGCCCGCGCCGACGACTGGCCGCAGTGGCGCGGACCCGGCCGCGACGGCGTCTGGCGCGAAACCGGCATCATCGAATCGTTTTCGGGTGCGGAGTTGAAACCGGTGTGGACGGCCCCCGTGGGTCCCGGCTACACGGGTCCGACTGTCGCCGGTGATCGCGTTTTCCTCACTGATCGGGTGACGGCGCCCGAGCCGCAGGAGCGGGTGTTGTGCTTCGATCGTGCGACCGGAGCGCCGCGCTGGACCCACGCCTATCCGTGTGTGTATCGGGACATCGATTACGCACTGGGGCCGCGCGCGGCGGTGACGGTCGCGGATGGACGCGCCTTCGCCCTGGGCGCGATGGGGCATGCCCATTGCCTCGACGTGGCGGACGGGAAGGTCCTCTGGGCGCGCGACCTGCCGGCGGATTTTCACGCCAGCATCAACGTGTGGGCCGTCACCGCGGCGCCGCTGGTCGTGGGCAATCTTGTCATCTTCCAGATTGGCGGCGAGCCCGATGCGTGCCTGGTCGCGCTCGAGGTGGCGACGGGAAAGGAGCGCTGGCGTGCCCTCGGTGGCCGGGCGTCGTATTCGTCGCCCCGGCTGGTTCGGCTGGACGGTCGCGACGTCGTGCTGGCGTGGACGGCATCTTGGATCGCCTGCCTGGAGCCCGCCACCGGCAGGGTGCTCTGGCAGGAACCCTACAAGCCGAAGAACATGATTTTGAATGTACCGGATCCGGTGCTGGACGAGACCGGCCGGAATCTTTTTCTCACCGCGTTCTACGACGGCTCGCACCTCTATGCGTTGAAACCCGGGTTCGGCCAGCCCGAGTTGCGCTGGCGGCGAACGGGCCAGAGCGAACGGAAGACCGACGGACTCCACAGCACGATCATGACGCCGCTCATCCGCGACGGGCACGCGTACGGGATCGACAGCTACGGCCAGATGCGCTGCCTCGATCTGGCGACCGGGGACCGCGTTTGGGAGGACACTTCGCTGCTGGCCAACGGCCGCTGGGCCACGGCGCACTTCGTGCAGCACGGCGAGCATACGTGGATCACGACGGAAAAGGGCGAAATCGTGATCGCGCGACTTTCGCCCCGCGGCTTCGAGCGCATGAGCAGCGCGCGGTTCATCACGCCGGAAACGAAGCTCCGCGGCCGCGACCATCCGATCGCATGGTCGCATCCCGCATATGCGCACCGGAGCCTCTTCGCGCGCAACGACAGCCAGCTGGTGTGCATTTCGCTCGCGGCGGAGCGGTGAGGCTGGGCCGGGGAATCTCCCAAGATCGTCGCTAATGCGCACGATCCGGATCGATTTCGGCCCAATGGAAGCGGGTTGGGCTTAGCCCGGACATTTCAGTGCGCCGTGAAAAGCCATGGGACTTCAGTGGGGAAGTTAGAACAAGCCCTCCCGGGAAAGGTCGCTCCACCCGGTACCGCCTGGAGGGACGGTGGAGGCAACAAAGCCGTTCAAGCACTCCGGG
>JAUSID010000170.1 GCA_030648295.1 Opitutaceae bacterium | reverse complement strand
GTAGAGTTAGCTTTATAGGTCATGTGCTAGCAAATGCTCATTTGATATTAACGGATAAAGCCAAAGGCACCAGTGCCGAAGCAATCATGCCTAGCTGCCAGCGTAGAATCAGATGCGGACATACTCCCGGACACCGATGCGATTGCCCGCATGACCCCGTCCCGATTGCCCCGTCATCCAGTGGGCCGGTTTCTTGCGGCTCACTGACCTTACGGTTATGATGCAATGTATTGCTTTTTATCGCTCTTAATGTGTTATCCATGGCACGTAATCATGCGCTCCGCTCTCCATGACCTGTTGCCGCCCACGGCGCGCCGCACGTTGACCAAATTCGGCCAGGACATCGCCAACGCGCGCCGCAAACGCCACCTCACCATTGCGATGATGGCGGAACGAATGGGTGTGGCGCCCAACACCTATCGCCGCGTTGAAAAAGGCGACCCCGCCGTCGCCATGGGCGCTTACGCGATGGCGCTCTTCGTCCTCGGCTTCGGAAATACCTTGGGCGATCTGATCGATGCCAAGCGTGACGAGGTCGGCCTGCAACTGGATGAGGAACGTCTGCCCCAGCGCGTCCGCGTGAAGAAATCCCCGTCCTCCCTGTGAAGCGAACGATCCAGGTTTGCCTGGGCGACGAAGCGCGCGTGGTTGGCACGCTGCACTTCGAATCGAGTGGCACGCGGGAACGCGCGGCTTTCGCCTACAACGCCGCCTGGCTGGCCGCGCCCGATCGTTTCGCCCTCGAGCCGGGCCTGCCCCTCGTGGCCGGCGCGCAGTTTCATCGCAAGTTGCCCGAGGGGTCGGTTTTTCCTGCCGCGCTGGCCGATACCGAACCGGATGGCTGGAGTCGCCGGGTGATTCTCCGCGACCATGCCAAGCGCCGCCAGTCCGCGCGCCGCGCGGGCAAGGAGGCCGGCACACCTCAACTCAACGCAATGGATTTCCTGCTCGCCGTGGACGACGGCAGCCGGGTCGGCGCACTCCGGTTTCGGGATGAGGAGGCGGTTTTTCGTCGCGCGGCCGAGCCGGATCGCCGCACGGCTCCGCCCTGGTTGGAGTTGCGTCACCTTCTGGCCGCGACCCGGGCGGTCGAATTGGAAACGGAGACCGCCGCTGACCTGGCCTACCTTCGCGGTCGCGGCACTTCGCTCGGCGGCCTTCGGCCGAAATGCACCGTGGTCGACACGGACGGAGCCCTTGCCATTGGCAAATTTCCCAGCGTTCACGACGAACGCGCTGTCACCAAAGGCGAAGTGCTTGCCATGCAACTCGCCCAGAAAGCCGGCATCAATGCCGCTGCCGCGCGCCTGGTCGACAGTGACGGGGTGCCAGTGGCCTTGGTCCGTCGCTTTGATCGCACGAAGGAGGGCAAGCGGCTCATGTATGTCTCCGCCGCCACTCTGCTCGGGATCGAGCGCGGCGACGCGCAGGAGCATTTCTACACGGAGATCGCCGATGCGCTCCGGATGCACGGAGCCGACGTCCAGACGGATCTCGAAGAGCTGTGGCGGCGGATGGCGTTCTCCATTCTGATCACCAACGTCGACGATCATCTGCACAATCACGGTTTCCTGCATGCGGAGCGGGGCCTCTGGCGACTCGCACCGGCATTCGATTTGAATCCTTTCCCGGACCGTGCGCGGGAACTAAAAACCTGGGTTTCCCAGGAAGCGGGTCCCGAAGCCACCATCGAGGCACTGCGCTCCGTCACCGCGTATTTCCGAATCGCGCCCAAGCGGGCGAGAGAAATCCTGCAAGAAGTCGAACGGGCCGTGAGTGGATGGCGCAAGCTGGGCCGATCTCTCGGCCTGACGGACCGCGAACTTGACGCGTTCGCCAACGCCTTCGAACATTCCGAGCGCGAGGCGGCCGGCGCGAAGCGGAGGACGAAGCGATGAGGAAAGAAGGCCGGCCCCATTTGGGCCGGCCATGAATCGCATGGCGCCGCGCAGGGAGCGCGAGTTCCGTTCCGTTTCATTTGCGTCATTTTGTAAGCTATGGCGCCACCGGCCGGCTACCGCTCGGGCTGCGAACCGACCGGCCCAAAGCGGTCTGCGCCGGTGTGAAAACGTGTCTCGGCTACATCCATGAGTTTTGTCTTACGGGATGTCAGTGTGGCCGTCCGGCGCGCACACCGTCGACGCGCGGTCGCGTAGTGGGCGTGCTCCCGGCGTCGGGATGCGGCTCCACCGGTGAGACCACCCCTGAATGAGCCGTTCAGCCCCGCACTCGACGCTGCGGACGAGTGCAGATTTCCCTACAAAATACGGCCGGTGCCTGCGCTGCGGCGCTGACATCGCGACTGAGCGGCTGCAGCATCAGCCGGACGCCGTCACATGCATGCCGTGCCTCAAGCAGCATACGCCGAAGCGCTGAAGTCGCCCTTCACGACGGCTGGCAGATTTCGGACGATTTTTCTTCAAAAGCGTCCGGGCTTCGTGAAAGGTTCCGGGACCGCTGGCTAAAAGCTTGTTTGGAGAGTCGCTCTGCACTCCGTACTGCGGTGCAGGGGCCCACGACGACCTGGACCGCTTTGGATGATGCCTCCTGCAGTGACTGTTTCGACAGGGAGGCCGCACGTCCTCGGTGTCAAAGACCTTGCTTTTCCCCGGTGTGGTGTCGCTTTGCCACCCACGCCGGTGTGGGCGGGGTTCCCCAACCCAATGCCATATCCGACGCTCCGTTTATCGCTATTTGCGTTCTGCCAATTCAGCGTTTGGTGCGCGCTTGCCGCCGCCGGCATGTCCGCCGCGGGCGCCGCGGCCGACCGGCCCAACATTCTGTGGCTGACCAGTGAGGACAATAGCCCGTACCTCGGCTGCTACGGTGATTCGCAGGCGCAGACGCCCCACCTCGATCGGCTCGCGGCGGAGGGCGTCCGCTACCGCAATGCGTTCGCCAACGCTCCCGTCTGCTCCAGCGCCCGCACCACCCTGATTACGGGGATGCATGCCACCTCGCTTGGCGTGCACAACCACCGGAGCCGAGGCGCGGACAACCGTATGAGGTGCTGGCGGCGCTTAACACCTTGGAGTACATGTGGCGCGCCGGCCACGTGTCGCTGGAGCGGGCGCAGGGGATCGTACGCGATTTGAAGCTCGCCGAGCCCGCCGATCGAATCCCGCGATTTTTGTTGAGCCAGAAGTGAAGCCTAAAGGCTGCCCCGTTCGTCTGGTCCGCTGCCTCCGATGATGACCCCACTGTTCCGACTTGCCGTCACCGCTCTCCTCGTCGCCACCGACCTTGTCGCGGCCGAGCGGATCCGGCCGTGGCCGAAGAACCCGTGGTACTGGGAATTCCGCGGCGAGCCGGTGATACTGCTCGGCGGCAGCAAGGACGACAATCTGTTCCAAATCCCCGACCTGAAGGAGCACCTCGACGCGATGGCGCGCGCCGGGGCGAATTACATCCGCAACACGATGAGCGACCGCCGCGATGGCGGTTTCGAGGTGGCGGCGATCGGTGACGAGCATTGCGTCCTCTCGTGTGAACCAAGTTTGTGAAGACCTTACTTTCGATGACAGCCCTCAAGTTCCTCCTCCGTACAGCCACCGCCAGTTCCGGCATTTTGCTGGCGGGCTTCGCCTTCGCTGCCGACAAGCCGAACGTGATCGTGATTATGGCCGACGACCTCGGCTATGGTGACGTGTCGTGTTACGGCGCGACGGCATTCAAGACGCCAAACATCGATCGGCTCGCCGCGGAAGGTGTGCGCTTCACGAGTGGGTATTGCTCCGCGTCGACGTGCACGCCGACGCGCTATTCGTTTCTGACCGGCAGCTATGCGTTCCGCCGCAAAGGCACCGGCATCGCCCCGCCCAACGGAAAGCTGACCGTGCCGCACGAAGCCGTGACGATCGCGGATCTCGCGAAGACCGCGGGATACCACACCGCCGTGATCGGCAAATGGCATCTCGGGCTCGGCGGCGAGGAGGGGCCGAACTGGAACGGCGACATCAAACCCGGTCCCCTCGAAATTGGTTTCGATTTCAGCTTCTTGCTGCCAACCACCAACGACCGCGTCCCCCAGGTCTATCTCGAGAATCACCGCGTCGTGGGGCTCGATCCGAAGGACCCACTTTGGGTGGGAGATAGCAAGCCGGGCGGGGATCACCCGACGGGGATTTCGCATCGCAGCACCCTGAAGATGGATTGGTCGAACGGGCACAATGCGACGATTCACAACGGGATCAGCCGAATTGGCTTTTACACCGGCGGGCACGCCGCGCGTTTCCGCGACGAGGATCTCGCCGACAAGTGGGTCGAGAAGTCTGTCGCGTGGATTGAGCGGAACCGTAGCCAGCCGTTCTTCCTCTTTTTCGCTTCGCACGATCTCCATGTGCCCCGGTTCCCGCACGAGCGGTTTCAGGGCGCGACCGGCCTCGGCTACCGCGCGGACGCGATCGTCCAACTCGATTGGTGCGTCGGCGAGTTGATGAAGACACTCGACCGGCTCGGCCTCGCCGAGAAAACGCTCGTCGTTTTCTGCTCGGACAACGGCCCGGTCATGGACGATGGCTACAAGGACTTCGCGCTTGAAAAGCGCGGCGAGCATCGCGCCGCCGGTCCGTATCGCGGAGGAAAATACAGCGTGTATGAGGGCGGCACGCGCACACCGTTCATCACGCGTTGGAAGAGCCGGATTCGTCCTGCCGTCTCCGATGAAGTCGTGTGCACGATCGACCTTCCGGCGAGTTTTGCGGCGGTCACGGGCACACCACTGCCCGCCGACGCCTGCCTCGACAGCTTCGACGTGTCGGGCGCGTTGCTTGGCGCGCGCGGCGCCAGGGGCCGTGAGCATCTGATCCAGCAGGACAACGGTCAGGCGGGCAATTACGGCTTCCGCGTCGAAAATTGGAAACTGATCCGCCACGACTCGAAGTCCACGCGGAATCTGATCGTGGAGCAGACGCTCGCCAACACGCCGGTGCCGCAGTTCCAGCTCTTCGATCTCGCCCGCGATCCCTACGAGAAGACCGATGTGATCGCGCAGCACCCGCAGGTTGCCGGGCAATTGAAGGCGCGACTCGCCAAGTACATCGCCGACGGCCGCAGCCGGCCCGCTGGCAAGTAATCCCGGTCATGAAACTTCCTGCATTGTTCGCCCACTCCGCGGCCCCGGCAGCCAGGAAGCGGGAGCCGCTGGAAAAATGAAACGGAAGAAAGGCTGAGCTGCGTCTCAATCACAACCATGGCCCAAGGCATCCTTATGATCACCAAACTGGCCCGACTCCTATTCGTTGCCCCTTGCCTCGCGATGGCGGTAGAGCCGGCAGGGGCGGCCGGCGTCCAGCGGCCAAACATCATCGTCATCATGTCGGACGACATGGGTTGGTCCGATCTCGGCTGCTACGGCAGCGAGATCGAAACGCCGAACCTGGACGTGCTGGCGAACGGAGGCGTGCGGTTCACGCAGTTCTACAACACGGCCCGCTGCTGCCCGACGCGCGCGTCGTTGCTCACGGGGCTGTACCCGCACCAGGCCGGCATCGGCCACATGATGAACGACCGCGGCCTGGAGGGGTATCGTGGCGACCTCAACCGTCGCAGCGTGACGATTGCCGAGGTGCTGAAAACGGCGGGCTACCGGACGTACATGGCAGGGAAATGGCACGTCACGCCGAAGATAAATCCCTCCGGCGAATCCGAGAAGCACAACTGGCCCCGGCAGCGGGGTTTTGACCGCTTCTACGGGACGATCCACGGGGCAGGCAGCTTCTACGATCCGAACTCGCTCGTGCGCGACAACACGCTCATCTCGCCGTATGCGGACGCGGAATACAAGCCGCGGGAGTTCTTCTACACGGACGCGATTAATGACCACGCGACCCGCTTCGTGTCCGACCACGCCCGGGATCATCGCGGGCAGCCATTTTTCATGTACGTGGCGCTCACGGCGCCGCACTGGCCGATGCACGCCAAGGAATCGGACATCGCGAAATACCGCGGCAAGTACGATGGCGGCTACGACGCCATCCGCGCCAACCGCGTGGCGAAGATGAAGCAGCTTGGGCTGATCGAACCTCGGTGGCAGGTGGCGCCGCAGGCTGGTGGCGCGTGGAGCGAGGTGCAGAATCGCGAGTTCGAGATCCGCTGCATGGAGGTGTTCGCCGCGATGATCGACTGCCTCGATCAGGGGATTGGGCGATTGGTGGCGGAGTTGAAGCGCACCGGTCAGTTCGAGAACACGCTCATCCTGTTTCTCCAGGACAATGGCGGCTGCGCCGAGACGATGGGCCGCCGGGGTGAATTCACCCCGCGAGCTGACCGGCCTTCACTGCCGCCGCTGGCCGCCGACTACCTGCAGCCCGACATGATCCCGAAGCAGACGCGTGACGGCTATCCGATGCGTCAGGGTTACGGCGTACTGCCGGGCCCGGCCGACACCTACATCGGCTATGGCGAGGCCTGGGCGAACGTGAGCAACACACCCTTCCGCGAATACAAACACTGGGTGCACGAGGGCGGCATCAGCACGCCCCTCATCGCCCACTGGCCGGCGGGAATTCCGGCGTCGCGCCGCAGCGCGCTGGAGCCGCAGCCTGGCCATTTGATCGACGTTATGGCCACGTGCGTCGATCTCGCGGCCGCGACGTATCCAGGAGAAAAAGACGGCGAGGCGATTCATCCGCTCGAGGGCGTCAGCCTTCGTCCGGCATTCGCCGGCCGGCCGCTTGGGCGCAAGGAGCCGATCTTCTTCGAGCACGAGGGCAACCGCGCCGTTCGGGACGGCCAGTGGAAGCTCGTGGCCAAGGGGCCGGGCGGCGCCTGGGAGCTTTACAACATGACCGCCGATCGCACGGAGATGAAAAACCTGGCCGGACAGCAGCCGGAGCGGCTCCGGCGAATGGTGGCGCAGTGGGAGGAGTGGGCGCGCCGCGCAAAGGTCCTGCCGTGGATCTGGCAGCCCGCTTACGGCGAGACGGCGAGCAACGCCCCCAAGGAGAAGGGCAAAGGCAGGAAGCGCGCAGAGGAATGAGCCTCTGATCCCGTGATTTCACCCCGATCAAACACCCCATGAAAAAACTCGTTCCCCTCCTTGCGCTGATGCTTTCGGCCGGGCTCTGCGCCACGCGAGCCGCCACTCGGGCCCAGCCTAACGTGCTCTTCATCGCGATCGACGATCTCAACCACTGGGTCGGGCACCTCGGCCGAAATCCCCAGACGAAGACGCCGCACATCGATCGACTCGCGAAGCAAGGCGTCGCGTTCACCAAGGCCTATTGCACCGCGCCCGCCTGCAATCCGTCGCGTGCTTCATTGATGTCAGGTCTGCGGCCGAGCACCACCGGTTGTTACCTCAACGCCCAGAATTGGCGGCCGGGCATCAGTGAGGAGAAGCTGCTCAACTCTCATTTCGTTCGTGCGGGGTACCGCGTATTTGGCTCGGGAAAGATTTATCACGGGGCCGGCGATCGGGGCGGCGAGTGGACGGACTATTTCGTGCCGCCCGGCGGCAACCTGAAGCTGCATCCCTCGGCGAAGGACGACGGCGTCGGGGGGATCAAGTTCGGGCCGCTCGCCAATCGCGACGAGGAGATGCCCGATTTCCACGTCGCCACCTACTGCATCGAAAAGCTGAAGGAGAAGCACGATCGGCCGTTCTTCCTCACGGCGGGGTTTGTGAAGCCGCACATGCCATTCAGCGTGCCGAAGAAGTGGTTCGACCAGTTTCCGCTGGACACGATCCAACTGCCACCGCACCGGGAGGACGATCTCGATGACATCCCGGCCGCCGGCCGCCGGATGGCGCGCCCGGAGGGAGATCACGCGCAAATCGTGAAGTCGGGCCGGTGGAAGGAGGCCGTGCAGGCCTATCTCGCAACCATCGCTTTCCTCGATTCACAGGTGGGACGGGTGCTCGACGCCCTGGAGCGCTCAACGTATCGCGACAACACGATCGTGGTGCTGTGGAGCGATCACGGGTGGAGCCTCGGCGAAAAATCGCACTGGCGGAAATTCGCGCTTTGGGAGGAGCCGACGCGCACCGTGTTCGTCTGGAAGGTGCCCGGAATGACGAACCCCGGCGGGCTTAGTGGCCGGCCCGTCGATTTCACGAGCATCTACCCGACGGTGTGCGCGCTCACGGGGGTTCGTCCGCCTGCGCATCTCGAGGGGCGCGACATCTCTGCGCTGCTGAAGAATCCGCAGGCCGCGTGGGATGTCCCCGCCATCACCACGCACGGATTCAAGAATCACACCGTTCGGAGCGAAGGCTGGCGCTATATTCGATACGAAAACGGCGACGAAGAACTCTACGACTCGGCCGCGGATCCACTCGAATACACCAACCTCGCGAACCGTCCGGAAAACACCGCCCGCAAGACGGCGTTGGCGAAATGGCTGCCCAAAACCGATGCGCCGAATCTGCCGGGGGCTGGCGGGGGCGAAGGTGAGGGCAAGAAAGGCGGGCAAGCGGCGAAGAACAGGAGAAAGTGACAGGCTGCGCCCCTTCTACTTCGGTCGCTCCACGATTTTCATGAGAACTCTGTTGCTGGTCCTTGCGTTCGTGAGCTTAAGCGGGCCCGCCGTCGCCGCCGTCGACGCGAAGCCGAACATCATTGTGGTGTTCATCGACGACATGGGATGGGGCGATTTCTCATGCTTCGGCAATGCTGACGCAAAGACTCCGAACGTCGATCGCCTCGCCGCCGAAGGGATTCGTTACTCGCAGTTCTACGTCAACGCGCCGATTTGCTCGCCCTCACGCACCGCGCTGACCACCGGACAATATCCGCAGCGCTGGCGGATCACCTCGTTTCTGAACAATCGCGCCGACAACGAGCGCCGCGGTATGGCCCAGTGGCTCGATCCAAAGGCGCCTGTGCTCGCCCGCCTGCTGAAACAGGCCGGTTACGCGACGGGCCATTTCGGAAAGTGGCACATGGGCGGCCAGCGGGACGTGGACGATGCGCCGCCGATTACTGCCTACGGCTTCGACGAATCGCTCACCAATTTCGAGGGCATGGGCGCGAAGCTCCTGCCGCTGACACTCAAGCCCGGCGACGAGAAACCCGGCCAAATCTGGCAGGACGCCGAGCGGCTCGGGCAGCCATTCACTTGGATGCTCCGATCGCAGATCACGACGGGGTTCATTGACGCGGCGATTCCCTTCATGGAGAGGGCCGAACGGCAGGGGAAACCGTTCTACGTGAACCTCTGGCCGGACGATGTGCACAGCCCATTTTGGCCGCCGATCGAAAAATGGGCCGATGACAAACGCAGGCTCTACCTTGCGGTGCTCGAGGAAATGGACCGTCAGTTGGGCAAACTCTTCGATCATGTGCGCAACTCCCCGGACCTGCGGAACAACACGCTCATTGTCGTGTGCTCGGATAATGGCCACGAGCCTGGCGCCGGGTCGGCTGGGCCGTTTAAAGGCGCCAAGGGCACACTCTTCGAAGGGGGAATACGCTCGCCGCTGGTGGTCTGGGGACCGGGTCTCACCGCGCCGGAAAAGGCCGGCCACCATGACGACTCCGCCGTCTTCTCCGCGTTTGATTTGGTTCCCTCGCTGCTCCGGTTGGCAAAGGCGAACGTGCCTGCCGGCATTGCATTCGATGGCGAGGATGTGCTCGAAACCGTGGTCGGCAAGAGCAACGCAGGCCGTCGGGCACCGCTGTTCTGGCGTCGTCCGCCGGATCGCAAAGCCTCGCCCTACGGGCTGCCGCCGCAGCCGGATCTCGCGGTCCGCGAAGGAAAGTGGAAGTTGCTGTGCGAATACGACGGTTCGAAACCGCAGCTCTACGTTTTGTCGGAGGACCCGGGGGAGACAACAAATCGCGCCGCGCAGCACCCCGATGTGGCGCGTCGCCTCACCGAAAGGGTGGTCGCGTGGCACAAGTCGATGCCGCCGGACAACGGACCCGCGCTCGCGCTGGTGCCGCCGGGAGCCGGCAAGAAGAAGAAAGGCAAGTGAGTCGTGGATCCGACACCACGCTCTCGCTACGGCCGCACATTCGCGGCGATTGATCACGTCGGACGTCCGGGGGGAATCGGCCCGTTCAAGTGCCGGTTCCTTCCGCGGCAAGTTGGACAAAGGTGCCGGCCAGGCGCGGCAGGTTCACGATTCCGATCATCTCGATCACGTCATCCAATGCGTAGTCCTTCTCGCCGGGGTAGATGACGTAGAGCTTTTGGAGCTTCAATGCTTCGATGGCCGCAGTCATGGACCGAGTGCGCCCCGGGGCATCCCCCGCCTTGAATTCAAATCCGATCAGTCCGTTCGGCACCGTGACCAGCAGGTCGACTTCGGCTCCGCTCTGGACCGACCAAGTGTAACATTGGTCATCCCGGAACTGAAACAAGGCGATCAACTGCTCGATGCCAAACCCCTCCCAGGAGGCACCGAAGCGGGGCGAAGCGTAGAGTTCATTCCGGTTGCGAACGTTGAGCAACGCGTGAAGTAGCCCGGTGTCGCGAATGTAGAGCTTGGGCGCCTTGCGCAGGCGTTTGCCCATGTTGTCGAAATAGGGCGACAGTTCGCGGACCAGATACATGCCCTTGAAGAGCTCGACATAGCGCTGAACCGTGCGCGTGTTGACGCCCAGCACTCCCGCAACCTCCGAGTGGTTCCAGTATTGTCCGTGATGATGGCCCAGCAGCCGGAAGAAGCGGAATACTTGCTCACTGGTGAGTCGTAGCTCAGTGAGCCCCGGCAGATCGCGGGTAATCACGTCGGAGAGGTAGTGCTGACGGATCTCCATCGATATTTTGGGAATCTCCTTGGTGTAGGCGGCGGGGAATCCACCTTGGAGCCACAATCGTTCCCAGTTTTCCGGTCCGACTTCTGGTAGCGTGAAGCCGCTCAGGGAAAGCCGGCGAACCCGTCCGGTCAGGCTCTCCGCCGAAGCGTCGGAAATCTGGGGCGAGACGCTTCCGGTGAGGATAAATTGAGTGGTGCTTTCGCGGCGGTCCGCCAGCACGCGGAGTTTTTGGAACAGGGCGGGCATTTGCTGGGCCTCGTCGATCACCACGATGCCTTGCAGGCTGTCGAGGATCCGGAAGTTGCTTTCCTCAAGGCGGGCACGGTCAACCGGTTGGTGCAGGTCGAAATAATTGTCCGGCGAACTGGCAAAACCGTCGACCAGAGTCGTCTTACCGACTTGCCGGGGACCAAAGACGATGGTTACGGGCCAATGGGCCAGACCTTCGCGTATGCGTAGGATTTCAGCAGGTCGGGGAACACGATTGACACGCTCCATAATCATGCTTCTATGCATCGCAGATACATAAAAGCAAGGATAATGGTCGCTAAGAACTCAGTCCATCGGCTCGACCAGCACCTCCGGCTTCGGCTGGCGGAGTTGGACGACGGCGATTTTGAGCGCTTTTTCCTGCACTTCCTAAACTCGGGAATATCTCTCGTCATCGAGCGGAACGGCCAGCGGGTCGAACGTCGGATCATCGAGGCCAACACGTATGCCGCCGGGACGGGGCGGAAGCAAAAAGGCATCGACCTGATCGCGAAGGTGGAGGGCGGCGAAACTTGGGTATTCCAGTGCAAGCGGCACAAGACGTGGAATGTCTCCCAGACGCAGAAGGCGATCACGGATGCGACCTATCCCGCCAATCACTACTTTCTCCTGGTTGCCTGCGACCCGCACAAGGACGTGCAAGATGAAATGGACAAGCACCCACAGTGGTCCTTCTGGAACTTGGACCGCATCTGCCAGGAATTCCGACTGCGCGTGCCCAAGCACAAGCAGCCACCGGCGCTTTATTTTCTCACGCCGGAGGAATTGAAGCGGTTTGCCCCCTACGCCACCGACGCACTGGTGCCGGCGCAGGATTACTTCGCCTCGATCCAAGGGGCGGGACATTCGTTCCACCACAATTACCCTTTGGTCGGCCGCAGCCAAGAGATGGCTCAGTTGGAGGCCTTCGTCCGAGACCCCAAGGCCAAGGCCCTGAAAATCTCCGGCAAGGGAGGCGAGGGCAAGAGCCGCCTCCTCTGGGAACTCGCGCACACCGTCTGTGCAAAGCCGGGATCGCCCGCCGTCCTGTTCCTGAATCCGCATTCGACCGGCGACCTGACGCTCGCCCTGTGGGATAAGGACACCCCGCGCATCATCGTGGTCGACGACGCGCATCGCATCGAGCGGGTTTCCCACGAACTCCTCGGCCGCGTGCGGGAGGCGGAGGCAACCAAGCTGATGCTGGCCACCCGGCCGCAGGGCAACGAGGTCCTGGATGAGCGGCTCCGGGAGCATGGGTTCCTCCAGCCGCAGGTGCTCGCGGTCACCCCGCTAAAGAAAAAAGATATGACCGCGCTGGCCACCGAGGCGCTTGGTCCGGCCCTCAAGGCCCGGGCCAGGGATCTGGTGGGCCTGACGGGCGACAGTCCGTTTCTCACCGCCTTGGCGGGCGACCTCCTGAAGCGCGGCCGGCTGCAGTGGGGCCATTGGCATTCCGCCGAGGAATTCCGGGCGGCGGTCTTTCGGTCCTTCGAGACCGACAACCTCGATCACTTGGGCGAAGCGGACCGAAAGCAGGGCGCCCGGCTCCTGCGCATTATCGCGCTGCTGGCTCCGGCCACCCCCGATGCGGTTTTCCACGAGACGGCTGCTAAGTGCCTGGGCATCCCGAAGGTCGAGGTGGAGGCGCTCCTCCGCCGTTTGCAGGCGGCCGGCATTGTATCCGCCGAGAACAAGAACGTGCGGGTGATCCCCGACCTCTTCGCCGACTTCCTCGTCTTCGACACGGCCTTCGATCCGAAGCACCGGTTGCCGGAACTGGCCGCCACGGTCCTGCAGGAATTTTCGAATCAGGCCGCCTCGCTGTTGCGCAACCTGGCCGAGGCCTCCTGGATCGCTGGGGTGCAGGCGCTGGGACGCGAGGAACTCCTCCGTCCGCTGCTTGACGCCGAGTTCGCGCGCTTTGACGCGAGTAGCTTTTTCGAACGCGGCCGCATGCTAGAGCGGTGGGCTACTTTCAGCGTTTATCTTCCTGGCGAGTCGTTGGCCCTCGCCAAGAAAGCACTCACCCAGGAAACGGCGCCAGCAGGAGCCACGTCGCTCTTCGATTCCGGTGATGATGACGGGATCAACTCGCACCGCTATGTCCGCTCCTGGATTCCGACGCTCCTGAAACCGGTGGCGCTCTGGCACGACGAACACCGGCCCGTGGCACTCGACTTCCTCTGGCAGCTGGGGATCGACACGCCCCGCGGCATGCTGAATGGTGGCAAGAATCATCCTTGGTCGGTCATCGCCGAGGTCGTCAAGTTCACGCCGCACAAACCCGTCGCCATCGTCGACTCCGCCCTGCAGTGGGTCGAACGGCTGGTGCAGCGGCCGGCGGCCCGGGAGGTTCTCGTGGCGCAACGCGCCGCCCTGAGCACGCTGCTGGAGCCCTGCTTCGAGCGCTTCGTGGAATTCAACGAGTGGCAGGGACGGACCATGCACTGGTGGACCCGGCCCGTGGACGTCCAAATCACCGCGCCGCTGCGCACACGCGCAGTGGCGATTATCCGGCAGGTCATCGAACAGGACTCTTGGCGCCTCGCCCTGGAGGGCATCGGCGCAGCCGAGCGGGCGCTGCACCGCGTGGCCGGCGCAGAGACTTCACGTGTGTCCCAAGCGGAAAAATTCCGGGAGGAATGGCGGCCGGACCGCCTGAAAGCCCTGGCACTCCTTCCGCTCGCGCTCCAGAAGCACCCGCACACGATGGTGCGGTTCGCGATTCGCCAGATACTCCAGCGGGATCTGGCGTATGAAAAGGATCCGGTGTTCGCGATCGCCGTGCGCGAGGTGCTGGCCTCGATTCCGAGTGATTTTGGCCTTCGGCTCGTGACGGCAATCAACACGCAGGGCTACTATGAGTTTGCCGAGCAGATGGGGGCCCCGATCGGCGAGGAGGCGCAGGACAAGATCAAAGAGCGCTGGAAGGAATACCTGGCCGATGTCGCCCGGGAATTCCTCCGCGAATGTCCCGACCCTGCCGCGATGATCGCACGCCTCGATCAGGTCATAGACGAGAGCCTGGCCGCCGGGCATCACCCGAATACCGGTGAACTCCTCGCCGCCGTGACCGAGGCCGATCCGCAACGAGCCGCCGCATTCTCCGCGGCCTTGCTCGATCCCGGGTGCGAGGCGCGCGTCGCGGTCATCTGGCATCAGGTGCTCTATAGCCTGCCCTCGTCCCAGACCGCGGAAGCCGAGCGGCTCCTCGCGATCGCGGCCGAACACCCGCGCACCGACATCCGTCGTGGCGTGGTTGACTACTTCCGGTTCCGTGACCGGAAGGAGATGGCTCTCAGTCCCGCCGAGCGTGCGCTGCTCGAGAAGATGGCGGCGAAAGCCGGCTCGGACGAAATCATGAGTTTCGTGACGCTGGTCCAATGGGTCGGGCCTTCCTGCGCGGAGTGGGGCTACGAGCTACTCCGCAAACTGCGACTGTCGGACCTGCCGGATGAGCTCCACGGCGAGGTCCTCGCCGCCCTGAATCCCTATCACGCGCGGAAAGTCGATCCACCCCTGGCGACTGTCCGGCATGTGCTGGATGCGCTCGTCAAGGTTCCAGAGATCAAGGTCGATCACCATGGCGGCGGCTACGAACGGATCGTGAAGCTATACCCGCGAGGGATCTACGACTTCGTTCTCCAGCGCGCCGCCCGCTGCGAAAAATTGGGGCGGAAGGCCCGATACCAAGCCGTGCCGCATGACATCCTCGCGCGATTCCAACTGGAAGGGCTCTCTGCGGACGCAGATTTCGATAAAATCTGCGGATTCCTGTGGGAAAAAATGACGGGGAAGATGCCCGAGCACATGCGCTACGTCTGGCGTGAGCTCTTCCAAGGCATAGTGCTGGACCGAGTGGATTTCTGGCTGCCGAAGCTCACCGCGGCGGTGAAGGCCGCGACATCGCTCAAACAGTTGCGGGAGCTGATGGAAGTGCTCCATTTTGATGGCTCGCTCATCGTGTTCTTTTTTCCGGATTTCACGAAAGCGGTCCTGCAGCGGGCGGAAGACCTGGAAGGGATCGAAGGCTACGAGCGCATGCGGAGCACGCTTTACGTTGTTAGCGGTCCGCGGAGCCGTTCCGGCACGAACGGCGAGCTCGATAAGGATAAGGACTACGTCGAGGCCGAGGCCGTCAAGGCTGCGACCACTCATTCGGCGGACTCCGTGCTGGGGCCTTTCTACCGCTGGGTCGTCGAGGTCGAGCAGCACGAACGGGAGCAGAGCCGGAAGCGCTATCAGGCGGACATGGAGTCGCTGGACGAAGAATAGGACGGCTAGCCGAAGGCCGGTCGGGAGCGGCGGTTCAGCAGCATGGCAGGCGCATCGGATATGGATTACTCTCAACCGCGCGGGGATGCGGCAGCCGGGATTTTCCGGCCGCCACGCCAACAGGATTAATGTCTCGGCGAAATCCTGGGCCAACAGGATTAATATCGCCGCCAACAGGATTAATGTCTGCCAACAGGATTAATATCTTCGACCAACTTCAGCGGTACTCTTCGCCGGAGATCGCGTTCACGATCTTGAAGTTTTCGACGTGGTAGTTGAGGTCGGCTCGGAAGGCCAGTTTCACACCGAAGAGTTTTTCCATCCGCACCAGGAGATCCGCGTCCTCGCTGCGCAACCGCTCGAGGATACTAGGATGCACCAGCACGCGCAGGGAATACTCCTTGCCGTCGTTGCGGAGCTGCAAACGGCGGACGACCGAGCTCAGCTTGCGCTGCAGTTCGACCGACATCGTCGTCGCGCTCTTCACGATCCCGCGGCCGCGGCAATACGGGCAGTCCGTATATAGATTGCTCGAGAGCGATTCCTGCTGCCGCTGGCGCGTCATCTGCATGATGCCGAGCTGCGAGATGGGCAGGATGTGGTTCTTCGCCTTGTCCGTCGACATCAGCTCCACCATCTTTTCGTAGATGGCATTGCGGTGGCGCCGCTCCTTCATGTCGATGAAGTCGATGATGATCAGCCCCCCGAGATTCCGCAGCCGGATCTGGCGCGCGACCTCCGACGCCGCCTCGAGGTTGACGGCGTAGATCACGTTCTTCTCGTCGCCGCCGCGGTTCTTGTGCGAACCGGTGTTCACGTCGATCGCGATGAGCGCCTCCGTCTCGTCGATGATGATCTCGCCGCCGCTCGGCAGCGGCACCTTGCGCTGGCCGGTCTGCTCGATCTGCCGCTCGATGTTGAACCGCTCGAAGATCGGGATGCTGTCCTTGTATAAGGCGATCTTCCCCGCGCTGCGCTTGGAGATCTGACCAACCAGCTTCTGCGTCCGCTCGTGGTCCTCGCGGCGATCGATGAGGACGCGGTCGACCTCCTCGGTCAGGAAGTCACGCACGGTGCGCTCGACGAGATCCGGCTCCTGGTAAAGGCAGGCCGGCGACCGTTCGGTCTTCATCTTCGTCTGAATCTCCTCCCAGGTTTTCAGGAGGATGTGCAGGTCGCGGACGAAATAGCGCGGCTTCTTGCCCTCGCCGGCAGTGCGGACAATCACACCCACGCCTTCGGGCAGGGTGAGCTCGTTGATCAACTGCTTCAGCCGCTTCCGCTCCAGCGGGTCCTCGATCTTGCGCGAGATGCCGCAGCCCTCGCTGAACGGCGTGAGGATGAGATAGCGGCCGGGAATCGAGAGGTTTGTCGTCGTCCGCGGGCCCTTGGAGCCGATGGGGCCCTTCGTGACCTGGATGACGATTTCGCTGCCGGGCGGGTAGAGCTGCGGGATGTCCTTGACCGTCGGTTCGGCGGGGCGCTCGGGCTGGTTCTTGCGGCGGTTGACGCGGACGACCTCGACCGAAGAGTCGGCTGCGGCCGGCAGCATGTCCCAATAATGCAGGAATGCATTTTTGGTGTATCCAATATCCACGAACGCAGCCTTCAGGCCGGGATCGAGATTCTTGATCCGGCCCTTGTAGATGCCGCCAACCATCCGGTTGTCGGACTCGCGTTCGATTTCGAACTTCTCGAGCCGGCCGTCGACGAGCAGCGCGACGCGCTTCTCGAGCGGCTCGGAATTGATGATGAGCTCGCGGTAGGAGCCTTTTTCCTTCTGGAACACCGCGAGAATCTTCTGGAGGAAGGGACGGTTCTTGGAACGTTCGGCGGCGCCGGCCTTCAGCTCGGCGTTGGTGACCGGCTCGACTTGTTTTTCGAGCGGAGGATGGGCGAGCTCCTCGTCATACTTGTGATCCGGCGCGAGGCCGGCTTCGGAGGGAGCTTGCGATTGCGGGTGATCGCTCATGGTGGGTGTGGCGTGTTTTCACGGGGCACCCGGGCGCGGCAGTTGCGGCGCAGGAAATTCCGGCAGAGCGGTCCATGGCGCGGGGGGATCTCATGTGAAATCCTTCCGGAAGCGCCAGACGCTCTGGACCAGTCCTTGCAGCAAGCAGCAACTAAGCACAAAGGAGCCACCGTAGCTGATGAAGGGAAGCGGTATGCCCGTAATGGGCACCAGCCCGATGGTCATGGCGATGTTCACGAACACATGCACCGCAAAGAGCACCGTCACGCCGATGGCGATCAGGGTGCCGAGTCGGTCCCGTGCGGAACCGGCGACGCGAATGCCGTTGAACAACACTATCCCAAACAGGCCCAGGACCGTGAGGCTTCCCAGAAATCCTTTTTCCTCGGCGATAACCGAGAAGATAAAATCGTTGTGCGCGACGGAGCGGGGCAGGTACCCGAGTTGGGCCTGCGTGCCCTCCGTCCATCCCTTGCCCCTGAGCCCGCCGCTGCCGACGGAAATCAGCGATTGCCGCTGGTTCCAGCCGATGCCGGTGGGGTCATATTTGTCAGGGTTAACGAAAGAAAGGATGCGGTTGCGCTGGTAGTCGTGGAGCGGAAACCAGGAGTGGCTCTCGTATTTTCCCTTGTCGCGCGAGTAGGAGTAGTTGTTCGACTCCATGAAGTTGACATAGCGCGACATGTCCAGGGTGACGGACCCGATGAGGAGCAGGAAGGCGCCAAGGGCCCCGAGGAAAAACCTCACGGAGAGCTTGGACACATAGAGCATGGAGAACACCATCGGGGGCAGCACGATCGCCGACTTTAAATCGGGCTGGAGGAGGATAAGGAACATGGGGGCTCCGACCGCAAGGGCCAATTTCCCGAGAGTGCCGAGCGACTGCTGTACGGTGCCGATTTTCGAGTGCACCAGGATCGAGGCGGTCATGAGCAGCACGCCAATCTTGGCCGTCTCGGACGGCTGGTAGGAGAAGAGCCCGAAATTAATCCAGCGCTGGGAACCATAGACTTCCGTGCCGATACCGGGGATGAGCACGAGCAAAAGCGGCACGAAACACGCGGCGTAGATCCAATGGGCGATGCTGAACCAGAACCGGTAATCGATGAGCGAGACGATGACGTATAAAGATCCGCCGATGCCGAGATAGATGATTTGTTTGACCCATTCCTGCCGGAGCAGCGCGACGAGGCTGTCGCCGCCGGTGCGGGAGGCGGAAAACTGGGCGGAGTAGATGAACGCGATCCCGAAAAGGCTGAGCCCGATAAGTGCAAGCGGCGCGAGGACGTTCCAGTTCGCACGCGTGACCGGCCGGAAGATCGACAGGTAATCAGTGGGCGCGGGAAGGTTCATGGGGGGGGTCGGACAGGGAGCAAGTTCTTGGCGAGTCCAAGGAATCGTTCAGCCAGAACGGCGCAACCCGGGAAAAGCACCTGCATCAAGCCAGCAGACGAGAGTCCTCCGAGATTGTGCCGCCGCGCCGTGGCAACGCCCGGTGAAACCACGGCCACCGGCGCCGCCGGAACAAGGAGCAAATAAGGCCGCACGCATTATGGAGCGACCACATCGCCCTCCGCGTCGTCAGCGGGTTCAGCTGGTTGATGCGCCACGCCGAGAAGCGTCCAGAACGGCACGGCGCCCATCGGTCCCTCCAGCACGACGCCCAAGCTGGCACCGATCATGACCAACCACAGTGAACACCAGAGCGCCCACTGCATCGTGTCGGTAGAATCTCGCAGCGAGCGCCAGGTCTCGCGCAACATGACCAGACACAACCCTCCCCACACGATAACGCCGGCGATGCCAAGCCGGCCGAATACGGTCAGGAAAATGTTGTGAGGACTGCGCGCCGAGAATTCATCCGTGGCTTCCGGAAAGTATTCACGTACGAATCGCTGCGCCAGGTCATAACCGAAGCCGAGGCCGAACACGGCATTCCCCTCCCATGTATCGCGGACGACGTTCTCCCACCAGACCAGCCGGAACAGATTGTTGTCTCCCTTGTTGAAGCTGTCCTCGCTTTGATAGGTGCCTGTCCCCCGTAGATCGATCATCGAGTAGAGCCGTTCCGAAATACCGCTCAGTTTTTTGTCCGCCCAGCCATTGTTGAAGAAGGTGGCCATGACCACCATCACGACCAACGCCATGCCGACGGTTGCCGCCTGGAGCGCCGGGAACCGCCAGTGGCGGGTGATGAGCAGCAGGCCAATCGCGGCCAGCAGTCCGACGGCGGTGGCGCGACTGTTGCCTGAAACGACGAACAGAAACATAGCGGCTGACAACGGCCAAGCCCATACCCGGTGTTTTCCCTTCGCCCAAAAGAACAGGAGGAGCGAGCCCACGCCGACGAAGATGTGACCAAGATCGCCTTTGTAATAAATAAGGGGTAGGCCGCGCACGGTGAGCTGGCCGAAGAAGAATTCCGGGAACGCATCCGTGAGGATGATCCCCGGTAGAACCAGGACAGATGCCACCAGCGCGGTGTTGATCACAAACCGCCTGCTGGAATCAGTGCGTGCGATGCGCTGGGCGATGAAAAAGTACAGCGCGTAATAAACGGTGGCGAAGTCACGCACCGCGACGAGTCCATACGGCCGAACGTCGAAGATCAGCCGTGCCGACCCGAGCACGAGCCAAAGGAGCACGATCACGTTCAGCGCGTCGTATTCCCACGGCAACCGGCGCGCGAACGCGGACGAAATGAGCCACCATCCGCCTGCAATCAGCAGCACCGCTTCCGCGGGTAACAGCGGGAGGCTTGGTGCCGGCATCAGTTGGGCGAACCCGCGGTTCCCCACAATATAGCCGAATATCACGAGCCCGAGCGTGATGACATCGACGGGCTGTCGAAAGCACTGCACGAGGATGGCGCACAGCGCGATCACGACCGCACCTCCTGCGACCGCGCCGACCAGATCCATCGAAAACACCTTTCCATTGGCGATTTGCCAGCCGAGCAGCATCGCGACGACGCCAGCCGCCACACTGACCAGGATCACTCGCGCGCCGGGGTTCATTCGATGGGGGGCATCATGCGCGAGTATTGCCATTACGTGCCGTCGTGCGATTTGGCGAGACCGCAGCTCGAACGCCGAGGTCTGTTACGCGCAAATGCCGTTGCCGCCTCGGTTTCCTCATGTCTGTTGATACACCGCCCGCCGCGCCACGGTGCGGTTCACCAGCCACGGTACGAGCGGCGAAACAGCCAGCCAGAGCTTGAACCACGTCAGTCCCGCCGCGGCACTGAGGATTCCGCCAGTGATCAGGCAGCCGGCGCCCGAGAGGTCGGCCGTAAAGCAGCTGCGTTCACGCTTCGCAGCCATGAGCATCGCATGGAAGTAGAGTCCCGTGGTGACGGCCGTGGTGGAGCAACCCGCGACGAATACAAACTCCTCCGCGTTGCGGTAACGAATATCAATCACCGGGCCTGTCAGCAGCGGCATGGCGAGGTGCACGATTGCAGCCAGCGCCAACGCCAGCACGGTGTACGCGAACGCCACGCGATCCACGTCGCGCAGCAGGTTTTCGCGGTGGACCATCGATTCGCACTCGGCGGCGAACCATTGGGGTTGCATGAACTGCAGGAAGACCATGCCCGCCATAAACGGCAGAATCCCACCGAGATTCGCCGCGAGCGTGTAATAGCCGGCCGGCTCGGCCCCAAAGAACGCAGCCACGATCCACCGATTCACGCCGGCGAGGATCCAGCCGGCCGCAGCGAGTGCCACAAACCGTGGACCTTCATAGACTGGGGTCAGCGTTGCAGTGCCTGCGCCAAGGTGCTTTGGCTGCTGCCATCGGGCAAGCTGCACCGCACCGAGCAGCGTGCCGACGAGCGCTTGCAGCAGGAAGCCCGCGAACAAGGCGACCACCCCCGCGCCCGTACCGACGTAGAAGAGCGGCGGCGCGAACGATCGGGTGAGGGAAATCCCAACCGATACGCCGAGGTCACGCCAGTGCTCCTGGGCCGCTTGCAGCGCGGACTGGGCGAGTTGCGCAAGCGAGACGAAGATCGCGGTGGCGAACAGAAACGCGCCATAAATCCATGTCTGTTCGGGCCGTGCCAGGATCGTCGCCGCCGTGCAGACCGCCAGCAGCCACGGCGTCTTCCGCCCCATTGCGGTGAGCGTCTCGCGCAGCAATGCGCCGCGGTCGGGCGCCAGATGCCAGTGCCGGTTCAGGAATTTCAACAACCCGGCATACACGACGGAGGCGCCAACCGTTGCGAGTGTCGCGAAAACGCCGTAGGCGCCGTAGTCGGCCGGCTCGACCCATTTCGAGACGAGCCACACGCCGGCAAACCCACAGGCGAAGCCGAAGCCTTGCGCCGCGACAATGGGAACCAGCCGCTGCCGAAAATCCTCGGCGGTGATCCTCATGCACGTTGTGGCCGCGCCGCCCCGAAGGGCGCGATCGCGCGCGGCGGGCGCCCGCAGGCAGCGGTAATCATCATCGCGCTCATTTTGCGCGGCGTTTTGGTTTTGGCGATATACTCTTTCATGCCCGAGTGCCGGGGTGCAAACGCCGTCAGCCAGCGCATCAGGGCCATCGGAGCAGCCGCGGAATCCGTCGTGGCCATTGGGAACAGCGGCGACTGTTCGGTCGAACGCCCTGGGTGAACGACCAGGCCGTCGACCGCTGCTACGACCAGACACGCAATCGGCTCGTGCTGTAGGCGCGCTTTCGGCACCTTCGATCCGCGCTGGACGCTCGGGAACGCGCACGGGTTCGCGTGGGATTTCCTGAAGCCAGTGTTGTTCGCGGAGAATCGCGGGCCCATGCTGTGTGCAATGCTGGCCGGTGTGCGCGACGCCCTAACTGGACGATTCGGTCCGCGGATCCGTTGAGAACCGCGGCCGCGTTTTGTTTTTGGCTGGGGCGGCATTTTTCTGCATGACGTGCGCCATGACCACCATCGGGGCAAACCGCGCCGCGCCCGCTTCACCTGCGGGCGGGCGAGTGTGCGCGGTCGTGGTGACCTACCGGCCCGGCCCGGAAGTTCCGGCGCATATCGAGGCAATCCGCCGCCAGGTCGGCGCGGTGGTCGTCGTCGACAACGAGGCGACGGCCGCCAGCCGCGCACGGCTGGCGACGATCGTCGGTCAACCCGAGGTTCACTTGATCGCGAACCCGGAAAACCTCGGCATTGCCACCGCCTTCAACCAGGGCGCGGCATTCGCGGTCGCCGGCGGATTCGAGTGGCTCGCCACGTTCGATCAGGACAGTGCGGCACCGGAAGGGTACATCGCCGCCCTGCTTGCCGCGCACGAGCCGTATCCGGGAGCCGATCACACGGCCGTCCTCGCGCCGTTGTATCGCGATCGGCACCTCGGGTTCGTTTACTCGCCGGCGACCGGGCCGGTGCGAGACGACTCGATTGGAACCGTCCCGGTGAGCGTCACCGCGTCCTCGGGCAACCTGGT
Source organism: Opitutaceae bacterium (assembly GCA_030648295.1). Taxonomy (GTDB): domain Bacteria; phylum Verrucomicrobiota; class Verrucomicrobiia; order Opitutales; family Opitutaceae; genus ER46. Next base: position 25,862 of record JAUSID010000170.1, on the reverse strand, counting down.
CGCGACCGCGGCGCTGCGGGCGGTCGGCGGGTTTCGCGACGATTTCTTCATGGCATGTGTGGACCTTGAGTTCTGCCTGCGCTGTCGCCGCGCGGGGTGGAATGTGCTCGAGGTGCGCAGCGTGGTCCTCGATCACGCGATGGGGCGGTATGAGCAGCGACGATGGCTGTGGCTGAATCCGCGCATCAACGACTATGATGCATCGCGACGTTATTATCAGGCGCGGAATCTGCTCGTCCTGTACGCGACGCATGGCCGCGCTGATTTCCGCTGGGCGATGCGCGACGCGTGGCATTACGCCAGCGACCTGCTCAAGCTCTTGTTCTTTTGCGAACACCGCGGCGAAAAAGTGCGGGCCGTCGCGACGGGTTTCTGGCATGCGCTGACTGGCCGCCGCGGCCGGTGGCCGGCAGCTGTCGCGGCGCCCGCGCGGCACGACGCACGTTGAACACGGGAGCCTGACCACCATGCCCGCCGCGAATCCCCTGACCGTGCTCCAGTATACCGGCTACGTTGATGATCGCGGCGGGATTGTGACGAGCATTCGTCACCTCGCCGCCGCCGGGGATTTTCGATCAATCCTCGGTGTCAGCCGGCGGTTTCGTGCCGGGTCCGAACTGTCGCTCGAGGTCATGGGACTGCCGCCGATCGAGGCCGAGAAAATCACGCCGGCAACGATGTGGCGGGCCCGCGCCGTGGCCCTGCCGGTGCGCGATTGGCTGCGCGGCGGGCCTGGGCGGGTGTTTCACGGACATTCGCGCGCGGGCCTGTGCGTCGCGTTGTGGCTCCACGCTCTCGGAGAATCGCGGGCGGTGGTCAGTGTCCACTGTTATGGTCGGCAGCGCTGGTTTTACCGCGCGGCGAAGAGAATACTCGATGGCCGGCTGCGCTGGCTCACGCCTGCGATGCGACGGCATTACTACGGCGGCGGGCAAGTCGATTGGACGGACTGCGTGCCGAATGGCGTACCGGGCAGGCCCGTGCCGACCATGCATCGGTGGCCAGGACAACCGCCGCTGCGGATCGGCGGCGCCGGCCAGTTGACGGCCAACAAGCGGTGGCACCTCGTACTTGAGGCGCTAGCTCGGCTCCCGCCGGACATTCCGGTCGAGTTTTATCACGCGGGCGGGCCGACTGGCGATGCCGCCTCCGCTGCGTACGCCGAGGCGTTGACGCTTTCCACATGGCGGCTCGGGTTGGAGAAGCGGGTGCACTGGCTTGGCTGGCAGCCGTCGTCCGCGCCGTTGTTGACGAAGGTCGATGCCGTCGTCGTTCCATTTCAGCACGAGTCGTTTTCACTGGTTGCGCTCGAGGCATTGTATGCCGGAATTCCGGTAATGGCGGCGCGTGGCGGCGGGCCTGACGATTTGGTCCTACAAGGGGTGAACGGCTGGCTTTTTCCGGCGGACGATCCGGAGGCGCTGGCGAGCCTGTGGCGCCAACTGTTGCAGCCGGCGCCGTGGAATGAGCTCCGCATGGATCCGCAACACCTGGGCCGGTTTTCGGCTGCTCACGTTGCTGGCCAGTGGGCGGAAATTTACGCGACGTTATAGGACGGCAAGCGCGGCAGACACCGACGGGGTGCTGCGGTTGTTGTCGACGAGCACGACTTCGAAATCGCGGAACGTCTGCTGAAGGACGCTTGCGAGCGCCCGTCCCACGAGCTGCGGCCGATCATGGGTCGGAATGATGACTGAAATCTCAGCCACGTGCAGGTGGTGGTGTCGCGCTGTCCCGCAGCGCGGCGGCCAGCCGGTTCAGATGCCGATCGAGCGTGTACAACTCCAGGTAACGGGCGCGACACACGCCGGCCGCGGGACGCCCGCGTCGCAGTTTCAGCAAGGCCTCGACGAGTTCGGCACGGTTGCCGGGCGCCACCAGGATCCCGGTGTCCGGCGTGACGATTTCAGAAAGGGCGCGCCACCGCGTCGCCACGATCGTCCGGTCGTGCGCCAGCGCCTCGAGGGCGACAAGCGGCATCGCTTCGGCCGCATAGCGGGTCGGAAGGCACAGGGCGTGCACCGCCTCGAACAGCCGGCGTTTTTCGTCCGTCCCGACGACGCCGGCGTGATGCAGGCATTCCGGGTGCTGTTCCCTCAGATCGGAAAATCGTGAAGCAGAGCTAAAGCCGTCGAACGATCCCGCCGCGGTGAGGATGAAGGACGGCTTGGCCCGCGGCGCTCGAGCATGACGGTTCGCTTCGAGCACTGCCTCCGCCGCGGCAAACAGACCCTTTTCCTCGCTGCACAGGCCGAGAAACAGAAGCTGGATCGGTCCTTCCGGCGGAGCTGCCGCGAGGACGCCGGGATCCGGAATTCCGTTCGGGACGATGGCGACATGCTTTGCATCCAGGAGAGTGGCGTCGGGCCGCAACGCGTCCGCCACCACGATTGCCAGATCCGCCCGGCCGAGCAGCCGGCGGGTGACGTAACGTTCGAACGCCGTCGCAGACGTTTGCAGCCATTCACCTAGCCCGGCCGCGTGCCAGTGCAAGACGAGCCGGCGGAAAAACGGCCGGCACAGCGCCATCAACACCCAATCGCGATACAGCGCACCGCGCTTGGCCGGCGGCGCCGGTACATAATAAAGCGTGTCGCAGCCCTGTCGATATTGCGCGGCGACCGCTCGGAACGCGAACCGCACGGTGGCGATCGTCTTGCCCAGTCGCCACCGACCGACATCGCCGCCATCCCGCGACAGCCGCAGATTGACGTGATGGACCTGGATTCCCAACGCCGGCAGTCCGCTCACCATTGCCTGGACCATGACGCTCTGGCCGTGCAGAGGGGGCGGAGTCTGCGCGAGGACGAGAAGCTTCATCTCAGGCTTGGAAACATGGAGCTGTGGCGGATGATGACGCAGACCGATGAGCAATCCAGCCGCAAAACCCCACCGCCTCACGCCGGTTTTGGCGACCGTGTTGTGCGCGCTCATGGCGGCGCTGTTGTTCGGATTCTTCGGGAATGCTGTGCGGGGTTATGTGAACACGCCGTCGCTCTTCTACTGGTGGACGTTTCAGTGGTCGAATCCCGGATCGGAGACGGAGCATGGCTGGCTGATACTCGGGCTGAGCGCGTGGCTGCTGTGGCGAAACGTCAGGATGGCGGACCCGCAAATTGCGGATCGCGGATTGCGGATTGCGGATTCAACAATTCCGGAAACCGGAGACCGGAAACCGGATGCCCTGATACCGGAGACCGAAGACCGGATACCGGGGGAGACGATTTCGGAAACCGGAAACCGGAAACCGGATTCGCTGATACCGGATACCGGAGACCGGAAACCGGATAGCAGACGCTCCGATCAGCATGAGGCCTTTATCGCTCGGGGCACCCGCCAATCCGAAATCCGAAATCCGAAATCCGAAATTCTAGCGCCGTTCGCCGCCCTGCTGTCCGGCTTCGGGCTGCACGCGCTCGGCTTCGCGGCGCAGCAGACCCGGCTGAGCATCGTCGCCTTTCTTCTTTTCACCTGGGGCTTGGTCCGGCTGGCCGGTGGCCGCCGCTGGGGCGCGGCGGCGGCGTTTCCGCTCGGGTTCATGGTGTTCGCGATTCCGATCAACGTGCTCGACTCGCTGGGGTTCTGGCTGCGGATGGGCGTCGTCGATGCCAGCGGCGCGATCGCTCGTGCGGCCGGCATTGCGGTGCTGCAAAGCGGAACCCAGCTCGTGGCGCCGGACGGACGCTACCACTATGACGTCGCGGCCGCGTGCTCGGGCGTGCGCTCGCTCACCGCCATGGTCGCACTGTCACTCCTCGCCGGATACCTCAACTTTCGCGGTACGGGACGGCGCGCCCTGGTCGTCGCGCTGTGTTTTCCGCTGGTCTATGTCGGCAACGTCGCGCGGATTGTCGCCATCATCTTCGCCGCGCAAATCGGCGGACCCAAGTGGGGCGATGTCGCGCACAAGATCATGGGGTTCGGGGTGTTTGTCATCGTCCTCGGCGGGGTGCTGGCGGCAATCGCCGCCATCCGGCGGTGGTGGCCGGAGGCGGCAATTGCGGATCGCGGATTGCGGATTGCGGATTTCGAAAAACCGGAGACCGGAAACCGGAAACCGGAAACGGAAACGGAAACGGAAAACGCCGCCAGTCGGACCGACGTAGCCGCCAATCCGCAATCCGCAATCCGCAATCCGCAATTGGCGCTCGTCACCGGTGTCGTCGTCGCGCTCGCCGCGGCCGAGATGTTGTTCCTCCACCATCTCGCGAACCTGCCCGCGCGTGGTGAAGCGGGCGTGGCACTCACGGCCGACGGCCGCGATCCGGTGGAACTGCCCGCCTTTCTCGGCGTCGATTGGATTGGCCGGCGGACCGAGGTCACCGCGGTGGAACGCGATATCCTGCCCGCGGATACGGGCTTCTCCCGGAAGTCATATGTTCCGGTCGCCGATCCCCGCCGCCAGGTTTTATTGTCCATCGTGCTCAGCGGCCGCGACCGCACCTCGATTCACCGGCCCGAACTCTGCCTCGTCGGGCAAGGCTGGACGGTGGCGGGCGCGGCGGAGCATCAGTTTCGATTTGGGCCGGCGGGTCGCGGCACCTTTCCCGCCACCGTATTGCGGGTCCGTCGTGAGGTGTCGACGCCACGCGGCCCGGTCGTGGTGCCGCAGCTCACCGCCTATTGGTTCATTGGCGGCGATGCCATCGTGGCCACGCACTGGCAGCGGGTGCTGCGCGATGGCTGGAACCGGGTGGCCCATGCCCGCGCCGATCGCTGGGCCTATGTCCTGATGCAAACCGATGCCAGCGATGGTGAACCCGCCGCCCTGGCGCGGATGCAGGCGGTGTTGGATCACGCGCTCCCGGTTTTTGCGCCGCAAAAAAGACAGGTACGGGCTGGCGCGGGAGAAAACCCACCGGAGAAATCTTGAGGTTTGCATGCGGGGTCCTACCTTGGCCGATACTTGACGCCGGGAAGCGCAGCCGACTTCGCACTTCTGCTCGCCGAGGGGGACCCGCTTGACTGGTCCCTCACGGCGGCGCTGCTCATCGGTGGCGGCATTGGCTTTCTGGTCGTCTGGTCGTTCACCCGGCACACGCGGCGCGTGGCGCACGAGCAGGCGGGCGAACTGATGGAGGTTGCCCGCCGTGAGGCGGCGGTTGCCGCTGAGGAGATGAAGCAGAAGGCGGAGGCCGAGATCCAGGAGCGTCGGGCCGAGCTGAATCGCGAGTTCGACCGGCGCGAGATCGAAGCCGACGTCAGATTGCGCGAAATTCGCGCGCACGAGGAATCGCTTGCGCTGCTCGACTACCAATTGGAGCAGCGGCAGGAACGTCTCAACCGCGAGAATGCCGCCATCCGGCAGGCGCGTGATGCCATCCGCGCGCTGTCGAAGAGCGTGCGCAAACGGCTCGAGGGCGTGTCCCAGCTCGACGCGGACGAGATCAAGAAGCAGCTGCGCGAAGAGGTGATGCTGGAGTGCCAGGACGAGTTGCGCGCGATGCGCCGCGCCGTCCTCGAAAAATCCGAGCAGGAACTCCAGAACGAAGCGCGCCGGATCTTGATTTCCGCGATGCAGCGGATCGCGAGCAAGCCGAACAACGATCTCACCGCGACCATCATCCAGCTGCCGAACGAGGAGATGAAGGGCCGGATCATCGGCCGCGAGGGACGCAACATCAAGGCGTTCGAGTCCGCCACCGGCGTGACGCTGCTCATCGACGAGTCGCCTCAGATGGTGCTCGTGTCGTCGTTCGATCCGGTGCGCCGCGAGGTGGCGCGCACCGCCCTCGACAGCTTGATCAAGGACGGCCGGATTCACCCGGCGTCGATCGAGGAATACGTCAAGCGAGCGCAGGACGAAATCGAGCTGATCACGACGCAGGCCGGCGAGGACGCGGTCGCGCGGCTGAACATCAACGGTCTTCACCCCGAGATCATCAAGCTGCTCGGAAAGTTGAAATATCGTTTCTCGTATAACCAAAACGCGCTCGACCACTCGATCGAGGCGGCATTTCTCGCGTCGATGATCGCGAGCGAGGTGGGACTCGATCCGAACCTCGCGAAGCGTGCCGGGCTGCTGCACGACATCGGCAAGGGCGTGCCGGGCGAACTCGAGGGCAGCCACGCCGTCATCGGCGCCGAGTTCATCAAGCGTTACGGCGAGACGCCGATCGTGGTGAACGCCGTCGCGGCGCACCACGAGGAGGTGAAGCCCGAGACGGTGTACGCCGGGTTGGTGATACTGGCCGACACGATTTCCGCGGTGAGGCCCGGTGCTCGGGCGGAGTCGATGACCGGCTATATCCAGCGGCTGGGCCGCCTGGAGAAACTGGCACTGTCAATCGAGGGCGTGCAGCAGGCATTCGCGATTCAGGCCGGCCGCGAAATCCGGGTCGTGGTCTCCCCGCAGGAGGTGACGGACGATCGCGCGCGGGAAATCGCGAAGGAGCTGCGCAAGCGCATCGAGACCGAGCTGCAGTATCCGAGCACAATCAAGGTGACGGTGATTCGCGAGGCGCGGTTCACGGAAACCGCCACGTGACGGCGCCGCGGGCGACGCAGTGACGAGTGACACGTGACGAGTGGCAAGTTTGAGCCGCGCCGTTATCGTTCTGACCTTGTCACTCATCACTCGTCACTTGTCACTCTCGCCATGGCCGACCCGAAAATTCTCGAGACCTTTCCGAATCCTGCCCCGAAGCGCGATTACGTGATCGAGCACACGCATCACGAGTTCACGTCGGTGTGCCCCATCACCGGCCATCCGGACTTCGCGGCAATCACGGTGCGTTATGTCGCCGACAAGATCTGCGTCGAGCTGAAGTCGCTGAAACTGTATTTCCACGCGTATCGGAACGAGGGGATTTTTTTCGAGGAGGTGACGAACAAGATCTGCGACGATCTTGGCACGGTGTTGCGGCCGCGGAGCCTCAGCATCATCGCCGACTGGAAAGCACGCGGCGGTTTCACCTCGCGAATCACCGCCGAGTGGAGCGGCCAGAAGCGGACGAGGAAGGCCTGAGCGAAGCGGCATGGGCGCCTCGCGAGGCGGGAGGCCAATGATCAGACAAACACGGGCAAGCTTGCCCGCCTCCGGCGGCGCCGAAGGCGGCCAGGGTTTACCCGCCTCTGGCGGCGCCGAAGGCGACCAGGGATGCCCGTGCCATTTTCAACGCCGATTCAACGCGGCTTCGGATTCAGCGTCGCGATCACGGCGGCGTGGAGTTCCGGGGTGGCGGCGGCGACGGTCGATTCAGCGGGGTAGGCCGGGCCGCCCTTCCAATCGGTGATCACACCGCCAGCTCCACGAATCACGGGCACCAGCGCCGCGATATCCCACGGGTTCATGATCGGATCCAGCGCGATGTCCGCCCAGCCCGTGGCCACGAGCAGATAGCCGTAACAATCGCCCCACGTGCGTGCGAGTTTGGCGCGCTGCTCCAAGGCATCATAGCTGGCGCCATCCTGGTGTTTCGCGGGCGCGCGTGGATCGCTCGTGAGAAGCGTCGCCGCCTCGATTCGCGTCGTCGGCCGGCAGCGGACCGGCCGTGCGTTCAAGGTGGTCGTGTGCCCGTCGCCCAGCACGAGTTGATGCAAAATCGGCTGGTGAATGCAGCCGAGCACCGGCTGTCCCTGATGCAGCAGCGCGATCAGCGTTCCCCAGAGTGGCACGCCCGTGATGAAGGATTTCGTGCCGTCGACGGGATCGAGCACCCAGACGAATTCCGCGTCGGCGCGTTCGCTGCCGAATTCTTCTCCAATGATGCCGTGGCTGGGATGCCGCTTGCGGATCAACGCGCGCATCATTTCCTCCGCGCCGCGATCGGCCGCCGTCACCGGGGTGTCGTCCGCCTTGGTGTCGACCGCGATTTTCGCCTGGCCGAACAGCGGTTTGATGAAGGTGCCGCTTTCGATCGCGAGCTCGGTCATGAGCGCCCGGTAAGGTGAAAAATCCATAAGGGACTAAAAGACCAAAGGACTAAGGGACTAAGGGACCAAAGGACTAAGGGACCGCGGCCAAAGGATCGTCACCGCCGTAAGCGGTGTTCTGGTCCTTTGGTCCCTTGGTCTTTTAGTCCCTTGGTCCTTTTTAGTCATACTCACCCTCCACGAACCACTCGTCGCCGATGCGGAGCAGCCGATAGAGGCCGCCATCGGCGAGGGCGATGTCGTATTCAATCCGGTGCCATACGCGATCGCTCTGCCACCAGTCGCCGCTGCTTCGCCACGGTCCGCGCAACTCCACGATCGCACCGTGAAAGTGACCGGCCGAAACGTACGTGGGTTTTCCGTCCATCAACTCGAGCGTGGCCGGCAGCGGCGGCCGATACCGGCGGAGAGGCAGTCCGATTGGCGGATGCACCGGCGGATCGACTGGCGGCGGCACCAGGGCGGCCGGCGGCACCAGCGTGACCGCGTCGGGCCGGTGCGTGTCCTCCAGCTTTGGCGTGCCGACGCGGTTGCTGCCGACAATCGCGACCACGCGGGCGAGGGTTTCCGCGAACCCGTGCGGATCGCGCAGGCCCGTTTCGAACAATCCCTGCTGCCGGACGAGCGGTCGCGCCGGTGTGACTCGCAACTGCACGCCGGCGATGGGCGAGTCGGTGTGCAGCGACTCGAGATGAGAGTGCAGCGCGCGGAACAGGATCTCGGTGTCGGCCGTCGGCTCCGGCAGCCGGAAACTGCGCGCGAGGTGGTTGTCGTCCGCGAGAATGAGGGTGAGCGATATCTCGGCGGCGACGAATTGCGCCGCACGCAACTCGAGCGACAGTCGCTCGACGAAACGCCGCAGGATGAAAAGCAGCGGCTCGAGCGTCTCGACCGTTTCCTCGAATAGCATGCCGGCGGAAAATTCCTGCGGCGGCGTCACCGGTCGCAGCGGCCGCGGCTCGCCGCCCATGGCACGCCGCCAGAAGGCGAGTCCTTCATGGCCGAAACGTCGGACGATTTCGTCGCGGGGCAGCGCGGTGAATTCGCCGAGGGTGCGGATACCCCAGCCGGCGAAAACGTCGGCCAGCACGGGCGGCGGTTCGGCGGTGGAGAGCGGGAGTGGCGCGAGAAAACCTTTTTCGTCCGTCACCACATGAACTACCTTGCTCGCGCCGTAATCCGCCGCGCCCTCGGTGACGAAAGCGAATTCTGGGTGCTGGGTGCTGGGTTCTGGGTTTTGGGTTCTGGGTTCTGAGTTCGGAGTGGTGGGTTCTGAGTTTTGGGTTTCGTGTTTCGGGTTTCGCGGTTGTTGTGCGAAGCGGTTGCTGCGGGCCGCGTACAGCGCGAGCAGCGGAGTGCGGCCGATGCCGGCGACGGCGGACAAATCGAGCCGCGCCAGTTCGGCCACGGCCGCTTCGGCGGCCACGGTTGTTCGCTCGAGATCGGCTCCCTTAAGATCAATCGTGCAAACGCCCGGTGCGGTGTCCTCGATCGTCGGCGACAGCAGGAAGCCGGTCGCGAGCAGCGCGGCGCGCGCCTCGGTTTCGGCCGCGGAATCCGGGGTGCGAATGACGAGTGACGGACACCGGGCGACCGCCTGCGGCGCGGTCATGCCCGCGTCGACTCCGGCGGCGCGGGCGGCGGCGTTGACCGCGAGCGCGAGCGATTTCTTTTTCGTGCTGTCGAACAGCGCGGCCGGCTCACCTGCGTGCGCATCGTGCTCCGTGCGGAGCACGGCTTGCAGCGCGAAATCGGCAAGGTGAAGGACGGCGAACATGGGTCGGTTTTGGGTTCTGGGTTCTGGGTTTTGAGTTCTGGGTTCTGCGTTTTGGGTTTTGAGTTGGTTTCGCGTTTCGAGTTGCGGCGTCAGCAAGCTGACGCCCTACAGTCGGGTTTTCGTTATGTATTTCGGATTCGGTTTCGAGCCGGCCGGTTCTGACTTGGTTTCGAGTCTTGGTCTGGGAACCCAAAACCCAGAACTCAGAACCCGAAACCGGCGGCGGAGCCGCCGCCGTCAGCCGCCGGCGCTGGCCTGGAGCCGCTGGCGTTGCAGAGTCGGCTTGAGATTGACGACGAGATTTATGCGTGGTCGATCGAGCGCGGTGGGTTGATGCGGCGTGTCGAGCGCAAGCCGTAGTTGCGCGCTGGGTACGCAAGCGCGCGGCGTTTCGACCACAAAGGCGAGGTCGCTCGGCTCGACGGCGCGTTGCAGCCGGTACCACTGCGTCGCGGGCGCGCGGCGCAATTCCGCCAGTGGCGCGCGGCGCAAATCGAGCACGACCAGCCCGAGGTTGGCGTCGCGCGTCAGCAAATCCGCCGCTTGGAGGGCCTGGGCCGTGCCGACGCAGCGCACCCACACGAGGTGGGCCAGCAAGTCCTCGGCGAACGAGCCGGGATCGAAGGAGTCAGTGCTGTCGATCAGCGCGACACGCGTGCGGACCGCGCGGGCAGTAGCAAGGAGCTGGCTCAAAAACAACTGGCTGCCGCAACTCGGCGCGGCACAGACGAGCTCGGTGATCGCGCTGAGCGGGATTCCGCCAGTCACCTCGTCAACCGCCGCAATTCCCGTGGGCAGCACGCGGCCCGCCGTGCGGGGCACGGTGGGAAAGCGCTCGGCGAGAAGATGCCGGAGCGCCGCGAGCTTTTCGGGCGCGGCTGTCATTTCGAGCAGAGGTCAGAAGCCAGATATCAGATGTCAGAGGACGGAGGTCAGACGGCGAAAGACAGCAATCGGTGGTGGGCTCTGGATTCATACTTGGAGCTGACCTCTGACGTCTGACATCTGACTTCTAGAGTTAATTTGTCTGCACCCGCAGCAGCCCGATCATCACGCCCTGGATGATGAGTTCGCTGGCGGGCAATAGATCGGCATAGCGGGGATTCTCGGCGCGCAGGAAGGCCCGGCCGCGCTGCACCAGAAAGCGTTTGAGGGTCGATTCACCATCGATCAACGCGGCCACAATGTCGTGCGGCCGCGGCTCGCGCGGCGTCAGGAAGACCGTGTCGCCGTCGAGGATGCTCGCGTTGATCATCGAGTCGCCGCGGACGCGCAGTGCGAAAAGTTTCGTGTTCGGCCGCACGCCCAGCGAGACCGTGTCCACCGAGATATAGCTGTCCGGCTCCTGTTCGGCCTCGACCGGCAGGCCGGCGGGAATGGTGCCGTAGAGCGGAATCTCCGCCAGCGCGCCGCGTCGGGGATGCGACTGGGGCAGCAGCCCCCGCGCCTTGCCATCGAGCCGCCGGAGCGCGCCCTTTTCCGTCAGCGCGTTGACGTGCCGCTGGATGCCAAACGGGCTGGCGAGTCCGAAGTGGGCCTGGATTTCGCGCAGCGAAGGCGCGACGCCGTGCTGCCGGTGGTACCCGTGAATGAAATCGAGCACCTGCTGCTGACGTTCGGTGAGAGGTTCGCTCATAGTGTTCACGTGAACACTTTGGCGGCGGAAGGCAAATGCGAAGATCGCCATTTTCGAGAAGCCACGAACGGAGCGAGGTTAAAGCAATCCATTGCCCGCGAATCACACGGATGGGCGCGAATCAGCTGCCCAAGTGGCTGCGGCTTCCAGCTCCTGGGAGCGCGGGCGTCCCGCCCGCACAAGCAATCATGGCGGGCAAGATGCCCGCGCTCCCGGGGAAGCGGCGTTCGCGAAATTTTCCACTATCAAAGCTCACGCTGGAAGCCGCAGCCACTTCCCGCCCCATCACCGCTTCGGCGGCAGGTGACGCAGAAACCACTGGACCATTTCCGCCTTCATTTCCGGCAGGTATTCGTGGCCGGTGCGGAGATAAATCACGCTGCGAAAATTATCCGGCTGGCCGTGCAGCCGATACACCGCGCCGATTTTCTGCTCGAGGACTTCGATGCCGTCCGGCGGACACGTCGAGTCACCATCGCCATTCAGCTGGAGCATCGGCCGCGGCGCGACGACGGCGAACACCGCCTCGGTGTCGAAATGTTTCAGCATGTTCGGCACGAAATAATACAGGCCGTGCGCCTGGACCTGCCCGTGCTGGACCAATTGTTCGATCCGCGTGAAACAGGCGACGCCCACGACTGCCTTCACGCGTTCGTCGATCGCGGCGAGCCACCAACCCGTGGTGTTGCCGAGCGACATGCCCGTCGCACCGATTTTTTCCGGATCCACGTCGGAGCGCGATTGCAGGTAATCGAGCAGGCACTGCTGATCGCGCACCATCATGCCCCACAGCGTGCGGCCGAGCCAGACGTTCAGTCCGTACAGGCTTTGCTGCTGCCGCTGCTTGATCTGGCTTGGCGTCACCTTCGGATCCGTCGTGTCGTTTGGTCCCTTCCCGAGTCGCTCGCCGTGAAAATAACCATCGATCGCGGCGACAACATATCCCTGCCGTACCAGTTGCGTGCCGACGTGTTCGAAGTTGTGGGCGTTGAGCAGCAAGTCCTCCTTCGTGCCGCTCCACGTGTGCATCACGATGATCGCCGGCGCGCGGCGCGCGTTTTTCGGCACCAGCACGATCCCGGGCACCTGCATGTCGACGCCGTTGAAAAACTCGATCCGCTCGACCGCGTAGTCGCCACGCTCCTCCCGGCCCTTGACCGTGGCCGGGAGCGGTTGCGGCCGTGGCGGCATTTCCCCGAGCAACGAGAGCAGGGTGGCGCGGGTCCGCGCGCGCTCGCGCGATTGCCAGGCCGCCAGATCGGTCGGGACGGGCCAGGTTGGAAACCGAATGGATTCGCGGAAGGCCGCGGGCACGTTTGCCCACGGTTCGCCGTACGTGATGCCGCCTTTCGCTGCTTTCGGCGTAACGCGCACCTGCGCCTGGCTGCTGGCGACGATGACCAGCGCGATTAACGCGGTGAAAAGAGAGCGGGGCACGGCGCATTCTCCTCTGCCGTGGGTCCGCCGCGGGCGCGAGCACGTTCTGTGGCGCAACCGCCAAGGCGATTCAATCCGTTCACCGCGAATGAACGCGAATGGACGCGAATGAGACCAAGCTTGGGGCGAAGACTCCGCGAGCAGGATGCCTTCCTCTGAGCCGGATCGATTCAGTGGATAACCGCGAATGAACGCGAATGGACGCAAATTCCAGAGGACAACGGGGAGGATTGCCCAAGTGAAATCATGGTCACCGTTTGGTTGATCGTTTCCATGCTCCCAAAAGATGTCCGCTCCATTCGCGTGAATTGGCGTCTATTCGCGGTTGAACTGAATTGTTCCGGCTGAGATTCGCGTTCATTCGCGGTTCTGGTTCTGCGATCGCATTGAAAACATGCTTCGCGTCCCGGCTGGGTTTGTTCTGCTATCCGCCGCGTGGACGTTTCACCGGGCAATCCCATTCTTCGACCGTGGTCACGGCGAACGACGGGGTTGGCCGCATTCGTGATCGCGGCGTTCGCGGTCGTGGCGTACCACAATTCGTTTTTCGTCCCGCTCGTGCTGGATGACGCGGCGGCGATTACCGAAAACCGTTCGATCGAGAATCTGCGGAATCTCGGCGCGGTCTTTTCCCCGCCCAACGACGTGCCGACCGCCGGCCGCCCGTTGCTCAACCTGTCATTTGCTTTCAACTACGCGCTCGGCGGCCGCAGCGTCATTGGATACCACCTCGTCAATCTCGCGCTTCATATCGGTTGCGCGTGGCTGTTGTTCGGACTCGTACGCCGGACGCTGCGGGCGCAGGCCGGCCCGTGGATCGAATCAGCGGATGCAGTGGCCGCGACGATTGCGCTGATCTGGACCGTGCATCCGGTGCACACCGCGAGTGTCACGTACCTGTCCCAGCGCGCCGAAGTGATGATGGGTTTCTTTCTTCTGCTCATGCTCTATGCGTTCGCGCGGAGTGGCGGCGGCGGGCAGGCCGGATGGCGTTGGGTGTCGGTGGCCGCCTGCGCCGCGGGCATGATGACGAAGGAAACCATGGTCGTCGCGCCCGTACTGGTGCTGCTGTATGACCGCGCGTTTTTTGCCGGCCGGATTCGTGATGCGCTCGGTCGGCGCGTCGGATACTACGCCGCGCTGGCGGGCTCCTGGCTGGTGCTCGCGGGGCTGATGTGGAGTACGCGGGTGACGAGCCGCGGTATCGGGTATTCGGAGACAATCGATCTTTGGATCCACCTGCTCACGCAGTGCCGCGTGGTCGTTTCCTACCTGAAGCTCACGTTCTGGCCGCACCCGCTGGTGTTCGACCACGGGCCGGAGATCGCGCTCACCGGCATCGCGCAAGCGTGGCCGTATATTGTCCTGCTCACGCTGACGGGCGTAGCGGTCGTCCGGCTGTGGCGCCGCACCCCGCCGGCCGGTTTTGCGGCGCTGGCATTTTTCCTCGCGCTCGCGCCGACGTCGAGCGTGGTGCCCGTGACGCATCAGCCGATGGCGGAGAACCGGCTTTACCTGCCGGCGGCGGCAGTGATTGCGCTGGCGGTGTGCGCCGGCCGCCGCGCGCTGTATGGCCGGGCGATCCTCGGCGTGGCGCTGCTGGTCATGGCGTTCACGGCGCTGACCGTGTGCCGGAACCGCGATTACCGCGACGTCCGCATCCTATGGGCTGATACGGTCGTGAAGCGGCCGCAAAATGTACGTGCGCGAAGTTATCTCGGCGATGCCTTGTGGACGGCCGGTGACCCACGGGCGGCGCGTTCGGAGTTCGAGCGGGCGCTGCGGCTGGATCCGGATTATCCGCCGGTGCACAACAACCTCGGGCTGATCTTTCTGAGCGAGGGGGCGCTGTCCGAGGCGCTCGCTCACTTTCAAAGGGCGGTCAAATTCCAACCCGCTTCGCCGTATGTGCGCAACAACGTGGCGGTGGTTCTCATGCAGATGCCCGGGCGCGAGGAGGACGCGGTGCGGGCGCTCCAGAAGGCGATTCGGCTGAAACCGGATTATGCGGACGCGCACAAGAATCTTGCGAATGTCCTGATGCGGCTGCCCGGCCGCGCGAACGAGGCGGTGGGTGAATACGCGGAGGCGTTGCGGCTTGGTCCGAATGATGCGACGGCGCACGCCAATCTCGCGTTCGGGCTCGCTGCTGTCGGGCGCGGAGCAGAGGCGCGGAAACACTTCGAGACGGCGTTGCGTTTGAACCCGAACCACGCGCAGGCGCACGCGAACCTCGCGAACCTGCTGGTGCAGACGCCGGCCGGACTGGGCGCGGCGATTGGACATTACCGGCGTGCCGTCGAACTCGATCCAAAACTCGCCGAGGCATGGGCAAACCTCGGGCTGGCACTGGGCCGGCTGCCCGGCCGCCGCGATGAGGCGATCGCCGCGTTGCAGCAGGCGCTGCGGCTGCGGCCGGATATGGTCTCGGCGCAGCGGGCACTGGAGCGGATGGAGGCGGCGCCGTAGCTTGGGGGCGCGGGCGTCGGTCGATTTCGGATTTCGGATTGCGGATTGCGGATTCGGCAAACCACGACGACTCGTACGGCGTTGTTCCCCTGGGAGCGCGGGCGTCCCGCCCGCAGCCGGCGTGATGCGCCGCGGAGCAGGAGCAGGAGCGGGAGCAGGGAGCAGGGCCAAGACTAGTCATCGAGGATTCGTGGCGGAAGGCCGCGCCAGTTCCAATCCATGCGGGCGAGACGCCCGCGCTCCCGGGCAATCCGAAATCCGCAATCCGAAATCAGACAAACGCCCGCGCTTCCAGGACTACTTCTTTTTCCCGCGCGGACTCTTCGGCTCGATGTTCAGGTACGTCTTGTTGAGCATCTGGCTCTCGTAGAGTTCCAGGAGCCGGACCCCTTCGCGGGGTTTCACCTGGTCGCGCCGAGTCGCGGCGTCGATTTGCGCCTTCATCTTCCGGCAAAGATCCTCCTGCTGGTATTGCACGCCTTCGATCACATCCGCGATCCGGCTGCCGCTCAGCGCCTCCTCGATGTAGAACCCGTTCGGCTCGTCGTCTTCGAGGAACACATGTACCTCGTTCACACGACCGAACAGGTTGTGCAGGTCGCCCATGATGTCCTGATATGCGCCCGTAAGGAAGATGCCCAGGTAGTACGGCTTGTTGTTCAACGGGTGCAGCGTGATGTAGTCCTTCACGTCCTGCAGATCGATGAACGACGCGATCTTGCCGTCCGAGTCGCACGTGATGTCGACGAGGATGGCGTTGACGGTCGGCTTCTCGTTCAGCCGGTGCAGCGGCGCGACCGGGAACAGCTGCTTCAGCGCCCAGTGGTCGAGCAGTGACTGGAACACGGAAAAGTTGCACACGTATTGGTCGGCGAGCAGCCGATCGAGTTCGTGCAACTCCTCGGGCTGGTAGCCGCTCTTCCGGCCTTCCTTCGCGATTTGCTCGCAGATTTGCCAGAAGAGCGATTCCGCCGCGGCCCGGTTCTCGAGATCGAGGTACCCCAGATTGAACAACGAGAACGCCTCCTCCTTTTTCTGGAGCGCGTCGTGGAACCGCTCGAGCCGGCCGAGCTTGCCCTTGTTGCGAAGCATGCCCTCGAGATCCTCGACCACCTTGTGCTTTTCCTTCGGCTGGTGCTGCTGGCCGAGCGACTCGCGCTTGTTGATCCGTTCGAACACCTCGACCACGAGCAGCGAATGCGGCGCGACGATGGCGCGGCCCGATTCGCTCACGATGTCCGGCACGGCGACGCCCGAGGCGGTGCACACTTCGCGGATATTGAACACGACGTCGCGGGCGTATTCCTCCATCGAGTAATTCATCGACGACTCGAAGTTCGTGCGGGAGCCGTCGTAGTCCATGCCGAGCCCGCCACCGACGTCGAGGTACCCCATCGGGAATCCCATCTTCGCCAGCTGGCAATAGAATCGCGACGCCTCGACGACCGCATTCTTGATCGTGAGAATGTTCGGCACCTGCGAACCAATGTGGAAGTGCACCAGCCGCAGCGACTGCGTGAGCTTGGCGGCGCGCAGTTTTTCGATCGCGAAAAGAATTTCGGCGGTGTTGAGGCCGAACTTCGCGTTGTCGCCGGTCGACGTCGCCCACTTGCCCTCGCCGCGGGTCTGGAGCTTGGCGCGAAACCCGATCATCGGCTTCACGCCGGTTTCGACCGAGAGCCGGATGATGTCGTCGAGTTCCGCCAGTTGCTCGACGACGATGATGATCTTTTTGCCCAGTTTGCGGCCGAGCAGCGCCAGCCGGATGTAATCGTGGTCCTTGTAGCCGTTGCAGATGATCAGCCGCTGGGAGCCCTCGTGCATCGCCAGCGCGATCATGAGTTCGGGCTTCGAGCCGGCCTCGAGTCCGAAGTTGTAGTCCTTGCCCGCCGCCACGATCTCGTCGACCACCTCGCGCAGCTGGTTGACCTTGATCGGAAACACGCCGCGATATTCGCCCTTGTATCCCTCATCCTTGATCGCCTGGGCGAACATCTGGTTGAGCTGGTTGACGCGGTGCCGCAGCAAATCCTGGAAGCGAATCACCATCGGCGCCTTCAGCCCCATGCCGAGCGCCTCGTTCACCACATCGAGCACGCGGATGCCACGGTCGTCGGTGAGCGGCTGCACATTTACGAAGCCCTCGTCGTCAACCGAGATGTGGCCGGAGCCCCAGCGCTTGAAGCCGTAGTGTTCTTCGGACTGGGCGGCAGACCAGGAGGATTTGCTTTTCAACGCAATGGTTTGGGAGGCAGTTCAGAATTCAGGCCTTGAGAATTGAGAGTGAAGAAGCAGCAACGCAAGCGGCTAGCAGCCCGTCGGACCTGCAAATTTGGTCCGAGGTTCTGGGCGAACAGTTCATTGAGCAAATCACGCGCCATCCCACCATCCCAGACGGGCTGCTAAATCCGCGCTGCGCGCGGGGGAATCGCGCTTTTTCGTCCGATCGATTCGGACCAGACCCAACTTATTGACCGAACAAGACGTCACCGCCCTGGCGCGGTAAACGCCCGGCATCACGGTCCCGAACCGCCGAGGTTATGGCTTGCTTTTGCCGGAGCCGAATCAGTTAGATGCGTGTTTTCTTTTTTCAAATCAACCAAACCGCAATGTCGAAAATGTCCTCGCTGATCAGCCTGCCGCAGTTCCTTGCCCAGACCGCCGCGCCGGGACAGCCGCCGCCGAGCGGATTATGGCAGTTCCTGCCGATGATTCTGATCTTCGCGGCGATGTATTTCATCCTCATCGCGCCGCAGCGAAAGAAGCAGAAGGAACACGAAAAGATGCTCAAGGCCCTGCAGTCGGGCGACGAGATCATCACCAATGGCGGAATTTTTGGCGTCATCACCAACGTGAAGGAAGACCGGTTCGTCGTGCGGATTGCCGACAACACGAAAATCGAACTCGGCAAGGGCTTCGTTCAGACGGTCCTGAAGCGCCAGGAGTCCGAGAAGAAGTGAGTTTTCCGCGACGCGGAAAACCAAAATGCCCCAAGCCTGGCTCCGGCGTCTAGGTTTTCGCGGAGCGAGCCCCTTTCAACCCAATCGACCCATGCTGAAACGCAACCTCTGGAAAGTTCTGCTCTGCCTCGCCCTCGTGGCGTGGGCGGTGACGCAGCTCATTCCGTTCAACGACGCGCCTTCGTTCCCCGAATACGCGAAATCTCACGCCACGGCGAAGCCGGCGGAGTTCGCGAAGCTCGTGGACGAGGCGAGCGCCCGCAAGAAGAGCACCCAGGCCCCCAGCGAATTCGTCGCGCTCAAGCAGATCGGCAAGGACCGCCGGATCGACCTGACCGAGTTCTTTCCGGATATCCCGCTCGAAGCCTCCCTGCGGAACATCGAAAAGCGGAACGACATTCTCCTGGCCTAGCTGCTGCGCCGTTCCAAGGCCAAGCTCCAGCAAGGCTTGGACCTAAAGGGCGGAATCGCGGTGACCCTCGAGGCCGTCGAACGGGCGGGTGAAAACGTCGATCAATACGCGCGGCAGGAGAAGCTGAGCAAGGCGATCGATATCATCAGCGCCCGCATCAACGGCCTTGGCGTCGCCGAGCCCATCGTGCGTCCCATCGGCGAGAATCGCATCGAAATTCAGCTGCCGGGCGTGAACACGAAGGACAACCCCGACGTCATCGATCTCGTGAAGGCGCCGGCCCGGCTGGATTTCCGGATCGTGCATCCCTCGGTCACCCCCGGTCCGGGTGTCGAGCCGCCCACGGGTTACGAGCTCAAGACCCTGGATTACGAGGGCCGCCGCGGTGAAACCGGCACCGAGGAACTGTTCGTGAAGCGCATTCCGGAAATGACAGGCGAGATGATCTCAAACTCGTATGCCCGACCGGACATGTACGGTAAGCCCGAGGTCATCCTCGAGTTCACGAAGGAGGGTAAGGTGCGCTTTGCCGAGGTGACGCGCCATATCGCCGAGGGTGGGCAGCAGGCTGGACGTCTTGGCCGTCTCGCCATCGTGCTTGATGGCAAACTCTACTCCGCGCCGACCGTCCGCGAGGAGATCAACAGCGATTCCGCTCAAATCACGGGGAGCTTTTCCGATCGCGAGGCCATCAACCTGGCAAATGTCCTGAACAACCCGCTCGACGTCGAACTCGCCGTGCGCGAGCAGTACGAGGTCGGCCCGACGCTGGCCACGGACGCCGTGGCCAGTGCGAAGACCGCCTTCATCTTCAGCACCGCACTGACCGTTGGGTTCATGATCGTCTTCTACACCATCGGCGGCATCGTGGCGGCAATCGGCATGGGCATCAACGTGCTCATCACCCTCGGCGTGATGGCGAGCATTGGTGCCACGCTGACCATGCCGGGCATTGCCGGCATCGTGCTCACCCTGGCGATGTCGGTCGACGCGAACATCCTCATCTTCGAGCGCATGCGCGAGGAGTTGAAGACGGGGAAGTCGCTCGGTACGGCGCTCGAGGCCGGCTTCGACAAGGCGTGGACCGCGATTTTCGATTCGAACATCACCACGCTCTTCGTGGCCGCGATCATGATTGCGCTCGGCACCGGCCCGGTGAAGGGCTTCGGCGTCACGCTCGCGATCGGTATCTTCAGCACGATGTTCGCCGCCGTCGTCGTGAGCAAACTCGTGCTGGAATTCCTGATTCACAACGGTGTCATCAAGTCCTTGCGGATGTTCTCCGTCCTGCAGAGCACGAAAATCGACTTTCTGCGCTACGCCCGCATCGCGTTCATCACTTCGTGGAGCATCGTGCTGATCGGCCTCGTGATCGTCGCCTTCAAGGGGAAATCCATCTACGGCATCGATTTTCTCGGCGGCGACATGGTGACGCTCAATTACGGCCAGCGGGTGGAGCTGTCCGAGTTCCGGCGCGTGGCGAACCAGGCCGGCATCAAGGAAGTGAACTTCTCCTACCAGCGGCCGATCGGTGCGGACCGAGAGTTGCTGCGCATTACCACTCCCTTCAACGAGGGCAAGTCGTCGGTCCAGAAGATCCAGCAGGGGCTGCCCAACGCGAAGCTGGAGATCGCGGGCGAGAGCCGCATTGGTCCGGCCGTCGGCAAGGAAATCCAGTGGAACGCCGCTTGGTCGATCTTCTGGTCGCTCGTGCTGATTCTCCTCTACGTGGCCTTTCGGTTCGAGTTCGGCTACGGCATGGGCGCCGTCGTCTCGACCGTCCATGACCTTTTTATCACCATCGGTCTTTTCGTGCTCTTCGATCGCCAGTTCAATGCCCCGATGGTGGCGGCGATCCTGCTGATTATCGGTTACTCCATCAACGACACCATCGTCGTGTTCGACCGGATCCGGGAAGAGCTGAAGCTGAACCCGATCGGCACCCTGCGCGACATCGTGAACCGCTCGCTGAATCTGACGCTCTCGCGAACCATCATCACCGGCGGCACGACCTTGCTCACCGCGATCACGCTGATTGCCGTGACCACGGGCGATGTGAACGACATCGCGTTCACGCTGCTGATTGGTGTGATCACCGGCACGTTCTCGTCCCTCTTTATCGCCAGCCCGGTCTTCTACTGGTGGCACAAGGGAGACCGGAAGCACGTCGAGGCGCACCACGACATTGCGCCGAAATACGAGTGGCAGGGCACCAGCAAGGCGGCGGAATAAGCCCTCCCGCGATGTCATTGCGCGGCTAGCGAACCCATGATCCCCCCGGCTCCGGCCGGAGCCTGAGGTCCGTTTCGCCTCGCTCGCCATGACGCGCGGAAAGGCCCAGCATTCACCATGCGCTGGACGCACACGCCATTCCCGGCCGAAGAGGTCGAGGCGCTGAGCAAACGAGCGGGCGTCAGCCGCGTGCTGGCGGAACTCCTGTTGCGCGCCGGCTTGGGCGAAGGCACCGCGGCGAGCGCGTTCCTTCAGCCTGCTCTCGCCGGGCTGAACGATCCCTTTCTCCTGCGCAACCTGGAGGTCGCGGCGACGCGGCTCCGCCAGGCGATCGCGCAGCGCGAACAAATCGTCGTTCTCGGCGACTACGACGTCGACGGCGTCAGTAGCACTGCGCTGCTCGTGATGGTGCTGCGACGTTTCGGGCTCAATCCGCGGTTCGTCGTGCCCCGGCGCTCCGAGGATGGCTACGGGCTGTCGCGCAGCGCCATCGATCGCGCGCTCGAGGCCGGCAAGCCGAACCTGTTCATCGCGCTCGATTGCGGCACGAACTCACGCCCGGAGGCCGCGTACCTGCGGGAGCAGGGCATCGATGTGATGGTCATCGATCACCATCGCTCGAAGGACGAGGCGCTGGTCGACGCGATCCTGATCAATCCGCACGTGCAGGCGGACGAGACGAATGGTGATCACGCGTGGCGGCACCTGTGCACGGTCGGACTCGTGTTCAAACTGGCGCACGGGCTGTTGAAGCAACTGCGGCTGGAGAATCACCCCGTCGCGTTTCGAATCAAACTGCGCGATCACCTGGATCTCGTCGCCCTGGGAACGATTGCCGATCTCGTACCGTTGACGGGTGAGAACCGGATCCTGGCGCGGCATGGATTGCGGATCCTGGAGCAGACGAATCGCCCGGGGCTCCGGGCGCTGATGGAAGTCTCCGGTGTGAAGCCGTTGCAGGGAATCACGCCGACCGACATCTCCTTCCGGCTGGGGCCGCGGATCAACGCGAGCGGCCGGCTGGCCGACGCGGCGCTTTCGGTCGAGCTGTTGCTCAGCGACGATGTGGCGTTCTCCACGGAAACGGCGCGGCAGCTCGACACCTTCAATCGCGAACGGCAGGAAATCGAACGCGCGATCACCGACGAGGCGGAAAAATTGATCGAGAGCCAGTTCGCCGCCCACGCGGGCATCGTGCTGTTCGCAGAGAACTGGCACCCGGGCGTGGTCGGGATCGTCGCCGGCCGCGTGACGCGCAAATACAACCGGCCGTGCGTCGTCCTCGGGAACGAGGGCGAGTTCGCCAAAGGCTCGGGCCGAAGCGTCGACGGAATCAATCTGGTCGAGGTGCTCGCGGACTGCTGCGAACACCTGACGAGTTGGGGCGGCCATCCGATGGCGGTGGGCGTGGCACTGCCGAAGCTTCACCTCGACACATTCCGCAGCCGTTTCGCCGAAGCGGTTCGCGCCCATGCGGGTGGCGACATTGCCGAGGCGCGTCTCGACGTGGCCGTGTGGCTGACGCCGGAACAGATCACGGAGCGTTTGACGGAGGAGTTGGATGGCTTGCATCCGTTCGGCCAGGGCAATCCCGAACCGATCTTCGGCGTGCACGGCGTGGTCTTGCGCACGGCCCCGGAGGTTTTCAAGGAGCAGCATTTCCGGTTCACGTTCGAGGATGGCCGCGGTCGCCGGCTCCATGGTGTCGCCTGGAAACTGGCTCACCGACTGCCGCCGCTAAACAAGCTGCTCGATCTGGCGGTGGAGCTGAAATGGAACCATTTCAATGGCCGCCGGCTCTTGCAGGTGGCACTGATCGACTGGCGCGAGCCGCGGTGACGTCGACCCGTAGCAGCGGAGGTAACGACGCTGGTTTCGGCTCGGCTGTCGCCGATCCTGTAGCAGCGGAGGTCACGACGCTGGCGCGTGCGGGCCGCTGCTCCAGCCTCGTTACCTCGGCTGCTACGATAACGACGCTGGTCCGGCCGACTGACGAATTGATACGCGACTGAGCGCGCGCTGCCTGCCCTCGGCTGCTCCCGATCCCGTAGCTGTCGTCGGGAAACAAACCGAACGCTCAGGTCACGCTCGGCAGCTTCCATTCGCCGCGGAATGGGCGTGGTTGGAGCATGGCGTTGGCCGCGTCGTCGTTGATAAACTGCTCTGCTCTGGGATCCCACTTCAGCCCGCGGCCCCGTTTCGCGGCGATCAACGCCAGCTGGCATAGCGTGTCGGAACGCAGCGCCGTCTCGACGTCGCAGATCGCGCGGCGTTTCTGTCGGATCGCCGCGATGAAGTCGCGGGTGTGATCGACGCTGATGGCCAGTTTTACCGGCATCGTGCCCACCTTGTTCTGGGGATCGCGCAGGAACGTCTCGTCCGACGCCGTGAGCACGCCGCGGCGGACATGCACCCAGCCGCTTTCGCCGACAAACCGAATCCCGTGCGTGAAACCCTCCGCGCCTTCGTGTACGAAGGTGATCGGCGCGCCATTCTCGAATTCGAAGTCCACGTGCCATTTCATGATCGCGTCGTGGTCGCCCTCGGTCGCGAATTCGCCGGTTCCCTTTACGGACCGCGGGCCGGTGGCGTCGGCCCCGTTGCCCCACTGCGCGATATCGAGATGATGGATACCCCAGCAGGAGATCATGCCGAGCGAAAATGCGGTCATGTTCTCGTGATTATCCCGCTTCAGTTTCTCCGGGTGAAACGGCGTTGCCGGCGCGGGTCCGACCCAGCGCTCCCAGTCCAGCGTTTCCGGCACGTGCTGCGGCGGGTAGATTGGCCCCGCCTTGCCGGCCGGGACGCACACCTCGATTCCTCGGATCCGGCCGAGCCGGCCGTTGAGCGCGAGCTCGCAGGCCCAGCGGAATTTTTGATCGGACCGCTGTTGCGTGCCGAACTGGAACACCACTCCCTTCTTCTTCACCGCCGCCCGGACCCGTTTGCCCTCCTCCAGCGAGAGTGCCATCGGCTTCTCATGGAAGAGGTGCTTGCCGTGCAGGATGGCGTCGAGCGACGGCACGCTGTGCCAGTGCACCGGGAGCGCCATGAGCACTGCATCGATCGACGGGTCGGCGTTGAGCTCGCGAAAGTCCCGCATCACCTTGACGTCCGCACCGCCGTATTCCTCGGCGATTCGGTTGCGAACGCGCGTGATGGCGCGCTGGTTGACGTCGCAGATCGCCGTGACGCGCACGTCATCCAAACCGAGGAAATTTCGCATGTCGGCCGTGCCTTGCGCGCCGACGCCGATAACGCCGACGGTGATCTTGTTCGAGGGAGCGGTCTGCCCGTTGGCGCCGAGGACGTGACCGGGCACGAACAATGGAGCGGCGCCCGCGGCGAACATGGTTTTGAGAAACGAGCGTCGGGACGGCGCCGGGGGGAGGGGTCGGGTGGATTTCATGGGCGGCGCGACTGACCTAGCACGACGTGAGCCGTGCGTCCACTCCGGGGCGTCTCACCGCGGCAGGTTTGTCGCCTTGGATTCGAGGTTTTCCAGTGGGCGCAGATCGGCGTTCCAGGGAAATGACGGCGGAACGCGAAATATTTCGGCATCAGGCCCGTATCCGCCTACGGATCTCTCCCATGGCTTCCGTTTCCGCCTTCGTTCTCACGGGTGTCGTTGGTCTCGCCGTATTGAAGGGCGCACCGCCCGCCTCTCCCGCCACGGCGGATCGCGCGGCGGATTTCGGGGGGACGCCTGGGGCAGGGGCTGTCGCGGGGCAGAGGGCTGAAGCGGCCATCGAACGACTGACGCCCGGGGGAACGCACTTCTTTTTTGGATACTACGATGTTCCCGCGATGGAGGCTGCCGGTGGCCGGCACCTCGTGCATCGCGTGCCGTTCCGCGATCGGCTGCCAACGGCAAACGACGAGGCGGTACTCGGCACCATCGACATCGAGGGCGGGGGCACGTTTCGGTCGTTCGCGAAAACGAGCGCGTGGAATTTCCAGCAGGGCGCGATGCTCCAGTGGCTCGGTGACGGGTCCGGCCGCGTTTTCTACAACGAAGTGGCGCCGGAAGCTCGCGGCTATCGCGGCGTGCTACACGACATCGCCACGAATGCATGCACGTTCACCGACCGGGCGCTGGCCAACGTGTCACGCGACGGCCGCTGGGGGCTCGCGATCGATTTCGACCGGATGCACGACTTTCGCCCGGGCTACGGGTATGCCCTGCGGGACGATCCGCGGGCGGGGGTGCCGCACCCGCCGGACGACGGCATCTGGCTGTGCGAGCTGCGCACGGGCAGGAGCCGGCTGGTGCTGAGCCTCGGCGCGCTGCATGAGCGGGTGCGCGCCCTCTCGCCGCTGATGGAGCGGAAGCTGCTCGTGAACCACATCACGTTCAATCCGTCGGCCACGCGGTTCGTGTTCCTCCTGCGCAACTTTCCGGCGGCGGGCCCGCCCGTGAAGGGCCAGTCGGCCTGGCAGACGGCGGTCTTCACCGCGGCGCGCGACGGCGGTGAAGTTCGTATCCTCGTGCCGCCCGGCTACGCCTCGCATTACCACTGGCGCGACGACGCCACGATCGTGTTTCACAGCGATGGTCCGCAGGGACGGCAGCTCTACGAGATCACCGATGCCCCGACACCGCGCTTTACCGCCGTCGATCCCGCGTTTTTCAAGCGCGACGGGCATTGCAGCTACTCGGCTGACGGGCGCTGGATGCTTTACGACAGTTACCCGGATGCGGCGCGGAAGCAGCACCTCTACGTCTACGATCTGAAACGCCGCCGCGGGCGCGAGCTGGGTGCATTCGCGTCGCCGCCGGCGGCCGTGACCGATGTCCGTTGCGATCTGCATCCGCGCTGGCTGCCGGGCGGCCGGGTGAGCTTCGATTCCACCCACGAGGATTACCGCGGGGTTTACGCGCTGAACCTGCGGCCATTGCTCGCGGCTTGGGAGCGGGAGCCCTAGCCCGGACATTTCAGTGCGCCGTGAAAAGCCATGGGACTTCAGTGGGGAAGTTAGAACAAGCCCTCCCGGGAAAGGTCGCTCCACCCGGTACCGCCTGGAGGGACGGTGGAGGCAACAAAGCCGTTCAAGCACTCCGGG
>JAUSID010000168.1 GCA_030648295.1 Opitutaceae bacterium | reverse complement strand
GTCGCAGGACAAGGCGGTCTTGAACAATGCTCGTCAGCTCTCCGCCGCCGCGGACCAGTACTTCCTGGAAAACGGTGTGTCGACGGTCGCTTCGAGCAACCTGGTTGGTTCCGACAAATACGTGAAGGCGATCAACACGGTCGCGCAAGAAACGTATCCGGCCGGCTTCAGCCAGGGCACGACGATCACCATCGGTGGTATCGCCGGTGTGCGCACGGTCACCTTCGCTCCCTGACCAGCTTTCGGTCTGATAGAATTCGAGCCGTCCTTTCGGGCGGCTTTTTTTTGCCCTTCGATCTTCACGCTGCATCAGCCCGAGCGGTTAAAGGGACGGGTCGATTCCAACGCACTTTATCGTGCCGCGCGGTCTACCGGAATTCCGGTAGTTTACCCGTGTGACATGCCTCCGCGGGCACCTCACCGTGGCAGTCCGAAAGACCCTCTATCGCTTGCTGCCTGTAATACGGGGGAGGGCTCTGCGTTCACCATGAGCATCCCAGAAAACCGAACCTCGATTCCCCCCTTTCCGGCCCCCGATCAGCGCGAAAGCGAGGCGCAGTTTTGGGAGCTGATGACCCATCTTCACCAGGCTTTCTGGATTAAGAATGCGGCAGACACGGCGGTCCTTTATGTCAGCCCTGCCTACGAAAGAATCTGGGGGCGGAGCCGCGCCAGCCTTTATGACGGCTCGCATACCTTTCTGGACTCGATTCATCCGGACGACCACGAGCGAGTGGCCGCGGCGATGGCCAGGAAGCAGGAAACCGAGGGATACGCGGAGGAGTATCGCATCCTGCGGCCTGATGGATCAATTCGTTGGATCTGGGCGCGGACCTACCCGGTACGAGACGAGCACGCTGCGATCAAGCGTTACGCCGGCATTGCCGAGGACATCAGTGAGCGAAAGTGGGCGGAAAAAGAGCGATCACGGCTGGCGGCGATCATCGAGTACACGGAAGACGCGATTGTAAGCATTACCATGGATGGGATCATCATCGCGTGGAATAATGGCGCCCATAGAAAATACGGTTACGCCGCCGAAGAAGTAATCGGGCACTCCATCTTGGTTTTGATCCCGCCGGAGCAGGCCCAGGAATACCTGTCGGTCATGAAACGGGTGAGAAACGGCGAGCAGGTGGCAGCCTATGATACGATGCGTCGGCGAAAGGACGGCACCCTCATCAGTCTATCGGTCGGAATCGCTCCGATTGAGGCCCGCGATGGCAAAGTCGTCGGCATCTCGAAAATCGGTCATGACATCAGCCAGGTCAGAACGCTGGAGGCGCAGTTGATCGAAGCCCAGAAGATGGAAATAATCGGTCAGCTCACCGGTGGCGTGGCGCATGATTTCAACAACGTTCTCGCCGTGATCCTGGGCAACGGTGAGTTGATCATGCAACAGCTGGGCCCGGACCATTCCCTGCGCCAATCTATGGCCGCGATCCAGCGAGCGGCGGAGCGCGGCGCCGGGTTGACCCGGCAGCTGCTGATTTTCAGCCGCAAGGAGACGGTGCAATTCGCGGTGCTCGATCTCAACGAAGTGTTGCAGAACCTGGATGGCATGATGCGGCAGCTGGTCGACGACAGCATCGAACTCACGGTGACGCCCGGCGTGCTGACGGGTCAGATCAAGGCTGACCTCGGCTATGTCGGGCAAGTCCTGATGAACCTCGTGGTCAACGCCCGCGACGCCATGCCCGGCGGTGGCCAGCTCGGAATTGCGACGAGCGATTTCACCTTGGACGAAACATTTGCGTCCCAGCACCCGGGAGCAGCATGCGGTGACTATGTGATGCTCAGTGTCAGCGACACCGGTACCGGCATGTCGGATGAAGTGAAAGCACACTTGTTTGAACCGTTTTTCACGACCAAGCAGAAGGGTAGGGGCACCGGTCTGGGTTTGGCCACCTGTCAGACCATCGTGCAAAAATGCGATGGGCACATTGGCGTTTCCAGCGACGTGGGCAGAGGCACGACGTTCAAAATTTATTTTCCCTGTGTCATCCAGCCGTCCGTTTCCACCGCGCGGCCTTTCCCTCCCGGCCCACTCCCGCGTGGGACGGAAGCGCTTCTGGTCGTCGAGGACGATTCGGAGGTGCGCCTTCTCGTGTGCGGGGTGTTGCGATCCCAAGGCTATACCGTTTTGGCGGCCGCCAATGGTGAGGCTGGATTGCGCGCCGTCCTTGACCATGAGGGGCCGGAGATCCGCCTGGTCATCAGTGATGTCATCATGCCGCAGATGGGAGGCCAGGTGATGGCCGACTGGTTGAAAACGAGAAACCCGGAACTCAAGGTCCTTTTCACTTCCGGATACACGGATGACGCGATCGCCCACCATGGCGTGCTCGATCCCCGCATCGCGTTTCTATCGAAACCATACTCCATCGCGACACTCGCCCACAAGGTGCGTGAATTGCTGGATGCGCCACCAACTCAGGCTTTGCGGTAGCTGGCGGATCGAAGGGACCAAGCAAGCTTCTCCGCAGTGGCTGCGGCATCCCTTCGACAGGCTCAGGGCAGGCTCTGCCGCAGTGACTTTCGAACGAACTTTCGATCTCACCTGCGGCTTCCAGCCGCAGATCCGATCGAGTGATCAATCGCGCAGGTCGGGACGTCGGGGAATGTCTATATTGGACCGGTACCGCAGAACCGGTCGACCAAAGACCAGAGACCAGAGACCAAGGACGGCGGATACACCCGAAACGCGAAACTCGAAACGCGAAACCCAGAACCCAGAACCCAGAACCACGCGGAGCGGGAGCGCGCTTGGCAATCTGCCGCAATGCGGCAGTGTCAGCGCACGAACCGTCGTTCACCCTTTGTCATGACGCCCCCCAAATCCCGCTGGCCCGCGCGCGCGCTGCTCTGCGCCGCGCTCGGCGTCGTGATGCCGGCCGCCTCCGCGGCACCGCCCGCGCCCCGCAATGTCCTCTTCATCGCGCTCGACGACCTGAACGACTGGGTCGGCGCCTTCGGCGGCTCGGCCCAGGCGCGCACGCCACACCTGGACGCGTTTGCGCGCGGCGGCGCGGTTGTCTTCCAGCGCGCGCAGTGTCCGGGCCCGGTCTGCGGCCCGTCACGCTCCGCCCTCCTCTCCGGCTTCATGCCGCACCGCTCCGGCGTGTATGGGAATTCCCAGAACATGCTCCGCTCGGCGCTCGTGCAGACGCACGCGACGCTGCCGGAATATTTCTCCCAGCACGGCTACCACGCGGCCTCGATGGGGAAAATATTCCACAAGCACCCCGCCGATCAGGGGCACTGGGCCTTCGACCGGTGGGAAAACACCAGCGGCGGATTTCCCTTCGACGGCGAGCACCAGTCGTCGCGCGTGCTGAATCTCGTCGACGGCAAGCCCGGCCCGAAGCTGCCGCCCGCCGACGCGGAGGCCGACGGCGGCGACGAAGCCGCCTCCCTCTTCGCCTGGGGGCCGACGCGCGAGGCAAAGGAAAAGACATCGGATTATCGCACCGCGCAGTGGGCCGCGCAGCAGCTCGCGCAACCCCCGCAGAAACCGTTCTTCCTCGCTGTCGGCATTTCCAAGCCGCACCTGCCCTGGTATGTGCCGCAGGAATATTTCGATCGGCACCCGCTCTCCTCCATCAGGATTCCCGAACACCGCCGCGACGATCTCGACGACATCCTCGACGCGGACGGCCGGAAGAAGTTCAAGCCGTCCGCCGATTATCGCTGGGTTGCGACGAGCGAAGAGTTGCTCAAGCGCGCTGTGCAGGCCTACCTCGCGGCGACGAGTTACGCTGACGAGTGCGTCGGCATGGTGTTCGACGCGCTCGAGCGGAGCCCGGCCCGCGACAACACCATCGTGGTCATCTTCGGCGACCATGGCTGGCACCTCACGGAGAAGCTGCGTTTCCGGAAGGCGACACTCTGGGCGGAATCGACGCGGCTGCCGCTGCTGATGCGGGTCCCCGGCATGAAGGGCCGGCAGGACTGCCCGCGCGTCGTGAACCTGATCGATCTCTATCCGACGCTGATCGAGTTGTGCGGGCTGCCCGCGAAACCCGGAATCGACGGCCGCAGCCTCGCGCCGCTGCTGCGCGACCCGCAGACGCCCTGGGAGCATCCCTCGATCACAATCAACGGCCGCGGCAACGCGTGCATCCTGGATGAGCGCTGGTATTTTATCCGCTACCGCGACGGCACCGAGGAGTTCTACGACATGCAGCCCGATCCGCTGCAGTGGAAAAACCTCATCCGCTCCCCCGATCCCGTGCACCGCGCGCAAATCCAGCGGCTGGCGCAGCTGCTCCCGACGACCTACGCTCCTGACGTGCCGCCCAACACCGGCGGCCGCGAGGCCAAGCAGGCGCCGCCAGACCCCTCGATCAAGGCCACGCGACCGCTGGAAAAGCTGAAGTGACGAGTCCAATCGGTTTCTTCGCTACGCTGCTGATGAACGCGCCTGATGTAGGAGCCTGCTTGCAGGCGAAAATCAAGATGATCTCTATTCCTTGTCACCGGCTCGTTTTCGCGGCGCTGTTGCTGGCCGGGTCCCTGTCGTTCGCGGCGGGCGGGCAGGTCCAACCGGCGGCGCTCGCGCGGCCCAACGTAATCATCATTTTGACCGATGATCACGGTTACGCGGACGTGGGAACCTACGGGGCCAAAGGGTTCAAGACGCCGCGGCTCGATCAGATGGCAAGCGAGGGGATGAGGTTCACCGACTTCTATGTGAGCACTCCGGCGTGTTCGGGGTCGCGCGCATCGCTGCTGACGGGCTGCTACTCGCAGCGGCTCAGCATCCCGGCGGTGCTCGGAGGCGGGGTGGGGGAGAAGATCGGGCTCAATCCCGAGGAGAAAACGATCGCGCGGATGCTGAAGGAGCAGGGCTACGCGACGTCGATCGTCGGCAAGTGGCACCTGGGGCAGCATCCGAAATTCCTGCCGCTGAACTACGGGTTCGACGAGTTCCTCGGAACGCCGTACTCGAACGACACGGGACCCGACATGAGCATGGCGGCCCGCCTCGCCGGGAAGACCGGGCTGCCGATGATTGAAGGAAACCGCGTGACCGAGACCAATCCCGACCAGCGGTATTTGACCAAACGATACACGGAGCGCGCCGTCGATTTCATCACGCGGCACAAGGACAGGCCGTTCTTCCTGTATCTGGCCTACAATATGCCGCACACGCCGCTGGCCGTCAGCGAACGGTTCAAAGGCACCACCGAGCGCGGGCTCTATGGCGATGTCATCGCGGAGATCGACTGGTCGGTGGGACAAGTCCTCGATGCCTTGAAACAAAACGGCATCGACGAGCGCACGCTGGTCATCTTCACGTCGGACAACGGGCCCTGGCACCTCTATGGCGACCACGGCGGTTCGGCGGAGCCGTTGCGCGGCGGCAAGAAACAAACGTTCGATGGCGGGCTGCGCGTCCCGTGCATCATGCGCTGGCCCGGCCGGATTCCGGCGCAAAGCGTCTGCCGTGAGCTTGCGACGACGATGGATGTCCTGCCGACCGTGGCGAAGATTGCCGGTGGCGTGCTGCCGTCGCGGCGAATCGATGGAGTGGACATCAGCGCATTGATCCTTGGTCGGGAGGGTGCGCGTTCACCGCATCCATGTTTCTACTACTACTGGCAGAAGGAGCTTCGGGCGGTGCGGCAGGGCAAATGGAAACTCCAGTTTCCGCATGTCGACACCCAGGCGCCTGATCCGGCCAGGCTCGGCCATGGTGGCACCCGTGGGGAAACGATGAAGGTCGAGCACAAGCTTGCGCTCTACAATCTCGAGGAGAATCCGGGCGAGGACGTCGACCTGTCCGGGCAGTTCCCGCAGATCGCGGAAACGCTTTCCGCACTCGCTGAAGTGGCGAGGAAGGATCTCGGCGACAGCCTGCAACAGCGAACCGGCGAAGGGATCCGGCCGTGTGGCACGGTGAAGGGCGTGATCGAATAGCCAAACTCAAACTCCAATCCTTTGAACAGAAGGTAACCGAGCCGTTTCGACAGGCTCAAGGCCCCGAGCCAGCCGAGGGGGAAACGGAGCGGGCGGCAGACGAATGGCTCTTCGTTCCCTTTGTTGCCTTTTGTTCAAGTTCCGCAGCCCACTTCGAAGAAACTTCAGGGCGGAAGCGAAACGAGCTTGCCACGGGTGAGGGTGGTGTTGGCAGCGTTGCCACTGCTTCACCTCATCTCGCCGTGCCCATCGCGGCGCGCCGGAAAAAGGACCGACCCCAAACGCCATGCATCGTGCCGCTGCCCGTCTGCCTTCCTTTACCCTCGCGCGATTCCTGACGCGGGCCGCCGCTGCTCTTGCCTCCGCCACCGCGCTCGTGCCGCTGAGTGCAGCGGAACCCGCTCCGCACTTGATCTTTGACGGCCGCACGCTGGCCGGCTGGGACGGGAATCCGCAATGGTGGCGGGTCGAAGGCGGCACGCTCACGGGTGAAATCCCCGTCGGGCAGAAACTCGGACGAAACCAGTTCATCTACTGGAAGGAGGAGGTCGCCGACTTCGAACTCACGGCTGAATTTCGGATCAGTGGCGTACCGACCGCGAACTCCGGCATTCAGTTCCGCGGCCAGCGGCTGGCGGACGGTCGCGCCGCCGGTTATCAGGCCGACATGGATCAGGGCGCGACGTGGCTCGGACGGATTTTCGACGAACAGGGTCGGAAACTGCTCGTCGAGCGCGGCACGCGCGTGTCGATCGCGCCCGATGGCCGCCGCTGGTCGGAGGAGTTCGGCCAGCCGGCGGACTACATCAACCTCGCCCGGCCGGCCGGCGAATGGAACACGTTCCGGATCTTCGCGAGCGGTTCGCACGTCGAGGTGTGGATCAACGGCACGCGCGTATCCGTTCTTGACGACCACGAAACCGGTGCCGCCGAATTTTCCGGCGTGCTCGCAATCCAGCTCCACAACGGCGAAGGACCCGCGAAAGTCCAATTCCGCAATCTTCAGCTCACGCATCTCGGCCGGACGGCCCTGCCGCCAGCCGATGCCGCATCGGCGGCGGCGAGGTCCTCCGTTACGGCCGCGCCGATTGGCTCGATGCGGAAGAACGGCGACCCACCGCTGCGCCGCACTGCCAACGTGGACGATCTTTCGCGGCTCCACTCGAGCCCGGTCCTGTGGCACCTTCGTGATAATCCCGCCAAACCCACCGCGGTGCCGAACGCGTCGGCGCAGAAACTCGCCGCGGGGCTGAAGCTCGTATCCGGTTTTCAAGCGCAATTGGTCGCGGCCGAACCGGATCTGCACCAGCCGGTCGCCTTCGCGTTCGATGACCGCGGCCGGATTTGGGTGGCGGAGGCGCTCGGTTATCCGACGCGGCAGCCGGAGGGTAAAGGCCGCGATCGCATCGTCATCCTCGAGGATAAGGATGGCGACGGCGTGTTCGAGGCGAAGAAAGTCTTTGCCGAGAACCTGAACCTCGTCAGCGGACTCGAAGTCGGTTTCGGCGGCGTGTGGGTGGGCGCGGCGCCGCACCTGCTGTTCATCCCGGACAAGAACCGCGACGACGTGCCCGACGGTGCTCCCGTCGTGCTGCTCGATGGCTGGGGCTTTCAGGACACGCACGAGACGCTCAACAGTTTCACGTGGGGGCCCGACGGCTGGCTCTACGGCTGCCAGGGCGTCTTCACGCATTCGCTCGTCGGCAAGCCGGGCGCGCCGGACGCCGAGCGCCAGAAACTCCGCGCGGGCGTGTGGCGTTATCACCCCGTCCGTCACGAGTTCGAGGTCTTCGCGCATGGCGCGAGCAACCAGTGGGGGCTCGACTTCAATGCCGTCGGGCACCTGTTCATGACGCACTGCCGGAGCTTCCACGGCGGCGGCGGCACGACGTACGTCATCCGCAACGGCCACTACTGGAACCAGGCGAATAACGACTACGCGCCATTCGTTTCGAATCGCGGAACCGATTTCGCGCCGGGCCTGAAGAACTTTCTGCCCGCGTCCGCGCGTTACGACAGCGGGGAGGGAGGCGCGGGCGCGCCCGGCACGACCGCGGTGTACGGCGGCCACTCGCATGTCGGCACGATGATCTACCTCGGGGACAACTGGCCCGACACCTATCGCGACCATCTCTTCACGCACAATCTCCACGGCCACCAGATCAACCATCAGATCAACGTGCGCACCGGATCCGCTTACGAGACGTACCATGCGGGCTACGACATGCTCTTCTCACCGAACGCGACTTATCTGCCGGTTGATCTCCAATACGGGCCCGATGGCGCCGTGTACGTGATCGACTGGAGTGACACGCAGCATTGCCACAATCCGCGGGACGAAGTGTGGGACCGCGCAAATGGCCGGCTCTACCGGATGGCGTGGGCCGCCACCTACAAGCCGGTGAAGGTCGATTTGGCGGCGAAAAACGATGCCGAACTCGCGGCGTTCCACACGCACCGCAGCGAGTGGTTTGTGAGGACCGCCCGCCGGCTGCTGCAGGAACGGGCCGCGGCGCGCGCGATCGACGCGGGCGCGCTGGCCGCGTTGCGGGCGCAGGCGGCCGACACCGCGTCGGAGGTTCCGTCGCAACTGCGCGCGCTGTGGACGCTGCACGTGACGAACAGTCTCGAGCCGGTACAATTGCATGCCGCGCTCGCGCACTCGTCCGACGTGGTGCGCGGCTGGGCGATTCAGCTTGGCACCGACAACGCGCGTGCGCTCGCGGTTTCCGCCGGCACGCTCGAACGTCTCGCCAGGAGCGATCCCTCGCCGGCAGTCCGGCTCGCGGTCGCTTCCGCCGTGCCGAAGCTGCCGGTTGCGGCGCGCTGGCCCGCCGCGTCCGCGCTCGCCGCGCACGGGGAGGACGCGGCCGATCGCTTCCTGCCCAAAATGGTGTGGTTCGCACTCGCGCCGGCGGTCGCGGCCGACGTGCCGCGTGCGCTCGACCTCGCGGCGCGCACGCCGTTGCCGACGCTGGCCGACTCGATTTTGTGGTTCGCCGCGCGCACCGCCGCGGGTCGCGAGGAAATCACGAGGCGGCTGGCGACATCGAATGGCCGCAGTGAAGCGGATGCGGTCCGGATGCTGCGGGTGTTTGCATTCGCGCTGGAGAGTGAGGCGGGTCTCAAGATGCCCGCCGCCTGGCCGCAGGTCACGAAGCGGTTAGCCATGGCGACCGACAGCACTGCGCGCGCCGCTTGCGATCAGCTTTCGGCATTGTTCGGCGACAAGGCCGTGTTGGGCCAGGCTCGCACGCTCCTCGCCGATCGTGCTGCGCCGATGGCCGAGCGCCGCCGTGTGCTTGATCTGCTCCGGCGGGCGGGCGACACCGAATCCACGACGCTCTTCGTGAGCCTGCTCGATGATCCTGCGCTGCGTCCGGCGGTCATTCCGCTTCTCACCAACTCCGCCGACACCGCAGGCGCCGCCGCCGGGCTCATCACGCGCTTCGGCCGTTTCAGCGAGGCGGAGCGGACTGCCGCGCTCGCGACGCTGATCAGCAAACCCCAACTCGCGGTGGCGCTGCTCCGCGCGGTCGAGGCAGGCAATGTGAATCGGAAGAGTCTCACGGCCGTCCACGCCCGCCAGATGCGCAAGCTCAATGCGCCCGCCGTCAATCAACTGCTCGATCGCGTGTGGGGCCGCACCGCCGAATCGTCCGCTGACGCCAAGGCGTCGATCGCGCGGATGCGCGAGCTCTATCGCAACGCGCCGCTCTGGTCCTACGACGCGAAGGCCGGCCGCGCGGTGTTCGAGCGGCTTTGCGCCGCGTGTCACACGATGGACGGCACCGCCACCGCCGGAAAGCTCGGGCCCAATCTCACCGGCACGTGGCGCAACGGACTCGAGTATTTCCTCGAGAACATCATCGACCCCAATGCGGTTGTCGGCACCGATTTTCAGCTCAACCTCGTCACCAAGCGCGACGGCTCCGTTGTGTCCGGGATGATCGACAAGGAGTCTGACACCGCGGTGATCGTGCGGACGATGACTGAGACGGTGACGGTTCCGAAATCCGAAATCAAATCGCGCGAGGTCACGACGCAGTCGCTGATGCCGCCGGGGTTGATCGAGGCGCTGCCCTCGCGCGAGGTGGTCGAGCTGCTGCTGTTTCTCACGACGGAACCAAAGTGATTCCACGAAGCGCGAAGACCGCGCGCGGCGGCGCGCACAGGCAACCCACACTCCTGCGAACCCCATGACCAACCTGAAACTCCTTGTTGTTTCCGCCGCGCTGGGCGCAGCGGTTGCCGGGCACGCGGCCACGCCGGCGCCGATCGACGTCGGCGATCGGCGGCAGCTATTCATCGACAACTTGTTTGTGGAGGACGCGCGCGGCGTAACCTTGGAAACGCATCAACCGCGGAAGACGGGCGAGCAGACGATCGGAACCGATCGGCCGTGGGAGCAGGGGGGCATCGGGCCGTACAGCTCGGTGTTGTGGGACCAGGGCCGGTATCACCTCTGGTATCACGCAATGGACCAGAAGCTGTGGCACACTTCGCCCGTGGCCGGTTCGATTTGCTACGCGACGTCCGAGGATGGCATCACGTGGCGGAAGCCGGACCTGGGCCTGGTGGAATACAAGGGCAGCCGGCAAAACAACATCGCGGTGGGCCACGGGGCGGCGGGGCTGACGCTGGGCCAGGACGGGATGATGGTGTTCGTCGATCCGAACGCGCCGCCGGGCGAGCGGCTGCGGATGGTGAACCGTTTCAGCAAGGAAGGGAAGGGGAAGAGCGAAGGCGTGAACATCATGTCGTCCGGCGACGGTATCCATTGGAAACTTACGCACGAGCAGGTGATGACTTACCGGCCGGAGGTGAAGGGGCACCACCTCGATTCGCAGAACGTCATCTTCTGGGACGAGAGCGTGAACAAGTACGTCGCCTTTGTGCGCCGCAACCTGAAGGACGCCGAGAATCAGGGCCGCGCGATTGCCCGCGGAGAGTCGCAGCGACTCGGCGGTTTCGCGCCGACGCAGGATCTGCCGGTGGTGTTCACGCCTGATGGTCCCGACCCGGTGCACGCCGGGGCATCGGTGGTGGATTACTACAACAGCGGGGCGCTGCG
Source organism: Opitutaceae bacterium (assembly GCA_030648295.1). GTDB lineage: Bacteria > Verrucomicrobiota > Verrucomicrobiia > Opitutales > Opitutaceae > ER46. The sequence continues at coordinate 65,441 of JAUSID010000168.1, read as the reverse complement.
TTATCCGTGGGCCGACCGCGCCTACCTGCTCTTTCCGCAGGCGTATTATCATTACACCCGCAACCTGCGCGAATACGCGAAGGACGCGCCGACCAACGCGGGAGCAATGGATACGCAGTTCGCGGCGAGTCGCGATGGCCTGAAGTGGGAGCGCTATGACCGGCGTCCTTTTGTCCGCACGGGGATGAAGGACGAATTCGACTGCCATTCGGCGCGACTGATCTACGGCATGGTGCCCGATCGGTCCGGTCGCGAGCTCTACATGTATTATCGCGCGTCGGACTGGCTGCACGGCTGGGATCGAGACGAGCGCAACCGGGCGCTGCTGACGAAGACGGGAGTCGGCGCCGACCGCGACATTGCGGTGCTCAGCCGGGTGGTGTTGCGTCGCGACGGGTTTGTATCCGTCACCGCGGGACACGAAGGAGGCGAGTTCACCACGCCGCCGCTGAAGTACAATGGGCGAAGGTTGCGACTCAACGTGGATACGTCGGCGACGGGCATTGTCCGCGTGGCGTGTCTCGACGCGGACGGAAAACCGCTCGCGGGCTACGCGCTCGAGGATTGCGACATCATTCACACGGCGAATGACATCAACCGAATGGTGACCTGGCGCGGCTCGGCCGATTTGCCCGCGGCAGCCGGCGGCGTGGTGCGGTTGCGAATCATGGCGCGCGCCACCGATCTGTACGCGTTCCAGTTCACGGCGGAGTAGACGAGCGACGCACGGCACTTCACACGGACCATGCAAATGAATTCAGCGGATAGGCGTAGCCGCCGAGGTAACGAGGCGGTGCTGGACGGTTCACCTCGCGTCCTGCCTGGTCACCTCGGCTGCTGCATCGCAGGAATGGCGTTGTTCGCCGGATGCATCGTGCCGCTGGCGTTCGCGGCCGCGCCGAAGGCCGATCTCACGGGGTCCTGGCAGCTGTTCATCGATGATCACCTGATCGGCGCGAAGGAGAATGTCGTCCGCACCTATCACCCTTTCGTGAAGCATCCGGGCAATCCCGTGCTGAAGGCGGACCAGCCTTGGGAGCACAACGTCGTGAACTGCGATGCCGTGCTGCCCACCGAGGACGGCAGTGGTTATCGCATGTGGTACTATTGCTGGAGCACGCGCAACGACCCCGACCGCTCGCACGCGCTGTACGCCACGAGCGCGGACGGGATTCAGTGGACCAAGCCGAAGCTCGGGCTGCTGCCGTGGAAGGTGACGGGCTCCTCCGACAACAACCTCGTCGGCGCCGGCGATTCGCTGATGTTCACGCCGTTCGATCCCGATCCGGCGCGCCGCTACAAGGCGGTCCGGTACGAGGGCGAGAGCGGGGCGAAGTACTTCCTCTATTCGTCGCCGGACGGACTGCGCTGGCAGCGGCTCTCGCCGAGCGCGATCTTCGATGCGGGCGACACGTCGCACGTCATGTGGGATCCGTTCACGAATCGCTATCGTGGATACGCCAAGGTGAATGTGGGGGTGAACGGACTGCGCCGGCGCGGGATCGGTTTCAGCGAGGAGACGCGTTTCGAATCCTGGCCGGCGCTCCGGCTGGTGATGGCGCCGGACGATTTCGACGATCGCTGGGCTCCGCCGGGCTCGATCCAGCGCACGCACTTCTACCGCTGCTCCGTTTTCCCGTATCAGAACATGTATATCGGGCTGCTCTCGATTTACCGGGCGGAGGACGACGAGGGCTATTTCCACGGGCCGATTTTCATCGAGCTGGTGACGAGCCGGGACGGAGTGCACTGGCGGCGGCAGGATGGTGACCGGCCCCCGATCCTGGAAACGGGCCCGAAGCGGAGCTGGGATCACGGCATGCTCGATGTCGGTTCCTCGCTCCTGCGCGTGGGCGACGAGCTGCGCGTATACTATTCCGGATACGACGGCCTGCATGATTACCTGCCGTTTCATTCGGCGGTCGGGATGGGGACGCTGCGCGCGGACGGTTTCGCCTCGCTCGATGGCGACGACAACCCCGGTTCGGTCGTCACGAAGCCGCTGCTTGGGCTGACGGGAATACTTCGCCTCAACTGCGAGGCGGCGAAGGGACTGGTGCAGGTCGAGGTTCTCGATGCCAACGACCGGGTGCTGCCCGGATACCGCCGGCGCGAGTTCAACGAACCGCGCGGCGACGGCATCGACCAGGTCGTGTCATGGCAGGAACATGACGAACTGCCGGCGCAGGCCGGGCCGCTGAAGCTGCGGTTCTGGCTGAAGAACGCGTCGCTGTATTCCTTTCATGCGGGCGATGCCGTTCGGGTGGCGGAGCAACCTGCGCCCGCGAAGCTCGCGGCGCTGTTCACGTTTGAAAAGGCAAACGGCAAGGTCGTCCCCAATGCGATCGCGTCGGCGCCGCGCCATGAGTTGCGGTTCCTCGGCACGAGCAAGATCGATCGCGAGGAGAAGAACGCGGGGCGCGGACGTCAGTCGGTTGCGGTCGCCTCGCCCTGGCGGCCGCTGAACACGCTGCAGATTTCCGGAACGGCGGAGCTGGGCCGGACATTCACGCTGGCGCTGATGGCGCGGAGCACGGAGCGGAAGCATGCCCGGTTGTTCAGTGCGTATAACGGCAACCGGCCGGTGAACGGATCCGAACTGGTGTTCGATTACGATCCGAGCGGGCGGGTGCTGTCCGGTCTCCGGCTGATCGCACACGGCATCCCGCTGCTTTCGGATCCGATCACGGTGCAGTCGGAAAAATACCACCACCTCGCCGTTACGTACGACGAGGGGCACGTGCGGTTTTATTTTGATGGCGAGCCGGTGGGCGAGGGCTGGCTGCCGGGGGGCGCGCCGATCAGGCTGGCGCGCGATCTCCTGGTGGGTGAGGACGCCGATCTCGGCAGCGACGAGCAGTTCAACGGCAACCTCGACGATATCGTCGTGCTGGGACGTGCGCTCGCACCCGCGGAGATTAAGGCCGTGGCCGCGCAGGGCGCCGAAGCATTTTTTGCGACCGAGGCCGCGGCGGCTCCGACACCGAAGAAGTGAACGTGTACCACGGTGCGCTCGCGGCGCTGAAACCCGATTTGCCTGAATGAATTCATTGACCTGGCTGCTCTTCCTCGCCGCACCGAATCACGTTCTCCATCCCCGCATCGTTCGTCATAGCCGAGTGGGCTGGCGGCGAGGCGCCGGTTGGATGGCCGCGGGGCTGGCCGGTATTCTCGCGTCGATCGTACGCGCGGAGTCTCCGCCGATACTCGTACCTCCACCGCGCGAAGTGCGGTGGGCGGAAACGGAGATTCCGTTGCCGCCGGGTTCCGTTGCGATCGTGATTGGCCGGAATGCGGCCGAGCCGGAGCAGGAGGGCGCGCGCTTGTTGCGGGAATTCGTGACGAAGCGGTTCAAGCAAGACTGGCCCGTCGTGCGCGAAGGCGGGGAACAAATCGGCCATCGCACCGTCGTGGTGATCGGACAGCGGTCGACGTGCCAGCTCCTCGACCGGCTCTGCACCGAGCGGCGAATCGAGTTGGGCGCCACCTCGCCGGGGCCGGACGGATATGTGATCGAGACCATTGTATCCGCGGATCGAACACACGTGATCGTCGGCGGCAGCAACGCCCGCGGCGCGATGTACGGGCAGGATACGCTCGCGCAGATGCTGCGCCGAAGCGGCGACCGGCTCTCGCTCCTCCCGGCCACGGTGCGCGACCGGCCGGTTATTCCGTGGCGCGGCCGGCCCCAGACGATGGTGAAGCACTACCTGCGGCCGCAGGAGTTGGACATCTATGCGATGTCACGGGTCAACTTCATCGACCTGCGCAGCGGCATCTACGCGTTCGAGCCCGGTGAGAAACTGGATTCGGCGGAGATCGGCGAGGCCGTGCGGCAGGCGCATCGCCGCGGGCTCGTGGTGTACGCCACGGTGAATTGCGGCGTGCCGGCGAAGGACTACCCGAAGGTGATGGCGACGTTTCGCGAGCTGCTCGGGCTCGGCGCCGATGGGTTGTGGCTGTCGTTCGACGACAAGGGGCCCGGCGAGGATCCGGTCGGTCTGACGCAGCAGGTCCTCGACCTCGGCCGCGCGCGGGAAATCGGGGGCCACCTGATCGCGATTACGCCGCCGAAAGGCTCGTATCCAAAAATCAACACGGAGTTCAACCGGAAGCTGCTCGCCCTCCCCGGAATGAAAACCGCGTTGTGGTTCTGGACGGCAGTGCCCTCGGTGGAGGGGCAGGCCGAGGCGCAGGCCGCGGGACTGAAGGTGCGACCCTCGTGGTGGCACAACTGGCCGCGGCTGTTCACGCCGCAGGGCTACACCGGGCTGCCGCCGCTGTCGCTCGGCTGGAGCGCACCGGATTACGCGCAGCTCGCGGTGGGCGGCGAGTGCCTCGAAGCCGCGATGCCCTGGGGAGGGAACAGCCTCGGCCGTCATTACGTCGTGCCGGTGATCAATTGGTGGGCGTGGAATCCGCGGCAACATGACTGGAACGCGCTGCGGCGCCGGATCTATGGACTGGTGTTTGGCGAGGGCCAGGCGACGGCCGCGGCGGAGTTCGATGACAAGCTCCAGGAGCTTTTCGCGTTCCACCGGCATCCGCACAAGGACAGCGAGGAGGTGCCCGCCAGTCCGCCGCGGCTGCGCCGGCCAGCGGACCGGACGGCGGCGCGCCAGCTCGCGGCAAACCTGAGCACGCTGCTCGATCGCGTCGCGGTCGGAGCCGAGCGGGACACGGTGATCGACGCAGCGGATTTGAAGCCGGCCTACCTTGAACCGATGCGGCGCGAGCTCGCGACTCATCGCTCGGCGGCGGAACTCGATTTTCCCGAGGAGTGGTGGCCGGAAACGCAGCGGCGGATTCTCGCGGCCCTGTATGCCAATGACACGGAAACGAGTGCGCGCGTCGCGACGGACGCCCGCGCTCGCGTCACTCGCGAGCTGGAACGGATCGCGAAGGCGCTGCCGTCGCTCGCGCAGACGGAAAAATATGTGACTTGGTGGCGGCGTCGCGCAGCACTCGACCTCGACGGATGGAAGGCATTGACGGCGGCTCGCGAAAAACAGCTCGCGGAACGGATCGTCGACTACAACCGGATCGTGCCGACGAAGACGATGGTCGCGAGTTTCGCTGCGCCGCCGCTGGAGTGGGGGATCGGCCGCTGGCAGACCAGCAACCGGCTGCTCGCGACGACCCTGCCGCGCGCGCAGCCGCAGTTCGCGGGTGACTGGATCGCGGGATTGTACCGGCACGAGGGGATCGAGGCCGCCGTCTTCGCGGCCTCCCGCAAGGTGCCCGGGGAGATCGGCGAATATGCCGAGCTGCCCGCGAGCGTGCCCGTCTCGGGTCGGCGGGACCGGCTCGGGCTGCTGCTGGGCATCAGCAGCACCAACAAGGATCTTTTTTCCAACACGATGGTGCCGTATCGATGGGCTGGTTACCGATTCATCCAGCTGATTTGGGGCGATCAAGTGTTGTGGGAACACGACCTCGGCCAGATCCCGGAGCGGGGCGACTGGTTCATGATCCGGCTGCCCAAAATCCCCGATGGCGTCGGCGCGCTCGACCTGCGGCTCCGCGTCGAGGACCGGCGGCTGTCGCTCAACAACTACACCATCACCTACGTGAGCCCGCTCCGGCTGATGGAGCTGCCGGAGTGAGGTTCCGCTCGTCCTGATTGAGCGGCGGCTCAGATCCCGCCCCGCTCGGCGAATTGGAAGGCGTAGACATCGGTATCGCGAAGGACGAAGCGCAGCCGGACCGGCTTGCCGGCGAGTGCGCTCAACGACGTATTGCCCTTCCACTTCACGATCCGGTTGATCTCGTTCGCCGTGTGGACGAGGTCGCAGTCCGTGAGCGCAAAGTTTGGATACGGTTTGCCGGAGGGATCCAGGGCTTCAACGCGCAGTTCACCCGCCGCCCCGGTGTTCACATTGAGAAGCAACTGGTCACCGGAGAACCGCAGCACGGGAGTGGTGAACTCGCCGCCCTTGAATCCCGCTCGGGCGGAGACAAACCCGTCGCGCCGCAGTACCACGCGGCTGATCACACTGGGGCCGATCGGTGCCAGATCCGCGGACATGAGGAGCCGGTTGTTGCGATCGTCGCGATCCCAGCCGTGCGTCTCGCTCGTTCCCATGTAGTACATGAAAAGCTCGCGGTCGTTGTTGGCCGGCACGATGCCGTAGACCATGTAGATTCGTTTCGAGTCGAACTCGCCCTTCATGCCGACGCCGACGAATGCGCGCTGGTCGTAGCGTTGCCACGCGATCCCGTCGCGACTGCTGGCGAACCGCGTGTCGACCGCGCCCGCGTTGACCGGCGAATCAGGGCGGAACTCCGCCACCTGCGCGCCGTAGTGGTAGTACTCGGTGGGGAAGGCGAGGTAGGCATCGCCCCAGGGGTATTTGATGGCGCCGCTGGTGTAGACATCCAGCAGCGTCCAGCCCTCCTTCGCCGCAGCGGGTTTCACGACATTGTCGGGGTCGGCCCTGAGCACGACGGTGGTTTCGTCCGCCTTGGCGAAGAAGCGCAGGTCGGCGGACTCCGCGCGCGCCACCGCGCGGGTGCGCGGGATTTTCGCGCCACCCGGGCCAGGGTCGCGGACATTTTTCCGGAAGTAAGCGACATACTTTTGGACTCGTTCATCCCAGAAAATCACGTTCTGTGAATCGAGGTGATTGGGTTTCACCTCTGGATCAAACGTGACCACGTTGCGGTGCGCGTGCTTCCAATGGATGCCATCCGGCGAGGAAAAAATCTGGAGCTGGCTTTCGAACTCGTGCGGGTTGAAGACGAGTTTGAATCGTTCGTCCGGGCCCGACTTCGGATCGACGAACACCATCAGTCCGTGCGTGCCGCCTTTCACGCCGCCGACCCCACGGCCGATCACGAGGTTGGGCGGGTTGACCAAGCCATCTGCGCGCGCCGTCCCGCCGAGGTTCAGGTTCGGTTTCTCCCAGTGAATGCCATCGGTCGACCGGGCGTAGAGGACACATCCCTCGACGCTGTACCAGAGGTGATAGCGGCCGGCGTCGAACAGCACGGAGTGATAGCCGCCGAGCGACAACCCCGGCTCGGACGCGAGAATGATGTCGCCCGTTTTGCGCGGCGAGTGCACGACGAAATCAACTCCCTTTCGCAGCTGGACGAGCGTCTCATCGAGCAGCAGCTGCCGGCGATTGCCGACGACCAGGGGCTCCTGGCCAATCAACGGGCTGGCGGCAACGATGAGCAGGGTGAGGTGGAGCGCGGGTACGAGCGAGCGGGGGTTGGATAACGGCATGATAAGATGGATACCCGGGGAGAACGTCAGTTCGCGGTGAAGGAGTAGAGCCGGCTTTCCGGCGGCACGATGAAACGCAGCCGCACCGGGGACGGGCCGGCCACGTCGCGCAGCGATTTGCCGTCGAAGGAGGCGGCGTGACCGATCGAGTCGCCCGACACCTCGGCGCGGCCAAGGGTTTTTCCGGCCGCGTCGAGAACGTCGACCGTGAGTTGCCCGGTGCTGTTGACGCGCAACTGATCGCCCGCGAACGCCAGCGGTCGCGTGGTGAGAGTGCCCCAGTCGACGGACACGAATCCATCCACGCGGAGCCGCGCGCGGAAGATGCCGCCGCCGGTAATTCTGGTTTCGGGGGACGACCTTTTGCCGAACGAGGTCGCGCTGTAATAGTAAATCAACTCGTCGCCGATCCGAAGCGGGCCCTGGCTGAATTCGCAGATGTAGCCGCCGTCATTCTGCGCCCGGTTGCCGCCCTCGGGGCCGTTCCCCAAAAAGACTTCCGACACCCCGGCATCATTGTCGAACGGCACCTTCGCCCAATTGAGCCCATCGCGGCTCGCCGCGAATTTCAGGAACGCGCATCCGGCAGCCGAATACGGGTAATCGGCACGCGCATGATAAATCTTCAGTCCGCCGAGCCAGTGGGAGCCGTATCGCCACGCGGTCGAGGCGTAGTACTCGTCATACGGCGTGTCGCCGTTCGCCTGCGCGCCAGCCGGCAGGAGTGCGATCCGTTGAATTCGCCGGGCATCGACGGGGGCGTCGAGTCGGTCGAGGAACAGGTAGGCGCGCGAACGGTAGCCGTTGGCGCCGCGGTCGCGACCGGTCTCGCGATAGAACTTGAAGATGCCGAGGTAGCGATCCTCCAGCGGATCGTAGGAGAAAATCGTCACGTCGCCCGGTCCATTCACCGTCTTGCCATCCTGCTGGATGGTGTGGCTGCTGGTGTCGCCCTTGCCGGCGTACGAGCTGACGATCTGCCGGCCGCGTTCCCACTGGCGGCCATCGCGCGAGCGGACGAAGTAGGTCCCTTCCTTGTCCAACCCGTAATTCGCGTAAAACAGCCAGCCCTGATACGGATACTCCGCATCCTTCGCGTTGTAGTGGCACGAGAAGAGATCCAGACCGCGGCGCGCGCCGAACCCCGGATCAGGTTCGACATCGGGTGCGAAGCTGACGGGGACGAGGCGGGCGCGATCGGTTTGATCCCAGCGCAGGCCATCGGAGGAGGTCGCGAGAAAGAATCCGCCGCCGCCGATGTGTTCGCGGACGAACATCACGTATTTCCCGATCCGCGGATCGTATACAATCGAGCCATACGCCTGGAGATCTTTTCCTTTGGCCGGAACAATCAGCGGCGCATTGCCGCCGTTGTCCTTGATCGGCTGGTGCAGCATCCGTTTCAAGTCGGACTGCGATTCGATCAGCGCGTCGTCGACGAACAGCTGGGGCATCCCGCGAGGCACGCGTAGGGCCCCCGGTGCGGTAGCGGCGAGGAGCGGTAACGCGGGCAAACCGACGAGAAGACCGGCAATGATTCGAGCGTTGCGGTGCCGCCTCATGGAGTTCGGAGGCAACACGCAACGCCGGGAAACAAAAAAGGGAAGCGCCATGGAGTGGGTGAAACCGACGGCAGCCGATGAGGCCCGGCGGGCGGGTCGGCTGGCAAGGGCAAATCACGAAATCGTCGCGAGCGCGGCCTCCGGTCTGAATTGGATCTAATTCTGCGTCGGCGTCACGATGAGCCCAACTGGCATTGATGTAGGAGCGTGCTGGCACGCGATTCGAACCGTTGTCCTTTCTCCGCAGTGAAATCGCCTGCGAGCAGGTTCCTACAAAGACGGCGCTTTTCTACTTGGCGTGATCGAGCTCGCGGTTTTTGGTTGTCGGCGCGCGGACGCGCGGACAGCTGAAAGGCGATGCACAGTCTCCCTGCGCTGTTTCGGCTCGACGGTAAAATTGCATTGGTCACCGGCGGCGCGCGCAATCTTGGCTACGACATGGCGGATGCGCTGGCGGAGGCGGGCGCGGCCGTGATCGTCACCTCGCGCACACTCGCGAGCGCGCAGAAGGCGGCGGAGTCCCTCCGGGAGAAACACCACGGAGAGACGCTTGCGATCGAACTGGATCAACGGGAGCACAGCCGCGTCGCGGCCGCTGTCGCCGCGGCCATGACGTGGAAGGGCCGGATTGATATTCTGGTCAACAATGCGGGCGGCGGATCAGGTCAGACGCCGGCGCTGCTCTTCCAACGCGACCCGGCCGATGTCGTCGATATGGTGCAGAGCAATTTGCTCGGAGTGCTCCACTGCTGCCAGGAGGTCGGCCGAATCATGGCGAAGCAGGGCAGCGGGAAGATTATCAACATTGCGTCGGTCGCGGGGCTGGTCGGCCGCGATCGCCGCATCTACGAGAAGAACGACATGAAGGGGCAGCCGATCGACTATGCGGCGGCCAAGGCGGGTGTCATTGGGCTGACGCGCGATCTCGCGGGGTTGTTGTCCCCGCTCGGCGTGCACGTGAATGCGATTTCCCCCGGCGGATTCGCGCGCGGAAATCTGCCGGAAGGTTTCGTGTGCGATTACGGCGAGCGCACACCGCTCGGACGGATGGGCCGCGACGGCGTCGATCTCAAGGGCGCGGTGCTTTTCCTGGCGGCACCGGCGTCCGACTATGTGACCGGGCAGAATCTGGTGGTCGACGGTGGCTTCTCGATATGGCGGTGAAGCCTCGCATCGTCGTCGTCGGCCTGGGTTCGATCGGCCGGCGGCATGCGCGACTCCTGGCGCGCCGCGACGACCTCATTGTCGAGTGGTGCGAGGCGGAGCCTGCCGCCATCGCCGCGGCGCAAGCCGATCTCGGTCCGCCGGCGAAAATCCACGGTTCCTTCGCGCAGATGCTGGGGACCGCGCCCGAGCTCGTGTTGATCGCGACGCCGCACGCCGCGCACGCCGCGCAAACGATCGCGGCATTGGAGGCGGGCGCGCACGTTTTCTGCGAAAAGCCGATGGCTGACACGCTGGCGAGTGCGGCGCGAATGCGGCGGGCGGCGGCGACGTCCGGTCGCGTGCTCACGTTTGGTTTCCAGCTGCACTTCAATCCGGGGCTCCGGCGGCTGCGCGAGCTGGTGGCGGCCGGAAGCCTGGGCGAACTCGTCCATTTCCATTGCCGCGTCGGCTCGTACATCACGCTGGTGAATTCGCGGTCGCGGCACCAAAGCCGGCTGGAGGGTGCCCTGCTGATGGATTACACCCACCAGCCGGATCTGCTGTATTGGTTCCTCGGTGACGCCCCGAACGGCGTCTTCGCCTCGGGCGGCCAGGGCGGCCGGCTGGAACTTTCGTCGCGACCGAATTTCATCGCGTTGAATTGCGATTATCGCCGGTCGCTGCTCGCCACGATTCACCTCAATTACGTGCAGATGCCGGAACGCCACGAGTACGAAATCGTGGGAGATGAGGGCTGGGCGCTCTTCGATTTCAACACCGGCCGGCTGCGGCTCGGCCGTCGCGCCTCCGCGTCGGAGTCGGTGGAGGAATTCCCGGTCGAGCGCGACCCGATGTACGCGGCGGAACACACGGCCTTCCTCGACGCGGTCGCGGGGCGCCGGCCGCCGGAGAGTCCGCCGGACGAGGCGATTGTTTCGATGCAGATCATCGACGCCGCGCTGGCCTCCTGGCGAACGCGTGCGTGGGTGGCGCTGCCGCCCCTGCCACTCGCATGAACAAGACTGATCGCCGCACTTTTCTCCGTACCACGCTGGGCGCCGCGGCGGGCGCGTTTTGCGCGACGCCAGGCTGCGTGCAGCCAAACCGAACAATGAGCGTGGGGCAGCCGAGACCATGTGCGCCGGCGGCCTGGCGGAAACACGGGGTTGTCCTCGAGGCGACGGAGGACGGGGAGGGCACGGGTATCCAAAGTTTCACGTCGCCGGCCGAGCCGCTGCCGGGCGGCCGCTGGCGGATTTGGTATACGGCCACCGGTTCGCAAAGCCGCGGCATCGCGTTTGCCGAGGGGGTACCCGGCGGACCGATGAGAAAATTTGTGGCGCAGTGCTCCGCGGGTGATGCGCCGGATGCGCCGTTCGGGCTGGGCAACCTTCCCGATGGCTGGCGGCCGAAGCAGGTTGTGCACGTTCCGCTGCGCAACGGGACGCACCGGATTTATTTTTGGGCACATGGTCCGGAAATCCTGCGCTACCTGGCGGCTGACAGTGACGATGGCCGGCGTTACCGCGTCGTCGATCCACTTCGTCCGGTGCTCTACCATCCCAACGATCGCGCGGCGCAAGGCGTGGCCTCGCCGGACGGCGTCATGCTGCGGAAGCAGAAGAGCAAGGCACGCCCCGTGGAAGAACCGCTGGCGGTGGCCCGGCTGATTTCGAACGACGCGAGCAACATTTATCAGCAGGCGGACGGGACGTTTGAGCTCTATTCTGTCGGGCTCGTGCCGGTACCGCGCGGAGATCCGGCGTACATCGCGCACGATAATGCCCCGGGGCTGCTCCGCGTGATTGATCGGTACACGTCGGCGGACGGGCTGAATTTCGAAACGCGCGCGCGGATCATCCAGCGCGATGCCCAGGATCCGGTGGATCAGCAGTTCTATTATTTGTCCGTCACGCGCACGCCGCAGGGCTGCGTCGGCATGCTTGGTCATTACCGGTGCGAAGCGCAGACGATGGATCTGGAGTGGTGTTTTTCGCCGGATGGCACCGAGTGGCAGAGACCGCTGCGGCAGGCCTGGTTGCCGAGAGGACTACCGTCGGAGGTGGATTCCTACGGGATTTATGCGAACAGCCGTCTCGTTCACCACGATGGGCTGTGGCATCTTTTTTATACCGGCGTGAACCGTTCGCACAACGGCAAGCAGTCTCATGGCAAGCCGAAGCAGGCGATCCTGTATGCGACGACGCCGTCGATCTGGGCGTAACGTGCGAACGGTCCATGCGCTTACGCTCGTAGCTACGGTTCGTGTTTGTACGACGTTCGTTTCAACATTCGGGCCAAGGGTTTTTTGGCGTCGATGAACGCGTCGCGCCGCAAAAAAATCGTCCGGCATCATCCGGGGCTTGACGATTCGCGCGTGTTCCGACGCCTTCTTGGTCCAGCCCCGCCTGCGACGGTACACGCCACAAGCGCCGTTTCCGGCCCCACCACCATGATCCAACCCCTCCCGGCCGCGCTGCGGCGGATGCTTGTAATGTGCGTGGCGATATTTGCCGCTGCGAATTGGTCCCAGGCCCAGGTTGCCGCCACCGGTGAAGTGCGTGGCCGCGTCTTCAATGCGTCCAGCGGCAGAAATTTGAATACCGCCCGCGTGACGGTGAAGGGCACGAACATCGAGGCCTTCACGGATGAGAGCGGCGAATACCGGCTCCAGGTTCCACCCGGCGAAGTGGAGCTCGTCGCCCAATACACCGGCCTCGGAACACAGACCGCGCGCGTCGCGGTACCAGCCGCCGGCACCGTCCAGCGCGATTTCGAGCTCGATGCGCGCACCGCGAGCGTGAAGCCGGGTGATGTCGCCATGCTCGATGCGTTTTCGGTGGAGGAACGGCGGCTGAGTGCGCAGGCGGTGGCGCTGAACGAGCAACGGTACGCGCCGAATATCAAGAATGTGGTTACGGCGGACGAGTTTGGCGACATCGGCGAGGGCAACATCGCCGAGTTCGTGAAGTTCATCCCGGGCGTGTCCGCCGATTACTCGGCGAACGTCGGCGTGGGGATCTCGATTCGCGGTTTGCCCGGCGCATCGACGCTCGTGACCGTTGACGGCAGTGATGTTGCCAGCCCGGCGATGGGCTCGGACGGCAATCCGACGCGCGCCGTCGGGCTGGAGGCGCTGCGCCTCAACAACATCAGCCGCATTGAAGTCACCAAGGTGCCGACGCCCGACCTGCCGGCGAACGCGATGGGCGGATCCGTCAACGTGATCAGCCGCAATGCCTTTGAACGCCGACAGCCGCAGTTGACCGCGCGCGTGTTCACCACCTTCAACAGCCGGAGTTTCGGAACGACCGAGCTCGACAAGCGGACCGGCAGCCGGCCGGAGCTTTCGGCCCGGCCGCTGCAAGCCGGCCTGCGGTTCGCTTACGAGCGGCCGGTCAACAAGGCGTTCGCGTTCACCGTTTCCGGCGGCAGCGCCACGCGCAACTATCAGTATCGCGGGGCCTCGACGCGCTGGAACGACTCGACGTATGTCCTCGCGGGCGCGGAGATCGGCGCGCAGGAGCAGCTCTATCGCGCGACCGACATCGCGTTTGGCAGCCAGTGGCGGATCAGCGACGGCCACCGCATGCGTGTATCGGCCCTCTACGTCGACAACGTTTCGTACATCAGCCGCAACCGGCTCAACATCGAGTTCGGCAGCGGCACAACCGGGGGCGCGAATCTCGTGCAAGGATCACCGGTGGCCAACGGCCTGGCGGAGATGGGCAACCCGGCGACCGCCCAGAGCAACAGCAAGACCGTGCAGGTGAATTACGGTTATTACCTCGAGCGCGGGGCCTGGAAGCTGGAGGCGGATGGCTCCGTCTCGCGGAGCCGCAACGCGCGCCGCGACATCGATCAGGGTTTCTTCAACCGCGTGGACTTGGAACTCTCGGGGCTCGTCCTTCGCGGCGAAGGGCTTTATGCGGCGGTGCCGAAGTCGCCGCTGCCTCATACCCTCACCGCGACGAACGCCGCCGGTGTTCCGGTCGACGTCTTCGACGGAGGCCTTTACTCGCTCAGCCGCGTGGTGAGCCGGCCCTCGGACAGCTCGGACGGCAAGCTCGGGTTCAAGGCGAAATTGTCCCGGGAGTTCGGATACGGTCTCCGGCTGATGACCGGCGTCCAATATGCGAGCCAGGAGCGCGATTACCGCGAACAATTCAGCCGGTGGGATTTCCGTCCGGGCACGACGGCGGCCGTTCGCCAGGCGAGCAACTACAATGTGGTCGATCCGGTTTATTCGGCGACAGCGCAGAATTACTTTCCCGGTCACCAGGTGCAGTGGGTGAGCCTGGCCAAGATCTACGATATCATGCGCGAGCATCCCGAGTATTTCGTCCTCAACGAGGCGAACTCGTACTCGGGCAGCGTGCGTCCCTCCAAGCGCCTCAAGGAATCGATCAGCGCGGCCTATCTCCGGGCCGACTGGCGGGCGTTCGAGAACAAGCTGTGGGTGGTGACCGGCGTGCGGTTCGAGCATACGCTCGACGAAGGCGACGGACCGCTCGACAACATCGCGGGCACCTTCCTGCGCGACGCCAACGGAAACTATATCCGGAACGCGACGGGAGGGCTCATCCCGATCACGACGGATGGACTCGAGCGGACGAAGTTGCGCTACGTCTATCGCGGCGCCCACGCGAAGAAAACGTATCAGGATTATTACCCCAGCCTCAACGCGACCTACACCATCACGGAAAACTTCCTCGTGCGGGCCGCCTATGCGCGGACGCTCGGACGGCCCGATTTGCGCGAGATCATCCCGGGGCTCACGATTCCCGATCCCGCGGTCGCGCCGGATCGCCGGATCATCACGGTCGTGAATTCGGGACTCATGCCCTGGACCTCGGACGGCGTGGATATCTCGCTGGAGTCGTACCACCCGAAGTGGGGTGTCGGCACGATTGGCGTGTTTGAGAAGCAGATTAAGAACTTCTTTGGCGGTATCCGCGTGCCGGTGACGCCGGAACGGCTCGAACAGTACCAGATTCCCGAGGCCGTCCCGGGCGAGTTCGCCGGTTACGACATCTCGACGAAGGAAAACGTGGGCAATGCCCGGATCCGCGGGCTCGAGCTCAGCTACAAGCAGTCGCTGTTCTTCCTGGGCCGCTGGGGCGAGAGCCTCCAGGTGTTCGCCAACATGACCGCCCTGAACCTGTCCGGCACCAATGCCGCCGATTTTTCGCGTTACTCGCCGCGCATCTACAACTGGGGCGTGAGCTTCGCCCGGCCGAAATATTCGGCGCGGTTGAACTGGCACAACCGGCCGGGCCGGATGCAGGAGGCGCCCGGGGACGATCCGACGGTGCCGCGAAACTGGTCGAGCTCCCGCACCGTGGTCAGCGCCGAGGTCGAGTACCGGTTCACCAAGCGGCTGTCGTTTTACGGCACGGCGAACAATCTCACGGATACGCCCGAGATCAGCTATCGGTTCGGCTCGAAAACGCCGGAATACGCGAAGACCACGGGGATCGATGTGTATGGGACCGACTTCACGCTCGGCGTTCGCGGGACGTTCTGATTTTTCACCCGCTGAAGTGCGCGAACGCGCCGGCAGCGCCCGGGCTGAGGGCCGGGCCGCCTGTGGTTTAAAAACACGGGAACCATGAACGCTATATTCCATCTCTGCGCGCCGCCGTATAAGGCGGCTCGCTAAGCATCGGATTCATGGAAACCACCAAGATCGAATTCGGGGTTCTGAACTACGTCACCCTTGCCGCGTACCTCGTCGCCACGCTGGTGATGGGAGTGTGGTTCACGCGGCGCAACAAGAGCACGGTGGACTATTTCACCGCCGGCCGTCGCGTGCCCTGGCTGGTGATGGGTATCAGCGTGGCCAACGTCAGTTCGATCTCGTACATGTCGATCCCGGCCAAGGCGTTTTCCGAGAACTGGGTCGTCTTCTGGGTCAACCTGCCGATCCTCCTGCTCGCGCCACTCGTCGTTTACGTGCTGCTCCCGGTCTTCAACCGGCTGAAGTCCGCGTCCGCCTATGAATACCTCGAGCTGCGTTTCGGGTTGGGCGCGCGGCTCTACGGCGCGACGGCGTTTGTGATTTTTCAAATCGGCCGGATGGCGCTCGTGATCTATCTGCCGGCGCTCGCGCTCTCGGCCGTGACGGACCTCAACATCATCGTTTGCATCCTGCTGATCGGCGTCCTCAGCGCGATCTACTCGGCGTTGGGCGGCATCGAGGGCGTAATCTGGACGGACTTCGCGCAGACGATTTTTCTGCTCGGGGCCGCGCTGCTCAGCTTCGTACTGATCGTGGTGCGGCTGGACGGCGGGGTGGTGACGTTCTTCCGCACGGCCTGGGAAAACGACAAGTTTCATCTCGTGAACTGGTCGGGAGATTACACGACGACGGCGTTATGGGTCGTCCTGGTCGGAAGCATGTTCACGACGATCGTGCCCTACATCTCGGACCAGAGCATCATCCAGCGCTACCAGACCACCACGGATTTGCCGGCGGCCCGCCGTGCGATGTGGACCAATGCCGGCGTCGCGATGGCCAACACGTTTATTTTCCTCGGGGTGGGGACGGCGATGTTCGTGTATTACCGGTTTCATCCGCAGAATCTCGAGGGGCTGCCGCGTCCCGATGCCATCCTGCCGTTTTTCATCGCGCACGAGCTGCCGGCCGGCGTGGCCGGGCTGGTGATGGCGGGGATCTTCGCGGCGGCGCAATCGGCGATCTCCACCAGCTTGAGCAGCACGTCGACCGTGATCGTCACGGATTTCCTCCAGCGGCTCGGCTCGGCCCGGCCCGATCAGCAGTGGCTGCGACTGGCGCGCTGGATTACCGCGGGCATGGGCGTGGTGGCGGTCAGCCTCGCGTGCCTGCTCGCTACGATGCGGGTGGAGTCGGCGTTCGACATGTTCCAGCGGATTGTGGGCCTGACCGGCAGTGGCCTCGGCGGTCTGTTCATCCTCGGGATCTTCACCCGGCGCGCGAACCTCGCGGGAGCGATGACCGGGGCGCTGACCAGCGCCGTCGCGCTCTACTGGCTCCAAGGCCACACCCGCGTGCACGTTTACCTTTACTCGCTCGTCGGGATCGTGGTGTGCGTGACCATCGGATACATCGTGAGCCTGGGGTTTGGAGCGCGCCCGGCTGTGGTTTCGGCGATCGGAACGCGTAATCCGGAGCCCGCCGCGGATCCAAATTGAACCGCGCGCACGCCGGCAAACGCTGACGCGCCGGCGCGAAAATTCATTTCTGCGCCGTGGGCCCGCCGGAGGATCGCTTGTGCAGGAAATTCCGCAGCCGCTCCGCCGCGTCACCTTCGATCAGGCACCGCTGGGAAGCCGCCGCTTCCAGCGCGGCGTTTTCCTCGAGCGACGTGCGCGTGCAGCCTTCGAGGAGCGATTTCATTTCCCGGACCGCGACACGACCGTTGCCCACGACGGCACTCGCGAATTCCGTGACGCGTCGCTCGAGCTCGGCCGCGCTGCCGTGCCATTCGGCGACCCCCATTCGAACCGCCTCCATCGCTTCAATAATCCGCCCGCTGAAAACGAGCTCCTTCGCCCGCGCCAGTCCGACCCGTCGCGTCAGCCGATAGCTGCCGCCCCAACCGGTGACGAATCCCAGCTTCGTTTCCGACTGGCCGAAACGGGCGTTGTCCGAGGCGAAGATGACATCGCAGGCCATGGCCAGCTCCAGTCCGCCGCCGAGGGCATATCCTTCCACGCGGGCCACGGTGGGCATCGGCAGCGACTCGATCCGATTCATCAGCCGGTGTCCGCGCTCCACCCACGGGACGACGGTCTGTCGATCGATCGTCTCCATCACCTTGAGGTTCGCGCCGGCGCAGAAAAATTTTGGCGATGCACTCTGCAAAATGACGACCGAAAGATCGGTGCGCGCGGAGATTTCATCCAGCGCCCGCTCGAACTCGCCCATCAACGCGTGATCAAGCGTTGGCGGTTTTCCCTCCGGAGGATGCAACGTTACGGTGCAAACCGAGGCGGCATGGGTCGTGTCGAGGCGGGTGGACATGCGGTGTTCGGGCAGGGTGGGACGCTGTCGAGGCGATGCCGCGTGAGACAAGGGACTTTTGGTTGACAATCAACCCGTCAGTCGCGGCCTTGGCACGCGCCCATGAGTACCCCGTCCGCCCTTTCCGGCATTCGCGTTGTCGATTTCAGCCACGTTTACCAAGGTCCGGTCGGGACCCAGCTTCTGGCCGATTATGGGGCCGACGTGATCAAGATCGAACGGCCCGATGTGGGCGACTGGAGCCGCCGCTGGGGGCCTTTCGTGAACGGCGTGAGCCTCCCGTTTGCCGGGCTCAATCGGAACAAGCGCAGCTTTGCGATCAACGTGAAGAGTCAGGCGGGCAAGGACGCGATTCGCGCGCTGATCGTCACCGCCGACGTGGTGGTGCATAATTTCCGCAACGGCGTAATGGAAAAGCTTGGACTCGGCTACGACGACCTCGCGGCCGAACACCCGCGGCTCATCTACGCGTCGTCCGGTGGCTGGGGTGATCATGGCCCGTCGGTCGAGCGCGGACGGGGTGGTCACGATTTGATGGCGCGCGCCGAAGCCGGTTGGTTCACGCAACCGGATCCAGCGAAGCCGCCGTTTCCCGCTGGCATTTCGGCGGACTACCCCGCCGGGCTCATGTTGATGCAGGGAATCCTGATGGCGCTGCTCGCGCGCGAGCGGACCGGCCGCGGTCAGCGGGTCACGACCGATCTCCTGAGCGTCGCATTTCACGCGCACTCGTGGGAAGGGCCGGCGGCGATGAACGCGTCCCGCGTAACCGAGGTTTCCGGCGTCACCGCGAACGAGTCGATCGTCGACAAGTCGTTCGCGACCGAGGACGGCTACATCGAAATTTCGCCGGTGTTTTCGGACAACGCGGTGCGGGATATCGGTGTGGCCATCGGGTTGGGCGATCTCTCGCAGCTGGCAAAGTTCGCCACGCATGCGTTGCAGCGGGAGAACGGCCGGGAGCTCAACGGGCTGCTCGCGGCGCGGTTTCGCGAAAAAACGACCGCGGCGTGGCTGGCGGAGTTGGAGCCGAAGGGGGTTTTCTGCGCGAAGGTCAACACGCTCGAGGACGCGATCAACGATGCGCAGCTCGCTGCCAATGGCATGGTGATCGACATGGAGCATTACCAGGCCGGCAAACTTCGGCTGCCCGGCACGCCGGTCCGGCTGCATGGGACACCACCGATTCCGCGGCGGTTCGCTCCGGAGCTCGGCGAGCATACGGTGGAGATCCTGCGCGAATTGGGTTACGACGACGCGGCACTGGCGACGTTGAAGCAAGAGGGCGCAATCGGCTGATTCGCGGCCGCCGCGGGCTGGCTCATGGCTGTTTGTGCCGCTTTCGATACGCACCCGGACCGATGCCCGTCATCGCCGAGAACACGCGCGTGAAATGGTGCCGGTTGGCGAAACCGGTCGCCGCGGCGACCTCCTCCACGCTCTCCTCGCCGAATCCAAGTCGCGTAGCCGCCAGACGAATACGAAGCCTCTGCACGTAGTGCGCCGGCGTCTCGTCCACCGCGGCTTTGAACCAGGCGGCAAAGCGCGAGCGGCTCCTGCCCGCCATGCGCGCCAGCCCCAACACGGTCAGATCCTCCTCCGGATGTTTCTCCATGCGCGCCAGCAGCGCCCCCAGGTCGGCCGGCACGCTCCGATACATTCCCGGGTCGAGACCGGCAAAGACGCCGTGCAGCAGCGCCTGCCCGAGGTGATGCAGGCGGCCCGCATGGGAGCGAGGCCGCCGCGATCGAAAGGCGGCCGCCAATTCCCGTAGTAGCGCCCGCAGCGGCGGCGGCAGGCGCACCGAGAATGGCGCCCGTTGGGGAAGCCGATACCCGCGCGTGGGAGTGAAATGAATCCACGTGTGCAGCAGCACGCGCGGTCCACAGGTGTCAATCCGCACGCCGGCGGGGGTCAGCACGGCCACGTCTGGGCGTAATGGAAACACGCTTCGGTCGCAC
This sequence comes from Opitutaceae bacterium, assembly GCA_030648295.1. Classification (GTDB taxonomy): domain Bacteria; phylum Verrucomicrobiota; class Verrucomicrobiia; order Opitutales; family Opitutaceae; genus ER46. Next base: position 45,533 of record JAUSID010000168.1, on the reverse strand, counting down.
ACCACGCTGTTCCCGGTCGTGAAGTTATGGTGCAACCGCCAATACGGGCTGACGATCCCGCAGTGATTCCAGTCGCGATAACGCAGGCAGCCGGCCTCATGAATGAGAAAATCCGTGGCGGCGGCGGAATCACCCGAAAGGCGCACGCCCACGCCAGTGAAAGGGTCTCGGTAATCGCGGTTGCGGGTCATCGGGCAGGACGAATCGATACAAATACGGGCTGATCCTCCATAGACCATGCCGGCGCCTCATGGCTAGACTGGACTGCGATGCTCAACCAGGTGCTCATCATCATTGGAGACGCCGCCGAAACGCTCGACACGCTTTATCCCTACTACCGGTTGCAGGAGGACGGGTTCGAACCCGTGGTCGCTGCGCCGGAGAAACGAAAATACCAGATGGTCATGCACGAGGTGAAACCCGGCTGGACCATCACCAAGGAGTGGGAGGGCTACACCATAGATGCGGCCATCACGTTCGCGGAAATCAAACCCGCGGAATACGCCGGAATTTTTTTCAGCGGCGGCCGTGCGCCCGAATACATCCGCGAAGACGAACACCTGCTCCGCGCGACCCGCTGGTTTTTCGAGCACAACAAGCCCGTGGCCAGCGTGTGCCACGGCGTGGAAATCCCGGCGCGCGCCGGCTGCGTCAAGGGCCGCCGCATGGCCACCGTCGCCAAATGCAAGTTCGACCTCGAAGTGTGCGGCGGCGTCTACGTCAATGAGCCCTGCGTGATCGACGGGAACTTGGTCAGCGGCCGCACCTTTCACGATAATGGGAAATACCTCGGCGCTTGGATCAGGCTGTTGAAGGACGAACGCGAACGGTCGAGGAAACCGGCCGCGGCCAACGTCGTCAGCGGAAACGTCGTCGCCGCTGCGACATCGTGACGCTTTCCAACCCGGGCATTGATCCGCCCGCGGGCTACCCCTCTCATCCCGGCAGACAATCGATCCCAGAGCCCCGATAACGCCGTGACGGCGCACCGTGTGTTCCGAGCAAACCTCGCTCGTCACACGCCGGTTTCGCTCCGTTTTTGACCATGCCCGCCCCGACGGTCTGAAGCTGCTTTCAACCCCACCCAATGAAACCCTGCCCTTCTCCTGCGAGTTTCCCACTCGTTGCGCTGGCGATCTTCGCGGCCGGCTTGCACGTACTGCCGGTCCACGCGCAGCGTGCCGTTTCCGCCGAGTCCGGCACCAGTCGGATTACCGGCCAAGTGAGCAATGGTGCAACCCGTGCGCTGCTGGAGGGCGCGATGGTCGAGCTTCCCGCCCTTGGGCGCCGCACGCTCACCGACAACCTCGGCCGCTTCTCCCTCGACGATCTTCCCGCCGGCGAGCACGCAATTGTCGTCAGCTACATCGGGCTGAACCGCGAGGAGCGGCTGATCTCCGTGGCGCCTGGCGCGCAGGTTAAGGTCACGTTCGATCTCGGGTCCGATGTCTACCGGCTCGATAAATTCAGCGTGGTGGGTGAGCGCGAAGGCAGCGCCGCGGCGCTGACCGCGCAACGCAACGCCGACAGCGTCAAGAGCGTCGTCGCGCTCGATGCCTATGGCAACCTGTCCAACAGCGAGGCGGGCGAATTGCTCATCCGTCTGCCGGGCATCGCCGGGGCGCTGAACGGCGAGGGCGTCGTGGGCGAGGTGATGGTGCGCGGGACCAATCACACGCTCAATTCGGTCACCGTCGACGGCAACAAGATGGCGAGTTCCGGCGGCATGAACCGGAACTTCCGGACGAACAGCATCCCCGGCGCGTTCTTCGACACGATTGAGGTGACGAAGGCGGCGACGCCCGACATCGATGCCGATTCGCTCGGCGGAAACATCAACATGAAGACTCGCTCGCCGCTCAGCATGAAGGAAAAGCGGCGGATGATTTACCGCTTTGGTGCGAAGTGGGCGCCTCCGTTCTACGATCACAACCCGGCGACGCGACATCACTCGATTCACCCGATGACGTCGTTCAGCTATCAGGAGGTGTTCGACGCGTTCGGCGGCGACCGCAATCTCGGCGTCACCTTCGGGCTGTTCTACAGCGAGAACGCCGTGACGGCCATCCAGATGACGCAGGACTACGCGTTCACCACGACGAGCCCCGCGTATGTATGGGATTACCGCTCGGCCGATATCTACAACAACCGGATGAACAAGAGCGCGACGTTGAAGATCGATTATCGGTTCAACCCAAACTTTCGCGTTTTTCTCAACGGCATCTACAACGACGCGCACGAGCGCTCATTCGAATACCTGCGGACGCGCGCCTTCACGTCCCGCAACATCGCGACCCTGAATGCGGCGGGGCAGCCCATCGGCAACAATGCCATCGTACCCGGTTTCACCAACGACGTGACGCACGTGCGCCCCGTACCCGCCTCGACGTTCGAGCTCCAGACCGACGGCAATCGCTTCGAGGATTCGCAGCGGCAGCTCCATGCCGGCGCCGAGCACACGTACTCGAAATTCACGCTGGATTACGATGCCGCCTATTCGGAGAGCCTGGTCCGGCAGAACGACGGCCATTATCTCCCGAAGATCGGATCCGGTGGCTTTTTCCGCACCTGGCTCACGGGCGTGGGCTGGACGTTCGACAAGACCGCCGACCAGGCGCGGCCGATCTTCACGCAGACGGCCGGCCCGAGCATCTTCGATCTGAAGAACTACACCAACAGCGAACTGAACAAGCGGAACAACGAGCGTAATTGCATTCTCGAGAGTGTGTCCCTGAACGCGAAGTACCGCTTCGACGCGCGAGGCACGAACTACGTCAAGACCGGCGGCCGGTTCCGCCGGCAGATCGCCGAGGAGGTCGGTGGCGACCGCCGCTGGCGCTACGCGGGGCCGGACGGAGTCCTCGGTGTCAATCCCGCCACCGGTCGCGATGACGCCGATCTCAGCATTTTCCAATTCAAGGATGTGCAGACGACCGAGAGCCAGCGCAACGGTCCGATCCCATACACTCACGTCGGCTATGTCGCCGAGCATGTGAAAAACAACCCGTCGCACTGGTTCTCCGATAAATATTACGACGAATCGCGAACGTTTCTCGGCACACGGCGCGTGACGGAGGATGTGTCGTCGGCCTATGTGATGGGCGGAACGCGCTGGCGGCAGCTGCGAGCGGTCGCCGGAGTGCGTTTCGAGGAAACGCAGGTGGCGGGCGAGGGGTTCGTACGGGCCCGCACGCTCGCGACCGCAGCGGCAATTCCGGATCCGGTGCAGCGGGCGCGAACGGATTACGATCATCCGCGGCGGATTGAAGGCCGATACAGCCAGACGTTTCCCGGCGCGTACCTGACCTATAATTTTTCCCGCACGCTGCTCGCGCGCGCCAACTGGTCGAACAGCATCGGCCGGCCACCGTTCGCCAACCTCGTGCCGCGCGAGGACGTGAACGACCAGACCCAGACGCTGACCGTCGGCAATCCCGCCCTGAAGCCGCAGTTCGCCGAGAACATCGATTTCACCCTCGAGTACTATTTCGAATCGGTCGGTGCGCTTTCGGTCGGCGTATTTCGGAAGGACCTCGAGGACTTCATCGTGTCCCTCGGCGGGGAGACGGTGCCCGATGGACCGGACAACGGCTTCGGCGGCAGTTATGGCGGCTACAGCCTCCGCACGGATCGCAACGCCGGCCGGGCGCGGATTCAGGGGATCGAGCTGAGCTATCAGCAGCAGCTCACGTTCCTGCCCGGCGTGCTGCGGCGCTCGAGTTTCTTCGCGAACTACACGCGGCTCACGACCGAAGGTGATTACGGGTCCACCGGCCCGCGGACGACGAACCTCGTGCCCAACTTCGTGCCGACCACAGCCAATGCGGGCGTGAGCTTCCCCTGGCGGAAGTTTCGCTCGCGGCTGCTCGTGAATCACACCGGCGCGTATCTCGTCGGCTATTCCACCGATCGCTCGCGTTTGCGCTACAAATTCGAACGCACGGCGGCCAATCTGAACCTCAGCTACGTCTTCTCGCCCAAGCTCGAGATCTACTGCGACTTTCAAAACATGTTCAACGCTCACCAGAGATGGTACTACTTCGATCGGAGCCGCCCCAATGCCGACTTCGACAACGGCGCATTCGTGAACTTTGGGATCACCGGCCGATTCTGAGGTCGCGCCCGCGCGCGCGACGAGCAAACCTCACCTCCGCCCCTCAGCATGATTCCCCGCCGACATTTTCTTCGTTCGCTGGCGGTCGCCGCCGCGGCGCCCGTTCTTTGCCGGGCGGCACGCGGCGATGCGTTTCACCTCCGCTACATTCTCTCGTCCGCGATTTACGGCGAGATGCCGCTCGACGTCATCCTGCCCGAGGTCGCGAAGACGGGTTGCGAAGCGATCGACATCTGGTGCCGCGTGCATGGCAACCAGCGCGAGCAGATCGCGGAAATGGGTGACGGCGCGTTTGCCGCCCTGCTTCAGCGGCACCGGGTAAAGCTCGGGGTGAGCACGCGGTATCCGCTCGGTCCGGGCGGACTGCGCGAGGAGATGGAGTGGATGAAAAAGTTCGGCGGCGGAATCATCGTCACGGGCAGCCGGGGACCGTCGGAACCCAGCGGCGCGGCCGCGAAGACGGCGGTGCGCGAGTTTCTCGAGATGATGAAACCCCACGCCGAGCGCGCGGAGGAAAACGGTATCACCATCGCGCTGGAGAACCACGACAAGCATCTGCTCTATCACCCGGACGCGCTGCGTTATTTCGCGGAGTTCAACCGCTCGCCGCGGCTCGGCATCGCGTTTGCGCCCCATCATCTGCACGCGTGGACCGATCAAATCCCGGCGCTCATTCGTGACCTGGGTGCAAGCCAGATCCCGTTCATGTATTTCCAAGAGCATTCCGAAGGTATCCGTAAAAAGACGACGAAGGAAATTGAACTGCAGCAACTCCCCGGTTTCGGTGGCGGGCTGGACTACCGTGAGATCGTGAAGGCGCTGCGCGACATCCACTACGCCGGCTACGTGGAAATCTTCATGCACCCGACGCCGCGCGGCGTGCCGATTCTCCCGACGGTCGCGGAAATCACCGCGGCGATCAATCGCTCCCGCGATTACGTGGAAAGGTGCCGCGAGGCCGTGGCGGGATGAGCAGGACGGTTTACCACCTCGCGCTCGCGCTGGCCTGCGCCTCCGTCGCGGCCGGTGAGCCGGTGGTCATTGGACATCAGCGGTTCCATGCTGGCGAGGCCGGCGTTGCCGGAGGCAGGCTGCTCTATAATGAACTGGGATGCGCCAACTGCCACGGCGGCGACACGGGTCTGCCGGCGCGTCGCGGGCCCGATCTGACCACCGTCACGACGCGGCAAAAAGCGGACTGGTTGCGTGCTTTCATCGCCAGCCCCGATCAACACCGATCCGGAACATCGATGCCCGGCTTGTTCGCGGGCCGTGATGCGGCCGATGCCGGGGCCGTGGTGCATTACCTGGGAACGCTGGCGCCCAAGTCCACGGGGCGCGCCAGGTTGATCCGCCACATGAACAGCGAGAGCGGAAAACTTCTGTTTCACACGATCGGTTGCGTCGCGTGTCATGCCCCGCGGGACGATTATGTCCCTGCCGGAGGCCGGCCGCCTGCCGCCGGGCTCGCTTCCGGCACGGTCGTGTTTCCGTCGCTGGAGGAAAAATATGTGCTGAGTTCTCTCGGCGATTTTATCCGCGACCCGCTCAAGACGCGGCCGGATGGACGAATGCCACGGATCGAAATGGAGGAACAGGATGCGATTGATATCGCGAGCTACCTGTTGGGCCTGCCGGGCAGTGACGGCGAGCAGGCGCCGAAGCTCGACCCGTTTGTGCCGAATCGCGAAAAAGCGGCGCGTGGTCGTGACGTGGTCGGCGCGCTGTGGTGTGCCGGGTGCCATGATCTGCCGGCGGCGGAGCGCGTCCAAGTCACGCCGATACGTGACCCCGCCGGCGGTTGCCTGGCCGAAGTGCCGGCCGCCGGGGTGCCCAATTATGTCTTCAACGTCAGCCAGCGGCGTGCGCTCCAGTCGTTCCTCGCCCGGCGGGACGAAACGCTTCCGGCGGAGCACAGGGTCGCACTGACCATGCAGGCATTGAACTGCACGGCGTGTCACGAGCGCGACGGCAACGGCGGGCCGGACGCGGCGCACAGGGATTACATTTCGGGCGATCCCAATCTCGGCGACACGGGACGTTATCTGCCGCCCTTGACCGGCGTCGGCCGCAAGCTCCAGCCCAAGTGGCTCGAGCAGGCGGTGAAGGGTGCAGTGCGCGTGCGGCCCTACCTGAACACGCGGATGCCGGTTTACGGCGGGGCCGTAGCCGAGCTGCCGGCGCTGCTCGCACGAGTGGATGCCGGGCCGGAATGGCCCATGCCCGCTGGCGATGTCGAAGCGGGCCGCAAGCTGCTCGGCACGCACGGTGGCGTGAGCTGCATCACGTGTCATCGCTGGGCCGACCGGGCTTCGCTGGGTATTCAGGGCATGGATATTTCAAATCTGGCGCAGCGGCTCCAGCCGCGCTGGCTGCGCGATTACCTGGTGAATCCAGCCGCGTACCGGCCTGGCACATTGATGCCGTCGTTCTGGCCGGACGGAAAGGCGGCGAATCGCGAGGTGCTGGGTGGCGACACCGATCGCCAGATTGCCTCGATCGTGGCGTTTGCGCGCGAAGGCCGCGGCGTGCCGGAGGGGTTTCCCTCCATGACGACACGGGAGTTTGAGCTGGTGCCAACCGAACGGCCGATCGTGCTCCGCACGTTCCTCCAGGATGTCGGCACGCATGCGATTCTCGTTGGGTTCCCCGCCGGCGTGCATCTTGCCTACGATGCGAGCGAGGCGCGGCCCGCGCTGGTCTGGAAGGGGCGGTTCTTCGACGCGTATGGAACGTGGTTCAGCCGCTTCGCGCCATTCGAGAAACCGCTGGGCGACGCGCTGAAATGGCCGGCGCCCGCTGCGCCGCCGGGGCTGCGGAGTTTCTCCGGCTACCGACTCGACGCCACCGGTGTGCCGATATTTCTTTTCACCGTCAATGGGGTGCCGGTGGAGGAACGGTTCGAACCGGTGCCGGGCGGGCTGCGTCGTTCCGTACGTTGGAACGTGGAGCGGTTGCGATCGATCGCCGTTGCGCACCCGGAGGGCGTGGGCGCGAAGGAGGAGGAGGGGAGTGAGGGGGGCAAACTGAGCTTCGTCTACACGTGGCAATGAAACGAATTTACTTGCTGCTCGGCTCGCTCACCCTCCTGACCGCTACTGGCGCAGCGGCCACTGCAACCGAGGCGTACGAGATCCAAACGATCCTGGCGGCGAGCTCGCCGACTTCATCGCGGAGTGCGAACTGGAAACCAGGCGACGGAATTGTCCTCGAAGTCGGCGGCATGGACTTTACCGCGGACGGCAAGCTCGCCGTCGCGATCCGCAAGGGTGAGGTCTGGTTGATCGACGGTTTGCAGCGCGGGGCCACCTCGCCGCCGACCTACAAGCTTTTTGCCTCGGGGCTGCATGAGCCGCTGGGCGTGATGCGCGATGGTGACGGCCTGCTGGTCGCGCAGCGTACCGAAATCACCCGGCTGCGGGACACGAATGGCGACGGCGTGGCCGACGAGTATCTCACCGCCTGCCGCGGCTGGAATGTCTCCGGCGCGTATCATGGTTACACGTACGGGCCGAAGCGCGATGGCGCGGGGAATCTGTGGGTGGCGCTCAATCTCGATCTGGGCGAGCGGTCGGACAATGACGCCCCGTGGCGCGGCTGGGCCGGGATTATTGGCGCGGACGCCGCATTCAAGCCGATGGCGGCGGGAATGCGCTCACCGTGCGGATTGGGCGCGAATGCGACCGGCGACATGTTTTGTGTGGATCAACAGGGAACGTGGATACCCGCGACGCCGATTTACCACCTGCGCCGGGGCGCGTTTTATCTGAACCCGGAAGGCCTCGGGCCCCAGCGGAGGCCCGACTCGCCGGTGAAGCTTTCGGCGCCGGTACCGAACAAGGTTCCCTACCCTGACGCGGTTCGCGCCGTGCCGGAAATGGCACCGCCGGCGGTCTGGCTGCCCTATAACAAGATGGGCCGCAGCGGAACGGACATCGCGGTGTGCGACCAGGCGGGAAAGTTCGGACCGTTTGACGGACAGTTGTTCGTCGGCGAATTCACCGATGCGAAGGTGAGCCGCGTGTTTCTCGAGCAGGTCGACGGCCAATACCAGGGCGCGGCGTTTCCTTTTCTCTCCGGCTTCGCCTCCGGCGTGGTACGCGTGCTCTTTGGGGACGACGGCAGCCTCTTCGTTGGTATGACGAGCCGCGGGTGGTCGTCGCTCGGGCTGCACTCCTATGGGCTGCAACGCGTGCGCTGGACTGGCCTGACACCCTTCGCGCTGCGTGAAATGCGCGCCCTGCCCGGCGGATTTGAACTCGTGTTCACTTCTCCCGTCGACGCGGAGAGTGCCGGACGGACTGAATCGTATTCGATCAAGAGCTACACTTTCTTGTACTCCAGTGCGTATGGAAGTCCGGAGATCGACGTGCGACCGCTTGCAATCACATCTGCGACGGTGAGCAGCGACGGACTTCACGTCCGCCTCCAGGTCGAAGGTTTGCGGGAGCTGTACGTCCACGAACTTCGCGCCGATGGTGTGCGTTCCGCCTCGGGTGCGCCGCTCGCGCATCCGGACGCGTACTACACGCTCAACCGGATCCCGCGGCAGCCGTGATGATCGATCTCCCCTGGGAGCGCGGGCATCCTGCCCGCATCGTTTCGGATTTGCCCGGTTGCGGGCGAGACGCCCGCGCTCCCAGGGAGGAAAGGCCAGCCTCGCTAGCCCGGCTGGCCACAAAGGCCCGGCCGTCACTTCACTCGCAACAAAAACACCGCGTCGCGCTCGCCGAGGGTGATCGGCCCGGTCACCGGCTCGCCGTTGTTGGTGCGCGGATCCTGCGTTGGGACTCCTTGCAGCCGCTGGTATTGCCGGCCGGGTGTCAGCGTCGCGGGGTCGAATGTGACCGACTGCCGCGACGGATTCGCGAGCACCAAGCCGTGCTCGAATACCCGATACATCGTGTCGGGCCGGGCGTACCCATTGACCGCGGCGATTGTCACCGACTCGGCGCCGTCGAGCGAGAAGGTCAGGTCCACCGTCGGCGAGCGCACGTCGTGAAAATAAAACGTGGACGTGAACGTCCGGTCGTTCACCCACGACATCGAGTGGGCCGGCGAGGTTACGTCCGTGTCCCGAAGTCCCGCGCGGACGATCTTCACGTCGCCCCAGAAGCCCTGGTCCGTGGTGGCGTTGTCCTTCGGTCCGCAGTCGGCGACGAACTTCAAGCGCACGCGTTTGCCGGCGAAACGCTCGAGCGGCACGGTGCAGGGCATCCACGCGTGTGCCTGCGTGCTGCGTTCGAACAGCGGGGTGAATGGGCCGACGCGTCCGCCGGTAAGTTCGGCGGCGAGCACCTTGAACCAGACGCCATCGGAACGGCCGGGCGCGCGGTCACTCATGCCGATGGAGAACCGCAGCTCCGCCGCGGCGGGCACATCGACGTCGCGAGTCCAGAACACGTAACCTTTGCCGTCGAGGTACGGGGGATGAATCGAATACGCGGGCAGCGTGCGGCCGCCGATGCTCGTACGGGGCTGCGGCTGCAAGCGCGCGCCGGTCTCCGGCCGAAGTGGCGTCTCGGGTTTGCCGCGCCGCCCGATGCCGACCTGATCGGGCGTGCCCCTGATCAGATTGAGCACGCCGCCGCCCAACTCGCACTCGAGGAAACGCGCCATCTCACGCGGATAACCCGCCCGCGTTTCCGCCTGCGCGGTCAGCTGCACCACGAGGTCGCGACCATTCGTGGGTAGATCGCGGAGCGTGAAGCCGAGTCGCGCCGCCGTTGAATCGGTCGGCTGTATCCGCACGCCGGCGACGGTTGATCGCGTCGTCACTGGACCGCCGATGCGGCGCGCCCAGTCCGTCCCGGCCAGCAAATCTGGCGCGGTCGTGGCGACGTGGAGGGCCGGACCCTCCGGGCGGCCGAGCCAGCCGGGACGTTGTAGCGTGCCGCCGCGAAGTTCGTCCCAGATTCCAAACTGGCCGGCGCGATCTCGCGCGGGGGCGAAGGAGTAGCAGATGGCGGCGTCCGTGAACTGCGCGGCGGCGAACGAAAGCCGGTGGCGGGAGAAAGGCACTTCCGGATTCTGGTGTTCCCCCGGTTTGCCCGGAACCGACTGGTTCCATTTGTGGTTGATGTAGCTGAAGGCCGGTGGGTGCGCGTTCGCGGTCCAGAACGCGTGCCGGTTGAGCCCGCCCGACCAATCGTCGAACGCCCAGTCCTGGAGGTTGGGAAATCCCTCGCTCTCGATGCCGTTGAGGATTCCGAAAGCGCGTTGCGAACGCCGTCCGCCCGGGCCGAGCGCGCCGTCGCCCTGGATGATCCGGGCGGGGCCGAGCCGCGTGCGCAGCTGCCGCGCAAACTCGATCATGCCGATACCGTAACGATTGATGGCGTCGATCACGCCGTGGTCGGGCTCACCGTCGCCATCGGTGTCGCCGCGAGTCTCGTGATGCATGACGTCGAACTCGAGTCCGTCGAAGGCAGCGAGTTTCCCACCCGGACCGAACCAGCTGGCGAGGTCGTCGGCGAGCCGGTCCGCCGCGGTTTTCCCCTCCGCGTCACGCGGGCAGTGCGTGGCGAAGTTGTAGTACCACATCAGGTGATTCGTCCTTCCCCAGGGGCCCTCCGCCTGGTGGGCGGCGGCGCGCGCCGCTCCGACCTTAAACGCGAGCGGCCGGGTGCCGTAGCAGCCGCGACGAACGCGAATCGTCCCGGCCGGCCGATCCACGGCGACCAGCTGCACCTGCTCGCAATAATTCCAATCGTGGTGGCCGTCGCGGGTGACACCGAAAAGCGCGATGTCGTCGTTCGCGTTTTTGTAGCGGCCCGTGTTCACCTGAAAGTCGGACGCGTCCCGCACCTTGATTGTGGTCTCGCCACTCTGGGCCGGCACATCGGCGAGGATCATCGTGGCCTGACGGTGAATCCAGTGGCCCGGGAAATATTTTTCGGTGTGGTAGATCGGGTCGCGGGCGTTGCCGTTGAAATGAAGCAGCACCACCTGTTCGGGATGGGCGCGCTTGAACCGGGTGAAAAACTCCGGGTTGCGCGCCTCCCGGCCGAGCACTTCCTCGTCGAGCGCCTTGCCGATGATCCCCATCAGCCGGCTGAAATCCGCGTCCCAGGATTCATAGCTGGTCGCCAGGTTCGCCGCCTGTCCCTCGGTGGCGCGAAAGAAAAACGCGCGGGGATAATTCGGGCCGAGAATCGTCAGCTCTGGCGCACGCGTCGCGGGTGCTGTCTGCGGTGCGGTCGATGCGGCGAAAACGGCAGAAATGCCGACGACGAAAAAGGAAACGAGGGCGAGGCTGGTGCGCACGATGGGAGGATAGACGTTCAGTGGAGAAGGGACATTACGATCCGGCGCTGAAACGCCGCATTTCAACCGGACGTGAGCCTCCCATCAAGCGCGCCCGCGCGATGCCCAGGAGCTCAACTCGTCGCGCTCAAATCCGGACCAGTTGCAGCAGACCGAGAAAGGCACCGATGATCACGAGAGTCACGAGGCAGCTGACCGCGAAACCAATCGTGTCGGTGGCGTCCCATCGCGTGAACTCCCACGATGATTTCGGGCGGAGCTTCTGATGATCGAAACGGCCGGGGTCGCGTCGCGTTTCCTCCACTGCGATTACATCCTGTTCGGGCGTCGGTGCCACCGGCGTTTTCATTTTGCCGTAGAACTGCTCGACGAGCCGGCGATCGGGCGCACGTGTCACCAGGCTGACGCCAAAGAGAAGGACGAGCGGCACGAGCGCATCGACGAGGAACCGGCCGGCGAGACGGCCGCCGGGCGAAAAGCCCGCGACGTCGACCCCGACCGCGCGCAGCACGAGCAATTCGGTATGCAGCCGGCCGCGGCCCTGGAGCGGGCTGTTCGGGTTGCTGGAGTCGGAGCGGATGACCGACTCGAAATAAACTGCGAGCGGCCGTCCGTTCGCGTCTGTCGCGCGCACCGTCAGCGCGGGATGATCGCGCAGGGCCGGGATATTCTGGGCGACGAGCGGAAACACGATGTTGAGCAGGGCGGAGCCGATCACGGCGGTCCACACCGCGGGCGCGGTGAGGCGGCGCCAGGTGAACATCAGCAGAATCGACGCGCCGAAGGGCACGTTGATTGTCATCGCGAACTGGAGGACGGTGTAGACATCGGAAAGCTTGGTCGCGACGAGCACGCCGAGGATGAGGACGACGACAAGCGTGCGGCGGCCGGCGCGCACTACGTCTTCATCGGTCGCATCGCGGCGGAAGCTCGCGTAGACGTTGCGCGCGAAGAGCGCCGACACCGCCATGGCCTGCGCCGCGACGGTCGACATGTTGGCCGCGAGCACGCCGGCGAGCATCAAGCCGAGCATCCCCGGCCCGAGCAGCTGCCGGGACATCGTGCCCCAGACCGTGTCGGGATCGGCGAGCGTGTTCGGGCCGGAGAACATCACGATCGCGATCAGCCCGCAGAACGCCCACATGATCGTGACGATCCGCTTGCCGAAAGTGCCGGCCACCGCACCGAACCGCGCGGCGAATTCGTTTCGGGCCGAGCTGGCGATGCTCATGTTGTGCGGCATCGCGTGCGCCTGGAGAATCGTGGCGAAGAACACGGCGGCGATCGTCCAGCCGGTGAAGTCCGACACGCCGGTCGCGCCGAACAGATTGAGTTTCGCGTCGGGCAGTGTCGCACCGAGCTGGTGCCAGCCGCCAATCGCAGCCAGTCCCGCCGGGATCAGGATGACCGAGAACACGAGGATCAACACACCTTGAAAAGACTCGTTGAGCGCGGTTGCAGTCATGCCGCCCAGCACGATGTAGATTCCGACCGCGAGGGTGTAGACGATGTAGAAGGACCACGGTTCGAGGGCGGTGACGTAGTTGTTCAACTCGCCGCGCGTGTGCCGCTCGCGCAGGGAGCCGAGCGTGCCCTGTTCCGGTTCCGACAACGGCCGCTCGCGCCTCGTGTTCTCGAGGCGGGTGAGTTCGCGATAACCGCTGACGGACTGCGCTTCGCCCTGGGTCCACGTGGCCTCGGGTTTCGTCACCAGGGCGGCGGAGATTTTGTACGAGACCAGGTTGCCGAAGGCCATGGAGACCGCCACCGCCATGACGATCTGGAAACTGGCATAGAAAAGCGCGAGCGGGCGGCTGCCGAGCCGATCCTGGAAGATATCGGCCATCGTCGTCAGTCGCACGCGCCGATACCACGGAAACATGAACCAGTAATACGGGTTCAGGAAAATCATCTGGAACCCGACCCACACGCCGGAGACGCCGTGCTGGTAGACGAGGCTCGACGTGCTGACGGTGTCGGCGGCGGCGACGGAGTTTCCGAAGTTGAGGAAGAACTGGTAGAGCTTGCCGAGCTTGCGGCCGGCGAGGAAAAAACCTTCGCCGGTCTTCGCGTGCTTGGCCGAAACCTTGCCGAGGACAATCAGGACAACGAAGTAGGCCGCGAGGATGACGTAATCGAGAGGATGAAGGCTGGGCATCGGCCGGGGGTGCTGGGATTGGTGGGTTGCAGGCGCGGCCGGATGGACGAAGTGACCGTGTCAGTCGCGCGACAGGATCGCGGGATCTTTTAGCCGCAGAAAGGCGAGGGTGTTGTCGTGCGCGATGGCGGCCTGCACCGGCGGCGGCAGCGCGCGGAGACAGCCAATCTCCTCCGCGTAGGTGCTGCGGAGCGAAACGAGCCCCTCGGGCTCCTTCGCGACGAAACTCTGGAACGGGGTGTCCGATCCCCAGATCAGTTTTTCTGGATACGTCGCGGCGAGCGCGCGGAGCACCGCGGTCGGGTCGCGATAATCGGCGGCGAAGCGCCGGGCCGGCGCGGCGATGAACGGCATCCCGCGCACCGCGCCCTCGCAGTGGATCCGGTGCGCGGAGCAATCGAACCAGGTGTTTGGCAGCTCCGCCACGCGATCGAGGTATTCGCGATCGAACCGGCAGCTGTGGGCGAGGCAGAAGCGCAGGTGCGGCGCCGACGTCGCGATGCGCAGCAGCAGGCCGGCTGCGGACCAGGGATCGTTGGCCGCCACGCTCGAGTGGATCAGGAGCGGCAGATCCAGTTCCGCGGCGAGTTCGAGCAGGCAGCGGCCGGCGCCGAGCAGCGCACCGGCGTCGGACTGGATCATCGTCGCCTGGAGTTTCAGCCCATGGAACGGGAACTCGCAGTACAGTTCGCGGAGCCGCTCGACCTGCGCCGCCGGTTCGCGCATCGGGTCGAACATGACGAACGGCAGCGTCAACCGGCCGAAGTCCGGAAACTGTTCGTAGATTTCGCGGAGCATCCGCTCATTCTCGAAGGCGTAGGGCACCTTTTCGGGTCCGCCGGGGACAAGCTGGCCGCGTCGCATCGCCGCGGGATCGAACCACGCATTCGCCACCATCGGGAACACCACCCAGCGATCGATCCCGTGCCGGCGACCCTCGGTCACCAGCGCCGGCAAATCCTGCGCATAGGGATAGAAACCGTTGAGATAGAAGAAGAGGTCCGCGCCGAGATGATTGTGAACGTCGATGAGCACGGCGGATCGCGGGGCGTCGCTCAATAGCCCTTGTCCCAGCGCGGTTCGATGTTCTCGGCGATGGATTCCGAAACCCAGACGTCGGTACGGAGCGTCTGAAGGATCGATTGCGGCACGAGCGGCGTGACCGGCCCGTGCAGGGCGAGACGGGTCGTGAACCGCTGCCAGGACGCAAAGGAGCCGTCGATCGTGATCGCGTGAATGTCGAGGCGATGCTTCGTCGCGATCACCTCGGCGGGACCGATCGTCGCCGCCTTGGGCGGGACGGCGGCGAGATCTCCGCTCATGCCGAAGCTGCCGTGGAGCGAATTTTGCGCGATGGTCAGCGGGTGCAGCGTGCACACGCGCGGACCCATTTGCTTCCACTCCTCGAGCGTGGCGGCCGCGAACTCTGGCGCGTTGGGATCGATGAAGGCGAGGTGGCCGGCCCAGCCCGGGCCGCTGTAACACACGTCGGCGCCGCCGCGGTCCGCGATCATCCGGCCGTAGTCCCTGATGTTCCGGTCGGTCGGCCCCTGGATGTTTTTTTCCGGCGGCCGCAGCTTCGGATCGATCTGCGACCAGAAGTATTTCTTGAACGCGTGCATGAACCCGAACTCCCAGGTCTCGGGCGCAATCTCGCCCTTCTCGTTCGCGTACTCGTCCATATTGAACGTGTACAGCCGCCGGCAGTTCACGCGAAACTTGTTAATCAGGAACGCGAGCCGCCGGTAGTTCGGCCACGGGTTCGGCATGATCATCACGAGCGGCTGGCCGGCTTCCATCGCGGTTTTGATCCGCGAGAACATCTCCGTCATCCAGAGAAATTCCACGTCGGCATCCGGGATGACGGTGATCTTGAACGCCGGATTCCAGTGCTTCGTGATGTCTTCCTTTTTGATCTTCCGGATGCGTTCAATCACCGTCCGATCGCGGAACGGGATGAATTCCGCGGGCGCATACGTGAACCGGGCGGGCTGTTTTTTCATGATGCGATCCTGAAGGTGGCACGGGCGTTCCGCCCATGATCAGTGGTGGCACGGGCGTCTCGCCCGTGGGATTGAGGTGACATGGGCGTCTCGCCCATGGGCGGCGCGGAGCGCCGCCAAAACACGGGCGAGACGCCCGTGCCACGCAACAACACGGGCGGCCCGTTCGGCAAGCTCAGGGTCCCGAGCCTGTCGAGGGAGACGCCCGTGCCACGTTCGATCCAGCCTCCAGGTGCGCATCGAATCCATCAGCTGTAGCCGAGCTCGCGCGCGGTTTCGCCAATCGCTTCCTCGATGAGGTCGAGTCCCTTCAGCAGCGTATCCTCATCCATCACGATCGGCGGGCTCATCCGCAGGATGTGGCCGGCGGGAATCCAGGCGAGGCCCTTCCGGAAGGCTTTCTGGTACACGAGCGTGCCGGCATGATCGAACGGTTCCTTCGTGGTGCGATCCTTGACCAGTTCTATGCCCATGAGGCAGCCCTTGGCGCGAACGTCGCCCACGATCTTGTGGGCGTCGCGAATCTTCTGCATCCGGCGCAACGCGATCTCGCCCAGCGTCTCGGCATGGGCCAGCAATCCTTCGTCCTCGATGACCTCCGTGGCGGCGAGTGCGGCGGCGCAGGCCATCGGATTGCCGCCGTAGCTGCTGGAGGCGGAAATCGACTCGAAACTCTCCTTGAACGGCTCCCGCACCGCGACGCACGTCACCGGAAACCCATTACCGAAGCCCTTGCCGATCGTGACCACGTCGGGAACGACGCCCCAGTGCTCGAGGCACAGCCATTTGCCGGTGCGGCCCCAGCCCGTGAGCACCTCGTCGGCCATGAGGAGGATTTTTCGCGCATCGCAGAAGCGACGCAACTTCGGGAAGAAATCGTCCGGCGGCATGACCGAGCCGCCCCAGCCCTGAATCGGCTCGAGCACGAAACCGGCGACGCTGCCAACCGTGCCTTTGTCGAGATACTGGCCGTAGAAGCTGAGGTACTGATCGGTGTCGATCGACCCGTCGGGCTTCGTCCACATCGGCCGATACGGGTCGGGCCGCGGCACCATGTGCGAGCCGGGGCCACGCACCGCGCCGTAAACGTGCGAGCGGATGTGGCCGAGCGACACCGCGCCGTAGGTCTTGCCGTGATAGTCGTTGAAGCAACTCACGGTCTCGTGCTTTCCGGTCGCGGCGCGAAGCACGCGAAGGCCAGCTTCGACCGCGGTCGTGCCGGAGTCGTAGAGCTGGTATCCCGTCAGGTCGCCCGGCAGCACCTCCGCGAGTTTCTCCATCAGCCGCGTCTTGATCGGCGTGGTGAAGTCGTGTGCGTTCATCAACTGCGACGCCGACCGGGCAATCGCCTCGCTGATCTTCGGGTGACAATGGCCGAGGGTGGTCACGTAAATCCCGGAGGAGAAATCGATGTATTCGTTGCCGTCGACGTCGCGCAAGACACAGCCGGCGCCGGACTCGAAGGCGACGGGAAACAGCTTCACCTGGGTGCTCAGTCCCTTGAAGTAGCGCGTGCAGCGCGCGTGCTGGTCGCGCGAAAGCGGGCCGGGCGGCGGCACCGGCACGTGGGGCACGCGGGAGAGATCGACGCGGCCCCATTCGAGCGTGGAAAACGCGTCGACGTTGGGGGGGGGGATCAGCGACATGCGAGGTTGCGATCGGCACCGCGCCGGTGGGCGACGATGAAATTGGGCCGCGAAGAAGGAATGATCACGACCCGCGCAGTTTCAAAACGTGTGACCCAATGTCAAGAAACCACACACTCTCACAAAAAATAACATTTGCGTCCGAGGCGGGGGCTGCCGAGCGTCGGCCGCTGCCGTCCTTTCGGCGGCGTTCCGGATGAGTTCCTCCCATGATTCCGCGCGCGCCGGGCTCGTTGCGGGCGCAGCCACCGCCGACATCACACCGGCGGGATCGGTTTTCCTCTTCGGCTACCCGCACGTGCCGCGCAACAGCACGGGCGTCCACGATCCGCTCGAGTGCACGGCGCTGTTCGTCAGCGACGGCGAGGCGTCCGCGCTTTTCCTCGCCCACGATCTGATATTCGTGCCGCGCGAGCTGGTGCTCGAAGCGCGGCGGCGAATCGCCGTGAAGACGGGAGTGCGTGAGGACGCCATTCTGCTGAGCGCCACGCACACGCACTCCGGCCCGGTCCTGGTGGACCAGATCGGCAACGCCGCCGATCCCGTCGTGCCGAAACCGGATTTCGAATACGCCGCCCGGCTGCTCGACCTCATCGTGCAGACGGCGAGCCGCGCGGTCACCGCGGCGGAACCGGCGGAGGTGGGACTGGCGGTTGCGCGTGCGGAAGGCGTCGGTTCCAACCGGCATGATCCGCGCGGCCCGGCCGATCCGGAGGTTCCCGTGCTCGTCGCGCGCAGCGTGAAGACGCGGCAGCCGCTCGGCTGCATGGTCGTGTATGCGATGCATCCGACGGTGCTGCATGAAGACTCGACCGTGATCAGCGGCGACTTTCCGCATTTCACCCGCAGCTTCCTCCGGCGCGGCGCGCTGCCGGCCGGCTGCCCGATCCTCTATCACAACGGCGCTTCGGGAAACCAGAGCCCGCGGCATTTCACGCGCGGCAACACGCTGGCGGAGGCGCAACGGCTCGGGGAAAACCTCGGCCGCTCGATCGCGTCGGCGATCGCGACGATTTCGTTCACGACGGAGGCGCGCGTGGACGCGCGGCAGGGCTGGGTCGAACTCGAGCCGCGCGCGTTCCCCGGCCCCGGCGATGCCGAACGCGTGCTCGCCGGGGCGCGCGCGCGCTTCAGGGAGCTCAAGGCGGAAGGTGCGGCTGCGCCCGCCGTGCGCACCGCCGAGTGTGATGTTTTCGGGGCCGAGGAGACCGCGGAGCTAGCGCGCGCCGCCGCCGACGGCCGGTTGAAAGCGGCGCTGGCGGCGCGAACGCCCGCGGAGATCCAGGCGATTCGGATCGGGCCGTGGACGTTCGTCGGCTGGCCCGGCGAGTTTTTCGTGGAGTATGCTCTCGCGCTCAAGGCACGCTCGCCGCGCACCCACCTGATCACGCTGGCGAACGGCGAACTCCAGGGCTACATCGTCACGCCCGATGCCGCGGCGCAGCGACGATATGAGGCGCTCAATGCGGTGTTCGCGCCGGAAAATGGAAACCGCTTCGTCGAGGCGACGCTCGCGCTGCTCGCACGCGGCGCTTAATTGTCCCGCCATGCGCTTGTTGCTCGGCGTCGATCTTGGCACGTCGTATTTCAAGGTCGGCCTCTTCGAGGAAAACGGAACGTTGCGCGGGCTCGGGCGGGTGGCGGTCGAAGCCTCCGCGCCCGCGCCTGGTCGCAGCGAACTTGGGGCCGAAACATTCTGGGCCTTGCTGCGGCGCGCGTTTTCGGAGGCGTTGACGCGAGCGGGCGCGGAACCGCGGGACATCGCCGGGATGTCTTATTCGTCCCAGGCCAATACGTTTATCCTGCTGGATCGTGGCGACCTGCCGCTGTCACCGCTGATTCTCTGGACGGACACCCGGGCCGCGCCGGCGCCGGAGCATCTGGCGTTCTCCAATTCGGCGGCGTTTTCGCGTGCGGTCGGATTCAATACGGTGGCGGCGGAATCCGCGGTAACAAAATGGCATTGGTGGAGGATCCACGAGCGCGAGCAGTGGGCCCGCGCGCAGTGCGTCCTGACCATTTCGGATTATTTCACCCATGCGCTGACGGGCGAGCGGGTGGGCGACGCCAGCACGGCGGCGCTCTTGGGGCTTTACCACCTCCACGACCGCCGGTGGTGGGATGAAGCGCTCACCGGGTTTGGGATCGAGGCGGGACGACTGGCGAGGCCGTTGCCGCCGGGAACTCCGTGCGGTCGGACGCGCAGCGAGGCCGCGCGGCTGCTCGGCGTGCCGGCTGGAATTCCATTCGCCGTTGGCGCGCTGGATCATCATGCGGCGGCGATCGGTGCGGGACTGGATGTTTTCGCCGATGTGAGCATCTCGATCGGGACCGTGCTCGCGGCCACGTGCCTCGTGGACCGCGTGGAGCACCTCGCAGGATGTTTTCACGGTCCCCATTTCGATGGGCGGCGATTCTATCGGCTCGCGTTCAATCCCAATGGGGCGGGCGCGCTGGAGGAATACCAGCGGCGTTTTGCGCCAGGCCGGACAATTGACCAGTTGATCGCCGAGGCGGCGACAGTGCCCGCCGGGTCTACGGCCGCCGCCGCGCCAGACTCCGCCACCGCTGCCGGTCAACAGGGAGCTGCCGTGCGGTCATTGCTGGAGCGAATGGCGTTCGCCCAGCGCGAACTCGTGTCCCGG
Source organism: Opitutaceae bacterium (assembly GCA_030648295.1). Lineage (GTDB taxonomy): Bacteria > Verrucomicrobiota > Verrucomicrobiia > Opitutales > Opitutaceae > ER46. The sequence continues at coordinate 25,701 of JAUSID010000168.1, read as the reverse complement.
ATTTCACGCGGCCAGTTGCCGCGTACCATTGCGGCAACGGGCGGCGGCGCGCGCAACGCGGCGTGGCTCGCGCTCACCGCGGACGTCATGGGGACGCCCATCGTCACGTCGACCTCGCCGGAACGCGCGTGCCTCGGGGCGGCGGTGTTCGCCGCGGCGGCCGCGGGCGTTCATCCGACCATTGACGCGGCCGCTCGGGCAATGGTCCGGCTTCATCAACGTTTTGGCCCGCCGCCGGGGCGGTGACCGGCGCTGTCAGTTCGCCCGGCCGGCAATGTTCGTTCACGTGAGAATAGGTAACAACTTGACATTTCATAACACGAAGGGGACAACGGCCAAATCATGGTGAAAAAGCTCCCCTCTGCGGTCCGGCAGTCGGTCATCCGGGACCGATTTGCGGGGCAGCCGGGAGTTTCAATTGTCGAGCTCGCGCGCGAGTTCGCGGTAAGCGAGATGACAATCCGGCGCGATCTCGATGTGCTCGAAGGCAAGTCGCAGATCCAGCGCACGCATGGCGGCGCCGTGCTGACGGAGCGGATGATGTTCGAGTTCGATTACCGCGAACGTCGCGAGCGGAACCGCGCGGAGAAATGCGCCATCGCCGCCGAAGCGCGCAAACTCGTGCGCCCGGGGCAGCGGTTGATCCTGGACAATGGCACGACGACGCTGGAGCTGGCCTCATTGCTGAAGGACGGCGAGAATCTCACGGTCATCACTCCCAGCCTGGCGGTCGCTTCCGAGCTTCAGCACGCGACCGACGTTGAGGTGATCCTGCTGGGCGGGATCATCCGGGAAGGCAGCCCGGATCTGACCGGGCCGGTCACGGAGCACTGCCTGGAGATGTTTTCCGCCGACATCGCATTTCAGGGGGCCGACGCGATCGGCACCGACGGCGCGATCTACAATTCCGACCTTCGGCTCGCGCGCGTCGACAGGACGATGCGGCGGATCGCGAATCGCTCCTGCATCCTTTGCGATCACACCAAGATCGGCCGGACGGAACTGGCCCGCTCCGGCACCCTCGCGGACGTCGACATCTTCATCACCGATGCCGGCGCGCCCGCCGGCCTGTTGAAACAATTCGGCCGTCTCGGCCCGAAGATTCTCACCGTTTTCCCCCTCGGGGGATGACGCGCGTTCACGACCAAGCCTTGTAACTCCAAACTTCCATGAAACCCGAGAACAACATTCAAGCCACCGCCTCCACTCCGCAGCGGAGCCGTCGTCATCGGTCCCGGACCCGGGAGGCGATTCTCTGTGGGTCACTTTCCCTCGCGCTGGCGGCGACGTCGTGGGTACAGGCCGCCACTCCCTCGCCGGGTGACCTCGCGAAATACGATCGCAATGGCAATGGCCGGCTCGACCCCGAAGAGTTGTCCGCCAAGCAGGCGGACGATGCCAGGGCCGCGGTCGCGGTCCGCCCGGAAACTTCCGGTGAGTTGGTCACCATGTCGCCGTTCGAAGTCGTCGACGACAACCGCGGCTACTATGGCGCCAACACGATGTCGGGCACGCGCATCAACTCGAAGATCGAGGACCTCGGGTCGTCGATCACGGTCGTGACGAAGGAGCAGATGGCGGACTTCGCGATGCTCGATATCAACGACATCTTCGCGTACGAGGCGAGCACCGAGGGCTCCGGCAACTATACCGACTTCGCGTTCAACCAGAGTTTCCAGCCGAGCGACAATCTCGCGGACAACCCGAACACCGCGAATCGTGTCCGCGGGCTGACGAGCGCCAATGTCGCCTACGGCGGCTTCGAAACCAGCCGCCGGGTGCCCCTGGATCCAATCAACTCTGATGCGGTCGAGATCAGCCGCGGCCCAAACTCGAATCTTTTCGGGCTCGGCAACGCCTCCGGCACCGCCAACAGCGTGCCGTCCTCAGCGAACCTGAGTCGCAACCGGACGGAGCTTCAGCTCCGCGCGGAATTGTTTGGCCGGCTCGATGGGGAGGCCGGGTATCGCCAAAGCCTCGACGCCAATCGCGTCCTCCTGAAGGACAAGCTCGCCATCCGGCTGAGCCAGGTTTTCCAAAGGACGGAATACAACCGGCAGCCGTCAGGCGTGAAGGCCGAGCGCTACAATGGCATGGTCAAATACCGGCCGTTCCCCTCGACCAGCATCTCCGCGAGCTACCAGTATTTCCATCAATACGGCCGCCGGCCGAACAGCATCACGCCGCGCGACGGCGTCAGCCAGTGGGTGGCCGTGGGTGCGCCGACCTGGGATCCGGTGACGAACACGGCCTACATCAACGGCTCGCCGGTCAATCGCAATGGTCAGCCCGTGTCGACGCTCGGCGCCGGCGTGCCGCAAATCAACGCGGGCGCGGCGGTGTTCAACAGTGCGTTCCAGACCACCGGCCGCGGCACCTCGCTGTTGTACATCGACTCGAATGGCGTGAGCTACTGGACCGCGCCGCGCGGCACAACGACGCAGGACGCGTTGTTGACGACCACGGCGAGCAACAACCAGACGGGAAACAATTACATGCTCCTGAATCCGCAGACGCTTCGCCGCACGCAGCCGCTGTGGACGTCCGACGGCGCGGTGAGCAGCAAGTCGCTTTACGATTGGTCCACGATCAATTCCGCCTCGATGAACAACTTCGACGAGGTCACCGGCACCTCCCTGGTCACGGTTGATCATCTCTTCTTCAATACGCCGCGTCAGCTGCTGGCGGCGCAGCTGGGCTGGTTCCGCGAGGACTCGCCCAAGCTGTTCCGCGACTATCCCACCGGCAGCTCGGGCTCCACGTACCTCTACGTCGATCCCAACATGCGACGGCTCGACGGGTCGCCCAACCCGTTTTTCCTGAGACCCTATTTTGGGATGACGGAGACGAACGTGATCGACCGGCCGCTGACGAACGACACCTATCGCACGCAACTCGCCTACAAGCTCGATCTCCGGCAGGAGAACGGCTGGATGCGCTGGCTCGGGCTGCACCAGTTCAGTGGATACGGTGAGTATAAGCACAACCAGTCCCGGGCGTTCTACTATCAGCTGGCGATGCTCGATGACCATCCGTGGCTGCCGGCGGGCACGCCGCGCGCCACCAGTTCGCGGCTGCCCGGCGACACCCTGCCGCAGGACGGAGCGTCGCCCACCGGCTCGCGCAGTTACCGCTTCTACCTCGTGGGCGACAACCAGGGGTTCAATGTGGATCACGCGCCCTTTACCGGCTCGGTCGCGGGCACCCACAACTACACGTGGGGCAATTTTGCCGCGGGAAGGGTCAACAACGAACCGACGCAGCTGGGTCTCGCCGCCTCGGCCAACGGCACGGCGGGGTCGCAAAACTCGCTCAAGATCCAGAAGACCCAGGGCATCGTCTGGCAGAGCCACCTTTTGAAAGACCGGTTGGTGACGACGCTGGGCCTGCGCAAGGATCGCGTTTACACCAAGGCGGGCATCGCGGCGCAGTTGATGCCGGACGCGATGTCGCACAATTACGAATGGGACCAGCAGTGGGCGGAGGGCGACTACAAGTTCAACGAAGGCGAGACGAAGACGGCGGGTGCGGTGTTGAAGATTACGCCGTGGCTCAGCGGGCATGCGAACAAGTCCGACAGCTTCATCCCGGCCAATCCGGCGATCAACCTGCACGGAAAGCTGCTGCCGAATCCGCAGGGCAGGGGCGAGGACTGGGGATTCAGCCTGAATCTCTTCAACGGCAAACTCATGCTGCGCGCCAATCAGTTCATCACGCGGACCACGAACGATCGCAGCGGCACCTCGTCGACGCTGGCCACCCGCAGCGTGAAAATGGACGTCTTCGACGGCAACAACTCGCGCAGCTTCGCCCTCGATGTGCGCACGCGGCAGTGGCTGCAGGCGACGCAGCCCAATCTCACGGGTGCCGCACTCGATGCCGCCGTGGCGCGCGAAATGCAGATGGATCCGCAGGTGCTCGAGATGCTTCAGACCAGCGTGAACTTTGGCGGATTGCCGATTTCGCAGGGCCAGGACGCGCTCAGCAAAGGCAAGGAAATCGAGATCTACTACAACCCGACGAATTACTGGACGATCAAGGGCAACGTGACCGAGAGCGAGACCATCCAGGCCGCGATCGCGCAGGATTTGCTCGATTATTTGAACGAGCGGATGCCGGTCTGGCAGAGTCTCATCGACAAGGAGACGGGCCAGCCCTGGTACACCACCAGTTATGCCGGCGTCCAGACGCCGGACAGATATCTGCCGGGCAATGTGAACAGCCCGCTGGCGATTGCGCAGCAGACCGTGGGCAAGAGCCTGCCACAGGTGCGTAAATATCGCGCCAACGTGTCGACGAACTTTCGTCTGCGCGGAATCACCGAGCATCGGATTCTGCGCAACTTCAATGTCGGCGGCGCCGTCCGTTGGGAGGATAAGGGCTCCATCGGCTACTACGGGCTCCAGAGCCTGCCGGCAATCATCACCAATCTGGATCGCAACCGGCCGATTTACGACAAGGGCCGGTTCTACTTCGATCTCCTGGCGGCGTATCGGACAAAGATTTGGTCGGACAAGGTGGGCATGACCGTGCAGCTGAATGTCCGGAACATCCAGGAAGGCGGCCGGCTGCAGCCAGTGAGCGCGTTCCCGGATGGCACGCCAAACGCCTACCGGATCGTCGACCCGCGTCAGTTCATCCTCACGGCCACGTTCGACCTGTGAGCGCCCGTCTCCTTGGCGCCGCGCTGCTCGCGTCGGCTCTGCTCTCTCCCACTGCGGTCGCCGCCACCGGCTCCGCGTTCATCGTGCAGGACGGCCGGCCCACGGCGGCAATTGTTCTGCCGGAGAAGTCAACTCGCGTCGTTCAGTACGCGGCGGAGGAACTGGTCTATCACGTCGAGAAGGCGACGGGGGCCAAGCTCCCGATCGTTTGCGAGTGTGATTCGACGCCCGACACGGCGATCTACCTCGGCGACACCTACGCGGCGCGCGATACCGGGATCAACATTTCAGCGCTGCCCGCCGAGACATTCCAGCTTCGGGCGACGGCGAAGGCGCTGTACATCGTCGGCAAGGACGAGGACCGCGACCCGCTCGACCGTGACACCTCGGCCGGCACGCTGTTTGGCGTTTACGAATGGCTGGAGCGGGAGCTGGGTGTGCGCTGGCTCTGGCCGGGCGAACTGGGCACGCATGTGCCGAAAACGCGGACGATCGCGTTGCGCGCGATCGACCTCACCGTGACACCACAGCTGTTCCAGCGGCACGTCCGGACGGGGCTCGGATTCACGAGTGGAAATCCGGCCCTCGGATTCACGTCCAAGGCGGCGGAGGAATACGCCGCGGTGCAGACCGTCTTCCTGCGCCGGCAACGGATGGGCCGCAGCGAGAAGATGAGCTACGGCCACGCGTTTACCGACTGGTGGGAAAAATACGGCAAGGAGCACTCGGACTGGTTTCAGCTCTACAAGGGCAAGCGCGGGCCGGAGAAGCCGGGAGCGCGCTACGCGATGTGCGTCTCGAACCCCGGCCTGCACCAGCAGATCGTGAAGCTGTGGCGGGACAAGGGCGGGGCGAAGCGCACGTCGGGGCCGAGCTTCATCAACGCGGTCGAGAACGACATCGTCGGCCAGTGCGAATGCGAAAAGTGCCAGGCGTGGGACGGCCCGACGCCGCCGGACGCGATGAAGTACTACGCGCCGAACTTCAAGGTCTACGGCACGCGGTTCGTCTCTGATCGCTACGCCCGCTTCGCCCTCGCGATCCAGCAGCTGGCGGCGAAGGAGAACCCGAACGTCGTGGTCGTGGGTTATGTGTACTTCAACTATTTCCAGGCGCCGACCTCGGGCGTGAAGCTGAACGAGAACATCCTGCTCGGATTCTGCCCGTCGGCGGGGTGGTATCCGCGGAAAGACGACGAGCACGAGTGGTACAAGCGGCAGTGGGCGGACTGGCGGAAAACCGGGGCGCGCCTCTTTTTCCGGCCAAACTACTTCCTCGACGCCTACAGCATGCCGTTCGTCTTCGCGCACCAGTTTGCCGACGATTTTCAGAACGGGGTGAGGAACGGGATGGTCGCGACCGATTTCGATTCACTCACCGGCCAGTGGGCCATCCAGGGACCGAGTCTCTACCTGCTCATGCGGTTGCATGTGACCCCCCAGGCGAATCCGGGCGCGTTGCTGGCGGACTACTATGCGGGATTCGGCCCCGCGGCGTCGCAAGTGAAGGCGTATTTCGATTACTGGGAAAGCTACACCATGGACAACCGGAAGCTGATCCACGATGTGTTCTACGATCGCGTGGCGATCCGCTGGCGGACATGGGCAAAGGCGCCGCATCGGGTGTTCCCGGCCGGGTCCTTCGGCCCGGGCGAGGCGCTGCTGGCGAAGGCCGCCGCCGCGGCGCGGGGCAACCCCGAGGCGACCGCGCGGGTGGAGTTTCTCCAGACCGGGCTGGCCCACGCGAAGCTCTGTGCGGAGGTGGCGCAGCAACTCACGCTGGCCGATCCGGAGTCCACCGTTGAACGCGGCAAGGGGAAACTGGCCGAGTTGCTGGCGTTCCGCCGCAAACACGAACGCGAGTGGTTCGCGAACCTGGGCCACAACGCGTGGGTCGAGGATTTGAGCTGGAAGCTCGCGAGCGAAACCAAGCAACCGGCGGATTTTTATCCGTGAGCTGGATTCGCATAGCAGCATGCAGTTGAGCTTGTACGCCGGTCGTTCATTGGAGACGCGGCGCCCTCGCCGCGTCGGATCGCATAACGGTGTGCTTGTGGCCGCGGCGGGGGCGCCGCGGCTCCATTCAACGGTTGCTGAGCCGAAGATTCGATCGCTACGTCAGCTCGCGCGGGTGGTGCGCCCCGCCCTCTTCGGATGCCTCGCCATCACCGCGCGCGCCGACGTCGACGTGGTGAAGGATAGCCGGGCGGCCGTGGTGGTCGTCATCGCGGATCAGCCGACGGCGGTTGCACGCTACGCGGCGGAGGAACTCGTTTATCACGTCGAGAAAGCCACCGGTGCACGGCTGGCGATCCTGTCCGAGTCGGCGGGGCGGCCTGAGCGCGGCGGCTGTATCTATATTGGTGACACGCGCGCCGCGCGCGCCGCCGGCATCGATGTGCCGCGACTCGCGCCCGAAACGAGTGTGCTGCGGATGACGGATTCCGCGATTACGATCGCGGGCGGCGATGCCGCGGGCGATCCGTTGGACCCGGGCACATTTGGCGGGACCTTGTTTGGCGTCTACGAGTGGCTCGAGCGTGACGTGGGCGTGCGCTGGCTCTGGCCGGGTGAACTGGGAACGGTTGTCCCGAAAACGCGCACGGTGCGGGCGCGAAACGCGGATACGACTTTCTCGCCGGCGTTTTTTCAACGGAACGTTCGCGGCGGACTGACGTTCAAGGGCGAGCGGGCGGAACTCGGTTTCACGCCGGAGGCCGCGGCGGCATATGCCCATGATCAGGCGGTCTTCCTCCGACGGCATCGGATGGGCAAGAACGTGCGGCTGAGCTACGGCCATGCATTCACCGACTGGTGGAAGAAATACGGCGAAGAACACCCCGAATGGTTTCAGCTCGTGAATGGCAGGCGCGGACCGCCGAAACCCGGCGCGAACTATTCGATGTGCGTCTCGAATCCGGAATTCCGGCGCAAGATCGTGGAGCTCTGGCGCGAGCGGCGCGCGGCGGATCCGGGCGGCGGGCACCGGTTCGTCAATGCGATCGAGAACGGGATCATGGGCCTGTGCGAGTGCGACAACTGCCGCGCCTGGGACGGGCCGCCGCCCGCGGACTTCCTCAAGTTCTACCCCCCGAAGTCCAAGGTGATGGGCTCGCGGTTCGTGACCGATCGCTACGTGCGCTACTGGCTCGATGTGCAACGGCAGGTCGAGGCGATCGATCCGGAAGCGACCGTGGTCGTGTATAACTACTTCAACTACTTCCACCCGCCGAGTCCGGGCACGATGCTCAATTCGCACCTCCTCGTCGGGTCGTATCCCTCCGCCGGCTGGTTCCCGCGTTCGGCCGGGGAGCACGACTGGTTCAAGCAGCAGTGGACGCAGTGGCACGAAACGGGTGCGCGGCTGTTTTCCCGCGGCAATTACTGCCTCGACGGTTACACCATGCCGCTGGTTTTCGCGCACCAGTTTGCGGACGAGTTCCAGCATCAGGCGCGGCACGGGATGGAGGCGACCGACTACGACGCGCTGACCGGTCACTGGGCCACACAGGGAACCAACCTCTATCTGCTGATGCGGCTGCACACGCGACCGCAGGCGGCCGCCGATGAGCTCCTCGCGGAATATTTTGGCGCATTCGGCGCCGCGGCACCGCACGTCAAAGCCTACTTCGATTATTGGGAGCGATATGCGGCGCAGCGGCGCGAGGAAATCAACCGGCAGTTCGAGGACAACACCTCCCGCTGGCGGGCGTGGGCGCTGGCGGCGCACGTCATTTATCCGGCGGATTCCTTCGCTGCGGCGGAGGCGACCCTCGCGAAGGCCGAAGCAGCGGTGCGGGCCGATTCCGAAGCGCTGGCCCGCGTCCGGTTTCTGCGCAACGGCTTGATGCACGCGAGACTCTGCGCGGAAGTTTCGCGAGGGCTGACGCTTTCCGATCCAACCTCGACCCCGGAACGCGGCCGCGAGGCGTTGGCGCGACTGATTGCGTTTCGGCGCGCGCACGAGCGCGAGTGGATCAGCAATTTCAATCACTGCGCGTGGGTCGAGGACAAGAGCTGGCGTTTCGAGGCCGGAGCCGCAACGCCAGCCGGGCCGGTTCGTCCGGCTACAACGGCGGGGCCGTCCAACCGGAGTGTGCCCTAAGTTGAATCCATGCGTTCGAATTCGACCGGATCCCGTAGCAGCCGAGGTAACGAGGCTGGCCGAACAAGGTTTCGAATGGGTTACGCCAGCCTCCTCACGTCGGCTGCTACGGAAGACGAAAAATGTAGCAGCCGAGGTAACGAGGCTGGGATTTTTCCAAGCGACGGTCGCCAGCCTGCTGACGTCGGCTGCTCCCCCAACACTCTTTTCAAGCTCTTATGAAATCCTGCTCCTTTGCCCAACCCGCCGCGCCGCCGCCGCCGCGCGCGCGTCGTTCCCTGATGGCATCATTCGCAATGGCGTTTGCGGCAGTTGCGGCATCGCCCGCGAACATCGGTTGGGGCGCGCCGGCCGACTCCGCGCTGCGCGCCGAAGCGGCCGCGGGCTTGAAACGCGCGGCGACGTTTTTCCGTACGCACGCAGCGTCGCGCGGCGGCTATGTCTATTACGTTTCCGCCGATCTGAAGCAGCGCTGGGGCGAGGGTGAGGCGACGCCCGATCAGATCTTCACCGAGCCGCCGGGGACGCCGGCCGTTGGCTGCGCGTATCTCGACGCCTTCGCCGCGACCGGCGACCGGTTCTTCCTGGAGGCTGCTCAGGAGACGGGACGCGCGCTCATTCACGGACAGCTGGAGTCGGGCGGTTGGAGCCAGCGCATCGATTTCAACCCGAGGGGAACCCACGCGGGCCGCTATCGCAACGGCAGGGGCCGGAAGGATGGCCCCAATCATTCCTCGCTCGACGACAACCAGACGCAGTCCTCGATCCAGTTCCTGGCGCGGCTCGATCGCGCGTTGCAGTTCAAGGACCCGGTGGTGCACGGCGCGGCGGAGTATGCGCTCGGCTCGCTGTTGAAGGCGCAGTTTCCGATCGGGGCGTTCCCGCAAGGCTGGGCGGAGCCGGTCGCTCCGCATCCGATTCTCAAGGCAAGCTACCCCAAGGAGTGGCCGCGGCTCTGGCCGCACGAGCCGTACTACCGATATTACACGTTGAACGACGGGCTCGCCGGCACCGTGTCCGACACGCTGATGACCGTGATCGACGCTTACGGTGACGCGCGCTACCGGGCGGCGCTGACGAAACTGGGCGACTTTCTCATCCTCGCGCAGATGCCCGACCCTCAGCCGGCGTGGTGCCAGCAATATAATTTCGAGATGCAGCCCACCTGGGCGCGGAAATTCGAGCCGCCGGCCATCTGCGGTCTCGAGTCGGAGGACGCGATTGAGACGCTGATGAAGGTCTACCTCGTCACCGGCGACAAAAAGTATCTCGCGCCGATTCCGCGTGCGCTCGCCTACCTGAAGACCTGCGTGCTGCCCGACGGGCGGATGCCGCGGTTCCGCGAGCTGGAGACGAACCGTGCGCTCTACATGACCCGCAAGCCCGGCGTCAGCGGCAACTCGAGCGCACCCGGGTATTACGACTTTAGTTACAGTGACAAGAACCTGCCGTCGCACTATGGCTGGAAGCAGCCGCAGCACCTCGATGAGCTGAGCCGGCAGTTCGAGGCGCTGCAACAGAGCCCGCGACCCTCCGCCCGGGTCACGCAGCGATTCACGCCCGAGGGCAAGATGTTCACGGTTGGGGTGGATGATCCGGCGGCGGCACGGCCGCGCGCGGAGCTCGAGCCCGAGGTGCGGCGGATCCTGAAGGAGCTCGACGGCGAAGGTCGCTGGGTGACGGTGCACGACGGCGCCAACCGGCTCGTCGGCCAGCCGAAGTTCCAGAAGGGTTTCCGCTACCTCGCGAGCAATGTCTTCAATTACAACTTCCAAATCCTGAGCGATTATATCGCCGCGGGGAAATGAGCTGCGGCGGGAGAAATCTCGCCCGGCGTTGGAGCGTATCATGGACACTTTGATGGTAATTTCTCCTGCCGGTAGCGGAACGCGTGAGCGTGTCGTGGTTCGGCGAAACGCTCACGCGTTCCGCTACGGGAACGACGATCCGGAGGGTAGCGGAAGCCGTGAGGCTTTCGCCGAAGAACCGAGCGGATTTCGTTACTCCCTCCGGACGAAACGCTCACGCGTTCCGCTACGCGGAGAACGGCTAATCCGTCCGCGAGCGCGACGGTTCGCCGACCGCTTTCTCATTCGCGTGCATTCGTGTCCATTCGCGGTTGAATTGATTGATCCAACTCAGACCCGGAGGCATCCCCAACATGTTCGGCGCGCCTAATAATCTGCCACGCACGGCTTCTCTGTTCATCGCGACGCTCGCGATCGACGGCGTTTCATTGGCGGGTGAATTCCCGACGAAGGAAGGCGGCGCGCTGCGCGACGCCTTGGTGCAGGAGGCGGCGCTGCCGGTGAAGCCCGCGTGGCGGCCGATGCTGCTCAACCTCGCCGAACTGCACGGCCGTAGCATCCTGCCCGCGTTGGCGCACTTCAAATATCCGTACCAGACCATCGGTCCGGGCTATCAGGACGGTCGCGTCTTTGGGCACATCGATCTCACCCACGAGCGGCTCGACACGGTGCGCGCGCGGCCGGTGCACGTGCGGAACCAGATCCGCAACGAGCTCGCGGGGCAGCAGCCGGACGGGCTGATCCCGGGCATCGTGCTGTTCAACGATGCCGGCAAGGCGAGCTGGAAAAATTTCAAGGGCTTTCCTCCGATCTGGGTCGTTTCCGCGGAAGCCTACCTCGAGCTCACGCACGATGAAGCTTTCCGGCGCGAGTGCCTCGCCGCGCTGCGCCGGCAGATCGGATGGTTCGAGGCGAAGCGGTCGGTGCCGGGCGGCGGCTTTTACTATTTGGATCAAAAGGAAGACACCTGGGAGAGCGGGATGGACGAGGGCATCCGCTACGCGTTTCGTCCGCCGGCCACCGCGGCCGCGGTCGACGCCTGTTCGCATCTGTATCTGTTATATGATCACGCCACGCGCTGGAGCCGGCAGCTCGGCGAACCCGCGGGCGAATGGGAGCGCAAGGTGGCGTCGCTCGGCCGATTCATCCGCGAGGAACTCTGGGATCCCCAGACGGGATTCTTTTATGATCAGTGGCTCGTGCGCGAACCGGCGCGCCGCCACCTGGCGTTCGAAGGCATGTGGCCGGTCGTCGTCGGCGCCGCCACGCCGGAGCAGGCGAAACGCGTGATCGACGAACACCTGCTCAACCCGAAGGAGTTCTTCACGCCGCACCCGATCGCGACCGTCGGCGTTTCGGATCCAAAGTTCGAGCTGCGGATGTGGCGCGGCCCGGCGTGGAACTGCATGACGTATTGGGCCGCGCGCGGCTGCGAGCGTTACGGGCGTGCCGACGCCGCGCACCAGCTCCTGGAAAAGGCGCTGGACGCGACGGCGGTGCAGTTCGAACGCACCGGTGCGATCTGGGAATTTTATCATCCGCTCCTCGGCGAGCAGAAGTTGCTCAAGCGGAAGCCCACCGCGCGGAATGAGCCCTGCACGGATTACCTCGGGCATAATCCGCTCTTCGCCATGGCCGATTTCTGGCGCCGAACGGGCGCCACTCCACGGCCGTGAACCCACGCCCGTGCTTGCCGCGGCATGGGCGTCTCCCTCGACAGGCTCGGGACCCTGAGCTTGCCGAACGGGTCGCCCATGAAAAGCATTTCGAACTTTCCATCACGGCCGGGACGGCCGTGCCACTCGGGATGAAAGCCCGCCCCGAAATCACGTGGTCGATCATGCATCCGGTGAAGCCGGATCCTGGATACATGCGCGAGGTCATCGCGCACGCCGGGCGTTACCACGTCGACAGTTTCGAAATCTGCGGCGAAGTGCACTCGTCACTTGGCGGACTCGATGGCGCGATTTGGTTTCGCGACTATCCAGCGGCCTCCGCTGCGCTGGACACGTCCCGGATCCAGCAGAACGTGACCTTGCTGCGCGAGATCGTGTCGCTCGCGCATGCGTCGGGCCGGCCGGTGTATTACTGGCACCGCGAGGTAATGGTGCCGCGACGGGTGGTGGAAAACATTCCCGGGCTCCTGGATGAAAACGGTGAGTTCGATCTGCTCGGCGCGACCTATCAGCGACTGGTGCAGGCGAAGATCCGGGAGTTTTTCGAAAACGTTCCGGAGATGGACGGGCTGGTCCTGACGCTCACGGAGTCGGATTACTCGGTCATCCACAATTCGGACCCGCGCCGCTACCCGCCGCGTGAGGTCGTGAAGCACGTGGTCGGGACATTCGCGGCGGAGCTGCATCGCCGGGGAAAGCGTTTCGTCCTGCGCAGCTTCGGCTCCATCGCGCAGGACTACGAGGACATCCTGGCGGGTGCGGCGGAGGTGCCGGCTGAATATCCGTTCGAGATCGAAACCAAGATCACGCCCTATGACTTCAGCCCATTCCTCCAATTCAATCCGTATCTGCGAAAAACGGGGAGCAGCGCGGTTTCGGCCGAATATGATTCCATCGGTGAGTTCCTGGGCGCCGGGTTCCTGCCGGCTCCGGATCCCGCCCGTGTGATTGAGTCGGTCGCCTATGCGCGGGCGCAGGGAGTCGCACGTCATGTGATCCGCGTCGATCGGATTGGCCATCCCACCTTCACGTCGACGCAGGCGATCAATCTCCTGGCGTTTGACCGCGCAATCCTGGAACCCGGCGTCACTGCCGACGAGGTGTGGGCCGAGTGGGCATCGGCATACTGGCGGCAGTGCCGGGATCAGATGGTCGCGCTCATGCAGCGTGGGCTCGAGATGGTGAAGGCGACGCATTTCATCGACGGCCATGTGATTTTCCACGCGTTTCCGATTCAGCCGGAGCTGAGATGGATTAAGGCGTGCGGCATCCTGTCGCTATTCCAGCCCGGCCAAACTCTCGCGCATCATCAGGGCATGTGGGGAATTCTTGGCGATCGTAAGACGCCAACCCGCGAGGCTCTGCTGCGCGAAAAGGAAAGAGCGGTGGCACTCGCCGATGAAGGACTGCGTGCGATTCGCCAGTTCCGCGACCGATTGCCGGAGACAGAGTATCGGGTGGCGGAAGCAGCATGGCGGGACGCGCCGATCGTCACGCGGGCCATTCGCCACTGGTGCCTCACTGTGGGCGCCTATTTCGAAGACATGGAGCAGGGGAGCGCGGACCATCCGTCGCTCGATGCCGCGATCGCAGGCGCGCGGCACGAACTTGCGCCCACCGCGCCCACGACACCGGCTCCGGGCGAGGGCGTGAAAAACGCAGGCGGCGGCCACGAGTATGGTGCCGCCGAGCCCTTGGACGACAGCATCGCGAGCGCGTATATCGCGCCGATCCTCGAACACCTTCGACTGCTGGTTCCGGAATTTGAAGCGGAATATCGGGAACGCGCTCGCTGGCGCGCCCGGCCCGGTATCGCGGACTTTGTCGTGTGTGGTGGGTTTTTGGACGACGTCCGCGTCGCCCGGTATATGCATGCCAGCCACTCGGGGTTGATCGGCGGCCGGCCGGCCCGGTTGGCCGGGAATCGCGTGTTTCCCAACGGATTCATCGAGATGTCTCTCGCCGTGCCGGCGGGCGCGGGCGCGCAACTCGTAATTGAGGGTGACGCGGGAACCGGCCGCGAATTTCGGCTTGCGATTGACGGGGTGAGCCGGACCGCCCGCGTCGACGAGCGCGGCGAATTCCGCTGCGAACTGCCAAGCAAGGCATCACGGCGTGATGCGGAGACGGTCACCGTTCGCATCCAGAAACTGGGTACCGACTACCCGGCAATCCATGGCGTCGGCACCGTGGCGGTCCGGTAATTCTCAACCCATCTCAGGACGCTGAACCGGCGCGAGCTGGAGGTCTGCGCAGGTTTTGTTGGCTGCCTGAATTTGCGTTCATTCGCGTCCATTGGTGGTTTCTCGCTGTATTGACATTGCTTCGTCGAAATGTCGTCGACGTGGTGCGGCTTGCTCCCCAAGCCGCGTTCCTGATCTGCTTCACCACCTGACATGTCCGTCCCTCGTCCCGAGCCGCCCGCCCCGACTTTTTACCGGACATGGTGGTGTGTCGCGGCGATCATCGTGGCGGCCATCGTCGCGTATCATAATACCTTCGACGCCCCGTTCGTCTTCGATGACGCATCGTCGATCGTGACGAATCCGGCCATTCGGAAGCTTTGGCCGCTGACGAACGTCCTGGCGGGCCCGGCAACAAACGTCACCGCCCAGGGCCGGCCGATCCTCAATCTTTCGCTCGCGTTCAATTACGCCGCCGGCGGCACGGCCGTCCATGGTTACCACATCGGCAATCTCCTGATTCACGTCCTGGCGGGGTTGACGCTTTTCGGAATCGTGCGGCGAACACTGGCTTGGAACGCAGTCATGCTCGAGCGCACGCCGGCGGTTGCGACCGGGGGCGGTCGCGCTCCCAGCAATCCGCTTTTGCTCGCGCTCACCGTCGCGACTTTGTGGACGGTGCACCCGCTGCAGACGGAGTCGGTGACTTATGTCGTCCAGCGGGCCGAGTCGCTCGTGGGGCTGTTCTACCTGCTGACGTTCTATGGCTTCATTCGTGCGGTCGAGCGCAGCGGGTCCCACGTTGCGTTGCGGCGCGAAGTGAGCGTGCCCGATGACAGCGAGACGATGCTGGCAGATGCGGACAATGATCAGCCATTGGAGACACGGCGGCATTCACCGGATCGTGAGCCGAATTTTCCCGCCTCGTCACCTCGACTGCCACCCGCCCCGGCGTTCGTCTGGTATTCGTTCGCAGTGATCGTCTGCCTGCTCGGCATGGCGACGAAGGAAGTGATGGTGACGGCGCCGTTGATGGTGCTGCTCTTCGACCGGACTTTTTTCGCGGGGACGTTTCGCGAGGCGTGGCGGCGCCGGTGGTTTTTCCATGTTGTGCTCGCGGGCACGTGGCTGCTGCTGGCGTGGCTCATCGCCCAGACCGGCGGCAACCGCGGTGGCTCGGTCGGATTCGGGGTGGGGATCCGCTGGTGGGATTACTGGCTGACGCAGTTCAATGCGATCGGGCATTATCTCTGGCTGTCAGTCTGGCCGCACCCATTGGTTTTTGAATACGGGAGCTTCTGGATCGAGGAGTTCAGCGAAATCGCGGTGCAAGTCGCGGTCGTCCTCGGGTTGCTCGCCGCCACGGTCCTCGCGTTGTGGCGGCGCTCCGCCGCCGGCTTTTTGGGCGCGTGGTTCTTCGGCATCCTCGCGCCAACCAGCCTCGCGCCGGGAACAACGCAGATGATCGTCGAACACCGGATGTATCTGCCGCTCGCGGCGGTGATCGTGATGATCGTCGTCGCTGCGGCGCGCATCGGAATCGGCGGGGTGCGGACGCGCTCATTCGGATGGGTCGCCGGCGTCATCGCTTTCGCATTCGTGCTGCTCACCGTCGGGCGCAACCGCGATTACCGCAGCGACATCGCGCTGTGGACCGACACGGTGGCGAAGCGGCCGAAGAACCCGCTGGCGCATTTCATGCTCGCCGGGGCTCACGAACGCGCGGGCAACATCACCGCCGCGAGCGCGAGCTACGAACAGACGCTTGAGCTCAAGCCCGATTTCTCGATTGGCCACGAGCACTTCGCCGAGTTGCTGCTGCGCCAGGGCCGGCGCCACGATGCCATCGCGCACCTGTCGTCGGCGTTGCGGCTTCAGCCGCAATATGCCGATGCGCATGCCAACATCGGCAACGCGTATCTCGCCGAGGGGCGGTTCTCCGAGGCGGTGGGGCATCTCGAAAGAGCAGCGGAGCTGGCGCCGGACGTGCCGATGACCCGCTATCATCTCGCCAACGCGCTCGCGGCCGCCGGGCTTCAAGATGAAGCGGTGGGCGCGTATGCAGCGGCGCTGCGACTCGACCCCGTGATGGCCGAGGCTCATTTCAACCTCGCGAACGTACTGCTGGAACTGCGCCGGGCCCCCGAGGCCATCGCGCACTATGAGGCGGCGGTGAAAACGAAACCGGGATACGCCGCGGCGCACTACAATCTCGCGAATGCGCTCGCGGCGTCGGGCCGCCAACAGGACGCAGTGGAACACTACGAGGCAGCCCTGCGGGTGCGGCCCGATTACGCCGAGGTGCACCACAATCTCGGCAGCGCGCTGTTCGAACTCGGCCGGCTCGCCGACGCGGCGCGACATTACGAGGAGGTCTTGCGGCTCCAACCGAAGTTTCCAAGTGTGCGCGAGAATCTCGAGCGGGTGCGGGCACGAATGGGCGCGAAGTAACGGCGCGCGCCGGAAGTCACTGCAGAGTCATCCAAAGCGTGCGACGGCTCCGCCGGAGCAATTCCTTTCAACCGCGAATGGACGCCAATTCACGCGAATGGAGAGGGCGTCTTGGGGAACATGGAAACGATCAACCAGACGGTGACCACGGTTTCACTTGGGCAATTTTGGGGCCCAAGTTGATCGCCACGACCGAGCGTTACCGGTGGCTCACCATCGCCGACTTGAAGGAGGCGCACCGGCGCTTCCACCCGCGGGATAAAACCGACGTTGCCGGCACCGCCTTCCGCGCTCATCTTATGCCCATGCCATCGACCAGTTATCGCTATCTCGTCAACCTGCCCGGTGTGCGTTCGGGACGCACCATCATCGAGCGCACGCGCATCGGCGTGCACGATGTCGTCGCCCTGATCGTCCTCGGCTCCAGCGTGGATGACGTGTGCCGTAGCTTCTCCGGTGTGACGCGCGCGCAGGTTTACGAGTGTCTGGCCTACTACGAAGATCACCGCGGTGAAATTGACGCTTTGGTCGCGGAGCAGATCGCGCCCGACGAAAAGTGACGTTTTTGTGCGATCATGACGTGGCCACCGACGTGGCGCGGGTGCTGCGCGCCCGGGGATACCAGGTCACCGAGCTGCGCGAAGTGTTGCCGCCGGACACCCCTGACGCAGCGGTCTGGGCGCACGCCTGTGCTCACGGCCTGATCCTCATCACGTGCAATCGCGCGGACTTCCTCGTGCTTGCGCAAGGCACGGAAAGGCATCCCGGTTTGATCCTGCTGTTCCGCCGCAAAACGCATCAAGCCGAAGCCGGCCGGCTGCTCGCGCTGCTGGCCAACGCCGGAGAGCAAGGCTTGTCCAACAACGTCAACTTCGCCTGAACAACTACGTTGTGGACGTAGCGGAATGCCATTTGGCGAAACGCTCACGGCGCTCCGCTACGGAAACATTTGCCCGATCACGGCGTCCCGCTGCGCGCTCGCGCGAGTCGATCCTGCGCGACGGTCAGAGCGGGCCGCAATGCGATTACGGTTTCGAAGTATCGCATCGCCTCGGTCGCGCGATCCTCGAGCAGGCACACGTTGCCCAGATTGAATAGCGCCAGCACGTGATGACGCGGCCCACATCTCCCTTTACGCGTTCGCTCTGGCCACTACGTTGCCGGCGTCCAATGGCTGCTTCCAACCTCAGCCGGTTCGCAGGCGTGCTCAGCGCGGAATTGCAGGCGCTCGAGCCGGAAGGTCACCTGCGGATTTTCGCGCCGGGCCAGGTGATTTTCTCGGCCGGCGACCCCGGCGACGGATGCTACATCGTCGAGTCGGGCTCGGTAAACATTTCCGCCAAAGTCGGACGCGACGAATCGCGGATCCTGGCGACGATCGGACCGGGTGACGTTTTTGGCGAGATGGCGGTGCTCGACGATGGGCCGCGCTCGGCGAGCGCGATCGCGGCGGTGGAGACGAGGACGCATTTTCTCGATCGCGACAAGCTGCTGGAGGTCCTGGAGCGGCGGCCGGGGCTGGCGGTCAACATCATCCGCGATTTCAGCGCGCGCATCCGGTCGCTGAACGACAAGTATGTCGAGGAGATCGTCCAGGCCGAGCGGCTGGCGGTAATTGGGCGCTTTGCCGGTACGATTGTACACGACTTCAAAAATCCACTCACGATCATCGGGCTGGCCGCGGAAACGGCGTGCAGCGACGACACGTCGCCGCCGTTGCGGCAAAAGGCGCAGAACAAGATTGCCCGGCAGGTGGAGCGCATGACCAACATGCTCCAGGAACTGATCGAGTTCACCCGGCCGAGCGGGCAGTTGCCGAATCTCCGCGAGCTCGATTTCGCGCGTTACATGGATCCGCTGATCGAGGAGACGCGGCCGGAGCTGGCCGAGCGCGGCGTGAAGCTCATCCTCGAGAATCAGCCGCTCAACGTGCAGGTGAAAATCAACCCGCAGCGGCTCTCCCGCCTTTTCTACAATCTGCTGAACAACGCCATCGACGAGATGCCGAGCGGCGGAAAAATCTTCCTGCGGTTCACCGGGGAGGCGGATCACCTTCGTGTTGACGTCCGGGACACGGGCAAGGGCATCGCCCCGGAAATCGCCGAGTCGTTGTTCCGGCCATTCACGACCCACGGCAAGTCGCACGGCACGGGGCTCGGGCTGACCATTTGCAAGAAAATCGTCGAGGATCATGGCGGCCATATCTCTGCCATGAGCGAACGCGGCCAAGGGGCCACGTTTTCATTCACGCTGCCGTTCGTCGGCGTGTAATACCGAGGTGAAGCGGCTTGCCCGTTCGGCAAGCCTCTCGGCAGCCACTCGATCATTGCGGGCCAGAGGCCCGCGCTCCCAGGCAACCCCGTCGAAAGGGCAGCGCATCCTGGCGCGTGCGGCTTCCTATTTCTTCGCCGCTGATTTCGGTGAGGCGGCCAGCTTCCAGTGCTCGTTGTCGAACCGCACCGTCTTCATCAGCTCCACCGCGCGCTCCACGAGTTTGGGGTTTTTCGCCGCCACGTTGGTTTTCTCGCCGATGTCATTGGCCAGATCGAAAAGCTGGATCGGAGCCGTCAGCGTTTTCAGCCGGAGCGCCTTCCAGCGGCCGTCCATCAACACGGCCTGGCTGGCGCCCTGCTCGTAGAACTCCCAATAAAGATACGGATGCTTCGGCTGTGTGCCGCGGCCAAGCAGCGTCGGAACAATGCTGATACTGTCGAGCTTCGGCGGCCGCTTTCCGCCCGTGAGTTCCACGAATGTCGCCATCATGTCACCGAAATACCCCACGTGCGCCGACTCCGTGGCGGGCTTGATCCGACCCGGCCAGCGGGCGATGAACGGAACGCGGATGCCTCCATCCGTCAGGCTGCGTTTCAATCCGGTCAACGGCCCGCTCACGTTGAAGAACGCGGGGTCGTAGTTCGGACCGCCCTCCTTGTGCGGTCCGTTGTCACTCGTGAACAACACCAGGGTCCGGTCGTCGAGGTTCAGCCGCTTCAATTGCGTGAGCACGCTGCCGACGTCGCGATCCATGCGCGTCACCATGGCGGCATGGTTTTTTAACGAGTCGTGCCAGGGCTTGCCGGCATAGGGCCCGTGGTCCGGCACCTCGTTGCCTTCGCCGAGGGCGCGGGCGCGCTCGTTGTTCGCGTGCGGGGTGACGAGCGACAGGTAGAGAAAGAACGGCTTGTCCTTGCTGCGTTCGATGAATGCGATCGCCTCCTCACCGAACTTGTCATCGCCATAGGCCACCCGTTTGACGGAATAGCCGGCGCCCTCGACCGTTCCGACGCGCACGATGTCGTTCGGCAGGCTCACCTTCTCGCCGTTGCGCCAGAGGAAATCCGGGAAGTGATTGTGCGCGTGCGTCTGATTGAGGTAACCGAAGAAATAATCGAAACCGTGTTTCCGCGGGTCGCCCGTGGAGCCCGCTTCGCCAAGGCCCCATTTGCCGACGAGCGCCGTCGCATAACCGGATTGCTGGAGCACGCGTGCGACGGTGATGTCGCTGGCGCCGAGTGTTTGTGAGGCATAATTGCCCCCGGCATTTCCGCGCACCCGCGTGTGGCCCAAGTGCTGGCCGGTCATCAGCACGCTGCGTGAAGGCGCGCAAACGGTACTGCCCGCGTAGAATTGCGTGAACCGCATGCCCTCGGCCGCCATGCGATCGATGTTCGGTGTCTGGATCAGCTTCTGGCCGTAGCAGCCGAGCTCACCGTACCCGAGGTCGTCGGCGAGGATGAAGACGATGTTGGGTTTCGGGTTCTGGGCAAAAGCCGGCGCGGCGCAAACCAGGCCGGCAAGAAACAGGGTGGACAAAGCGCGCATGGGCCACATCCGAGAGATTTGCGGCGGGGGATCAAGGCATGAGTGACGAGTGGTTTACTGGATTGGAGGGACTCAATCGGGATCGTTTCGGGCTGACGGACTGCTGACGGCCGGCCATCGTGCGAATCGCCCCATGCAAGAATCGCTCCGGCTCCGCGCAACCCAGTCGCCCATCATTCCGATCATCGCCGACCTGATACGAAGCTGTCCGGGCACGATCTCGCTGGGGCAGGGAGTGGTCGGTTATGGCCCGCCGGAGCAGGTGAGCCGTGAGATCGCACGTTTTCAGGCGGAACCGGCCAACCACAAATACCAGCCGGTCGGCGGGATTCCGGAATTGCTGGCGCGTATCGGCGAAAAACTCACCAGCGAAAACGCGCTGCGGCTGGACGACACCAACCGGCTGATGGTGACCGCCGGCGGCAACATGGCGTTCATGAACGCCGTGCTCGCCATCGCCGATCCCGGCGACGAGTTCATCCTGCCCACGCCGTACTACTTCAACCAGGAGATGGCGGTCACGATGACAAACTGCCGGCCGGTGCTGGTGCCGACGGACTCGAATTACCAGCTGGATGTCGGCGCGCTACGGGCGGCGATCACGCCGCGAACGCGGGCGATCGTGACGGTTTCGCCCAACAACCCGACTGGCGCCGTATACCCGATGGAATCGCTGCGGGCCGTGAATGAACTGTGCGCCGAGCGCGGAATTTTCCACCTTCACGACGAGGCGTATGAGTATTTCACGTACGACGGCTCGAGGCATTTCTCCCCCGCATCGTTGCCGGGGAGCGCACCGCACACCATTTCGCTTTTCTCGATGTCGAAGGCGTACGGGTTCGCCAGCTGGCGGATTGGCTGGATCGTGTTCCCCGCGACGCTCGAACCGGCGATGCGCAAGGTTCAGGACACGCTGATCATTTGCCCGCCGGTGATCTCGCAATATGCCGCCATCGGCGCGCTGTCGGCCGGCGCCGATTTCGTACGGGAAAAACTCGGCGCGATCACCGAGGTGAGGCGCGTCGTGCAGGCGGAACTCGCGCCGCTATCCGCCGACGGCGTGATGGAGGTGCCGCCGGCGCAGGGCGCGTTTTATTTCCTGCTGCGGGTGCGAACCAGCGTGCCGTCGCTCGCGGTGGCCGAGCGGTTGATTCGCGAACACCGGGTGGCGGTGATCCCGGGCAACGCGTTTGGACTGGAGCGCGGCTGTCACCTGCGCGTCGCCTACGGGGCGCTGCAGCGCGACACCGCGCGCGAGGGAATGGGCCGGCTCGTGACGGGACTCCGAGCCCTCACGTGCTAGCCCACATTTTTCCCGCGGCCGCGCGCGGGGCACAACGCCTCAACCAAAGCGATCGGGGAATCTTGAAATCTGTCATTTGGTAGCTCGGCACGCAGTCTCTCAATGGCTATTTGAGGCAGGGCACACGCGGAGGTGCGAAACAGGCCCGGTCTCGTGACCTCGGCCGCTACGCGAACGTACTTCGTAGCAGCCGACGTAAGGAGGCTGGCAAATTGCGATCGGTTTTCCGGTCGACCAGCCTCGTGACCTCGGCTGCTACACGCGGGCGTCTCCTGGCGATTACTTCATCACGCGACCAATCCCGAACTGATCTCCGTTGCTGACGGGCACACCGCCGCGAAAATGGATTTCGACCACCTTTTCACTGTGCACCTGCGCGCCGGTCTCGTCCTGGAGGCCGCCGATGATTTTGCGGGATTTCACGTCGATGATGTCGCCGGTTGAAGGATACGCCAGCTTCCCATCCAGGCTGAACGTGATCCAGCCGGGCTGTTCCCGCACCGCGATGCTCGCCACCTGCCGCGGCGGCATCACCGTGTTGTCGAAGACGTGCAGCCGCTGGTTCGCCGCATCGCACACCCAAACTTCCTTCTCGTCGGGCGTCAGGCCCACGCCATGGCTGGGGCAGCCGTGGCGCTTCGGCACTCCGAGCTGGAAGCCCTGCACCTCGACGCGATGGAGCTTCTGGCCGGTGCGGAGATCGCCAATTTCAAAACCGAGCAGCCCGTTCACGTTCACAAAGCAGAGCGTCTGGCGGCCGTTCACGGTGAAGGGCCGGATTGCCGAGCTGAACGGCCCGACCTCCTTTGAAATCGTGTGCGTGGTTGTGTCCGTCACGCGCAACAGCGGGGACTTCAGGCCGGCGAGATACGCATGTTTACCGTCCAGCCCATACACCGTGTTGTGCGCGCCCGACTTCGGCACGACCTTGGTGATGACATCGCCGCTCATCGCATCGACGACGTGCCAGTGGTCCTTCTCCAGCGACGGCAGATACATCGTCTTCCCGTCGGGCGAGAGCGCCATCCGATCGCAACCGCCCTCATATCTCTTCTCCCATACGATTTTGTCGGTCATCAGGTCGAACGCCGTGAGTGTCTGCGTGGTGGAAACATAGAGCCGGCGGGTGGCCGCGCTCGCGACCACGCCTTTCACGTTGAGCGGTTTCTTTTCCGGCGAGAGCCCCGCCGCCGGTATCCGCCGCACGAATGCGTGCCCGCGATCGATGTCGAACACCAGAACCCCGTGCCCGCCGTACTCGAGATAATTGCGAATGCCGGGCACGGCGACATACAGGTAACGTTGCTCGGCGGACGAACCCGATGCGGCGACGAGATCGCTGCGGCCGGCGGCGAGCGCCAGCACCGTGGCGGCGAGTTGGAGAAATGTTGACCGGGGGTAACGAGACGGGAGGGGCATGGGCGGCAGCATCAGGCGAAAGTCGGCGAGGCGGCAAGCCCGTGGCGCGAGCTGCGGCCATGTTTCGGCGCGCGGCGACGCGATGCGGTTCGTCCTGGGAGCGCGGGCGTCCCGCCCGCTCCGGGCTGTTGCGGGCAGGACGCGCCTTTGCCGACCGCCTTTGCGGGCGGGACGCCCGCGCTCCCAGGATGAGCGTTACGCTTTTTTCTTCGCCTTCGCCTTGCCCTGCTTTTCCGGATTGTCGCTCGGCAGCCAGCGCGGCGGCTCCTGCTCCGCGTTCCACTTGTCGTAGAGTGCCTTCAGCTCCTTCACCTTGTCCGGTCGCTCGGCGCTGAGGTCGTGGCTCTCGGCGACGTCCCGCGTGAGATCAATCAGCAGCGGCTTCGTACAATTCTCCTCCGCCGCGCGCGCAGCTCTCCAGCGGCTGGGAGAAAGATTAAGAGAAAGAGGAACGAGAAAGATTCGACTACGCGGGGGCGAGCTGCGGGGCGGGTGGCTTGGTCGCGCGGCCGCCGACCATTTCGCGGAGAGCGCCCCAGACTTTTCGCAGTCCCGCGTCGCGGATGCCGCCGCCGAGCGCGTACGCGCGAATGACCTCATCCTCGTGCCCGCGGTATCGCGGCGGCAGCAGGAACAGCGTGCGGCCATCCGCGGCGATCACGTTCGAGAAGAAGAGTCCCTTACCCACGGCGAGCGACGCGTTCTCGACCGGCACGGCCGCGACGCGCTCCGGCAGGAAAAGCCAGGGCTGGTAGGCGAATTCGAGCTGGCCGTCGGCCCGTCGCACGAGGTGACCATAGGTGCGCACGGGCACACCGGTGAAATTCGCCCCGGCGAACATCCGGTTGCGATCGGGCGCCGGCGAAAAACGGCGGCGGCGGCGGGTGAGAAAATCCCAGCAGAACACCGAGCCGAAAATCGTCAGCCGGAACGCCCATCCGGCGACGAAATACGCAACGATGATCACGATGATGGAGAACAACGCGCCCCAGCGCGGATCTGTGGTCGCGGCGGCGGTAATCAACCCGAGCAGGGCCGTGCGGCCAACCTTGAGCGCGGCATCGATCGCGCCCCACGGGCTCAGCAGAATCAGGACGTTGATCGCATGCGACGCGAGCCACACCAGTACGAAGATCGCGACGCCAAACGGCACCGTGAGCAGATTGATCAACCAGGAGAGGTCCATCGCGCCGAACGGAATCGTCGCCAGTCCGGTCGTGGCGAACCCGCCATCGAGTGACGCCGAGTCGTGTTCGATCAGGAGCTTTGCCATGGTGTCGATGGCGAACGGAATCACTGCGCCGGCTGCGACCAATCCGCTGAGCTTGTTCTCCAGCGTTTCAAGCACGTCGAGTGGCTTTTTCCACCCCGGTGGTACCGTCGCCCCGAACGAATCCTTTGCCGCACAGATTCCGACGATGAGCAGCGCCGGCAACCAGAATTTGGCCTGCGCGTACCATGGCAGCTTCGCCCGCGCGGCATCGTCCTTGGCCTGAAACCACTGATACGCGCCGTAGCCGGCGGTGCCGAGCAAGGGTGAAATCGCGATGCCGGTGATCGTGCTAACCGCAGTTGCAACGGGAGCACCAGGATGACGGTTGGCGGACGAGGTCCTTGCGGCGGTTGCGCTGGCGGCCCAGGCGAGCGGGGCGATGACCAATACAACCACCACGGCGATCAGGATGAGCGGGGTGAAACGCTTCATGGCGGCCAGTCTACTCACGACGAGCGAACTGAAAAGCTTCGATCACACTTCGTACGCCGCGAAAAATCGGGCGAAACGCCACGGAAATCCGTGCCCGCATGCCGGTCGCAATTTTCCGCGAACCAATTCCGCGAAATTGCGTCTTGCCTGCCACCCGCCGGGCGATGTCGTTTTATAACCCCGGCGGGAAAAACCAGCGCAAGCCCCGAGCAGTCCATGCCCATCCGTCCAGTATTTTATATCCCCGGCAGGCCCGCCACCGTGCTGCCCTCATCATGGCCGGCGTGCATTTGGACGCGCGTCTAGGCGTCGCTTCGAACTCCATGTTAGCCCCGGCCGCCCCCTCCTCGAGTTTTCCCCCCTCGTCGACCCGCCATCCGCTTGGCGGGACGGCATTCAAATGGCTGCAACCACGCAACTTGGTGTGGGCCGCCTGGATCGCTTTCGCGCTGATTCCGGTTTTCTACGTGCTGGCCGAGGTTGTCCAGTCGAGCCGGAACGTGGTCTATTGGGACGAATTCGACACCGCCCTGGCCTTCGTGCTGCGACTCGAAGAGGGCGTGACG
>JAUSID010000166.1 GCA_030648295.1 Opitutaceae bacterium | reverse complement strand
TACCGATGCCAGCACCAATGCCATGGCTCGTATCCGATGCCATGCGGGTTGTCACGCGGGTAGGACAAGCGGAATCCAAACTGCGCCGCATGGCGCTCGAGCCAGCCGAACGCCGTGGTCCGGGCAAAATCCTCGTCGAGTTCGACGTCCTCCGGCGATCCGATATCCAGCGCGCGACCCGTGTGATGTTCGCTGAAACCGGGCGCGGCCACCGTCCGGAGGATTTCAGCCAATGGCTGCCGGCCGGCGACTTTTTCGCCAACGATTTCGACTTGCCGGTCAACGGAGCGAAAACCCGAGATCGGCAACAGCTCGATACCATCCTTCGCGGCCGCGCGATGCAGGTCGAACCACGCCGCGGCAGCCGGTTTCGCCAGCAGCACGCTGCTCCCGTCGGGATTTTGGCCGATGTCGACAAGTTCGTCCGCCGAGATCTCGGGCTGAAGCGCGAGCCGACGCTCGTCGGCGTAGCCCGGCGGGATCCCGAGTTCACGGTGCAAAGCGGAAATCCGCGGCGACAGAACAACGTTCACCTTGCTCCAATGACTGGCCGAACAACCACGGATTTCACGGATGAGCACGGACCCAATCCAAATGAACGCTGGCGATCCGTCCGTGATATTCCGTGTCGTCCGTGGTGAAGTTAATTGCACGAGTTGGATCGACAAAACGGAGGCGAGCACTCGAACCGAGTCGCAGGATCGGCACCGTCTCACGTCCCGTGCTCGGCGAGCCAGCGTTCGGCTTCGATTGCCGCGGCACAGCCCATCCCCGCCGCGGTGATCGCCTGCCGGTACACATGATCCGCGCAATCGCCTGCCACGTATACCCCCGGCACCTTGGTTTGAATCTGCGAGCCGTTCAGCGGCTTGAAGTAGCCGTTCTCGTCCACGTCCAGCGGCGGCGCGAACGGCTTCGTGTTCGGCACGTGGCCGATGGCGACGAACACGCCTTTCACCGGCAGCACCGACTCCGCGGCGGTCTTCGTGCTCCTAATCCGTAAACCGGATACGGCGCCCTGATCGACGCCCTCGATCGCAACCGGCACGCTGTCCCACACGCATTTGATCTTCTCGTGCGACATCGCGCGGTCGGCCATGATTTTTGACGCGCGCAGCGAGTCCCGCCGGTGCACCAGGTAAACCTTGCTCGCAAAACGGGTGAGAAACAGCGCCTCCTCCGCTGCGCTGTCACCGCCGCCGATTACGGCGACGTCCATTTTGCGATAAAATGCGCCATCGCAGGTGGCGCACGTCGTCACGCCTTTGCCGCCGTAGAGTTCCTTTTCGCCGGGCACGCCCGTCATCCGCGGCGATGCGCCCGTCGCGATGATCACGCTCTTCGCCAAAACGGTGCGGTCGGCGGCGACGAGCTTGCGCGGCATGGTGGTGAAATCCACCGAGGTGATTAGTGCCTGCTCGAAGCGCGTACCGAAACGCGTCGCCTGCTCGCGCAGGTTCTGCATCAGCTGGAAGCCGTCGATTCCGTGCGGAAAACCGGGGAAATTCTCGACCTCGCTCGTGGTGGTCAGCTGTCCGCCCGGCAGCGGGCCCTCAAGCACCAGCGGATTCAGATTGGCGCGAGCGGTGTAGATCGCGGCCGTCAGTCCGGCACAACCGGTGCCGATGATGACGACGTTTTCGACTGAAGAGTTGGACATTGGAATGGATGTGGCCGCGGCGCCCTCGAGCCGGGAATTTCACTCTCTCGTGTGCCCGGCGCGCGGGGCGTGGGCGAGCAATTTTAGCCGGCTGAAGATAGCTCACGCGTCAATCTCGTCACCTCCGCTGATACGAGAACCACCGTAGCTGCCGACGTTAGGAGGCAGGCCCTTCGGTCGAAAATGGATGGAGACGATTTCCGAGCGCTATGCCAGCGTCGTTACCTCCGCTGCTACGACACGGAAAGCACGCTAGCGCCGGACCGGCACGCGTTGCTTCGCCAGGAAATCCTTCACCTGTGCGATCGTGAAGGTGCCGAAGTGAAACAGGCTCGCGGCCAGCACCGCGCTGGCGCGGCCCTCGTCGAGCACATCGGCGAAATGCTGGAGCGTCCCCGCGCCGCCACTGGCGATCACGGGCACTGCGACGGCGTCGCTCACCGCCCGCGTGAGCGCACAATCGTAACCGGCCTGCGTCCCATCCGCGTCCATGCTGGTGAGGAGGATTTCGCCGGCGCCAAGCTCGACCGCGCGCCGGGCCCACGCCACGGCATCGAGCTCGGTCGGGTTGCGCCCGCCGTGCGTGTAGACGCGCCACGACTTTCCGTCCGGCTCGCGCTTCGCATCGATGGCGACGACGATGCATTGCGCGCCAAAGCGATCGCCCGCCGCGCGCACCAGTTCGGGATCCCTTATGGCGGCCGTGTTGAGCGAAACCTTGTCCGCGCCCGCCTTCAGCATGCCCTCGATATCCCCCACGGTGCGCAACCCGCCGCCGACCGTGAGCGGCATGAAGCACTGTTCCGCGGTTGCGGCGACCACGTCACGCATGATGCCGCGGTTGTCGCTGGAGGCCGTGATGTCGAGGAATACGAGCTCGTCCGCGCCCTGGACATCGTACGCCTTCGCCGACTCGACCGGATCACCCGCGTCACGCAGTTGCTGAAACTTCACGCCCTTCACGACGCGACCGGCGTTGACGTCCAAACACGGGATGATCCTTCGAGTTAACATTCGACAGAGAGATGGGGTTTTGGGTTCTGGGTTCAGGGTTCTGAGTTCAGGGTTCAGGGTTCACGGTCGAGAGCGAAACCCTCGTGCTCGGATTTGGACTGACGTCACTGCGAGCCCCTCTGAAATTTGTGTCCGCTCAATTCTGATTTGCGCAGGTACGTCATGAACCCACCAATCAAGCGTGAGGTTTCATCGGCAAGCCGGTACGTCTCTTCGAAATCGAACTGGCTGATATACCGCTCGTCGAGGGCGCAGTAGAGTTGGTCTTTGATCTCGCCCACCGAACCTTTCCCGTTCGACAGAAACTGGATGAACTCACGGTTGCCGCCGCGCTCGAAACCTTCCGCGATGTTTGAGCCGCCCGAGATCGCCGCCCGACGAATCTGATTAACGAGCGCAAAATCCGAAGCGAATGCCTGCTCGCGAGTCAGCGCGTAAACGGCCCGGCGGAGTTGCCGTGCTGCTTGCCACGCTTCGATGTCCTCAAAACGTTCAATTGTCGCCATGGCGCGAGCGTCGCGACGCGTAACCCAAAACTCAAAACCCAAAACTCAAAACCAAGGCGCGCGTCGACCGGGCTCGAATCCAACACCGGCGCTCCGCGCGCGCCTCACGTATCCAAGTGCATCAAGTCCGGCTCGAAGGTCACGGCCAGGCGGTACACGTGGCCGGGGCGCATGATCAGCGGGTGATCACGCGTGAGGTATTGGAGATAATGAATCTTCCCGTAGTTCGTCCGGTAGGTCGGATCCGCGCTCACGACCTCGGTCTCCTGCCACTGCGCCTGGAAATCGTCCTTCGCCACACTGCAACGATGGCCCTGCTGGCCGAGCGACAGCGCGCCGCTCACGTGGTATTTCGAATGTGGCGCGGCGATCGCGAGGCAGAAGCGGAATTTGTCGAGCGTCACCTGCTGCCTCACCGTATAGGCAAATTCGCAGCCGATTTTGTTGCCCGAAAACGTCCACTGCACCTTCACGCTGCCGAGGCCCTTGACGAACTCCTCCTTGAGGTTGATCAGCTCGGGCTGCTCGTAGCGGAAATAAAAGCTGTTGCGCAGCCCGAGCCCGGTGACGCAGTTCTTGCCGTAGAACGCCGGCAGGGTCACCTGGTCGCCGAACGTCAGCTCGGGGAGCATGACCGGCAGATAAATGTTGTTCGGCCAGTCGAACACCCCGGGCGAGTGGGGGAAAGCGAGCGAATCGCTCGTCAGCGTTGAGCCGGAGCTGATGAGCGGAATCTGGAGGTGCAGGCCCGACTCACCATCGCGATAAAGAAACAGTCCCTGTTCCTTGCGGTTCGATTTGTCGAAGATCACGAACCGGCCCGAAGTGCGGGATGGCTCGGTTTTCGGCGCGCCGGTCGGCATCTGCACGGTTTTCGCGAGCCGTGACCACTGGCAGAGGTAACGGGCCGCGTCGAAGTTCGCCATCCGCGTCGTGTGGTGCGCGTAGGCCGTGCGCTCGTCGTCGCGCAGATCGAGGAAGCCGTGCTCCTGATCCAGATACGTCTCGTAAAAGAACATGAACAGACGGCGCAGGATGTCGTAGTATTTGACCTTCTGATCGTCGGCGATCCAGCCATCGCGCAGTCCCTGGAGGACAAGGCTGATGCAATGCATCTGGCCGTACGCGCCGGCAGCGCGGCCGAACGCCCAGCCGAGCCCGTCCTGGCGGACGAGATCCGGCATCATCCGGATATATTTTTCGGCGTAGGTGCGGAGCGTGGGCAGCTTGCGGTCGCGCACGCCGCTGTTGGCATGGAGTTGCAGCGCCGAGCGCGCGAAGACGAATGTCATCACGCCGTACAAATTGAAATTTCCGCCGAGTCCGCTGGTCGCATCGTCGAAAAATCCGGCCGAGCTTGTCTGGTTGACGCGATCGACCATCCGTTCGATCAGCCGCGAAGTTTCATCCTTCTTCGAGAGCCCGAAGCTGAAACGCGCGACCGCCTTGGCGATGTTGAACGCCTGCCAGTGGTTGTCGTAATCGCTGCGATGGAGCAATGACTTGTCGATCCGCTGCTGGGTTTCCTCCACCAGCCGTTCCCACACCGGATTACGCTCCTTCGAAGGACCGAAGCAGAGGAGCCCGAGCGAGGCATAGGCGAGGCCGTTTTCCGCCGCCGGTTCCGTGAACATCTGGGCGGTGATGCAACGGGCCGCCAGATCGATCAGGTCGTAGCCCTTGAGGGTGGCTTCGCCGGTGGCGCGATAAAATTCTCCGAGTGCAAACGCAACGTGGCCGGGCTCGTCCGGTCGGGACTGTTCGCCATGGGCGGGAAGAACGGTGCCGTCGGGCTGAATCGATTCGAGATTGTGGCCCAACATCGAACGGGCCATGTCGAGGCATTGCTCGGAAAAACTGTGCATGCTTGGTTTGCTGGTGACTGGAAAAGACGGGCGCCTAAAGCGTAGGAAGCGGATGACTCTCAGGAGAATTGAGAGGGGAGCAAGAAGGTTTTCGGAGGTTTTCGCTTCGCGAAAACCTAGAGTAGGGGAATTCGCGGCCAAAGGCCTCGGGGTGTGTCGCCCGAGCCTTTGGTTGGCGATTGTCCAGATTGAGGTAGGCGGAGAGCCGCGGCGTGCTTGCGCGCACCACCGTGATTCACCACTGGGCTCGACCCCTCGTTTGCCCCCCGCCCGATACCCTAGGTTTTTGCAGCAGCAAAAACCTCAGCAAAAACCTACCGCGCGATCAGCTTCAGGAACTCGGCGTTCGTTTTCGTCTTCGAGAGCCGCGCGATCATCGTCTCGGTGGCTTCCTCGATCTTCTGCTGCACCAGCGCCCGGCGGAAGAAATGGACGCCCTCGAGGGTCTTCGCATCGAGCAGCAGTTCCTCTTTGCGCGTGCCGCTCGCGGCCACGTTGATCGCCGGCCACAGCCGCATTTCCGCGCACTTCCGGTCGAGCACGAGCTCCATGTTGCCGGTGCCCTTGAATTCCTGGAAGATGACGTCATCCATCCGGCTGCCGGTCTCGACCAGCACGCTGGCCATGATGGTCAGCGAGCCGGCCTCCTCGGTCTTCCGTGCGGACGCGAAGATCTGGCGCGGTTTTTCCAGCGCCCGCACGTCCAGGCCGCCCGAACCCGTCCGGCCGGAATTGCGAGCGGTATTGTGCGCGCGGGCGAGACGCGTGATGGAGTCGAGCAGGAGCACCACGTCGCGGCCGGTTTCCACCAGCCGCTTCGCCCGCTCGATGCAGAGATCGGCGATGCGAAGGTGATTTTCGATCTGCTCGTCGTTGGACGAGGCCCAGATCTCGGCGTCGACCACGCTGCGCTTGAAGTCGGTGACTTCCTCCGGCCGCTCGTCGACCAGCAGGATCATCACGTGACACTCGGGATTGTTTTCGAGGACACCGAGCGCCATGTCGCGCAGCAGTGTCGTCTTGCCGGTGCGGGGCGGTGCCACGATGAGCCCGCGCGTTCCCTTGCCGATGGGGCAGAAGAGATCGACGGCCCGCGTCGTCATCCGGCCGTCCTTCATCTCCATTTTGAGATGCTGGTTCGGCGAGACCGTGGTGAGGGTCGTGAAATCCAGTTTGGCGCGCCGCTCCTCGAGGGTGACGCCGTCCACCGATTCGATGAACTTCATCTTCGGGTTCGGGAACCGGCCCTCCGGCGGGAATGCCGTGCCGCCCACCATCATGCCCTGCTTCAACTTGAAGCGGCGGATGAGCTCCTTGGGCACGAAGGGATCCGTCGGGCGGCGTTTGCTGCCCTTGCTGACGTCAATCAGCTCGCCGTTGCCACCCCGCTGGAGATCGATGTCGAGGACACCCTCCACGTGAATCGTGTTGTCGACCGGCGCCGGGGCCGGGGCCGGGGTCTTGTTGTCCGTCGGGGCAGGTGCCGCCGGCGTCGCATTGTTTTCGACGGCCGGAGTCTCCGCAGTGGCGGACTCGCTTTTCTTTTCCATGAGTTGAGGTGAGGCAGAACACGTCCCCGCGCTTGACGCTCGAAACTTCAGGCGGGATAAGGTCCGCAGTTCGCGAATCTTAAACCCTACAATCAGACACCCACGTGCCAGATCAGACGATTACCTCAGTGTCCCGGGAGTCCCGGAAATTCAGGCCTTCGGCCGAGTTCAAAGCCCAAGCTAACCTTGGGAGTGATACGGCCTACAAAAGGATGTATGCCGAGTCTGTCAACTCCCCAGAGAAATTCTGGGACCGGCAGGCCAGGGAGCATCTCGTCTGGCGCAAACCATATAAGAAGGTCCTCGACTGGAACCCGCCGCACGCGAAGTGGTTCGTTGGCGGCAAGCTAAACGTCTCGGAAAACTGCCTCGACCGGCACCTTGGCACATACCGGGAGAACAAGGCGGCGATCATTTTCGAGGGCGAACCGGGCGACGTCCGGACCATCACCTATAAGCAGCTGCACTTTCACGTCTGCCGCTGGGCCAACGCATTTCATAACATGGGCGTCGGCGAGGGCGACCGCGTTGCCATTTATATGCCGATGATCCCGGAGGCGGTCATCGCGATGCTGGCCTGCGCGCGCGTGGGTGCGGTTCACACCGTCGTGTTCGGCGGTTTCAGCCCCGAGGCGCTCAAGGACCGGATCAACGACTGCAAGGCCAAGCTGGTCATCACCGCCGACGGCGGCTGGCGAAGAGGCAAGATCATCGAGCTGAAGGCAAACGTCGACCAGGCGATCGAGGGCACGCCGACGGTGCAAAGCGTCCTCGTCGTCAAACGCTGCGGCAACGAGGTCAACATGGTCGAGGGCCGCGACACGTGGTGGCGCGAGGCGTGGGAAGGCGCGCCGAATATACACAAGGCGAAGGGATTCGATTCCGAACACCCGCTGTTTATTCTCTACACTTCGGGCTCCACGGGGAAACCGAAGGGCGTGCTGCACACGAGCGCCGGCTACCTGCTCGGCTGCAAGATGAGTGCTCAGTACGTTTTCGATCTGAAGGAAAACGATCGGTACTTCTGCTCCGCCGACATCGGCTGGGTCACCGGCCACAGCTATGTAGTGTATGGGCTGCTCGCGAATGGCGCGACGGTGTTCATCTACGAGGGCGCCCCGAATCATCCCGAGCCGGATCGGTTCTGGCAGATGATCGACCGGCACGGTCTCACGATTTTGTATACGGCGCCGACGGCCATCCGCGCGTTCATGCGCTGGGGCGACAACTACGTCCTGCGGCACCGGCTCGATTCGCTGCGGCTGCTCGGCACGGTCGGCGAGCCGATCAATCCCGAGGCGTGGATGTGGTATCACACCATGATTGGAAAGAAGCGCTGCCCGATCGTGGACACGTGGTGGCAGACCGAAACCGGTTGCATCATGATCACGCCGCTGCCCGGCGTGACGTCGACCACGCCCGGTTCGGCCACGCGGCCGTTTTTCGGCGTGGTGCCGAAGGTGGTCGACGAGAAAGGCAACGAGGTGCCGCGCAACACCGGTGGCAAACTCGTGATTACCAAGCCGTGGCCGTCAATGCTGCGCACGCTTTGGGGCGACGATGATCGGTACAAGCGGCAATACTTCAGCGAATTCCCGGAGCATCCGCATTATTACTTCACCGGCGACGGCGCGCGGCAGGACAAGGAAGGCTACTTCTGGATCGTGGGCCGGATCGACGATGTCCTCAACGTGTCCGGCCACCGCCTCGGCACGGCGGAAATCGAAAGTGCGCTCGTGTCGCATCCGTTTGTCGCCGAGGCCGCCGCCGTGGGCCGGCCCGACGAGCTCAAGGGCCAGGCGCTGGTCGTGTTCGTGACCCTGAAAGCGGGGCATCAGCCGAGCGATGCCTTGAAGGAGCAGCTGCGCAACCACGTGGGCAAGGAGATCGGTTCGCTCGCCAAACCGGACACCATCCGGTTCGCGGCCGGGCTGCCGAAGACGCGCAGCGGAAAGATCATGCGCCGCATCCTGAAGGAAATCGCCGCGGGCGGTGAGGTGAAGGGTGACACCACGACCCTGGAGGATTTCAGCGTCATCACCGCCCTGCAGGCGGAAGAGTGAGTTTTCCGCCCCCCGCGGAAAATCAAAACGGGTTTTGGCGGCGTTCGCCGCCGCAAAAACCATTTGCTGGCGACGCAACTCTGACGCTTCACTAGCGTCCTCTCTCTCATGTCACTCGCGCGCTGCCAGCGCGGCACGATCAAGTCTTTCCGCCGTGCTCCCGTTCCCCGCGGGAGCAGCCGCCGCGTTCGTGTGCCCGCTGCAGGCCGTATCGGGAGCGCGGCGGCTCGTCCTGGGAGCGTGGGCGGCCCGCCCGCCAATGCTCCGATCGAGCATAAAGATTCGCGTGCGGTGGTTTCGTTCCGAGCGGCTGGCCCTGGGAGCGCGGGCGTCTCGCCCGCAATTGCCCTGGCTGACTGCAACGTTTCGCGCCGCACGCTCGGGAACTCGACGAGCCGCGCCTTCACGCTCGTCGAACTGCTCACGTCGATGGCGGTGCTCGCGATTCTCGCGACGATCACGATCGGCGCCGTCCGCGGCGTGAAGGAGCGCGCAAGCATCGCGCAGGCCAGGGCCGATCTCGCGGCGCTCTCCACTGCGCTCGAGGAATTCAAGCGACACTTCGGCGACTACCCGCAGCTCGGCGAATTCGGCCAGGCGCCCGCGACGCCGACGGGCGTGAGTGCGACCATGCCGAACGGCAGCGGTCCGGGAATCAACACGGTCCCGGCGAAGCTTTTCAACTGCCTCACCGGGGTGTTTGGCGCGCGGGCTTTTGGCAACGCGGATAGGGTCAACGGCCCGAACTTCCTGCCGCCGCAACTCGCCGCCAGAAATCGAATCAACGGCAACCTGACCACGAGTTATCTCGTACCGGTCAGCAATGTGCCCAACCCGCCTTCGAAAACCGAACAAAACGTCAGCCTCCTGGATCCGTGGGGACGCCGCTACCTCTACTATTACAAGAACGCGCGGAATCCGAACAACTGGCAGGCGACCGGTTACGTCCTTTTCTCCGCCGGCTCGCGCGTCGCCGCCAACGGAACCCAAACGCCGCCGATCAATGTGCAGACCGGCATATTTTTGCCGACGCAAACGCCCGAGATGGTCGATAATATATATTCGCATTAGCAGCCGCCGGCCGGGAACTGCCATGAATACCTTTTCGTTCAACAAGATTTTTCCTGGCTTCGACCGCGCCGCGTTCGGCCGGCGGCCCAGGCAGCGCTGCGCGCTGCGAGACGTCGTTTATCAACCAACCCGCGTTCGTCATCCGTGCCACTCTCGTGTCTAAATTCATTTCGCACTTCTCCCGATCAGCTGGCCCGAATGCCGGCTCAAAATCGCACCGCGATTTTGTTTCAGTTCGCGCGGGACGCGCGAACTGCGCGTTCACGCTGATCGAACTTCTCACTGTCGTCGCGATCATCGCCATCCTCGCCGCGATCCTCATTCCCACGACGGCGTCGGCGCGCTCCGCGGCGAAGCGCGCCAAGACCCGCGCGCATTTCGCCCAATGGGGCGCGGCCATCGAGTCGTTCCGGCAGGAGTACGGCTATTATCCGACGTTCGAGACGACGGGCGCAGGGATGAACAAGGTCAATGGCAACACCGCTGGCGGCACGAACCTGGGGCAGGTGCATCGCTTCTACGAGATCCTCGTCGGTACGCGGCGCGATGGTCAGCAGTTGACGGGCGCGACAACCGGAAACCCTCCGCCGCCTCTGGCGCAAAACACGCGGCGGATCGCGTTCATCACGTTCACCGAGGCCGACATGGTGCCGGTGAACACCACGGACGCGACGTTGACCAGCAAGCGCGGGCTGGTTCGCGATGCATTCGACAACACCGATATCGCCGTGCTGGTCGACCGCAATCTCGACGGTTCAATCAAGTACAGCGCTGCGGGCGGCGACGGCATCAATACGCTGCCGTTCGTGAGCCCGATGGACGCAACCACGGTGCGGCTGCAACCGAACGCGGCTGATTTTCCGACGGTCGCCCAGGGGGGCGTGCGCGCCGGAGTTATTTTCTACTGTGCGCCGCCGGGGGCGAGGCAGGGCGATCAAAGCCTCCTGATCATGAGCTGGAAATGAGGTCGGACGCCGAAACTGTCAGTCGGAACCCGGCGATCGCCGTGCCGCATGGCGTCCGCCGTGGCATGGGCGTCCCGCGCATGATCCGGGCGGCATTGGCCGCGACCTGTTGTGCGGCGAGCGCGCAACCTACAGCTGAAATTCCGACGCGCGGAGTTGTCCGTTGTGGCATGGGCGTCCCGCCCATGTTGGATCGGTCCCGTGCGCGTCGGGCGGGATTCACGCTCATTGAACTGCTTGTCGTCATCGGCGTGATTGTGGTGTTGATCGGAGCGGGAGCGATGGCGCTGGCGGGGCGCGGCGGCGAGGGCGCGGCGCTGGCCAACGGGCAAAATCTTGTCGCCAGCATGGTGGGCGCTGCGCGTGCGCAGGCTGCACTCCATCAAACCAACGCGCGCCTGGTGATCTATGCCCAGAGACCACCCGGGCAAAACGTGGATTCCATGAAGTACCTGCGCACGATCATTGTCGTCCGGCAGGAAACGAATGCGAGAGGTGGGAACGTGTGGGTCGCAGCCGGTGACCCGGTGACGCTGCCTGCGCCGATCAGCATCGTGCCCCCGCCGCCGGTGCCAACGAATCACCTGCGCGCCGGTGTTACGTGGAACAACAACCGGAATATGGGCCCTGTATCGACGGCGCTCCAGACGCTCGACAGCTTCAGCTACGCGTCGCAGAGCAATCAGCCCGCCAACCGTTATTTTGGCACCACCCGGACGAACGGCCGCGTTCATTTTCTTCAATTTGCCGCCGACGGGACGGTCACGACGGGCCAGAACCCGTCGAAGATTGCGCTCACGACGGCGGTGCTGGCGGCAAACGCGTTGCCGCAGTTCAACAACAACCGTGCGGTGCGCGGGCTCTTGATCCGGCGGACTGGTGCCATTTCCCTCGTCGATGAGTCGACCGGATTCTGAAAATGGATACGACGCAACATCGCCCGGCGTGGCCTGGATGGAAGTGGCACGGCCGTGGAGTCGTAGCAGCCGGGGTAACGAGGCTGGAATTCTCGGTTCGCGCACCGGTGACTGGAATTGCGGCGCCCCCGCCGCGGACGCCAGCACAACGATCGTCCGTCTTCGGAATTCCCAACCTGGGCGGGACGCTCCGGCCCGGGAGCACGGGCAGCCCGCCCGCCGAAGCCTTCGGCGAAGGCTGCGTCCCGCCCGCAACAGCACTCGAGAGCGCAGGCACGTTGCTCACCGACGCCTGCGGGAAAACCTGGTCCCCGCCCACGACGCGTCGGAGCGGGCCGGAGGCCCGCGCTCCCAGGAGCGCCTTCTCTCTCATCGAAGTCGTCGCCGCGATCGCAATCTTCGCCATCGGGATGGTGGCCGTGCTCGGGCTGTTCGCGCCGGTCACGAAATCCGTCGCCACCGTCACCGACGCCGAGTCCGCGGCCCGCGTGGCAGACGCAATCCGCTCCCGGATCGACGTGATGCCATTCGAATCCGCCCTCGTGCTCATCCAGACGCCGGCCAACGTGCGAAAGAACGACGGCGACCCCGCTTACAATCCGAACGATGGCACCAAGCACCCGTATGTGCTCTTCGCCAAGCTCAGCGGCGAGGCCGGCGTCTATGATTCCGCCGACACCCGCAAGAACTGGCGCGACTCGTCCGACCGCGTGGTCGCCGACCGCGACAAGTTTTTTGAAATCGATCTGATCCGGAACGAGGCACTGTCGCCGGCCGACTCCGACCCGCTGGCCTCGGTAGTGGCATACACCATACGAGTGCGCTGGCCGGCATTCCAGCCCATCGCCGGCGGCGGCTCCGTGCAGGTGGGCCGGAGCAGCACCGGCGGCGGTCCCGTACCATTTGATCATAGTCGGAAGCAGGTGCTGTTCTTCACTGGAGTGCTCCGACGATGAGACAAAAGAGACCAGGGACTAGGGACCTTTTCGGAGACCAAGGACCAGGGACCTGCCGCCGCGCGAAGCGCGCGGCGGCATTCACCCTGATCGAGCTGCTCGTGGCGGCGGCAATCACGGTGATGCTGGCCGGGTTCATTGCCATTCTGGTCCGGAACGTCGGCAGTACATGGACGCGTGCGGGCACGCGGCTGGGGGCCGATGCCCAGGCGCGAATCGTCCTCGACCAGTTGCAGCAGGATCTCGAGGGCGCGATGTATCGGGATGATGGTAACATCTGGATGGCGGCCGACGTGCTCACGGGCGCGACCGGCGGGGCGACGGGCGGCCTTTGGATCGCGGCGCAGCGAAATCCCAAGCCCACCGGTGGCATTTCACTCGACATGGCGGCCACGCGCGCGGAACTCGTGCCGCAGGACCGCAGCAAGCTCGAGCAGGCCCGATTTGGCACCGCCGGCGTGTGGCTGCGATTCTTCACCACGCGCCGGGGCGCCAACAGCAACGCCAATACGATCTCGGCCCCGATTGCGGTGGGCTATCAGATTGTGCGCCGGTACAGTTCGGCGAATAATCAAAATCTGAATACGGCCTACCTGCTGCATCGCGTGGAGGTCCGCCCGGCCGCGACCACGGGCAACAATCCCCGGCCCGGCGTGCTCGAAACCGGCTACGACATCACGGCGGCGCCGTATCGATCCAGCACGTCCGGCAACAATGGCGCGCAATCCGGCGACCCGCGGAACCTCCAGATCGTGACCGCGACCCAGCGGAACCTCGATTCGGTGATCACCGACAACGTGATCGATTTCGGCGTCCGCTGCTACGTGCGCGATCCAGAAAGCCCGGGCCGGTTGCGGCCGATCTTCCCGGCCAACGCCAGCGGTGGGTTGAACAACTCGGCCAGCCCGCTGCGCGCGCAGTTCCCGTCGAACACGCCGTCGAGCGCGCCGAACTACAATCACCGGTTCCTGTTTCCGGATGTGATCGACGTCATGGTCCGGATTCTGACCGACGAGGGCGCGGCCCTGATCGCGAACATGGAAAGAAACCAGACTCCGGCGCTGACGGCCCCATTGAAGTATCGCAACAACATCCAGCAATGGTGGTGGGGCGTCGCCCAGGAAAACTCCCGCGTCTATACGCGCCGAATCGTGATCAACGCGAGGCCGCTGTGAGATTAAAGACCAGGGACCAAGGACCAGGGGCGGAAGACCAGAGACAAGAGACCAGGGACTAAGGACCACGGACCAAGGACTAAGGACCAAAGACTAGAGACTAGAGACCAGAGACCCACAGACC
Organism: Opitutaceae bacterium; assembly: GCA_030648295.1. Classification (GTDB taxonomy): domain Bacteria; phylum Verrucomicrobiota; class Verrucomicrobiia; order Opitutales; family Opitutaceae; genus ER46. The sequence goes on along the minus strand of JAUSID010000166.1, from coordinate 3,647 downwards.
AAACACTGCGCATCGGACATGGATTACCACAGGCACAACACTGGGAACTGCGATGACCGGCAGGAATGCGGCCACTCTTCGCGCTCATCTTTTCCTGGTCCCTGGTCTTTGGTCCTTGGTCCTTGGTCCCGCGCGAAGCGCGGCGGTTTCGCGCTTCTCATCGTCGTTACGATGCTGGCGTTCATTGTCGTGCTGCTGGTTGGGCTGGCCGCGTACACGCGGGTCGAGACCTCGGTGGCCGGCAATATGCAGCGGCAGGCCCAGGCGCGCGAGAATGCGCTCTTCGCGCTCAACATCGCGGTCGGCCAATTGCAGAAATACGCGGGGCCCGACACGCGGGTGACCGCCACGGCCGAGGCGTTTGCCAACGTCAATGGCACGAGCCGCTATACGGGCGTATGGCACAGCGACGCCACCCTGAACGAGACACCTGCCACGCCGATGACCTGGCTGGTCAGCGGCAATGAACTGCGCGACGCCGACGGAGTGGAGCAGCCGCTGAGCGTCACTCCGGACGTCCCCGGAAGTTCGGTGGTGCAACTCGTCGGAACGCAGTCGGCGGGCAATAACGCTCAGAACTCAATTAATGCGCCGCTCCGGGACATCAGGGCGGAAGGAGTACCGGGCGTACGGCCGGGTGCGAGCACGACGATCGGTCGCTACGCCTGGTGGGTCGGCGATCAGGGCGTGAAGGCGCCGGTCGCGATTCCCGACACGACCGCAGCCATCGATTATCCGCCGTATGATTCCGCCGAACTGAAATCGCGATTGCGGCAGCAGATGTCGCTCGGTGCCGGCGCGGCCGATGCGAACGCCAATCCGGTGTTCGAGCCGCTCGACACGACGAATGCGACTCTCGTGGCGAACAACAAGGTGGCGGCGCTGAGCCAGGTCGCGTTTCTCCGGCGTGCGACTTCGACCGCGAATGTCGGACCCAACCTGCTGCGCACTTATTTTCACAGCTGGTCGCCGAATAATTTCGCCGTGCTGGCGAACACAAAGACGGGCGGATTGCGGCAGGATCTCTCGCTGAATCCCGGGCTGCTCGGTGCCGCGTTCGCGGCCTGGGCGAATTACTCCAGCTACATGGAGCCGCCCGTTCCGCCGGCCGCGCCCGATCCCGACAATCCCGCTCCGCCGTCGGCGGCGCCGGTGATTTCGCCCGGATACGGCGCGGATCCGATTCGGCGACGGTACATCTTGACGCCACCAGGGGTGAATGGTGAACCGGCGGTGTCTCCTGCGCTCACATATTTTTATCTGTTCTTTGGAGTGAGGAAGCAAACAGCCGACGCACCCTTCACACTTAGCCTTCGGTGGGCAGCAGCATTATGGAATCCCTACACTTCGTCCTTGGTGCCCGAAGACCTTCGGTTGGAAATATCAGGGCTTCCGGAAACTGTAATCGTACTCAACGCAGAAACTCAGGAAGAGGAAGCCGCGTTTCCGCTTCGGCAGTTATTCGGCAGTCCCTTCATTGTCTCGCTGCCGTGGGTCATGCCAACCGATCCGGTGAAACCCGACAAACAGTCGATGCTCCCAGGCCGGGTCTATAATTGGACTTTCCTGCCTGGCGCCACGCTCGACACGAGTGGAAACCCAGGTCGGTTCGACTCCGCTGATCTCGGGGCATTCGATCAAGGACTGCAGGTCACACTCCCAGGTAGCGCGACGATCAATTCGAGTTCGCTGCTTGCGCTTCGCATCCCGGAGAAAGTGACATTGTCTGTCCGCGTGGTAAGGGCGAGTGATGGCGCGACACTGGCGACCTATACGAGCCCAGAATACGATGATGTGCCGACTACGGATAGTAGTCGCGGCGATGCGACGCCGTCGCCCCTGGGCTATCTCTTTCGGCTCGCGGAGAGCGCGGATTCTCAAACTTCCCCGGGTTTATGGCTTATGGCTGAGGGCAATGATCCGCGTAACGCACAAGTGGGCGCGGCGGCGTTGCGCGCCGTTCCGAACGGAACCAATCCGGCTGCATACAACGACTTCTTCCGCGTGTACGAGCCCGAGCGTTTGCTGAATCGAAACAAGACGACAGGCACATCGTACAATGAAGATGCCCCGCTCTTCGAACTCCCTCGGGCGCCGATTCAATCGATGGGAATGCTTCAGCATCTGTGGCTAGCCGGTCGCAGGCCATTCGCGATCGGCAATCCTTGGGGCGCGGGCGCGCAGTTGAACGGGATCCCCGTGGGCGAGTTGTTCGACCGGTTCTTTTTCTCCGGTGTCACGGCGGGCGTGATGCCGGGCACGACGGTGATGGGCGATCTGATCCTGCCGAATCCGTTGCTGAAGCCGCTGCGCAACGCCGATGGCACCAAGCCCACCATCGATGATGTTCGTGCTACCGTCACAATTCCCGCGACCGGGGAATCCGAGGCGGTGGCGAGTCCGGCGGAGTCACGGTCGTCGAAATATTTCCTGCAGGGCGGCGCGTTTAATCTGAACTCCACCAACCCCACGGCGTGGAAAGCCGTGCTTCGTGGGGTCCGCTATCCAACGCCGCTGTCGTTCACCTACCTCGATGCGGCAGACGCGACCGGAACCGCCGACGACGACGCCTGGGCGAGTTTCGAGTCCGGTGATGCGTTTTTCTTCCGGTTCCCGCAGTCGGCGCAGGAGACGTTCAAGGCCGAGCCGGGAATGGCGGAAACCGGCGCGGAGACACCCTCTCCCGCCAACACGCATTTGTTTCGCCAGGGCATGCGCACGCTCAACGCCGCGCAGGTTGATACGTTCGCCGATCGGATTGTTGAACTGGTGAAGGCAAGGCAGGTGGCCTCGGGCCCTTTCCGTTCGCTCGAGGAATTTCTCGCGCCGCAGGCGATATTCGGTGTTCCCGCCGAGCCGCCCGCGGAACCGCCCGCCGATCCGGAAGCTCCCCCGCCGCCGGCCGATCCACCGCGCAGCCTGCTCGAGGCCGCGATCGAGGATGCCGCGATCAACAGCGCGATTGCGGAGTTCAGTTCGCAATGGCTGACGCAGGCGGACGTGATGACCGCGCTCGCGCCGGTGCTGTTTCCGCGCTCGGACACGTTTGTCATCCGATCGTATGGCGAGGCGATCAATCCCGCAAAGCTCAACGCCGACGGCAGTGTGCCGCCGCAAGCGACCGAGGGTCGCGCCTGGTGTGAAGCGATCGTGCAGCGGATTCCCGAATTTTTCGATCCGAGCGATCTGCCGGAGACCCCGGCATCCGCATTCACGGTGCCGAGCGATTCGGAGGATCCGAACAGCACGCCGAGTCAGGCGCATCAGCTGAACGACCGCTACGGCCGGCGGTTCAAGATCATCTCCTTCCGATGGCTGACGCGGGCGGACATTTGATGAAAGACCAGGGACCAGGGACTAGAGACCAGGGACTTTCAATCCGACGAGTTTCGGTCCGGAGATTCGATGCCTGGGCATGGAGGTCCCTGGTCTTTGGTCTTTGGTCCCTGGTCTCGATTCCTTCCGTTCACGCGCAGTCATCCGCACCGCAGACCGTCCGCTTCACCGTCTTTGCGGCGCGGCCGATCACGGACGTCACGTTCACGCCCCGAGCGAATGCGGCGGCACAGAAGCTCACGTTCTATCCGACGGCGCGCTCGCCGCGCTACGAATACCGCGGCGTGATGCCGCTTCATTTTCTGGATACG
>JAUSID010000165.1 GCA_030648295.1 Opitutaceae bacterium | reverse complement strand
ACGCCGCGCGCCGGCGCCGAGTCCGAGTCGAATCCAACCCTGCTCTCGCCGTTCGAAGTCACCACGTCGAAGGACGTCGGTTACGCCGCTTCCAACACGCTCGCCGGCACGCGGCTCAATTCCGAGCTCTGGGAAACGCCGGCCGCGATTTCCGTTTTCACCAAGGAGTTCATGGAGGATGCGGGACTGCTGAGCATGCGCGACGCCCTCGATTACGCGCTGAACTCGTCCGAGGAGTACACCGACTACACGGGGCAGGCGAACCTCGCCAACGACATCACGGCGCAGATCCGCGGCTTCGTCGGCGGCGCCGTCGGCCGGAATTATTTCCAATGGCGGCTGGTGAACATCGATCGCTTCAACCTGGAGCGGATCGATCTTTCGCGCGGCCCGAACTCGGTGCTCTTCGGCATTGGCGCGCCCGGCGGCATTATCAACGCCTCGACCAAACGCGCGCGGTTTGGGCGCGACATCAACGAAATCGGCGGGCGCTACGGCAGCTGGAGCGACCACCGCGCCGAGCTCGATCTGGGTCGCACGTTGCTCAAGAACCGGCTTGACGCGCGGCTGAACCTCGTGGCGCAGGACCGGGGCGACTGGCGGGAATTCAAACATTACCGGCTCTATGGCGGCGCGCTGGCGCTGACGTATCGGCCGTTCAACCACACTGAAATTCGCGTCGAGGGCGAGTACGGCGACGTCGACCAGATCATCGCCCAGCCGTGGCCCGCCGGCGAAACTTACCTCGGCTGGTACAACAATCCACAGAACTGGACCGACCCCACGAATCCCGCCAGCCCGCGCCGGATGCCCTCGGCCGCCGCCGCGCCGTACGGTTACAGCCCCGGCGCACCGGCGACGGCGCTGGCGGCGGTGGGCCGGAGCACCGGCGTGAACTACATCTGGGATCCTTTTGCGGGCACGGGTCCCGTGACCTGGAACGGCAGTGCGGTGACGAACGGTGGTGAGCGTGCGCCTGCGCTCAACAATGTGCGCGCCTCGATCATCGATGAATCGATCATGCCGCTCAACGCCTCGATCCACGGCCCGGGGTTCACGCGCGATTACCATTACCACAATCTCTCCGCGTTCATCGAACAGCGCATCGGCGCGAACCTCGCGTTCGAAGCGGCGTTCAACCAGCAGGCGGTTTCCGATTTTCACTACCGCGTGATGACGTTCGGCGCCCATGCGCTCGCGATGGATCTCAACCGTTTCCGTCCCACGGCGAGCAACAGCGTCGGTATCGTGACCGCGAGCGAGTCGAATCCAAACTTCGGGAAATTCTACGCCCAGACCGCCGGCAACATGGCCGTTACCGAGCGCAAGACCGATGATTACCGGCTCACCGGCTCGTATCGGCTCGACCTGACGAAGCACCGCTCCTGGCTCGGCCGGCACGAGATTGCGGCGCTGCTGAGCCGGACGAACGTCTACACGTTCGACGACGCGTTTGCCTCGCAGAATGTCACGCCGGTGGGCAACGCGCAGTACCCGCTCGATCTCACGAGCGGCAACAACCAGATCCTGCGCCGCGTTTACATCGACTTCGCCAACCCCGATCCGCGCTGGCACGGGCTGTTTGATCCGCTCCGATATCCGCTGACCGGCCAGAATGGCGTGACCGAGGGGTACGTGCGCACCGGGGACAGCGCGCGCGACAACCTCTCGCAACTCGATACCGGCATGACGGTCCTGCAAAGCCGCTGGCTCAACAACAGCGTGATTCTCACGGGCGGGTATCGGCACGACCGCCGGCGGATTTGGAACGATACCGCTGATTTCAACGGCAACGGGACGACCACGGATGAGCGCGAGCCGGTGACGCGGCTGTATCCGCGGCGGATCCGTAGCAACGTCAAACAATTCGCCCAGGGCGACACCAGGACGTTTGGCGCCGTCGTGAGTCCATTTGGCTGGAAGTGGCTGGCGCTCGTGTACAACAAGTCCGACAGCTTCCAGCCCCAGGCCGCGTTGGACATCAACGACCAGGCGCTCGGCAATCGTCGCGGTGATGGCACTGATTACGGCGTCCGAATGCGGCTGTGGGACAACAAACTCAACGTCGCGATCTCGCGTTATGAGCTGAGCGACACGAACCAGTCGGTGGGGCGCGACAACAACTTCATCAATTTCATCAACGCGATTTGGGAGACGCTCAACAACGGGGTGTCGGACCAGAATCGCGGCACCGCGTCGCGCGACGGCCAGAGCCTGAAGGGAGAGGGGTGGGAGCTGGAGGTGACGGCGAATCCCACGCGCAACTGGCGGCTGCGGTTGAACGCGGCCCGGACGATGCAGGTGGCTTCGGCATTGCAGCCGGCGAACGGTGCCTACCTCGAGGCGAATCGCGCCTTGTGGATGCAAAACGCGACGATGGTGATTCCCGATCCGATCCGCGCCAAGTACTCGGGGCTGCCGGGCGGCGAGACGGTTGCCGGCACGCTCGCGCGGGTGGATGCGATCTACAACTTGATCCAGGCCGGCGCGGGCCAGACCCGGCGGCAGCTGCGGGAATATACCGGAAATGTTTTCACCACCTATACGTTTCGCGACGCATCGGCCGGGTGGCTGCGGAACCTCACCGTCGGCGGCGGCGCGCGTTATTATGGCGACGGCGTGCTCGGCTACGATTCGGCGCGGAACAACCGGCCGATCGTCGGCGGCGGGTATACGCTCGCGAGCGCGATGATGGGACGCGGCTGGACTCTGAAGAAAGGACGCCAGCTGCGTTTGCAGCTGAACGTGGACAACGTCCTCAACGAGACCGATCCCATCGTCACCGACATGGACCAGACGGAGGAGTATCGCGTGGTATTGCAGACGCCGCGGCGGTTTGGACTCAGCGCGAACCTGACGTTCTAAACAAACGTCATTGATTTTGGAAATAGATGGAGGGCTCGCCTCGGCCGCGGGACGGTCGCTTTCGTCAGGAATGACTTCCGTAGCGGAACGCGTGAGCGTTTCGTCGAAGGGCATTCCGAAAAGCAAAACGCTCACGCGTTCCGCTACACCGGTTGACGTCGTCAGCAGACATCAGCCCTGGGAGCGCGGGCGTCTCGCCCGCAAAATGTTTTGTTAAGGAGGATCTGTGGCCGGCAAAAGCGCGGGGCCACTCGGACGACCGACGCCCACGGGCACGTGCGACCAGAAGTAATTCGTCTGGTCGCACATTCCGGACTTGCGCCAGAGGTAAGCTAGCTTACCAGTTTGCGCCTTTCGCCACGACATGGTCGCCCCAACCCCAGCCTTCGAACGGAGCCTCGGCTTCATCCTGAGCGACATCAGCCGGCTGGCGCGGAAGGAATTCGACCGGCGCGTGCGCGGGCTTCGGGTCACCCGCGCGCAGTGGCTCGTGCTCATGCACCTCGCGCGTCGCCCGGGCTGCACCCAGAGCGAACTCGCCGACGCGATGCAGATGCAAAAAATCACGGTCAGCCGCCACGCGGCGCGGCTGTTGCGCGGCGGCTGGATCGAGCGCCGGGATCATGCCGCCGACGCGCGCGCGTATCATCTTTTTCTGTCGCGCAAGGCGGAGCCGCTGATCGACCGGCTGGCCGCCGTGGCGGAGAAAATGCGCTCCGAATTCATGCGCGGGCTGCCGGATGCGCGGCGAGCCGCGCTCGTGGATGATTTGCTCCAGATCAAGTCCAACCTCCTCCGCATGGACGCGGAAGCCGAACGACGTCGCCATGAAGACAACTGATTTTCCGGTCCTCGCCACCGCGGCGATGCTGTTCCTGTTTGCCGGCTGCAAGCCGGGCGCCACTGCCACGAAGGCGGCCGGGGCTCCGCTGCCCGTTCCCGTGCAGGTGGCCACGGTGAAGCAGGTCGATGTCCCGCGCGCGATCGAGGCGGTCGGCATGGTGCAGGCGCTGCGGACGGTTGCCGTCAAGTCCCAGGTCGACGGCATGATGGCCCAGATTCATTTCAACGAGGGCGACGAGGTGAAGGTTGGCGATCTGCTGGTCACGCTCGACCGGCGGCCATTCGAAAATTCGCTGCGGATCGCGAAGGCCGATCTGGCGAACGCCCGGGCGGAAGAGTCGAAGGCGGCCGCGGATCTCGAACGCTACCAGCGGCTCGATCAACAGGAGGCGATTTCGAAGGAGCAGTTCGCGATGCTCAACACCAAGGCGGAAACCACACGGGCGCTCGTGCAGGCGAAGGAGGCGGCGGTGGCCAACGCGGAGTTGCACCTCGGCTACACCCAGATTCGCGCGCCGATCGCGGGCCGGACCGGGCAGTTGATTCTGCACGAGGGCGCGCTGGTGAAGGCCAACGATGCCGGGCAGTCAATCGTCACCATCAACCAGCTCGCGCCGATCGCCGCGGCGTTCGCCATCCCCGAGCGTGCGCTTAACGAAATCCGCGCCGCGCTCATTCGCGGTGATGCCACCGTGACGGTGGGCGATCCCGCTTCCGGCCTGAGTCGAACCGATGGGCAGCTGAGCTTCGTGGACAACGCCGTCGATCCCACGACCGGCACGATCACGCTGAAGGCGAGTTTCGCCAACGCCGACCACGCGCTGTGGCCGGGGCAATTTGTCCAGGTGCGGACCCGGATCGGAATCGATCGCGGCGCGCTCGTGGTGCCATCGGCCGCGGTGCAGACCGGCCAGGACACGACCCAGGTTTACGTGGTGAAGCCCGACAAGTCGGTCGACATCCGCACGGTCAAGGTGCTCCGCACCGCCGGCGACACCACCCTGCTCGCCGACGGCGTGAGCGCCGGTGACATCGTGGTGACGGACGGACACCTGCGGCTCATCCCCGGCGCCAGAGTGGAGGCCAAAACCCTTTCCGCGCTGACCGCCGAAACCTCCGCCCCGAAACCGGAGCCAAAGTCGTGAATCTTCCCGCCCTCTGCATCCGCCGGCCGGTGATGACGACGCTGCTCACGGCGGCGCTGTGCGTTTTTGGTGTGATGGCCTACCGGATGCTTCCGGTCAGCGATCTGCCCAACATCGATTTTCCGACCATCGTGGTGAACGCGAGCCTGCCGGGCGCGACGCCGGAGACGATGGCCTCGGCGGTGGCCACGCCACTCGAGCAGCAGTTCTCCACCATCGCCGGCATCGACTCGATGACGTCGACCAGTTCGCTCGGCAGCACGGCGATAACGATTCAGTTCACGCTTTCCCGCAGCATCGACGCTGCGGCGCAGGACGTGCAGGCGGCCATCGCCGCCGTGCAGCGGCGGTTGCCGAGCGACATGCCTGCGCCGCCTTCGCTGCGGAAAACCAATCCCGCGGACTCGCCGATCCTCTGGCTGGCGCTCAGTTCACCGACGCTGCCGCTCTCCGTGGTCGACGAATACGCCCAGACGTACCTCGCGCAGCGCATCTCGACCGTCGATGGCGTGGCGCAGGTCCAGATCTTCGGCGCGCAGAAGTACGCCTTGCGCGTGCAACTCGATCCGCGCGCGCTGGCCAGCCGCGGCATCGCCCTCGACGAAGTGCGCAGCGCGCTGTCCGCCCACAACGTCAATCTCCCGACCGGGATTCTCGATGGCAACCAGCAGTCGATGACCGTGGTTGCCTCCGGCCAGCTCGCGAACAGCGCCGAGTTTCGCCAAATCGTGGTCGCCTACCGCAACGGCGCCCCGGTCCGGCTGGGCGAACTCGCACGCGTGATCGACAGCGTGCAGGACAACCGCGGCGCGAGCTGGTTCTATGATCAGGACGGCGGCGTCCGCTCCATCGGCATCGGCGTGCAGCGCCAGCCCGGCACGAACACGGTCGAGATCGTCAACCGCGTGCGCGCACTTTTGCCCGCCTTCCGCCAGCAGCTCCCGGCCTCGGTGAAGCTCGAGGTGATGTTCGATCGCTCCGTCACGATTCACGAATCGGTCCAGGACGTGAAGGCCACCCTGCTGCTCTCCATCGGGCTGGTCATCCTCGTCATCTTTCTTTTCCTGCGGACGATCACCGCGACCGTCATCCCCAGCATCGCGATCCCGATGGCGCTGCTCGGCACGTTCGTGGCGATGTACTTCTTCGGCTACACCGTCGACAATCTGTCGCTGCTGGCGCTGACGCTTTCCGTCGGGTTCGTGGTCGACGATGCGATCGTGATGCTCGAGAACATCGTCCGTTACGTGGAGCAGGGCATGCCGGTGCGCGACGCCGCCTTCAAGGGCTCGCGCGAAATCGGGTTCACCATCATGTCGATGACGCTGTCGCTGGTGGCGGTGTTCATCCCCGTGCTGTTCATGGGCGGGCTCGTGGGCCGGCTGCTGCACGAATTCGCCGTCACGATCACGGCGTCGATTCTCGTATCCGGATTGGTGTCACTGTCGCTCACCCCGATGTTGTGCAGCCGGTTCCTGAAACCTCACCGCCGCCGGGCCGATGGCGCTGGCGAACCCGAGCACCACGGCGCTTTTTATCGCGCGATGGAGGGCGTGTTCAACGCCATGGTCCGGACCTATGGCCGCACGCTGAACGTCACCATGCGGCACCGGCTTGCGACCGTGAGCGTTGCGGGCGTGATGATCGTGTTGACGGTGATCGTGGCCCGCGCGCTGCCCACGGGGTTCATCCCCACCGACGACACGGGCCAGATTTTCGCGCCCACGGAGGGGGCCCAGGATGTCTCGTTTGCCGAAATGGTCCGGCATCAGCAGGCGGGCGCCGCGATCATCGCGAAGCATCCGGCGGTGCATTCCTTCATGTCGTCGATCGGCGGCGGCGGCTCGCTCTCGTCGACTTCGAACCAGGGCCGCTACTTCATGAAGTTGAAAGCGCGGAGCGAACGGCCGCACGCGACCATCGTCGCGCAGGATTTGCGGCGGCAACTGGCCGCGATCCCGGGATTTCGCGTTTACCCGCAGCTGCTTCCGCCCATCCGGCTCGGCGGCACGCTTTCGCGCGCGCTGTATCAATTCACGCTTTTCGGCAGCGACCTGAAGGAACTTTACGCCGCGGCCAAGGCCATGGAGGCGAAGATGCGCGGGCTCGACGGGCTCCAGGACGTGAATTCCGATTTACAGATCTCGAACCCGCAGCTGCGGGTCGAGATCAAGCGCGACCGCGCCGCGGCCCTGGGCATCACCCCGCAGCAGATCGAGGACACGCTCTACAGCGCCTACGGCTCGCGCCAGGTATCCACGATCTACACACCGACGAACCAGTATTTCGTCATCATGGAGATGGCGCCGGAGTTCCAGCAGAACCCCGAGGCGCTGTCGCTGCTCTACCTGCGAAACCGCAGCGGCAAACCGGTGCCGCTCGACACGGTGGCCGAGCTCAAACGCGAGGTCGGGCCGCTGACCGTGAACCACCTCGGGCAGGTGCCGGCCGTGACCATATCATTCAACCTGCGGCCGGGCTATTCGCTCGGCGAGGCCACGGCCGCGGTGAGCACGCTCGCGCGGCAGCAACTTCCGGCGACCATCAGCTATGGTTTCCAGGGCTCGGCGCAGGCCTTCGCCTCCTCGATGCAGGGGCTCGGGTTGCTGCTCATCATGGCCGTGCTCGTGATCTACATCGTGCTCGGCATCCTCTACGAGGACTTCATCCATCCGATCACGATCCTGTCCGGGCTGCCGGCCGCGAGCTTCGGTGCGCTCGCGACGCTGTGGCTCTTCAAGGAGGAGCTGAACGTCATGGGTTATGTCGGCATCATCCTGCTGGTCGGCATCGTGAAGAAGAACGCGATCATGATGATCGATTTTGCACTCGCCGCGCGCGCGCAGGGGGAGACCTCGCCGGAGAAGGCAATCGTGCAGGCGTGTCTCGTCCGGTTCCGGCCGATCATGATGACGAGTTTTGCCGCGTTGGCGGCTGCGGTGCCCATCGCGCTGGGCCTCGGCGCCGGCGCCGATTCACGCCGGCCGCTGGGCTTGGCGGTGGTGGGCGGGTTGGTGGTGTCGCAACTCCTCACGCTGTATATCACGCCGGTCATCTACGTATACCTGGACAAATTCACGGCAAAGGCGCGGAAGCGGCTGGCGCAAGGCCACGCGCCCGCGGCCGAGCCAGCGATGGCGAAATGAGCGCGCGAAGCTAATTGGCTTGGCAATGTGCTTCGTACCGGCGCGCGCGGGAGAAGGGAGCAGGAAAAAACCAGAGGACAGAAGCCAGAAGCCAGAAGCCAGAAGCCAGACGACGGACGACGGACGACGGACGACGGACGACGGACGAGGAAACCTGCATTTCTAGCGTTGCGCAGCCTCAGACCCGACACAATTGCCGGTTTGTCATTCTGAGGCTTGGCGAAGAATCCAGCACGATGCTCGCAGCCGGACGCGCCACTGGATTCTTCGGTGGCCCTCAGAATGACAGTCTAGGAATTTTCGAAAACCCTGGTCGCCTTCGGCGCCGCCAAAGGCGGGCAAGCTCGACCTGTCCACAACGAGTTTGGGAGTTCAAGGAGTCTGGTCGCTGTGCCCTTAGCCTGAACAATTCAGTTCAACCGCGAATAGACGCCAATGCACGCGAATGATGAGGGCGCCTTTGGGGAGGATGGAAACGATCAACCAAACGGTGCCTATAATTTCACTTGGGCAATTCTCCCCCTTCCTCCTCTGAAATTTGCGTCCATTCGCGTTCATTCGCGGTTGTCCATTGAATCGATACGGCTTTGGGTCTCCGCCTTGTAGCAGGGCCGGCGCTTGTCGCCGTGCCGCATAATGCGGTTCGGAAACGGTATCCGAAATCCGGATTGGATCCTTCTCCCTGCTCCTTGCTCCCTTCTCCGCGGCGCCCCCGACCGTAATCAAGTTCACTTTTCCTGATCTGGCGCCGCAAAGCACAGCGCTCCGGTCGGGCAGTGGTGCACCACTTCGGCGGCGACCTTCTGCAGTCCGTCCTCAATCGTTCCGTTCAGCGGCGTGCCGATCCGCACGTTGAAGCCGCGGCCGATGAACGTGAGCCCGAGCGGTTCGCGCGCGGTCTCGGTCAGCTTCACGCAAATCCCGCAAAGGATGCACTTGCCCGGTTCGAAGATCACGCCGCCGGGCTGCAGCTGCTGCTCGAACGTGCGCCGCTTGCTGCGAAAGCGGTTCGCATCCACGGCATACACGCGGGCGTAATGCTGCAGCGTGCAGTCGCCGGACGACCGGCAGTCGCAGTGCAGGCAGCGTGAGGCTTCGCCCGCCGCCGCCTGGCGGCTCAGCCCGGCGGCGCACGCATCGCAGGGCGACACGCGCGCCGCCGGACTCGCCGTCCGCACAAAAGTTAGCAGTTCGCCCGCATCGAGCCGGCCCATGATGTTGCTGAACGGCTTGTCCGGCCGGCGGACCGTCCGCCCATCGAGAAATTGCGACACGCACTCCGCGACCATCCGGCCTTCACTCATCGCGCGGACCAGCTGCTTGACCGGTTTCACCGCCGCGCCCGCGGCGAACACGGCCGGCAGCGTCGTGCGGCACGTGTTCGGATCCGCGGCAATTCCGGTCGAGGCGACCGGCACCTGGAGCGTCTCGGCTTCGTTCATCGCCGTTTCGCCGACGGCAAGAACCACCGCGTCGTGCGAGCTGGTCAGCCTGGCCAGCGTGATGTCGCGTCCCAGCTCCGTGCTGCCGGTGAAGTGGACACCAAATTCCTCCAGCCATCCGACCTCCGCCTCGAGGACCTCGTTGGGCAGGTGTTTTTCCGCGACGCTGCGATGCAGCGTGCCACCGGGTTTTTCGTGGCGATCGAACACGCGCACCGTGTGTCCCTCGCGCGCGAGAAAATACGAGGCGGCCAGCCCGGTCGGACCCGCGCCGACGATCGCCACCGTTTTCCCGGTCGCCGGTTTCGCCGGCGGGCGATGGCGAGTCGGCGCGCGGAAATCCTCGTCAGCCGCGAACCGTTCCATCTCGCGGATCGCTGCCGCGTCATCATGGGCTCCGCGCCGACAGCCCTTCTCGCACGGATGATGGCACAGCCGCCCGAGCACCGCCGGCAGCGGCAAAGCCTGGCGGACGGTGGCAATCGCCTCCATGTTCCGCCCCGCTTCGATCTGGCGGATCATGACGGGGATGTTGAGCAGCAGCGGGCAGAGGAGATTGCACGGCGAGAGGCAGTCGCCGACGTGATCGCTAAAGAGCAGTTCGAGCGCGGTGCGGCGCGCCGCGTGTACGAGTTCGGTCTCGCTCTCGACCACCATGCCCGGCTCGACCTTGGTCCCGCACGAGGGCACGAGCCGGCCGTTGATCCGCACGAGGCAGACGAGACATGTGGTCAGCGGGCCGCATTTCTCCAGGTGGCACAGCGTGGGAATGTCGAGACCGAGCGTGCGCGCCGCGGCGAGCACACTCTGGCCCGGCAGCGCCTCCACCGTCTGTCCGTCGATCGTGAGGGTGATGGCGCTCATGCGACCTCCACCGCGCCGTGCGGGCAGACTTGCCGGCAGGAGTCACAACGGGTGCAGCGCTCCGTGTCGATGTGGTGGCGCTCGTAGGGCACCATCGGGATCGCGTCCACCGGGCAGTGTTGCGCGCACAGCGTGCAACCGGTGCAACGCTCGTTGACTTGATATTTGATCAAGGCCGTGCACCGCTTCGCCGGGCACCGGCCCTGGAGGTGCGCTTCGTATTCGTCCTTGAAATACCGCAGCGTGGTCAGCACCGGGTTGGGCGCGGTCTTGCCCAGCCCGCAGAGGCTGCCGGCGCCGACCTGGTGCGCGAGCCGCTCGAGCTCATGCAGATCGTGCCGCTGCGCGCCCCCCGTGCAGAGCCGATCGAGGATGTCCAGCATCCGCCGCGTACCGACGCGGCAAAAGGTGCACTTGCCGCACGACTGTGACTGCGTGAACTGGAGAAAGTAGCGCGCCATGTCGACCATGCACGTCGAATCGTCGAGCACGACGAGTCCGCCCGAACCCATGATGGCGCCGATGCCGCGCAGCGATTCGAAGTCCACCGGCGTGTCGGCGAGCCTCGCCGGCACGCAGCCGCCCGACGGCCCGCCGATCTGCACCGCCTTGAACCGCCGTCCGTCCGGCGCGCCGCCGCCCATCCCCTCGACGATTTCCCGGATGGTCGTACCCATCGGTATTTCGATCAATCCGCCGCGGCGCACGTGCCCTGCCAGCGCGAACACCTTCGTGCCCTTGCTCTTTTCCGTGCCGATGGCGGCGAACCGCTCCCAACCGCACCGGATGATCCACGGGACCATCGCGAGCGTCTCGACATTGTTAATCAGCGTCGGCCGGCCCCAGAGTCCCGACTCGGCCGGGAACGGCGGCCGCAGCCGCGGCATCCCACGGTGGCCTTCGAGCGAGGCCATCAACGCCGTCTCCTCGCCGCAGATGAACGCACCGGCGCCTTCCATCACGGAAAACTTCAGCGGGTAGTCGGTGCCGAGCAGCCGTGGGCCAAGCCAGCCGCGTTTTTCCAGCGACGCAATCGCGGCGCGTATCCGCCGCACCGCGAGCGGATATTCGTGACGGATGTAGAAAATCCCCTCGTGCGCGCCGACCGCCACGGCGGCGATCGCGAGTCCCTCGACGACGCGAAACGGAAACGATTCGAGGATCATCCGGTCCATGAACGCGCCGGGGTCACCCTCGTCGCCGTTGGCGATCACGTATTTTTCCGCGGCCGCCTGCTGGCGGACGACGCGCCATTTCTGGCCGGTGGGAAATCCGGCGCCGCCGCGGCCGCGCAAACCCGAACGCTCGATCGTCGTTATCGTTTCCTCCGGCTTCGCCTCCGCCAGCGTGCGCCGCAGCGCGGCGAAACCGTCGTGCCGCTCGTATTCGTCCAGGTCCAGCGGATCGAGCCGGCCGTAACTCTCCGTCGCGATGTGAACCTGTTTCCCGAGAAACGCCTCGACGCCGGGCTCGTGCCGTTCCATCGCGAAGCGATCGATCTGCTCATGCGGCGGCGGCGCGTCGTCGAGCAGCCGATCGAGCATGCGATTGAATCCCCTGGCCGCCCGTGGCCACAGCCCGCGCGGGCGGAAATGCGCGTCCAGTAACGCGCCGGCCTGGTCCGCTTTCAGCCCGGCGTAAAACCGGCCCGTCCCGCCCGGCGCGACGAGTTCGATCATCGGCGTGCGATGGCACATGCCGACACAGCCCACGCGCTTGATGTTGACCCTGGCGCCCGACTCCGCGGCTGACGCCTGGAGCGCGTGAAACAGATGGTCGCTGCCCTTCGACATGCAGCACGAGCCGAGGCCGACATGAATCGTCGGACGATCGCGCGGGCCCGGGGGCGTCGCCTCCTCGGTGGATTCCGTGCCGCCGTTGCCCTGCGCGAGGAAATCGCGCAGCAGGTCGGGCACCTTTTCGGGGGTCGTGTGCCCGAGCGTCGTCCGATCGATCTGCACCACCGGCGCCAGCGTGCAGCAGCCCACGCACGCCACCGGTTCGACCGTGAACTGGCGCTCCGCATCGGTATCCGTGCCGGCGGGAATATGCAGGTGCAGCCGCAACGCATCCTCAATCCGCTCCGCGCCGGACACGTGGCAGGCCGTGCCGCGGCAGACGCGGACGCGGTGTTTGCCCGCCGGCGTGTGCCGAAACATGTCGTAGAAACTGGATACGCCAGTCACATCGGCCGGCCGGATGTCGGTGATCCGGCAGAGGTGATCGAGCGCCTCGGGCGGCAGGTAGCCGTAACGGTCCTGGAGCTGCTGGAGGATTGGAATCAACGCGTGCGGCTGCCGTCCCACTTTGGCGACCGCCTGTTCGGTGAAATGGAAATCGAACGCGGCCATGGCTACGGGCTCGCCGGCTTTGTCGCCGGCCCGAGGCAATAGAGGTTTTTCAATCCGCGGACATACATCCGTCCCCGCACGATCGCGGCGCTGGCGAAAACTTTTTCGCCGAGCTCGTTCCGGGCGAGCTCCTGGTATTCCCGGCCGGCCGCCGCCACGATGGTGGTGCCGTTCGTGCACGTGACGTAAAGCCGGTTGCCGGCGATGACCGGCGACGGGTGCGCTTCAGTCTGAAGATCTTTTTCCCAGAGCGTTTTTCCGTCGGCCAGGTCGAAGCACGTGACGATGCCGCGACTCGTGACGGTGAAGACGAGTTCGCCGTTGCTGACGGGGCTCGTGATGTCGGGGATGTTGTCCTCGGCCTTCCAGTCCAGCGGGCTCTCCGTGATGTCGCCGGTGCCTTCGGGCTTGAACGCCATCATCTTGTTGTCCGGATGGATCACGAGCAGCCGGCCGCCGGCGAAGATGGGTGAGGGCGTGATTTCACCGTCGAGCCGCTCCGCGCGCCACAGCTCGCGACCATCCGCGAGCGCGTAGCCGATCACGAATGGAACTCCCAGCGTGACGATTTGCGGCGAGCCCGCGGTTTCGATCACGATCGGAGTCGCCCACGAACTCGCCATCGACCGCGGTTTTTCCCAGAGCACGCGGCCCGTGCCTCCGTCGATCGCGATCAGTCTCGAGTTGTGCGGCCGCCCTTCGCCCTGATCGAGCTGGACGAGGAGTTTGCCGTCCCAAATCGCGAGCGAGGTGGCGTGTCCGTAAGGGTTGTGCGGCACACCGAGATGCTTCGACCACGCGACGTCGCCATCGAACGTCACCGCGGCGAGGTCGCCATGGGCAAAAATCGCATAGGCGTGCCGGCCGTCGGTCGCCATGGTCGGGGCGGCATAACCGGTTTCCTCCGAAATGGGCGGTGACTCCGCCGGGCTGCCAGGAACCTTCTCGATCGCGCGCTGCCAGCGCAGCTGGCCGGTGGCGGCATCGTAACAGAATATTTCGCGCTTCTCCGCCGTCGCGCCGCTGATGAAAACCCGCTCGCCCCACACAATGGGTGAGTTGAAACCCGGTGCCGGCACCGGCGCTTTCCACACGATTCCGGTGCCGGTCTTGCCGTCCCATTTCAACGGTGCCTCGCCGGACGACGCGGCACCGCCGCCCAGCGGCCCGCGGAATCGCGGCCAGTTCGCGAGAAACTCCGAGTGAGGCGGCAGCGGCGGACCGGCGCGCGGGGCGGTGGTGACGCCGGCGGCCGCGGTCATTGGCGCCAGCGCCGGATCGTCCAGGGCGGAATGAAGCCCGAACGCAATCGCGACCAGGCCGATGCCCAGCGCGCCCGCGGTAACGCCAACGGCGCGCCGCGAAGCGGCCGCATGCCGCAGCGCCCTCGCGCCCGCATCATGATCCGGCTGCGGCAGCGGCGGGCGGCGGCGCGCCTCGGCCACGGTCCAAAGCGCGGCGATGAACACGATCGAGCCGCCGAGCAGCAGCCAGCCGCCGCTCCGGCCCATCACGAGCCGGCGGACGTAGCGCTGGCGGAACTTCAAATCCAAATCGCGGATACGAGACTTGATCCCCTCGTCGCGCGGCGCGTCCTGGAGCTGCGCCTTCAGCTCGAGCAATTGCGGTGACTTCCACGGATCGTTGGAGCTGGCGGTGATTCGCTGGTACACCAAACCGGCGCAAACGAGCGCGAGGAATGCACCCGCGATCCAGGCCGTGGTGAGCGCGGCAAGAAGAAAAGTGGAGGCGTGGCGAAACGGGTTGGTCATCGCCGCTGCTCCACCAGGGCGACCAGCTCGGGCGCGGCCGTCTTCAGCGGTCCGGCGGGAGCGATGCCGCGACGGACGAGTTCGTTGGGACAGTACTCGAAGCAGCGTGCGCAGGCGACGCAGGCGCCGCGATCCGGCTCGTAATCGGTTCGCGCGGGGCGGAGCGACAGCGCGATAAGCTTGATTCCGATCACGAGCCCGACCCAGCCGCCAAACAGCCAGCAGGCCAGGGTGACGCGCTCGCGGATCTTCCGGGCCGAGGCGATGAGTGGGTCCGGGTCGTTGGCGGCCCGCTCGAGCGACAGCGCCTCCGGTGTCATCGGCGGATGCGTGACCGGCGCCTTTTGCTGCCGCAGGTGCTGCTCGACCAGCGCGACCGTCGGGTGCAACCGGGCGGCGGCGGGCGCAAGCCTCGCCCCGCCGAGCGCACCGGCGGTGATGAGCAGGGGCAGCGCAACGAGCAGCCACGCCAGTCGCCGCCGCTGGCGCGCGGGAGGTTCCGGCTGCGCGGCCGCGACGACCGGTTCGCGCATTGCGCCATAGGGGCATGAGTGTTCGCACAGCCGGCACTGGGTGCAGAAATCAGGCGTTACCCGCACCCGCCATTTGGATACAAGCGAACCGAGCCGCAGCAGCGCGCCATAGGGGCAGAGGAACCGGCAATACGGCCGGCCGACAAACATGCCGGTGACAATGAAGGCGGCGCCGAGCGTCAGGAGCGACACCGAGCCGGTGAGCCGGAACAGCGGCACGAACGGATCGTAGCGGCAGATGACGAAAGCGCTGCCAGTGGCGGCAAAAGCAACGCCGGCGCCGAGGAAAACGAACGGGATGAGCCCGAGCCCATGCTCCAGCCATCCGGGCACTTTTAGCGGCTTGATTAACACCAGATCCTGCAGCGCGCCGTGCGGGCAAACTCCGGCGCAAAAAACGCGGCCGGCGAAAAGCGCGAACACCAGCGGCGCAAAGAAGAACACGAGCACCGTCAGCGGAATCGCATAGCTGGGATCGCAAATGCCGAGCGCGACGTTCTGCACCGCTCCGATCGCGCAAATGCAGCCCTGCCGGTAAAAACCGAAGTAGGCCACCGACGCGATGGAGAGCGCCATCAACCCGCGCCGCGAACGCCGGCGATACACCAGCCACGTGGCGATCCCGAGTGCGGCGAGCAGCACGCCGGCGTCGAGAAATTCCCGCGCGAGTGCGCGCGGCCCCGGTGTGGTCGTGATCGGGAGTTTGTGTCCGGTCTCGAATTCCGGCGGCGGAAAACGCTGTTCGGCGGCGGGGAGCGGGGAAACGAAGGCGAAGAGCAGCGCGAGGAGCCACAGCGCACCACTGGTCGCGAAGGCGAACCCGCCCCAGCGTTTCATGCCACGCCTCTCGAGCGGGAGCCATGCAGGGCGTAGCAGCCGACGTAAGGAGGCTGGCGACCGGTGAGACGAAAATTCCAGCCTCGTTACCTCGGCTGCTACGAAATCCGATCGAGTCCGACTGCAAGGTTCCGACTGGACCGGAACGTCCGCCGGGCGGGATGTGTTCAACCGAAGGCTGCTAGACTCCTTGCACTCCCAAACTAGTTGTGGACAGGTCAGGTTTACCCGCCTTTGGCGGCGCCGAAGGCGACCAGGGTTCTCGAAAATTCCTAAACTGTCATTCTGAGGGCCGCCGAAGAATCCAGTGGCGCGTCCGGCTGCGAGCATCGGGCTGGATTCTTCGCCAAGCCTCAGAATGACAAACCGGGAATTGGGTCGGATCTGAGGCTGCGCCCCGCTGGCGCTATCCTCCCGCTCCGAAATCTCGTCGGCACCACTCATGCTTCAGTGGTCGGTTTTCAGCCGGTAGGGATGGCTGACCGGCACGCGCCGAAACGCATCGCCGGGACACACGACCGCGATCGCGCATTCGTTGCAGTTCAGGCAGCGATCGTGGCGGACCTGGAGGAAGAGCGAACCGTTGCCGAACCGGCTGCAGCCTTCCACGCACTTGGCGCAGCCGATGCAAAGCTGCTCGTCGATCGTGTATTCATAATACGGATCCTCGACGAAGCTTCGCTTGATTGCCGCGGTGGGGCAGAGCTGGTTTTCCGCCGCCGTCGTCAGTTCGTTCGGCTCCGGCTCGAAGTACCCCGTGCACAGCTGGCAGTAGCCGCACATCGCATAGGCGTGAACGCATTTGACCGCCGACTGCTCGAGCACGCAATGCGTCGCGCAGTTGCTGCAATGGAGGCATTTCGCGGGATCGATTTGCCACACCGTGGTCTCCGCGCGGGTCCGGCCGGCCAGCGCGCCGACCAGCCCGCCCACGCCGGCGATTGCCGCCAGCCGCACGCCATGGCGGAGGAACTGCCGCCGGCTCACCGGTTCGCGGCGCGGCTCGTTCATGCGCGGGCCCGGGGCTGAAGGATGCGGATTTCCGCCGTGGCGCGATCCAGGAGATGAATACGACCGCGCGAATCGACCGCGGCGTCCAACCCGCCGCGCATGCCGTCGCCCGGTTCGGAGGCCGGCTTTGTGCCCGCGGCAAACGATTCGGGACCGGCCACGACCGACTCGAACGTGCCGTCGGCGCGAAATACCTTCGCGCGCGCCAGGCCTTTTTCCCCGGTGATGATCCGGCCGTCGGGCAGGACGGCGAGCGCGATGGGATTGCAGCAGCCGCAAAACCCGGTGATCGCGGCCGACGCCGTGCCCCACGCGGCTTCGAAGTCGCCGTCGAACGTGTACGCCTCGAAGCGATGCCGGCCGGGATTTGTCACGCGCAGGAGGCCGTCGGGGTGGATGTCCACGTCGAGGTACGGGCTCGGCACGATCAACCCCGGAATGTTGCGCGCCGCGTCCTTCGCGCCGATCCGGCCGAGAACCTTGCCGCTGCGATCATAGCGGACAACCACGCGATTTCCGGCATCAGCGGCGAAGACATCGTTCTCGCCGACCGCGAGACCGGAGAACCACGAACGTTTCGGTTGCGCCTCCCAGGCTGCGCGGCGATTTCCGCGCGCGTCGAGCACCTGGATGTGATCCCGCAAACCGGCGTGGATCGTGCCGTCTCCGGCGACAGCAACGCAGAAAACCGCCGCACCGAGTTCGAACCGGCTTGTGTTTCCATCCGGGCTCAAGCGCACGATCTCATTGCCGGCCGCCACATGCAGGACATCGCCGGGGCCGAACGCAATCCGCCGCGCTTCGCGGACCGGGCAGGTGCGGCGGCTGACTTCCTCCCACGCAATCAGCTTCGGATCGGTTTTGCTGAACCGGCTGACATCGTAGGCAAAATCGTTTCCGGTCGCGGCGAGCGCCGGCCGCCCGGTGAGAGCGCCGGCACTGGCCAGCGCGGCGCCGTGGACGACCGTCGTCACGAACCTCCGGCGTGACCACGGCTCCGGTGGAAGCGTGTCTTTATTCATGGGGTACCTCGGGGATTCGCCGCGCCGCGCCGCGCGGTCCGGGCCTCTGTCGCGTCACACCCCTCGAACAGCGTGCAGTCGCGGCATACGCCGTCGCGCCGGCAGAGCGAACCGCGCCGGGCGAGCACCAACCCGGCTGCGCCGGCGCCGGCGAGGGCGGCATAGCGGAGCACCCGGCGGAAAAATTCGCGGCGGTTTGGGTCGCTCGAATCGGACGGCAGCATGGGATTTTTTCGCCGATTCGGAAAACGTTTCCGGCGACGGCGCTGCGCTGCACCGTTCTAGCGAAAACCCGCTCCAGACATAACCAAATACGTGCCTATTTCTTGGCAAAGTCCCACCGTTTTTTGGCGGGCGGGCTTGGTTCGGGCTGGACGCGATGCCCTGCTTCATCCGACCCGAACGTGGTTATTTTGCCGCCACGTCCAGGCACACCATCCGCGTGAGATCGCGCGCGAGCAGCCGGCCGCCGGCGAGCGCCATTGGCGCCCATGACTCGCGGCCTTTCAGGACCTGCGCTTTTGCCAGCGGCGTGAACTTTTCGGCCGAGGCCTCCAGCAATGTCAGGTTGCCGGAGTCGTTCATCGCATAAATCAGATCGCCGACCACGAGGAACGGCCCGAGCCCAAATTGCCCGGCGGAGCCACTCGACCAGATCACCTTGCCGTTGAGATCGAGGCAGACGAAGTGCCCGCTGGCACGAATGCCGAAAATGCGGTCGTGGTGGAAAACCGGCGAGTGCTGCGTCGCACCGAACACCTCCGGTGGCAGCCGGAAAAGCGGGCGCGAAACGATCCGGCCGCCGTCCTCCGCGAGTTGCAGCATCAGGCTGCCGGCGTTGTAGCCGCCGGAGAGGAATATTTTTCCGTCCGGCAGCACGAGCGGGGAGGGGACGGTCGCAATGCTGATTTTCCAATCCGTCGTGTCCCAGAGGATACGACCGTCCTGCGCTGAAACCGCGGCCACGCCGCCGCTGCCGCAGTAAAGGTAGATGCGCTGCCCGGCGAAATCCATCGGCATGATCGAGGAGTGCGTCATCTTCCACGCGCGGGGATTCGGCGTCTTCCAGCGCGGCTTGCCCGTTGCCAGCTCGACGGCGATCATCAGCGCGTCGTTTCCGCCGGGCGCGAGGATGACCGACTCGCCATCCACGAGCGGACACTGGCCGGCATACCAGGGAGGAATCGTCGCACCGAATTCGCGCACGAGGTTGAGGCCCCACCGCAGTTCACCGCTTTCGGTGTCGAGGCATACGACGTTGCACTTCGGGTCCATCGCGACGACGAATCGCTCGGTCACGGTCGGCACCGTCCGCGACATCCCGTGATTGCGTTTCACCGAAAGCGCGTAGGCGTAGCGCCAGATTTCGCGGCCGTCGGTCAGCGACAGGCAGCGCAGGGCGCTGCGGCGGTTCGCCTGATCATAATCGAGCAGGTAGACGCGGCCCTTGAAAACGGCCGCGCCGCCGTAACCTTCGCCGAGATTCACGGACCAGAGTTCGCGCGGACCGGATGCGTCCCAGGAGCGCGCGAGGTTCGGTGGCCCGAGCCCGATGCCGGAGCGGTCCTGGCCGCGAAACCCGGCCCAGTTCCCGGGAAGCGTCGCGGGCTGGCCGTCACCTGCGACGCGGCTGCCGACGAGCACGGGATTCAGGATCGCGGTGACGTCCGCGCCGGGCGGATGATCGGTCCCGGGGATTCGCCGCTCGAGTGCGTCAAGCGGGGGACGATAGAGCCACAGGAGGAGGACAATCGCGCCGCCACCCGCCGCGAGGGCGGGAATCAGCCGGGGGAGGAGGGGGGTAACGCGAACCACGACGACCGGCATTACCGGCGGGCCACGGGCCTTGGTTCAATGCGAATCGCACGGGGTGCGATTTCCAGCGCGAGCGCTTCTTCCCGCTATAATGGATCCCCGCCTTCCGCTCGGCGCCGGACCGATTCGAGTTGCCGGCGTTAGCACCGCTCATTCGACTCGGCCGCCCTGGTTGCTCACCTATTGTTAACATGCTCCGCCTCGCCCCACTTCCTCTCCTCGTCACCAGCTTCGCCGTTGCCGGATTCGCGCTGAACGCGCACGCGTCCGACTGGCCGCAATGGCGCGGCCCGAACCGCGACGGAATTTCAACCGAGACGGGACTGTTGAAGCAGTGGCCGGCGGGTGGTCCGAAGCTGGGGTGGAAGGCCATGGGGCTCGGCGGCGGTTATAGCGGCGTGTCGGTCGCGGCGGGCCGCGTCTACACCATGGGCGATGGGGCTGACACCAGCCACGTGCACGCGCTGGACGAGAAGACCGGCCGGCTGCTGTGGTCGACGAAGGTCGGCGCGACTGGGGGCGAGGATCGCAACCGGTATCCAGGAACCCGTTGCACCCCGACGGTGGATGGGAAACTGATTTATGCGACGGGGCAGTGGGGCGACTTGGTTTGCCTCGAGGGCGAGACCGGCAGGGAGGTGTGGCGCCGCAGCATGAAGACGGATTTCAAGGGCAAGATGATGTCGTCGTGGGGTTATGCCGAATCGCCGCTCATCGACGGTGATCACGTGATCGTCTGCCCTGGCGGCCGCGACGGCACGATGGCCGCGCTCGACAAGAAAACCGGCGCGGTGGTCTGGCGCTCCAAGGAGTGGACGGACAACGCGGGTTATTCCTCGATCGTGCCCGCCACCATCGGCGGCGTGCGGCAGTATGTGCAGCTGACCGACGCGAATGTCGCGGGCGTCGATCCGGCGAGTGGCAAGGTGCTGTGGAAGGCGCCACGCGCGGGACGGACGGCGGTGATTCCGACGCCCGTGGTCGACGGCAATTTCGTGTATGTCACTTCCGGATATGGGGTCGGGTGCAATCTGTTCCGGGTCACGGCGAACGGCGGGAAGTTTTCCGCCGAGCAGGTTTACGCCAACAAGGAGATCAAGAATCACCATGGCGGCGTCGTGAAGGTCGGTGCCAATGTCGTCGGATTTTCGGATGGCGACGGCTGGGTGTGGCAGGATTTGCCGTCGGGCAAGACCGCGTTCAAGGCGGAGCAGAAGAAGCTGGGCAAGGGCTCGATCACGATGGCCGACGGTATGCTTTATCTGCGCCACGAAGCCGGTGGCGGCACGGTCGTGCTGCTCGACGGCTCGAAGCCCGGATGGGTGGAGAAGGGCCGTTTCGATCAACCGAATCGCAGCAACAAGAACAGCTGGCCGCATCCGGTGATTGCGAATGGCCGGCTCTACCTGCGCGATCAGGACGTGCTGCTCGCCTACGACGTCAGGAAGAGCTGAGCCGGCGGGCGGGGCCGCGAAATCGTTTCGCGGTTCTCGTGATTGTTCTCGTTGTCCAGGGTTGAGGCGTAACCGCAGCGCCTTCGCCCAGCTTAACCGCAGCGGCTGTCAGACGAACGCGCCGAGCCAAGCCGTGTTTCAGCCCTTTCCCGTGCTCGCCAAGTCGGCGTGAGTCGATTGCCGATTCGATGAAGCACCTGCTTCATCAAATCGGCAGGCGCGGTGAACCCGAGGTTGCACCGCTCCGGGGGCGTTTCCCGTGTGCGGCGGCGCCCGTCGCGTCACATTGGCGTGACGAGATCGCCGATGCGCAGCGTGCCGCGTTTGGTTTCGTGGATCAGATTCTGGCCGAAGTTGACGTTGCCCGGATCGGTGGGGTCGCGTCGGTAGGTCGCGAGCGTGCGCAGCGGTTCGATGCCGCGCTCGCCGGTCATCTGGTCCGTCGTGGTTACGATACACCGGCCGCAGGGGCCGCCGGCGCGAAATATGATCCCGCCAATCCGGAAACGCGGCCAGTTGTCCTCGGCAAATGGCGCACTGCCGGCGATGACCAGGCTGGGCCGAAAACGATCCATCGGGACGGGCTCCTCGCCCTGCGCCGCCAGCCGGTCGTTCAAATCGCGCAGCGAACCTTCACCAATCGCCATGAAAGGAAACGCGTCAGCGAAGTTCACGATGTCGCCGGGTCCCGCGACGCCGGGCTTCAGGATTGGCCGGCGAAATTTCCCCCCGATCCGCACGAGCCGGCATCCCAGCCCAAGAATCTTGCCCAGCCACGCCGAGCCGGCGTCGCCACAGTCTTCGGCGAGCACACCGGTGCTTTTCCAAATCGAAACGCGGCGGAGCGGCGCGTCGTCGGATCGGCGGGGGATCTGAATTCGTCCGTGACCATCTGCCGCCATAGTCAACGCTTGGGTGTCCAGGGTCGCGGCGATTTGCGCCATTCGCCTCACCGTTCGCTGGCTCAGGAACCGTCCGGTGTCGTCGACGACCATGAACCGCCGGTCATCCACGAACCCCAGTTCGTCCAACTCCGCCGCGGGCACGGCGCAGCCGCGCAGCGATTTCACGGGATAGATGAAGATCCCGGACAAGTGCCCCCCGCCCCGCGCAGCGACACTCACTGATTTCGTGGCTCCGCGGCCGCGCTCCATTTTTGCAGAACTCGATCGATCGCGGAGCCTACCTCCATCCGGGCAAACTCCCGGCTCTGGCCGCGGCCGAGTAACTCATCATACGCGGTGTGCTCGTGCCGGATGTGGGCGACCACCGCGAGCTTCAACGCATCGGATTCGAGTTCCTTGGCGGCGGCGGAGCGGCCGACGCGACCGCTGTGTTTCCTGGTCGTCCACGCTGCAATCGCCTCGACTTCATCGGCCGGGCAGCCCGGAAACAGCGCGCGAATGGCGGCGGCCACCTGCGCGACATACACCTGGTCCTCGGCGTCGCGCCGGACGGCGGCGCGCTCGCGTTGCCGCGCCCGCAGGTCGGCGTCCGCCAGTGACTCCATTTCGGCCCGTTCGATCGCCTTCGGGGCGGCGAGTATGCCCTGCCGCTCGTAGCGCTGCCGCGTGCGCGACCATTGCACCACCACGGCGCGCAACGGCGAGTACTTGCTCGCCCGTCGCGTGATCGCCGTGTCTCCACGCGGCAGATACTCCAGCCGTCCCAGATCCGCGCAATCGAGGCAGAGGGTGCGGCCGTTCTCCACCCGGATGAAGTGACCCTTGAAGAATTCGTCGTTGCACTCCGCGCACCGGCCGTCGTGCCGGGTGATGAAAACGACGATGTCTTCCGCCGCCCGTGGAGCGCCGGACACGGTTTGTTTCCTACGTTGTTCACTCGTATTCACGGCTGGAACTGTACGCGGCGGCTGCGCGCTGGCAACGCCGCTCCCAACGCGCGGCGTGTTTTGGCCGCGGCCCATCTTCACGGACTGGCTGAATTCGAAGTTCACTAGCCGGGGAATTTCACCCTCTGCTCCGCTGCGAACGCGCAGTGTGTTCGCTTGTGCCGTGCGCCGGCGCGCGCTCCACGATTTCCCGGCTAAGGGCATTCTGCTGGCCAGCAGAATGCCTTTAGCCCGCATGAACGCGGGGCGCTCGCCGGAACATTGGGATGTTGGCGGTCAGACACGGCTGAAGACCATTTCAAGTGGGAAAAATGCGGGCTAGGGTGCCGTCCGGCGGTAGGTGGCCAGATAGCGCTGTTGGCCGGCGGCGGTAGCCATCTCGGAAGGTGCGGCGCCATCGAGCCCGTAACACACGCGCAGCCGATCACCCTTCAGCTGGAACAGGCACGGGATCGTGCGCCCCGCATTCGGGCCGGTCCGGCCATGCCAGAGCATCGTCGTGGTTCCCGCCGCGACACCCACTTCGTAGGCACCGCGATCAACCGCCTGCCCTTGGAATCGCACTTCATACGCGCCCTCTGCCAGCGTCACGCTCGTGTTTTGAACGACGAGTTCGGGCGCCCGCGCGAGCCGTGAGGCGCGCAGTCCGCCGAGGGCGAACTCATCGTAGCGCCGGAACACGCGGTCAGTCACGGCGCGCGCCTGCCGGCCGATGGAGAGGGGCAGCGCCATCCGGCCGAGCAATCCCGCGGGAACAATCCGCAAATCGTAGATCAGGTGAGTGCCGCCGTCCGGTCGCGGCTCGAGTTCACAGGTCATCGTGAACCGAGCGATGGGCCCGCGGAGAAAAACCCGTTCGACGCCGAAACGGCGCGGCGCATTCCATTCGAAGGCATGTTCGTCCCATTCGAGGGTGATGCCGTTCACCGTGGCGCGCAGCCGCCGGGTGTTCGTCACTGGCCCGTCGTTCTTCCGCTCTGGCGGCACGACCGCGACGGCAGGGTATCCACAATCGCGATTGAACCGATCAGTGTTCGACACGAGTGGCCATAGCGCTGCCGGAGGCGCAGCAAGATCCCAGGACCAGCGAAAGTGTTGCTCCGGGTGGGTGACGGGCACGTGCTCATTTCGCACGAGCGGAAGGTTTGGATGCGAGGAAAATGCAGCGAGGCGCCGCGCCGTATCGATTCAATGAACAACCGCGAATGAACGCGAATGGACGCAAATTCCAGAGGAGGAAGGGGAGGATTGGCCAAGTGAAATTATCACCGTTTGGTTGATCGTTTTCATGCTCCCCAAAGATGCCTTCTTCATTCGCGTGAATTGGCGTCTATTCGCGGTTGAACTGAATTGTTCCGGCTGCGCCGCCTACTTCAACAGTTGCTTCGCCAGGAAACCGGATTGCAGCGCGCTGAGTTCCTTCAGCCCGCGCTGGGCCAGCGCCAGCAGGCCGTCCAGTTGCTGCTGCGAAAACGTCGTCTCCTCCCCGGCACCCTGGACTTCCACGAACTGCCCGCGGCCGGTCATCACGATGTTGAAGTCCACCTCGGCGTCCTTGTCCTCCACATACGCCAGGTCGAGCAGTTCGCGGCCCTGGTAAAGGCCCACGCTGACCGCGGCGACCGAGTCGGCGACGGGATTCTCAGCGAGCTTTTTTTCGTCGAGCAGCTTCTGCACGGCGAGCCGCGTCGCCACGTAGGCCCCGGTGATGGCGGCTGTCCGCGTGCCGCCGTCGGCCTGGACCACGTCGCAATCCACCCAGAGCGTGTTCTCGCCCAGCTTCTGCAGGTCGACGACGGCGCGCAGCGAGCGGCCGATTAGCCGCTGAATTTCCACCGTGCGTCCGTCGATCTTGCCCCGGGAAATGTCGCGCTGTTTCCGCTCGAGGGTCGAGTAGGGGAGCATTGAATACTCGGCTGTCAGCCAGCCGCCGGGCAGGCGCTGCTGCTTCATCCACGTCGGCACCTTGGGCTCAATCGTGGCGGCGCAAATCACGCGCGTGAGCCCGAATGACACGAGGACGGAGCCGGTGGCGTAGGGGGCGATGTTCGGTTCGAAGGTGACGGGACGCAGCTGGTCGGGATTGCGACCATCGGCGCGGTGGGCGGAAGGCATGGCCGCGACCGTAATGGTGAGCGGGCAGGGTGCCACTCTGAAAATCAGGCGACTGCGATAGCCTTGGCGCTAGCCCGCATTTTTCACACTTGAAATGGTCTTCACCCGTCTCTGACCGCCATCATCCCAATGTTCCGGCGAGCGCCCCGCGTTCATGCGGGCTAAATGCAAAACCGCAGAGCGGTTTTGCCCTTAGCCCGCATTTTTCACACTCTCCGCGGTATTATTCCCGTCTTGGACACCGGCCGCCCTGCGGAATGCCGCAACCATCGCGGTCATGCGGGCTAAAACAAAATCGCCAGGCGATTTTGAACTTAGCCCGGACATCGGTG
>JAUSID010000163.1 GCA_030648295.1 Opitutaceae bacterium | reverse complement strand
CATGGAGATCGTTGCGACCGGGGGCGGTCGCGCTCCCACCAAACCAATCCGATCGCCCGCAAGCGGGCTCCTACAACCGGCTCACGAAATGGCGCGGCGTGGGTCCATCGCCTCAGAATGACAAACCGGGAATGTGTCGGGTCTGAGGCTGCGCCACGCCAGTCTGGTCCGTCCGCACCCTAGGTTTTCGCAGCAGCGAAAATCAGTTAGATGACAATTCAATTTAACCGCGAATAGACGCTAATTCACGCGAATGGAGAGGGCGTCTTTGGGAGTATGGAAACAATCAACCAAACGGTGACCATGGTTTTACTTGGACAATACTCCCCCTCCTCCTCTGAAATTTGCGTCCATTCGCGTTCATTCGCGGTTGTCCTCTGAATCGATTCGGCTGCCTACCGGCTTTGCAGGCTGAACTTGTTCAGCCCCGTCTTCCGGCACGCGTCCATCACGAAGGTCAGTTTCTTCAGCTGCGTCGTCTCGTCCGCCTTGATCAGGACCGGGATGTCGCGGTCGATTTGCTTCACCTCGTGCAGCAGCGCGAGCAGCTGCTCGTCCGTCACGGTCTTGCCGTTGAAGGAAACGGTTCCGTCCTTGTCGATGCCGATCGTGACCGTGCCCTTGAACTCGTTTTTACCCGCCGTCTCCACCTTCGGCAGGGTGATGTTCAGCGTCGCCGCCGACTTGAACTGCATGGTGACGAACGCGAAAAAGATCAGCATCACCAACACGTCGATCAACGGCACCAGGTTCAACTCGGGCCGCTTCCGCCGTTTCTGGTACAAGGTGTTCATTGCCGGCTGCCTCGCAGTATCCGCTCGAGCAGCACATCAAGTTGCGCGGCGTAATTCTCGATCTTGCGCTGGAGATAGCCGCTGCCGACCAGCGCCGGAATCGCGATCGTCAATCCGATCACCGTCGCCGACAACGCGAGTGCCACGCCCTTGGTGAACGCCACCGGATCGGGCAGGCCTGTATCGGGCGAAATCTGCGAAAATACCTGCAACAAACCGGTTACAGTTCCGGTGAGTCCGATGAGCGGGGCGGCGGCATAGATCACGTCCAGGTAGGGCACGCCGCGTTCCATTCGGTTGATCTCGAGCCGGGCGAACGCCTTCACCGCGCCCTCGTCGTTCTTGTGCAGCTCGGCGAACTCGACGATCCGGGCCAGCACGGTGTGCCGGCCGCCCATCAGCGGCCGGCCGCTCACCACGGCATCAACCAGGTCCTGCGGCATCACGGCGGCGCGGCGCAGGGCGTAGGCACGCTCGCAAACGATGAAGACCATCGCCACCGAACAGATCCCGAGCGGATAGATGAGAACACCGGCACCTTTGAACACTTCAATGACCGCGAAGAACATACAGGAAGGAAGAACGTGTCGCGGTGTGACGGATGGGCGAGGGAAAAGTTAGGTTTTTGCTGCTGCAAAAACCTTGGGTAGGTTTCCGCGCCGCGGAAACCTAGGCGGCCATATACGGCAGCTTGGCGGCGGTCGACTTCGCGGCGGGCATGCCGTCGAGCAGCTCGCCGATCGAATCCCAGCGGCCGTTGACCAGTCCGTCGCGCGCGGTTTCCCGAATCGGCGCCTTCACCGTCTGCGTGCCGAAACGGATTTCCTGGCGGGCCACGTCGACCACGATGGTTGTCTGCGGTTCCTTCTCGATCGCCGCGGCCATCCGGGCGATGTCGTCCCGGCTCGCGGTCACACATGGAATCCCGAGCGTCGTGCAGTTGCCAAAGAAGATTTCGGCGAAGTTCTCGGCGATGATTGCCTTGAAACCGTATTTCTGGATTGCCTGGGGCGCGTGTTCGCGCGAGGACCCGCAGCCGAAGTTTGCGCCCGACAGCAGGACGGTCGCGCCCTTGAACCGCGAATCATTCAGCGGATGCGGGAGGTCGGTGCCGTCGGCATGCTTGCGGACATCGTAGAAGAGGTACTCGCCGAGCCCGTCGAACGTGACGCATTTCATGAAGCGCGCCGGGATGATTCGGTCGGTGTCGATGTCGTTACCCGGGATATGCACGCCGAATCCTGTTACGGAAGTGATCTTTTCTAAGGACATTTTGAAATTGGTTTCGAAATTCGGTTCTGCGGCGGCGGGGCTTTAGGTTTCAGCAACGCCAGCGACGTTGAATACTTCCCGCGCGTCCGCCACCGCTCCCGTGACCGCCGCCGCCGCGACCATGAGCGGGCTCATGAGCAGCGTGCGGCCAGTCGGGCTGCCCTGACGGCCCTTGAAGTTGCGGTTCGACGAACTCGCGCAGAGCTGGTCGCCAATCAACTTGTCCGGATTCATCGCGAGACACATCGAGCATCCCGCGGCGCGCCATTCGAATCCGGCCTCGCTCAGCACCTTGTCGATGCCGAGCTCCTCGCATTGGAGCGCGACGATCTGCGAGCCGGGGACCGCGATCGCCTTCACCCCGGGTGCCACCTTCTTTCCCTTCACGAACCGGGCCACTTCCTGGAAATCGCTCAGTCGTCCGTTGGTGCAGGAACCGAGGAACGCCACGTCGATCTTCGTCCCCTTGATCGGCGCGCCCGGCTTCAGCTTCATGTAGGCGAGCGCCTCCTCGATGGAGGATTTCTCATCCACGGCCGTCGCCTTGGCCGGGTCAGGAATCGTCTCGTTGATCGAGATACCCTGTCCCGGATTGATTCCCCACGTGACGGTGGGCGCGATATCGGCCGCGTTGATCGTGACGACATCGTCGTAGTGGCAGCCGGGATCGCTTGCGAACGACTTCCAGCGCGTCACGGCCGCGTCCCAGCCGGCGCCCTTCGGCGAATACGGCCGGCCCTTCAGATAATCGAATGTGGTCTGGTCGGGATTCACGTAGCCGGCGCGCGCGCCACCCTCGATCGACATGTTACAGACAGTCATCCGCTCCTCCATCGTGAAGCGATCGAAGACGTCACCACCGTATTCATACGCGAATCCGGTGCCGCCATTGACGCCAAGCACGCGGATGATGTGCAGGATGACATCCTTCGCATAGACGCCAGGCCGCAGCTTTCCATTCACGTTGATCCGGCGGACCTTCAACTTGCCGAGCGCCATCGTCTGCGTGGCCAGCACATCGCGGATCTGCGTGGTCCCGATCCCAAATGCGACCGCACCAAACGCGCCGTGTGTGCTCGTGTGCGAGTCGCCACACGCGATCGTCGTGCCGGGCTGGGTAATGCCCTGCTCCGGGCCGACGATGTGCACGATGCCCTGCTTGCCGGTCGCACGATCGAAGAACGTGATGCCGAATTCGACGCAGTTCTTGCGCAACTCATCCATCATCGCCTGCGCGAGCGGATCCCGGTAAGGCTCGGCAAACTGATCCGTCGGCACGATGTGGTCGACCGTGGCAAAGGTGCGGTGCGGCATCGCGACCTTCAGCCCGAGATCGCGCACCATCCCGAACGCCTGCGGGCTGGTGACCTCATGGATGAGATGCGTGCCGATGAGCAGCTGCGTCTGGCCGTTGGCCAGCGTGCGGACGGCATGGGCGTCCCAGACTTTTTCGAAAAGAGATTTCGGGGAAGACATGGTGGAAGACGCGGAAGACGCGGGAGACTTGGGAGACTTGGAAGACTCGGGAGACGGGCGAGAGGGGATGGACAGTACCAGAGAGTTGCCATGCCGGGAAATACTTCTTTCGCTTCCGGTGATGCCGCCACGGCATTAGCAGGGCAAGTCCTGCCAGACGCAATCCGAACTCAGAACTCAGAACCCTGAACTCTGAACTCAGAACCCTGAACCGTTCCCCGAAACCGGAGGTTTCCGTGCCCCGAGAATATCAGCTTCCCTTCGAACTGCGCCACCTGATCTATTTCCGGGAAGTCGCGCGCCAGCTGCATTTTCGCAAGGCGGCGGAGGCACTCTCGATCGCGCAACCCGCGCTGAGCCGCGCTGTCGCACAGCTCGAGGCCGCGCTGGGCGCAGACCTGCTGAACCGGACGCGCCGCGGGGTCGAAATCACGCCTGCGGGAAGTTTATTGCTCGAGCGGATAGAACCGATCCTGCGCGCACTGGGCGCGATTCCGGCGGAGTTGCAGGCGCTCGCGGGCGGGCAGGTTGGCCACTTGCGCGTGGGTTTCACCGGGCTGGCCATGGCCACGGTCCTGCCGCGAATTCTCCGCGAGTTTCATCGCGGGCATCCGGGCATCCGGCTGGAACTCACCGAGTCGCCGACGTCGGTCCAGCTTGCGGCCCTGGCGGCGGGCGACATTGCCTGCGGTTTCTTTCATCCCGACGCGCCGACTCCCGGGCTGCGCACCAAACTCCTCCTGCGCGAGCGCAACGGCGTGCTGCTTCCCGCCAGCGATCCATTGTCGCAACGCGAGACGCTGCGGCTCCGCGATGTCGCGGCGACGCCGTTCGTGCTGTTCCCGCGTTCGCACAATCCAGGCTTCTACGACCGGATCCTCGCCGCGTTTTCCGCCGCCGGTGTCACGCCGCGCATTGCCGAGGAAGTATGGCCGCGGGCAAACGGCATCGGGCTCGTGCGCGCGGGACTCGGCGCAACCTTCATGACCCCTTCGGAAGCGCAGCACCTTCCGCCCGAGGTGACGTTCCGGCCGGTCGAGGGCCCCGCACCCGAGAGCCGGCTCGTACTCGGTTGGCGGCAGCTGCCCGAACCGGGGCCCGCACTCGCGGCGTTTGTCGGCGTCGTCGCGCGGCTCCGCGCCCGGAAATAATCCTGGGAGCGCGGGCGTCTCGCCCGCATTGATGGATCCGGAACGAAGTCGCGAAATACATGGGTCGGCGGCCTGTTGCGCGGCGAGCGCGCAACCTACGCCAACCGAACGATTATCCTCATCGGCTCGCTCCGCGCTCGCCGCTACGAGATCCTTCGTAGCCACGAGCGTGAGCGAGTGGACCACGATCAGCTCTCCTGATCGCCACTTCGTCCCCCATCTGGCCTCTGGTTGCTGGCTCCTGTCACCTGTCTCCTGTCTCCCGTCCCTGTCCCCTGTCTCTCCCGTCCCCTGTCTCCTGCCGCTCCGTCATTTCCCCGGTTTCGCCTCGCGCACGGCTTTTAGCAGCCGCGCGAACTCGGTCTCGAGTTGGCTGTTCGGCTCGATCTTCAGCGTGCGGCGGGCGCGTTCCGCCGCTTTCAGCGCTTCTCCATTTTGTTTCGACTTCATCAGGTGGTCAACGAACGGGGCCACGACTTGATCGAAGAACGCCATGCCTGCACCACGGCCATAAGTGTCGACCACTGAATTGTAGGTTTTAATCTGCTCCGCGAGCGGCTGCGTCGTCGCCGCGCGCACCACGATTTCGCGTGCCTGCTGGACGCTGAGATCGCCGCGCTTCGCCTTGTTGTTAAGCGCAATCCCCCGAATTTCGGCTTCGGCCTCGCTCGTCTGGCCACGGCTCCGGAGGCTGTCGGCGACACGATTGAGATAGTGCGCCTGCAAATCGGGATACCGCTGGAACGCGAGCGCC
Organism: Opitutaceae bacterium; assembly: GCA_030648295.1. Lineage (GTDB taxonomy): Bacteria > Verrucomicrobiota > Verrucomicrobiia > Opitutales > Opitutaceae > ER46. The sequence goes on along the minus strand of JAUSID010000163.1, from coordinate 201,651 downwards.
GCCTCGCGCAGGAGCGCTTCGATCGTTTTTGCATCACGGCCCTGTTGGCGCGTGGCCGCGATCAGCGTTTCCCACGCGGATTGATTTCGCCGCTCGAAATTCACTGCCTTCCGCGCCGCGGTGGCCGCCGCGGCTGCATCGCCCGCGCCGAGAAACTCCGCCGCAAACGCCGCATGCACGCGCGACGACCGATACGAGGGCAGCTCCCGGAACCGCTCCGCGAGAAACTGAAGTTCGTGATCCGTGATTTCAGCCCAGGTTTGCGGATCGCGCGCATAGCCGGTGACGAACCGCTGCTCGGCATACCGGCCGGCGTCGAGCTGCCATTTGCGGCTGCCATCGAGAAAACCGAACCAGGCATGCCGTCCATCGTTGCCCGCGCCGTTGAAATGCAGCGTCGGCACGCCGCGTGATTTTCCGACCTGCGTCGCGAAGTACGCCTGATCGGCGCAAATTCCACCCGCCGTGAGGATGTCCGAGAGTTTGTAGCTCGTCCCCGGCCAGATTCCCTGGCCCGCCGTGACGCGATCCTGCCGGTAACGGATGAGGCTGTAGGCCGCCGGCAGCTGGTTCAACGGCTGGCTGAACTTTTGCTGCGCCCACTCGAGCTCGGCCGGCGGCGCGGCGGCATCGACGACGAACTTCAGCTCGTCCGCGCCCAGCCGCGAAATCCGGTGATAGGCATGACCGAGTTGTTCCTGGCGTATCCACCATGCAAATGCATCAGCGGGCGCCGGCAGTTTCCGCGGCAGCGCTTCGGGTCGGACCTGGCCGTGCGGCCACACCGGGGGAGGCGGCACGTCGTACACCACCGCGATCGCGAGTGCCAGGTTGGCGTAGGTTTTGAACCGCGCCGGATCCAGCCGGTGCAGCTCGGCCAGGATCGCGAGTACCTTCGGCAGGTAATCAACCGGTGAAAGCACGCCGAAGAATTCCGCGGAGAAACCCGCGTTGCCGACCAACCAGGTCTGCAATTCCGGTTTCAACGCTCCCGCCAACGGCAGCGGTGCCAGTTCGAACCGGCTCGGCATGTTCGCGTGTCCCACCCGGGCGGCATTCACCGCGGCAGTCCACGGTTTGAAAAACTCGGATTCGGTCTGGCCGAACACGCGCGCCCAGCGACAGGCATGGTACCAGGCCTCGGCGGAGCCGAGTTTGTCCTGGCGATAGGCATCCACTGCCGCAGCGCGCAACACTGGCACCTGCGCCGGCCAGCCATCGCGCCGCGCCGCCGCGACGATCGCGCCTGCACGCTGCGACGTCGGCGGCAGCAGCGCTTCCGCGGCCGGAATTTGCGCTGGCGCGACGCCACCCGCCAGCGCCAGCGACATCGCGGCGACCGCGATCCGACCAAGCCGGAACGATACAGCCTCCACCGCAAAACGCGTTTTGCCCCGGACGGGAAGAAACAACGGTTTCCTGGGAGCGCGGGCCTCTGGCCCGCAAAGATCGAGTGGCTGCGGCTTCCAGCCGCAGATTCGGTAGGATTGGCGATCAGCATTTCTCTGCGGGCGAGGGCGCCCGCGCCCCCAGCACTCATTCGTGAAACGCCCTCCGACTGAATGGATAAGTCGCGAGAGAAGCGCGGAACGGACGTTCACGGTGGCAATGCAAACCGCGAACGCCGTGCGCGTCGATCCCAACGTGTGCTCCGCCTTGTGCGTGATCGAAAGACAGCATCTTACTCGTTCTCTTAATCTTACTCTTTCTCTTTCTCTCGCCGAAGCCGCCCCGGAGAAAGAGGAAGAGTAAGAGAAAGATTAAGAGGAACGACGCGGACCGACCGTCCCGTCGGCTCGTCCGTCCTACCGAAAGTAAAACCCCGCCTCCCTTGATCTCGGGAGGCGGGGTTTTTTTGGACGACGGTTGGTCGTCGTATTTACGGCGCTACTCCAGTCGGAGCAGCGGGAGGCGTCTTTTGTTTGAAGATGAGTTTGTCGCCGTCGCGCGCCACGATGATCGGCTCGCCATCCTTGATGTCGCCCCTAAGCAAGGCTTCGGCCAGCGGATCCTCGAGATAGTGTTCGACGGCCCGGCGCAGCGGACGCGCGCCGTACTTCTCGTCGTAGCCTTTCTCGATCAGCAGGTCCTTCGCCTCCTGCGTGAACTCGAGCGTGATTTTCCGCTCGGTCAGCCGCTTGGCGAAGTTCGCCGTTTCGAGCTCGACGATCTTGGTCAGGTCCTCCCGGTGCAGCGGCCGGAAGAAGACGATGTCGGAAATGCGGTTCAGGAACTCGGGCTTGAAGACGCGCTTCGCCTCCTCGAGCACCTTCTCGCGCATCTTTTCCGCGTCGTTGAAACTCGAGGCCGCGGCGCCAAAGCCCATCGAGGTCTGGCGCTGCAGCAGCGCTGCGCCGACGTTCGACGTCATGATGATGATCGTGTTGCGGAAATCGACCGTCCGTCCAAGCGAATCCGTCAGCCGGCCGTCCTCCAGGATCTGCAACAGCAGCTGAATCACGTCCTGGTGCGCCTTTTCGACTTCGTCGAACAGGACGACCGCGTAAGGCTTGCGCCGCACGGCTTCCGTGAGCTGACCGCCTTCTTCGTAGCCAACGTAGCCCGGAGGCGAACCGACCAGCCGCGACACCGAGAACTTCTCCATGTATTCGGACATGTCGATCTGGATGATCGCGTCCTGATTGCCGAACATCTGCGCGGCGAGCTGCTTTGCCAGCATCGTCTTGCCGACCCCGGTCGGGCCCACGAACATGAACGAGCCGATCGGACGGCGGGGATCCTTGAGGTCGGCGCGGGAACGACGCAGCGCACGCGCGACCGCGACCGCCGCGATTTCCTGCCCGATGACCGCCTTTTGCAGCTCGGTCTCCAGCGCCAGCAGCTTCTCGCTTTCCTTCTTCTCCATCCGCGAGAGCGGAATGCCCGTCCAGTCGGCGACCACCTGCATCATCAGGTCGTCGTCGATCATGATGCGCTTCTCGTCGCGCTGCTTCTTCCACTGCTCGGTAATTTGATCTTGTTTGGCGCGCAGCTGCTTCTCCTGGTCGCGGAACTTGGCCGCTTCCTCGAAGTGTTGCTCGCTGATTGCCTTCTCCTTCGCCTGGCAGACCGTCTCGATTTCCTTCGTGAGGTTCTCGACATCGGGCGGCCGGCTGAGCGCACTGATGCGCGCCCGCGATCCCGCCTCATCCATCACGTCGATGGCCTTGTCGGGCAGGAACCGGCCCGTGATGTAGCGATCGGAAAGCTTGGCGGCGGTTTCGAGCGACTTGTCGGTGAAGGTCGCCTTGTGGTGATCCTCATACTTCGAGCGGATGCCCTTGAGGATGAGAATGGTGTCGTCGACCGACGGCGCCTCGACCTTGACGGACTGGAAGCGGCGATCGAGCGCGGAGTCCTTCTCGATGTATTTGCGGTACTCGTTCAGCGTGGTGGCGCCGACGCACTGCAACTCACCGCGCGAGAGCGCGGGCTTGAAGATGTTCGACGCGTCCATCGCGCCTTCCGCGGCACCGGCGCCGACGATCGTGTGCAGCTCGTCGATGAACAGGATGATGTTCTTCGCGCGCTTGATCTCGTCCATCACCGCCTTGATCCGCTCCTCGAACTGGCCGCGGTATTTCGTCCCCGCGACCATCAGAGCGAGATCGAGCGTGATGACCTTTTTCTCGAAGAGGATCTCGGGCACGTTGCCCGCGGCGATTTCCTGCGCGAGGCCCTCGACGATCGCGGTCTTGCCCACGCCAGCCTCGCCGATCAGCACCGGGTTGTTCTTCGTGCGGCGGCAGAGAATCTGGATGACGCGGCGGATTTCGTTCTTCCGGCCGACGACCGGATCCATTTCGCCCTTGCGCGCCAGTTCGGTGAGATCGCGCCCGAATGCCTTCAGCGCGGGCGTCTTCACTTCCTTCTTGTCCTCGGGCTGCGACCCGGAGCGCGGCGATCCGCCGGCCGCGGCTTCCTCGCCGCCCTCGCCCCCCTGGCTGCCGGAGAACTGCGGATCGAGTTCGCGGAGGATTTCGTTCCGCGTGCGCTCGATGTCGATGTCGAGCGACTTCAACACGCGCGCAGCCACCCCTTCACCTTCGCGCAGCAGCCCGAGCAGGATGTGTTCGGTGCCGACGTAAGAGTGATTGAGCGTCTTCGCCTCCTTGCCGGCGAGGGCCAGGACCTTCTTCACCCGCGGCGTGTAGGGAATGCTGTTCTGTGTTTTCGTTTCCTGGCCGGTGCCGACCTGCTTCTCGACCGCGGCGCGGACGGTCTCGAGGTCGAGCCCCATTTTTTGCAGCACGCTCACGGCCACGCCCTGCCCCAGCTTGATCAGCCCGAGCAGGATGTGCTCGGTGCCGACGTAGTTGTGGTGGAAGCGATCCGCTTCCTTGCGGGCCAGCGCCAACACCTGTTGCGCGCGCGGCGTGAAATTGTTCATCGGTTCCTGGGACATGTAGGTAAAGTGGGTCGCTGGATCGATTCAGGATCGTCAGCCGGTGTCGTCGGCGGGGCTTGAAGCGCGTGGGTCGCTTCGGTGGGGCCTTCCCGGTGACAGCGGTGACGACATGTGGGTTAGTTTTTTCCTTCGGTGGCGAAACTGAAGTCCGGCCGGGCGAAATTGGCAAACTCCGAACGCAATCGTGCCGCGCGGAGAACGTCGCGCTGGCCGGGTTCGAATTCGCCCTTCTGCACGTGCTGGAGATGGCCGGGCTGGGCCTCGATGAACAGGCGGTCGATCGCGCAGCGGTTTCCATCGGCGAACGCGCCGAGATCGACGCCGAGCCGGATCAGCGAAAGCAGGTTCATCGCCTCGCTCGAAGTGAGCACGTGGCTGTTCTGGAGGATGCCGTAGGCGCGCCCAATCTTGTCCAGCAGCTTGCCGGCGTCGGCCTCGAGCAGTTTCTCGCGCGCGTTCAACTCGTGCTCGATGATGGACTGGAGCACGCTGTTGAGCCGCTTGATGATTTCGTCCTCCGCCTCGCCGAGCGTGGTCTGGTTCGAAATCTGGAAGATGCTGCCGCTCGCATCCGAGCCTTCGCCAAACAGCCCGCGGACCACCATGCCGAGCTGGTTCACCGCCCGTACCACCTTCTCCATCTGGTTCGAGATCACGAGCGCCGGCAGGTGCATCATGGCCGACGCGCGCATGCCGGTGCCGAGGTTCGTCGGACACGCCGTCAGGTAGCCGAGCGTGCTCGAAAACGCGTAATCGAGGTGATCCTCGAGCGCCGTATCCAAATCGTTGATCGCCGTCCAGGCCTTCTTCAGCTGGAAACCCGAACGCAGCACCTGGATGCGGAGATGGTCCTCCTCGTTCATCATGATCGAGAACGCCTGGTCCTTGCTCACGATCACCCCGGCGCCGGTCTTCGCCCCGCTCAGTTCGCGACTGATCAGGTGCCGCTCCACCAGGATTTGCTTCTCGAGATCCGAGAGCTCGCCGATGGCGACATCGAAGCAGCGCTTCATCTGTGGCGTCGCGGCCACCGCCTCACGGCACTTGTCCAGGATTTCCTCGCGCTGCGCGGGTTTGGCCCAGCCGGGGAATGAATAGCCCGCTAGATTGCGCGCCAGCCGGACCCGCGTCATCAGTACGATCGCGGTCTTGCTGCTCGAGGTGTCGGTCAGCTCGGACGGCGAATCGATCAGCGCGGAAATGGACATGGCCTTAGTGCGCGGTTTTCGCGGCGAACGCCTGTTTGACTCGGTTGATTTCATCTCGGGTGCGGGCCGCGTCTTCGTAGCGTTCGGATTTGATCGCTTCTGTGAGGTCTACTTCCAGCTTTGTCAGTCGGTCGTAAAGGGACTTTCGTTCCAACGCGCGATGCGGAATCTTGCCCGCATGTGCCGTGCCATTGTGCATGTTCTCCAGCATCGGCTCGACCACGCCGCGGAACGTGTCGTAACAGACGGGACAGCCAAAGCGTCCGTGTTTCTTGAAGTCGTTCTGCGTGAACCCGCAGCGTTCGCACCGAACGCCGTTGGACGGCGCCTCGGGATTAAGCGACGCCTTCAGCAGCAGATCTGCCAGGGAGAATCCGCTCGGATCGGTGACCCCCTTGGCCTGCGCACACGTCTCGCAAAGGTCCACCTTGTGAACCTTGTTGTTCACGATCTGCGTCAGGTGTACTGTCGCAGGTTTCGAGCAGAGGTCGCATTTAAGCGGGTTGGCCATGGAGTCAGTAAGGGTATCTGCACGGAACATGCCATAGAGGTTCACGCTGGCAAGTGCGGGCGTTCTTCTCGCGTGGCGCGACGTATAGACCCGCCTCGCTGTGCCACGGGTGCAAGGATGGCGCTGGGGAAAAATCGGTCCCGTCGCGGTAGGTGCGCGCCCCAACCGTCGCGGCGACCCGCGCCGGAAGCTCCAAAACTCAAGTTCCAAGCTCCAATGAAACACCAACCTTCAAGAGCCAACGCTTCACCGCGGTTTCCATTGGGTGTTTGGATATTCTCTGGAGCTTGGATCTTGGAGCTTCGTGGCCGCCGCGCGGCGCTAAATCCGCGTCCCTTCGGTCAGAACGCGCTGGCGGAATGACGCGAGCACGCGCTGGGTGATCGGACCCGGCTTGCCGCTGCCGATTTCCCGCCCGTCGAGCTTGACCACCGGAATCACCTCGGCACCAGAACCCGTGAGGAAGCACTCATCCGCGCACCAGACATCGTAGCGAGTCATATCATTCTCGCGAATGGGCACGTTCAGGTCCTTTGCGATGTCGAAAATCGTCGAACGGGTGATGCCTTTCAATGCACCTTGCGACGACGCGGGCGTGATGATCTCGCCTTTATGCACGATGAACACGTTGTCCGCCGTGCACTCTGCAACGTAGCCCTGGTCATTCAGCATGATCGCTTCCAGCGCGCCGAACTGCTTTGCCTCGATTTTGCCGAGGATGTTGTTGAGGTAATTCAGCGACTTGATCGTCGGCGGAAGTGCCGCCGGGCTGATCCGGCGCGTCGGCACCGTCACGATCGCGAGCCCGTTCTCGTAGTACTCCTTCGGATAGAGTGAAATCTTGCTCGCGATGATGAAAATACACGACTTCGGGCAGAGCCACGGCGCGAGGCCGAGGTCGCCCACTCCCCGCGTAATCACCAACCGGATGTAGGCATCGGTAAGTCCATTCTGCCGGCACGTTTCGCACGTCGCCCAAGTCAATTCCTGCCGGTTGAGCGGCATTTGCAGCATGATCGCCTTGGCCGAGTACTCCAGCCGCTCCAAGTGCTCATCGAGCCGGAAAATGTTGCCCCCATAGAGCCGGATCCCTTCGAAGACCCCGTCGCCGTAGAGCAAGCCATGGTCGAAGACCGACACCTTGGCTTCATCCCCGGAGACAAATTTCCCGTCCAGATAGACCTTCATTCCTGCCACCCTAGGAGTTTGGGAAAAGTTTTGTCGAGCCTCTGGGTCTCACGAGGGGCGGATTCTGTGCTGTTTGAGTCCACCCCCGACTGATCCGACGGGGTTTCGACAAACTGTGGGGTGGACACGGTCGGTTGCGTAGCAGCCGAGGTCACGAGGCTGGCAGCAACCGGTGAGCGGAACCGCCGAGCCCCGCAGCAGCATATGCACCTCCAAACGCCCTGCGGTTTGGCTTAGCTGCGTCTTGTTGACACTTTCAAGACCGCGGTCACGTCCATCCCCGCATAAGGTCAAGACGCAGCCTGGGGACTTTCTGCTTGTCCTCCAGATTTTTCAGCGAAACTGTCAGCTGCGGCTGACGTCTTTCTCCCATCCAGCCCCCCTTCATCATGCCATATCTAGCACGCCGCCCCCGCGGCTTTGGAGCGCTTGTCCGCCGCAGCGTTCGCGGCGGATTCACCCTGATTGAATTACTTACCGTCATTGCGATCATCGGCATCCTCGCCGCGATTGTCATTCCGACCGTGGGCACCGTCCGCGAGAAGGCGCAACGCGCGGTGGACCAAAACAACCTGCGCGAAATCCTGAAAGCCGCGCAGATTTACGCTGGCGACAACAACGACCGGTTGCCCGACCCGCAGCCGCAGAGCATTCCCAATTCGGTACTCAACTCGCCGCAACTCGCTTGGAAATGGCCGGGCATTCTGGCCAAGAACAATATCCTGACCGATCCGACTTTTTACTTCTGCAAGAACGACCCCGCGTATAGTGGCCAGCCGCCACAGTTCATCATTCAACCGACCGCCCAGCGCAACACCCTCCACCGTTCTTTCACGCAGGCCCGTTCACCGTCGTGGGAGTTCGTGGGCGGAGTGAAGATGAGTGATAAGGCCACCACGCCCGTGATTTATACGCGCGGATTGCAGCAGAACGGCCTCTGGAGTCCGACTAGCGGCGTCTACAAGGAAACGGGTGGTTTTATCGCCTTTATTGGGGGCAACGTGGCGTTCTATTCCAATGTCCAGGGGCAGAACTCGCCCTTTTACTCGAATAATCCGACCAGCACGAGCCAGACGCGGCCGGCAAATATCCGGCAAGTCATCCCGTTCAACGCATCGGCAGCGGCGCAGAGCGCGCGAATTTACGGCATCCCACCAACGTCCGGCGCCGGCGGGATGATCGGTACGGCCAACGGCACGCTCGCCACCCGCGGGCCCTGATTTCGGCGCCCACCGAATCGGCCAATTTTCACCCGGCTGCTCAGCGCAGCCGGGTTTTTTGTTTTCCAATGGTGAGGAATCTCGAAACGACGCTTCCCTGGGAGCGCGACCGCCCCCGGTCGCACCGTAGTCGCAAGAGTCGCGCTGCCGGCACCGCGCGTGGCTGCGGCATCCCTGCCGCAGGGACATTCGAGCGAACTTTCGATCACCATCTGCGGGTGCCCCTCGACGCGCTCGGGGCCCTGAGCCGGTTCGACAGGCTCACGGCCAATTACTTCATCGACAGCGAGGCCTCGATCCTGCCGAGAGGATTGTCGAACGGGGAAGCCGCAGCCACTGCGGAGCCGGCCACGGCTACACGTCCCCTCCACCATCTATGGCGCTCGGCTACAATCGCGGCTCCCCGGTCAAAATCGTAGCTCGACCGCCAATTCCCGCTGTCCATCGTCCCCCGATCCCCGATGACACCTCCCCGCACCGCGCTTGCCGCCGATGTTGCAACCGAGTCGCCCGCCCGCACCGGTACGGCGTCGCCGGCTCGCCCGGCCAGCCCGACGCCAGCGCCCGCCGGCCCAATCTACGTCGTTGGCCATCGTAATCCCGATGCTGATGCCATCTGCTCGGCCATCGCCTACGCCGCCTACAAGGAGGCACGCGGCGAGCACGGATACATCGCGGCCCGCTGCGGCAACTCGAACGCGCGGATCGACACGATCCTCCGCCGATTTCGCCAGCCATTGCCCCATTACCTCAGCGACGTGTCCCCGCGTGTTCACGATTTGATGACGTCGAAGGTGATCGCCGTTCCGGAAACGGCAACGTGTGCCGAGGCGCTTGAACTCATCGATCGGCATCATATTCGCATCGTGCCGGTCACAAACCCGGGCGGCCTGCCGCTTGGCACGCTTTCGCTCGCGCACCTCGGCGGGGTTTTCATTCCGCGCGTCAGCGAGCCGCGACTCATGCGCCAGGTGCACACGTCACTCGGCAGCATCGCCCGCGCGCTCAAGGGGCGCGCCGTCCATCTCGTCGATGAAACCAAAGTCGAGGATTTCTTCGTTCGTCTCGGCACGATGGACATCCGTTCGTTCTGGAGCATTTCCGAGCGCGAGCGGATTCCCGCGGACCAGTCGATCATCATCGTGGGTGACCGCCGCGATGTTCAACGCCGCTCGATCGAACTTGGGATTCGCGCCCTGGTGATCACCAGCAACCTCGATATCGATGACGAGATTGTCGCGCTGGCGAAAACCCGCGGCGTGAGCGTGATCGTCAGCCCGTACGACTCCGCCACCACCGCCTGGGTCGTCCGCACCGCCTCGAGCATCGAGCGCGTGATCGAGCGCGAGTTCGTCACCGTCAATCCGGATGAGCGGATCGCGGACGTACGAAAGAGATTTTCCGTCACCACGCATGCCCTGCTGGTCACCAACGACGATGGCGCGCTCGTTGGCATCCTGACGAAGAGCGACATCTTCAAGCCGGTGCAAACGCGGCTGGTGCTCGTCGATCACAACGAACTCACCCAGGCCGTGCCCGGCGCGGATGAGGTCGCCATCACGGAAATCATCGATCACCACCGCCTGGGCGCGCTGAACACGGCGCAGCCGATCCTCTTCATCAACGAACCAGTCGGTTCGACCTGCACGATCGTCGCTGATCTCTTCCGCCGCGAAAGCCTCCAGCCCTCGGCGGAAATCGCCGGCATCATGATGTCGGGCCTGATCGCCGACACGCTGCACCTGAATGGCCCGACCACCACCGGCAAGGATGCGCAAATTCTTGCCTGGCTCTCGAAGGTTGCCGGCGTGAATTCGAAGCAGCTCGCCGACGAAATCTTCAACTCCGGTTCGGTGATTCTCGCCAGCCCGCCCGAAAAGGTCGTCCGCTCGGATTTCAAAATCTACGAGGAGGAAGGTATCCGCTACGCCATTTCACAGGTGGAGGAGCTTGGGTTCGGCAACTTCTGGCAGCACGCGAAGGCGCTCACCACCGCCGTCCAGGAATTGCGCGAGGAGGAGCGACTCGCGTTCGCGGCGCTGCTGGTGACGGACATCAACACGCAGAATTCGCTGCTGCTCGCGAAGGGCGATTCCGCGTTCATCTCCCGGATCAGCTATCCGCACGTCGAGCAGGACGAAATTTTCGACATGCCGGGCGTCGTCAGCCGCAAGAAGCAGCTCATCCCCTACCTCACCTCGCTGATCAAGGAAATGGCCGACGACGGCGCACTGCCGAGGGTTTTTGCTCCGCAAAAACCCAGGAAGATTTCCGCCGACCGGCGGAAATCTTAGATATGAATCGCCTCTCCGCTCGTCGCGGCGGCGGCTTCCATCAAGGCTTCGCTCAGGGTCGGGTGCGCGTGGATCGAGCGGTGCACCTCGTCGATGCTGCCCTCCATGTTCATCGCGAGCACGTATTCAGCGATCAACTCCGGCGCCTCGTTGCCCAGGATGTGCACGCCGAAAATCTCGCCCGACTTCGCATCGCTGATGACCTTGACGAACCCCTCCGAGTCGCCCGCCGCGATCGCCTTGCCTGACGCGGTGAACGGGAACTTGCCGATCTTGTAATTGAGGCCCTTCTCCTTGCAGGCCTTCTCCGTCAGGCCGGTGCTGGCGATTTGTGGCTGGCAGTAGGTGCAGCCCGGAAAAACGTTCACCCGGCCGGCGTGGGCGTGACCGAAGGCCGCATTCACCGCGTTCACGGCTTCGAACGTCGCCACGTGCGCGAGCCACGGCGGCCCGATGATGTCGCCGGCACCGTAGATTCCCTTCACGCTCGTCTCGTAGTTGTCGTTCACCTTGACGTAACCGCGGTCGAGCTCGAGTTTCACCTTCGGCGACAACGTGCCTTCGAGATTCGGCACCACGCCAACGGCGATCAACAGCGTCTCGGTTTCGATTTCCGTCGAGTTGGCCTCACCCGCTTTCACCAGCGTAAGATCCACACCGGTCTTCTTCACCCGCACGTTCTCGACCTTGGTGTTCACGTGGACGGTGATGCCCTGCTTTTCGAACGAGCGTTGCAGCGCCTTCGCGACATCCTCGTCCTCGACCGGCACGATCTGCGGCAACATTTCGACCAGTGTCACCTTCGAGCCGAACGCATTGTAGAAATACGCGAACTCCACGCCGATGGCGCCGGCGCCGATGATCACGATCGACTTCGGCGGATTTTTGCGCGGAACCAGCGCCTCGCGCGAAGTCATCACGCGTTCGCCGTCGACCGCGACACCCGGCAGCAGCCGCGGCTTCGCGCCGGTGGCCAGCAGCACACTCTTCGTCTTGAAAAACTTTCCTTTGTGCTCGCCCTCGACGATCTCGACCATGCCGGGCATTGTGACCTGGGCGCGGCCAATAAAGTAATCGACCTTGTTCTTCCGAAAGAGGAATTCGACGCCCTTCGCCATCTGGCCGGCGACGCCGCGCGAGCGCTCCATCACCTTGCCGAAGTCGAAGCCGACCTCCTTCACCGCCAGGCCAAACGACTCCGCCTTCTGGAAGCCGCGGTACACCTCGGCACTCTTGAGCAAGGCCTTGGTCGGAATGCAGCCCCAGTTCAGGCAGGTGCCTCCCGCGCGCTCGAGCTCGATGCAGGCGACCTTCTTGCCCAACTGGCCGGCGCGAATCGCTCCCGCATAGCCCGCGGGACCACCGCCGATGACGATGAGATCGTATTCCGTAGTTTCAGCCATTCCGCACCGTCGCCACGCCGTAAACAACCGTCAAACGGAATTCGCAACCCGCCACGAGTTTGGGACGCCGCACTAAGCCGTATCGATTCAGAGGACAACCGCGAATGAACGCGAATGGACGCAAATTCCAGAGGAGGAGGGGGAGGATTGCCCAAGTGAAATCATGGTCACCATTTGGTTAATCGTTTCCATGCTCCCCAAGGACGCCCTCTCCATTCGCGTGAGTTGGCGTCTATTCGCGGTTGAACTGAATTGTTCCGGCTAAGCACCACCAACTCCGAACGGTTCAGCCTCCGTTTTTGGTTTGTTCCTGCTCCTTTCTCCCTGCTCCCTTCTCCGGGGCGCAGCAAAAGACCGAGTAATTCGGGTTTCCCATGAATGCGCCAAACCGCGAAGCGGTCAGATATCAATCACATCATCCGGCTTCGGTTTCGGACCGGGTGCCGGCGGCGGCGGTGGCGGCGGCGATTTGCGATCTGTCTTCGACCCTTTCGTCAGCGAACTCACGGCCAGATTGGTGATGCTCACCACCAGCGAGCCGCCGACGGCCGACCAGAAACTCTCGACATGGAATCCCGCTACGAGTCGTCCGACCAGCAGGAACAACAAGGCATTGATTACGATGATCCCGAGACCCATCGTCACCACGATGAACGGCAGCGTGAAAAGTACGAGCAGCGGCTTGAGGATCGCGTTGAAGAAGCTCAACAGCACCACGACGACGACTAGCGTGGCGCCGTCGTCGCACGCGATCCCCGGCACCAGTTTCGTTGCGAGCATCACGCCGAGCGCCAGCACCAGCCACCGCAACAGTAACTGCTTGAGCGGAGAATTCATCGCGTGAAAGGCACACCATCTCCCCGACCTCGCGTTCAGCAATGAAAATCCTGATCTTGCAGGATTATCTGCGCAGCGGTGGAACCGAACGCCAAACCGCTCTGCTGGCGAACGCGTTCGCCGACGCCGGCCATGTCACGCGGCTGATCACCTTCCGGCCGGGTGGCGCGCTCGACGCCAACATCAACGAACGAGTCACGCGGCGCACGCTCCAGCGAATTGATCTCGGACTGGACTGGTTCGCGCCGGGTCTGCGCAAGGCCGTTTTGGCCGCCGAGCCGGACATCGTCCTTTGCATGGGCCGGATGGCGAACTGTTATGCCGGCACGGTCCAGCGTGCGCTGAATCGACGCCGACCCGGTGCAGCCGTGGTCGCCACCATGCGCACGGGAAAGCGGCTCCCGTTGTCGTTTCGCCGCTCGCTCGCAGAAGTGCCCCACGTTGTCGCCAACAGCCGCGATGCACGCGATACGCTGATCCGCGAGTATCGCGTGCCGGACGCGAAAATCTGGGTCATCCACAACTCGCTCGTGTTTCCGCCCGAATCGACGCTGACGCGCAATGAAACCCTGCGGCGGCAACACGGCGCGACGGATCGCACCAACGTGATGGTGTGCGTCGCGATGTTTCGGCCGGAAAAGAACCAGCGGGAGTTGATTGAAATTGTCGCCAGGCTGCCGCCGACCGCGGACTGGCAGCTCTGGCTCGGCGGCGACGGCCCCGCACGCGCGGCGTGCGAGGCGCGCGCGGCCGCGCTCAGACTCGAGTCGCGGGTGAAGTTCCTCGGTTTTGAAGCCGATCCCTCGCCCATTTATCGCGCGGCGGATATCGCGGTGCATGCCTCGTGGAGCGAGGCGCTCTCCAATTTCCTGATCGAAGCGCAGGCGCATGGTCTGCCCGCGGTGGCTTACGAGGCACAGGGAATTCGCGAATGCTTCATCCCTTTGGAGACCGGGTGGGCTATTCCGCGCGATGATCACGAGGCGTTCCGCTCCGCGTTGCTCCGGCTGATGGCCGAATCAGCGAGCGAACGCGCGGAACGAAGTGCGCTGGCGCGGGAGGCCGCCCGCCAGACCTTCGACCCGGCGCGGCAGGTCGCGGCGTATCTGGAATTGTTCGAACGCATCCGCGCCGACCGGCTGCCGACGTGACGGCGTACGGCCCCATGAATCGTCACGCGCGCGTGAGGCTGCGGTCGCCGCAGGCGATCGAAAATCCTCGTCAACGGTGCGCGCCTTGTCTTCCTTGGCCGCTCCAAAAACTCGCCCCACCGAGTCGGCAACTCGTTGAAATACTGCGTTTGCAATATACGGGCTGGAAGAAGCAGTTCGGGTCAAAAACCATCGGGGGAAGGAAACCATGAACAAACTACCACTCCTCCTCGCGATATCCCTGGTCTTACCAGGCCACGCAGCCCCCGAACGTTCAAACCAGCGTGCCGCTGCCGAAGCGCGAATCGAAGCCTCGAAAGAGTTCCGTTCGTTCGTCGCTAACGTTCGAATCGGCGAAGTGCGTAGCGGTTCGGTGTACCTGAACGACCGACTCTACCGAGTTGGCGACCTCATCGATGTCCCGCTCGGCATCACACTTCTTTCCATTGACCTCAGTAAGAAGCAACTGTGGTTCGAAGATCGGATCGGCGCCCGTGTCGGCAGAAAGTTAAAACAATAATCTAGCGCAGTCGCAGCCTCAGACCCCGACACAATTCCCGGTTTGTCATTCTGAGGCTCGGCGAAGAATCCAGCACGATGCTCGCAGCCGGACGCGCCACTGGATTCTTCGGCAGCCCTCAGAATGACAGTTGGGAATTTTCGAAAACCCTGGTCGCCTTCGGCGCCGCCAAAGGCGGGTAAACGTGACCTGTTCACAACGAGTTTGGGAGTTCAAGGAGTCTAGCTGTCCCGAAGCTCCGTGCTGCTACGATAATTGATCGATTCTGCCCTGGGAGCGCGGGCGTCTCGCCCGCAATGTCTGAAGTGGCACGGGCATCCTGCCCGTGATGGTGATGAACCACCATCAGATCATGGGCGGGACCCGCCGTAGCCGCGGTTATGGCGGGCAGGCCGCCCATGCCGCTTCCAACGCCGAACGCCCCCGCTCCACGACCTTGCGCTCCACGCCGGTTTCGTGCGATTTGTTGGTGCCGGCTGAAATGACCAACAAGCAACGCACCGATTTAATCGAGCGACATATCCGGGAACACAAATATGCCGACCTTCGCACCCTGGCGGTGCGTTTCGGCAGCTCACTGTCGACCGTGCGCCGCGCGCTCGACATGCTCGAGGAGCGCGGGATCGTTCGGCGCCACCACGGCGGCGCCTCGCTGATCGAAACCGATGTGCTCGCGCAGGAATACGATTTTGTCGCCCGCACGCAAAAACAGGCGGACGAGAAGTACGCGATCGCCAGCCTCGTCGCCGAGCAGGTCCAGCCCGGGATGACCGTGATTCTCGACGGCGGCAGTACGACGTTCGCGGTCGCGCGGCTCCTCGCCGGGAAACGAATCCGCGTCATCACGAATTCGCTTCCCGTGGCCAGCCTGTTCGGAGAAATCGGCAACGTGGAAACGATTGTCTCCGGGGGCACCATCTTCGGCCGCATTGGCATGCTCGTCGGCCCGCTCTGCGAACAGTCACTCGATCAAGTCCACGCCGACATCGCGATCCTTGGCGGCGCGGGCATCACGGAAAGCGGTATCTGGAATTACAATGCACTGATCATCGCCGCGCAGCGCAAAATGATCATGGCCGCGGAGCGCACCGTGTTTGGCCTCGATAATTCGAAGTTCGGGCGCAAGGCGTTGAGCCTCACCGCTCCGTTTGAGCCGCGGTTCACCATCGTCACCGATCAGCGGCCCTCGCCCGAAGTGGTAGGTGCCATCAAGGCGGCCGGGGCGACGCTGACGCTGGCCGAGAAAACTTCAACCGCTGCCCGCCGCCCGCATCCGCTCGGCGCGAGCTAGTCGGAACCATTCAGTTTAACCGCGAAACGCGTTTTGCTCCGGACGGCAAGTCAACGGTTTCCTGGGAGCGCGGGCCTCTGGCCCGCAAAGATCGAGTGGCTGCGGCATCCCCATTCGGCAGGCCTCTCGGCAAGCCTTTCGACAAGCTCAAGGCCTTTCAGTCGAACCAGCCGATGGCCGTGAGCTCGTCGAATCGGCTCAGGGCCCCTAGCCGATTCGACAGGCTCACGGCCATCTGTGATTTCGACTGAAAGGCCTCGAACTCGTCGAGAGGCCTGTCGCGGGGCAGCCGCAGATTCGGTAGGATTCGCGATCGGCATTTCTCTGCGGACGAGGGCGCCCGCGCCCCCAGCATCACCCACAGGATGCCCGTGCCACTTTAATCCATGCGGGCGAGACGCCCGCGCTCCCAGGTGATGGAGAGGGCGTCTTTGGGGAGCATGGAAACAATCCACCAAACCGTGACGATGGTTTCACTTGGGCAATGCGGCTCGTCCTCGTCTGGAATTTGCGTCCATTCGCGTTTATTCGCGGTTTACCCTGAATCGATACGGCGTGGCCGCCGCGCCGGCCCACGACTGACGGGCGCGCTGGGCTGCGAATCAGCAGCTTGGACAGCTTCGTCGCGCCGAGTTGCGTTCGCGCTGTTCGCGCTCATCCGTGGAAGCCCTCCGTGTATAAGCCAGCCGCCATTTCCGCGCCCACCAAACCCGAGTGCATCCGCCTGCGCGGAGTCCGCCAGAACAACCTCAAGGGCTTCGACCTCGATGTGCCGCTTGGCCGTTACATCGTCGTCACGGGACTGAGCGGCGCAGGAAAATCATCGCTGGTTTTTGACACGCTTCACGCCGAGGGCCAGCGCCGGTACGTCGAGACGTTCAGCGCTTACACCCGGCAGTTCCTCGAGTTGCTCGACAAACCGAAGGTCGACTCGATCGAGAACATCCGGCCGTCGATCGCGATCGAGCAGACGAACACGGTCAAGACGTCGCGTTCGACCGTCGGGACGATGACGGAGCTGACCGACTTCTTCAAAGTGTGGTTCAGTCACGTCGCCGCCTGCTTTGATCCGGAAACGGGGGAGCAAGTCGAAGACGACAATCCGCAGACGATTTGGCAGAAAGCGCGCGCGGCGCTTTCTGAACAGAACGCGGTGGTGGCATTCAAGGTCGCCAAGCCCGAAAACCTGTCCTGGCCCGAAATTCTGGAGAGCCTCAACGGCCAGTCTTACGTGAGGGTGTTGGTGACCGCAGGCGAGGAGCGTCATGTCGACGAGTTTGGTGTTCACCGCATCGACGCCCTGCTCTCGAATCCGAAGCCGCTGGCCAGCGCGTCCGCGCTGTTTGTCGCGCAGGACCGCGTTTCGCTCACCGCGGATCAAGGGCCGCGATTCCTCGAGGCCGTCGAGACGGCGCTGCATTTCGGCAAGGGCGAAGTCTTCATTTTTCTCGAAGCGGCCGCCGGCCGCTTCGTGGAAAATGGCCATTATTCCCGCGGACTCCATTCGCCGAAAACCGGGCGGACCTTCCGGCCGGCGACGCCGCCGCTCTTCTCGTTCAACTCGCCGCTCGGCGCGTGCCCGAAGTGCCGCGGCTTCGGCCGGGTAATCGAAATCGATTTCCGGCTGGCGCTGCCCGATCAATCGCATTCGATCGACGAGGGCGCGATCAAGTGTTGGGAGAGCGAAATCTACGGCGACTCGAAGAAGGATTTGCTCGTATTCGCAAAGAAGAAAAAGATCCCGACCAACGTGCCATTCGCGTCGCTGACGCCCGAGCACCAGCGCTACATCATCGACGGCGAACCCGGTTACGGGGAGGAAAACGGCAAGACCTGGCCGCGATACTGGTATGGCGTGAAGGGGTTTTTCCGCTGGCTGGAGAAGAACACCTACAAGATGCACGTGCGCGTGTTCCTCTCGCGCTACCGGGCCTACAATCCGTGTCCGGATTGCGGCGGCCAGCGGCTCCAGCCCGAGGCGCTCTGCTGGAAGTGGAAAGGTCGAACCCTCCCCGAGCTGTACCAACTTCCCGTCAACGAGCTCCTCGCCGCGCTCTCCCAATCCGAAATCCGCAATCCGCAATCCGAAATCGAGAACCGTTCCGCGGATCTCGCGTTCGAGTCGATCGTCACGCGACTCCGGTACCTCGAGCAGGTCGGGCTCGGTTATCTCACGCTCGATCGCACCTCGCGAACGCTGTCTGGCGGTGAGGTCGAACGCGTCAACCTGACGAGTTGCCTCGGCACTTCGCTCGTCGACACGCTCTTCGTGCTCGACGAACCCAGCGTGGGACTTCATCCGCGCGACATCGATCGGCTCATCACGATCATCCGCACGCTCACGGACGCAGGAAACACCGTTGTCGTCGTCGAGCACGACGAGGCGATGATTCGCGCCGCGGATCACGTGATCGAAGTCGGACCCGAACCGGGCGCCCGCGGCGGCAACATCGTTTTCCAAGGCACCGTCGCGGAAATGCTGCACTCGCGCGCCAGCATCACGGGAGCGTATTTCTCCGGCCGGCAATCGATCGAAGTGCCCGCACAGCGGCGCTCCGTGAACGCGGAAGCCGAAACGCGAAACACGAAACCCGCGCCCTGGCTCACGTTCACCAACGTCTCCAAACACAACATCGCGCATCTGTCATTCCGCTTGCCGCTCGGGCGGCTGGTGTGTCTCAGCGGCGTCTCCGGCTCGGGCAAATCCACGTTGCTCGACAACGTCATCTACCAGGGACTACTCACGCAGCGGCTCCAGATGACCGAGGATCCCGCGACGTTCGAGGCGATTGAGAGCGACGTCGCATTCAGCGAAATCGTCCTCGTCGATCAATCGCCGCTGTCGAAGACGCCGCGATCGAACCCCGCTCTCTACACCGAAGCTTGGGAACTCATTCGCGATTTGTACGCGAGCACGCCGGTGGCGCAGGCGGGCGGATTCACGGCGTCGTCGTTTTCATTCAACAGCGGCGATGGTCGTTGCGATCACTGCCTCGGCCTCGGCTACGAACGCGTGGAGATGCAGTTCCTTTCCGACGTGTTTGTCCCCTGTCCCGTCTGTGAAACCCGCCGGTTCAAGCCCGAAGTCCTCGCGATCAAATGGAACGATCGCTCCGTCGCCGATCTGCTCGCCACGAGTGTCACGGATGCGCTGCCGCTGTTCGCGACGTATCCGGAAATCCAGCGCCGGCTGGCGGCTTTGGACGCGGTCGGGCTCGGTTACCTCACCCTCGGGCAGCCGCTCAACACGCTCAGCGGCGGCGAATCGCAGCGCCTGAAACTGGTGCGGTATCTCGGCGCTTTCAGCGACGACGGTTCTGAGTTCAAGGTTCTGGGTTCTGGATTGAATGCCGAAGGTCCCGTCGAAGTGACCGCGCAACCTGAAGCAGCCAACGCGAAATCCAAAACGCGAAACGCGAAACACAGAACCCGAAACTCAGAACCCAGAACTCAGAACTCAGAACCGAATGTTCAGAACTCAGAACCCAAAACCCAAAACCCAGAACTGCCCACGAAGCCTCTGCCGGGCGCGTTGCTGCTGCTCGATGAGCCGACGACGGGACTTCACCGCCACGACGTAAAACGACTGCTCACGGTGCTGCAGGCGCTGGTGGAGCGCGGCCATAGCGTGGTCGTGATTGAACATAATCTCGACGTGCTGAAATCCGCCGACTGGCTGATCGAAATTGGACCCGACGCCGGCGGGAACGGCGGCCGGATCGTGGCCGAAGGTCCCCCCGAGATGGTCGCCCAAGCCGAAACGGCGACCTCCCCATTCCTCCGCGCCGCGCTTAACGTTTGTCATCTATTAGATGACAAAGGGTCTCGCGCTATCACTGGAGAAGCCAAACAAGTTTGTCATCTATTAGATGACAACGGCGCCGAGCCAATCGCGGCTGAATCGCAGGCCGGGTACTTTGCCAATTCGCAATCCGCAATCCGCGATCCGAAATTGAGTGCTTCGCAATTGGAGATCGTCGGCGCGCGCGAGAATAACCTGAAGAACCTCTCGCTCTCGATTCCGCACCGGCAGCTCGTCGTGGTCACGGGGGTGTCCGGCTCGGGCAAGTCGACGCTCGCATTTGATATCGTCTTCGCGGAGGGCCAGCGACGGTTCATGGAATCGATGTCGCCTTACGCGCGACAATTCGTCGAACAGCTCCCCCGGCCCGCCGTCGATAGGCTCACCGGCATTCCACCGACGGTCGCGATCCAACAGCGCGTGACGCGCGGGTCGCGGAAATCAACGGTCGCCACGATCACCGAGGTCGCGCAATACCTGCGGCTGCTCTACGCGCGGCTCGGCGTGCAGCACCATCCCGACACCGATCGGCCGCTCACGCCGCTTTCCCCGGGCGCGCTGAAAAAACTTCTCGGCCGCGTGCTCGACACTCCGCGCGCGCGCAAGGCCAGGCACCTTTATCTTTGCGCCCCGCTGATTCGCGGCCGCAAGGGCCATCACCAGCCCATCGCCACCTGGATTGGCAAGCAGGGTTACGAGTTGATGCGCGCTGACGGACGGCTGACCCGCGTCGATGCGTTCCAGAAACTCGACCGTTACAAGGAGCACGACATCGAGGTCGTGGTCGCGGACTTGAAGGCGGACGTCAGAGGTCAGATGTCAGAGGTCAGAAACCAGCCAGCAGGAAAGCGCAGAAGAAGCGTCACCGCACAGCCGCTGACATCCGATGTCTGGCGTCTGACGTCTCAGGGCGAGACCCTCGACAAAGCGCTTCGCCTCGGAAAAGGGGCGTGCTTCCTGCTCACGCCAGGCGGCGAAATCCTTTCCTGGTTCTCGACCACGCGAACGGACATCGAAACCGGCGAGTCATTCCCCGAACTGGATCCCAAAAATTTCTCGTTCAACTCGCCGCGCGGCTGGTGCCCGACCTGTCGCGGCCACGGCCGCGTTTACCCCTGGATGCTCGAGCCGGACGACGAGGACAACGAGGATCCGATGGCGCGGCTGCGCGAATTCGGCGTTGATTCGGCCGAGGATGTTTCGGAGGAGGGTCAACCCTGCCCAGAGTGCCACGGCGCGCGACTGAACCGCGCGGGTCGGGCCGTAAAGCTGCATTTTCGTCCGCCCGCCGCCCGTTCGCGTCGCCGTGCGATCGCGGATGCCGATTCGTCGTCGCCCGCATTGTCGCTGCCGGAACTTCTGCGCAGCACCCCATCGCAATTGCTCGGGCATCTGCGCCGGCTGGAACTCGACACCCGCGGCAAATTGATCGTGCAGGACATCATGCCGCAAATCGAAGAACGGCTGCGCTTCCTCGATCACGTGGGACTCGGCTACCTCTCGCTCGATCGGCCAACGGAAACGCTCTCGGGCGGCGAAGCGCAGCGAATCCGGCTGGCGGCGCAGCTCGGGTCGAATTTGTCGGGTGTGCTTTACGTGCTCGACGAACCGAGCATCGGGCTGCACGCGCGTGACAACGAACGGCTGATCGAAACGCTCGAGGCGTTGCGCGAAAAAGGAAACACCTTGCTCGTGGTCGAGCACGACGACGAATTGATGGCGCACGCCGACCGGATCATCGACCTGGGCCCGGCCGCCGGTGTCCACGGTGGTGAGATTCTCGCGAACGGAACGCCCGCTGAAATCAAGCGCAGCGCCAAGTCGCTCACCGGGCTGTTTCTCGCCAAGGGCATCACACATCCGACGCGCGGCGAATATCGGCCGGTGAAGTCAAATATCCTAACGCAGAACCGCACGGTCGGCGCGCTGCGGCGGAAGAAAAGACCAACCGGGCCGGCGCCGTTCCACCGCGACTGGCTCGAGCTGCGTCGCGCGTGTTTTCGGAACCTGAAGGGTTTTGATCTGCGCCTTCCGCTTGGCCGGCTGATCATGGTCGCGGGGCCCAGCGGCGCGGGCAAATCCACGCTGTTTCGCGATCTGCTCGACCCGGCGGTCGCGCACGCCATCAAGCACCGCAAGGCGCGGCTCTCCGGCCGCGAATTCGTGAAGGCCACGGGTTTCGCCGCGGCGGACACCGTGGTGGACGGCGATGAGCCGGCGATTCCGTTCGCCGAGTTGCGTGGCGCGAGTGGATTCAAGCGCGTGGTCGAGGTCGATCAATCGCCGATTGGCAAGACACCACGTTCCACGCCGGCGACGTATCTCGGGATCTTTGATCAAGTGCGGCAGTTTTTCGCCTCTCTGCCCGAGTCCAAGATTCGTGGCTTCACGGCCTCGCGCTTCTCGTTCAACACCGCGGGCGGCCGGTGCCCGACGTGCGAGGGGGCGGGCCGTGTCCGGCTGGAAATGGCCTTCATGCCCGACACGTATCTGCCCTGCGACGATTGCCGCGGGTCGCGTTACAGTGCGGATCTGGCCGACATCACGTGGAAGGGGAAAAATATCGGCCAGGTGCTTCAGCTCACGTTCGAGGAGGCGGCACAGTTCTTCGACTTTCACTCGCAACTGTCGCAGGTGTGCCAGCTGATGATCGATTGCGGGCTCGGTTATCTGAACCTGGGCCAGAGTTCACCCACCCTTTCCGGCGGCGAAGCGCAGCGGCTGAAACTCGTCACCGAGCTCTCGGCCGGACTGGCCACCTACCGGGAACGCAGCCGCGGCGAGCTGCCGCGCAATCTATACCTGCTGGAGGAACCTACGATCGGCCTGCATCTCAGCGACTGTGAAAAGCTGATACGCGTGCTTCACTCGCTGGTCGACCAGGGACACACGGTCGTCGTGATCGAGCATCATCTGGATTTGCTGGCCGAGGCGGACTACATCATTGAACTCGGCCCGGTTGGCGGGCCGGATGGCGGTGAACTGATGTATCAGGGCGAGCTCGCGGGATTGCTGAAGGTGAAACGCAGCCCGACCGCACCATATCTGCGCGCGAAGCTGGAGCGGTAGAGTGGCGCGTTGGCGTCCGTGGCAGTCGAGGTAACGAGGCGGGAAACTCAGTTCACCATTCGGTGAATGGAGCCGCGGCGCCCCCGCCGCGGATGTGAGCATAACGTTCTGCGACCTGACGCGGCGAGGGCGCCGCGTCTCCAATGAGAAGACGGATCAACGCCGAGCCGTAGGGTGGTCGCGCCCGAGAACTTGCCAGCCGGCTGTAGGAGCCCGCTCGCGGGCGATTCAGAGCGCGACGGGCCAAACCAATCGCCCGCATGCGGGCTCCTACAACAACCTGACGGAAGTTCATTGCCGCAACCACGCCACGGCTCGGCGTTGTCCGTGAATTTTCACACAGGCTGTCACGTCGGCGGCCACCAGCTGCAGGCGAACCTCGCGCCGCTCAGTGCGGCAGGGCGAGCCGGATGGCAGCAGCGAGTTCCGACGCGGCCACGGGTTTGGTCAGGCACGCGGCCAGGCCCGCGACCGAAGTGCTGCGTGAAAGCAGCTCGGGATTGACGTAGCCGGTCATCAAAATTCGCTGCACCGCCGGAAATTGTTTCCGCGCGCGAGTGAGAAATGCGAGCCCCTCCTCGTCCGGCATCAAGTGATCGCACACCACGATGTCGTAGCTGCGGGTTGCCATCATCATTTCCGCCTCGTTGGCCGAGGACGCGGTCTCGACGTCGAAGTGCTCCTTTAGTCCGATTGCGAGGACGTCACGAATATTCGGCTCGTCATCGACGATCAATACAACCGGCCGGGAAACGGGGGTAGGAGCACTCATCAATGGGCGGCGGCCAGGCTGGCATCGTGCGCCTTGGCGGCATCGTGCACGACCTTGATTAGTTCGGTCATGGTGACCGGCTTGAGCAGGTACCGAAATAGCGCGGCCTCGTTGACGCTGCGCAGCAACATTTCCGGCTTCATGTAGCCCGTGACGAGTACGCGTTGCATGTGCGGGAATTCCTCTCGCGCCCGTACCAGGAAATTCGTCCCGTTGCCGCCCGGCATCAAGTGATCCGCGATCACGACCTTGAAGGCTTTCTTCCGCAAGATGAAGTCGGCCTCGCGGGCATTCGTGGCTGTCGTCACTTCGAAGCTGGGTGAGAGTGCCGCGGCGTAGACTTGCAGCAGCGGCAATTCATCGTCGACGAGCAGCACCGCGTCCTTCTTTGGCGCGTCGTTTCCGCCCGGCTTCGCGTCAGCTGGATTCATCGACTGGACGGTGGTTTTTTGATTTTGCGATGGCAAACTGAAATCCGGCGCGGTCAGTATTACTACGCGATGGATTTGGTTGCACGGCCATTTGGCGGTTCGCTTCCTGTGGGCTCGCCCGCGATGGAGAACCACGACCTCGAGGCCGCCATTCGAGACGGCACGCTCGGCACCCTGCCGCCGGAGAGCTTGACTCCCGGCCGGTTCCTCGCGCCCAACGCCGCTGGCAACACGCCCCTGCACCTCGCGGCCAAACACGGCCGGCTGACCGAGGTTCCGGCCGAGGTCCTCACCAGCGAGGCGCTACTCACGAAGAACGATGCCGGATACACGCCGCTGCATCACGCCGCGCTGGCGGGGCACCTCGATCAGGTTCCGCGCGCGCGGCTGGCGCTCGACGCGCTCGGCGTTCGCAGCAACGCGGGCCTGACGGTTTTCCATCTCGCCGCCGCGAATGGCCATCTCGACCAGATTCCGGCCGAGCTTGTCACCGTCGATGTCGTGCTGCGGAAAACCGATGTCGGCAACACGCTGCTGCATGAAGCGGCGGAAAATGGTGGCCTGGATCGGATTCCAGCCGGGTTCATGACGACGGGAAACCTGGGGTTGAAGAATCTGGGTGGCGAAACCGTGCTGCATCTCGCGGCGTTCAACGGCAATCTTTCGCAGGTACCGGCTTCGCTACTGACGGCCGCGGCCTTACGCGAGATGACGAGCGCCGGCGACACGGTGTTCCATGCCGCGGCCATCTCCGGCCATCTCGAACAGATTCCGGTGGAGCAGCTGACGCACGACCATCTGGTGATGGCGAGCAAGAGCGGCTTCACGACGATTCACGCCGCGGCCGAATCAGGGCAGCTCAACAAGATTCCGGGCGCGCAACTCACCGCCGACCTCCTGCTGACCCGCAATGACAATGGTGATACGCCGCTGCATGCGGCGGCCTACGCCGGTCACCTTGACCAGGTGCCGCGGGAAGTGCTCACGCGCGAGAACGTCGCGACGCGGAATTACGACGGCGCCACGGTCGCCCAGACGGCGATGGACAGCGGACATCACCGCCAGATTCCCGAGGCTGTGCGGCCGCGCGGCATGAACGCGTTCCGTCGATTCCTGCATAATCTGGGCAAGTCGAAGGCGCCGTTTTAAGCACGGGAGCGCGGGCATCTTGCCCGCACCGGAGCACGGTCTGCGCCCGCACGGTCGGGCGTGGATTCGCGTTCTCGAAGCGGTGGGTGGGCAGGATGCACGCGGTCCCAGGCGGGCCGACGAGTTATCACGATTCTCTCCGACAGAGAATCGGCGGCTCGAAGTGGCTGCGGCATCCCTTCGACAAGCTCAGGGCAGGCTCTGCCGCAGGTTCATTCGAGTGTACATTGAGAACATCTGCGGCTGGAAGCCGCAGCCACTTGCATTGCGGGCAGGATGCACGCCGCCCGGCTGCTCACTTTTACCTTCCCCTCGCCGCAGCGCGCCTCTTTGCTGCACCCTCGTACGTTCAGATCCTGCCGGCCACGGCAGCAGCTTACCCAGGGTCGTTCACCTTCTCTCTTCAGCATGAATACCACCATCTCAGCGATCACCGCGCGCGAAATCATCGATTCGCGCGGAAATCCCACCGTCGAAGTCGACGTGCGTCTCGCCTGCGGCGCCCTCGGCCGCGCGGCGGTCCCCTCCGGCGCCTCCACCGGCGAGCACGAAGCGCTCGAACTGCGGGATGGCGACAAGAAGCGTTTCCTCGGCAAGGGCGTCCAGAACGCCGTCGGCAACGTGAAGGCGAAGATCGCACCCGCGCTCATTGGCGCCGACGCACTCGATCAGATCGGCGTTGACCGCGCGATGCTGAAGCTCGATGGCACGGCGACGAAGGCCAAGCTTGGCGCCAACGCCATCCTCGGCGTTTCCCTTGCCACGGCGCATGCCGCGGCCGCCGCATTGGGCCAGCCACTCTACAAGTACCTGGGCGGACCGAACGCGAAGGTCCTGCCCGTGCCGATGATGAACATCATGAATGGCGGCGCGCATTCCGACGCTCCCATCGATTTTCAGGAGTTCATGATCATGCCGACGGGCGCGAAGTCGTTTTCCGAAGGCCTGCGCATGGGCTGCGAAGTGTTTCACTCGCTCAAAAAGGTGCTGAAGGACAAGGGACTCGCCACCGCCGTCGGTGATGAAGGCGGTTTCGCCCCGAAGCTCGAATCGACCGAAGCCGCCCTCGACGTCATCGCCCTCGCGGTGAAGAAGGCCGGTTACAAGCTGGGCAAGGAAATCAACCTCGCGCTGGATGTGGCCGCTTCCGAATTCTACGTGAAGGAAAAGAAGCAGTATGTGTTCAAGAAATCGTCCGGTCGCGCGCTGAGCGGCGACGAAATGGTCGAATTCTACCGCACGCTAATCTCGAAATACCCGATCATCTCGATCGAGGACGGTTGCGCTGAGGGCGATTGGGTGACTTGGAAGAAACTCACCGACGCGATCGGCGACCAGATCCAGCTCGTCGGCGACGATCTGTTCGTCACGAACACGGAGTTCCTGAAGAAAGGCATCAGGACCGGCACCGCGAACTCGATTCTGGTGAAGGTAAACCAGATCGGTTCGCTGACGGAGACCTTCGACGCGGTGGAAATGGCGAAGGAAGCCAACTACACGGCGATCATCTCGCATCGTTCCGGCGAAACCGAGGACGTCACGATCGCGGATATCGCGGTCGCAACCAACGCCGGCCAAATCAAGACTGGTTCGCTCTGCCGCACCGATCGCGTTGCGAAATACAACCAGCTCCTCCGGATCGAGGAAGAGCTGGGGGCGAACGCGATCTACGGCGGCAAGATCCGCGGCGTGTAAGCTGCCGGTTCACGCCCGCAGCAGCGCCGGGCGGCTGTCGGGCTGGTTCGTTCTCTTTATCGTTATCTTTCTCCCCTGAGGAGAAAGAGAAAGAGTAAGAGTAAGAGAACGATTAAGATTTTGCGCGTCAGGGAGACTCGCCCAGACGACTTCGAAAATCGCCTGCGCCCTCGACTGGGGCGCAGGTGTCGTTACGTTGGCGTTCCCCCATGATCAATCTTCGCGTGATTTCGGCGGTGGCGATGGCGGCGTGGTTTGCCGCAACGCTGCCGGCAGCGGAAGAGGAGGCGCCAAGGACGAGCATGAAGGAAACGGTGAAGGCGAGGATGCTTCAGGAAGCGAAGAAGAAGCCGCCGGCTCCGGCGCCAGCTCCGGTGAAAAAGGAAACCACAACGACCGCAGCCGCGAGTCCCGCCGAAAGAACGGCGAAGGATTCACCGGCGAAAGAAACCCCGCCGCCAGCATCGACGGCGAAAACGGCAAAGGAAACGCCAACCGTTCTGCCGCAGGTCGAAGTGAGGAACAGCCGGATTACCGAGGTCGATCAACAGATCGCGAAGCAGGAACACGACATCGCACGCGAAAAACAGAACACGAAATCAACCGAAACGGACAAGGCACTGAACGACCCGAAAATTTCGAAGGTGCTCTCGATTTTCGGCGGCGAATCGAGCCGGCATCGCGAAGGCATCGCGCAGGAGCGCGTCAGCCTGATGGAGGCGGAGAAGGATATTCTCGAGGCAATGAAAACCGCGCGGACCAAGGAAGAAAAAGCGGCGCTGCAGAAGCAGCTCGACGAGCTGAGAGCGTTCCGCCGCGAGCTGGAAAAGTCGTTGCGGTAGCAGCCCATCGGGCAACAGCCCACCCTACTCCGCCCGCACGATGTAGCCGCGGAGGTATTCACTCTCGGGCATCGTCACGAGCACGGGATGATCCGCGGGTTGATGGCACCATTCGAGGACGCGGAGCTTGCGCTTGGCGTCGGTCGCCGCCTCTGAAAGCACCCGGCGCAGCTCGGCGTCCTGCATGTGGTGGGAACAGGTATACGTTGCGAGCACGCCGCCGGGCGCGAGCCGCTGGAGCGCGCGGAGATTGATTTCCTTGTAGCCGCGCAACGCGCCCTCGAGCGCGCTCTTCGATTTCGCGAATGGCGGCGGGTCGAGAATGATCACGTCCCACGGGGGTTCGAGGTTTCGAGCCGCGTCGTTGAACCAATCGAACACGTTTTCGACCGCGAACACGGGAGTCACGCGGTTGGCCTCGGCGTTCTTTCGTGCCGCTGCAATCGCGTCCTCCGCACTGTCCAGCCCCAATACCTCCGCGGCGCCAGCGCGCGCTGCGTGCAGGGCGAAAGCTCCCTGGTTGCAGAACGCGTCGAGCACGCGGGCGCCGGAGCAGTATTTCTCGATCGCGAGATGCTGCGCCCGCTGGTCGAGGTAAAACCCGGTTTTCTGTCCACCCTGCAAATCCAGCCAGTAATCGAACCCGTCGATCCGCGTCCAGCGCGGCGCCCACGGATCGCCGGATCGCGTGTGTACCTCGAGCGGCAGACCCTCCAGCCGGCGAATCGGCGCGTCGTTGCGAAAAATAATCTCCGACGGCCGGACGATTTCCGCGAGTGCGTCGCTGATCAGCGCCCCTCGTTTCTCCATCGCGAGCGTCTGAATCTGCACCACGAGCACATCGCCGAAACGGTCCACCACGAGGCCGGGCAGATCGTCGGACTCGCTCCAAATCAACCGCCCTGACGGCGGTGATCCGCCGGCCGCCGGCGATATGGTCACGTCCCGCCGCTGGAGTGCGCGTTCGATCGCGGCCCGAAGGTACCCGGCATCGAGGGCGACGCGGTCGCGGCTCAATCGCCGCCACACGATCTGCGACTTCGAATTATAGATCCCCGTTCCGATGAACCGGCCGGTGCGGTCCTTGCACTCGACCACCTCGCCATCGTGTTCCGCCGGGAGCAGCGCCTCGACCTCGTTGGCAAACACCCACGGGTGTCCTCCCACGGCGCGCGGCCGCGCATTCGGTTTCAACTTCAGAAACGCCAGGATCGCCACGCACTCACGTTTACGCGAAAAAGACGGGCCGCGACAAAAATTCGCCGTCAGAGCTCGTCGTCCGGCAAGTCACGGTCGAACCTGGCCGCGCTTGCTGCGCCGAGCACGAGCGCGAGCATCGAGACCAGACCAACATAAATGCCGATCGATATCAGCGCGTTCAGCATGGGGAAGGGTAATTTCGTTTAGTGCGGCCCGCCAATGCGATGTGCCTCGTCGGAATGCGGAACATCGACTGGGAAATCTTCCGATGTCCGCGCTCAATGGGCCGCTGCTTTGGGCAAATGTTTCACCGCCGGTGGCGCCCCCGGCCGGACGTTCCACCCCCGGGAAGACAGTTCACTCTTTCCTCCATCGGGGAATCGCGTTTCTTTCAGCCCTTACGCATGTCGCCAGCCGCCGAAATCAACCGCCGTCGCACCTTTGCGATCATCTCCCACCCTGACGCGGGCAAGACCACGCTCACGGAGAAGTTCCTGCTGTACGGCAACGCCATCCATCTCGCGGGCGCGGTGAAGGATCGGAAGAACCAGCGGGCGACCACCTCCGACTGGATGGAACTGGAGAAGCAGCGCGGCATTTCCATCAGCTCGACCGTGCTGCAATTCGATTATCACGGGTTCGCGGTCAACCTGCTCGACACCCCCGGCCACAAGGACTTTTCGGAAGACACCTATCGCGTCCTCACGGCGGTCGACGCCGCCCTGATGGTGATCGACGCGGCCAAGGGCGTCGAAACGCAGACACGGAAGCTGTTCGAGGTCTGCCGGCGGCGCGGCGTGCCGATTTTCACGTTCATGAACAAGTGCGACCGGCCGACGCGCAATCCGCTCGAGCTGCTCGATGAACTCGAGACCGTGCTTGGGTTGCAGTCCTCGCCGGTGGTCTGGCCGCTCGGCAACGGCCCGAGTTTCCGCGGCGTATTCGATCGGCGGACACGCGAGGTGCATTTGTTCCAGCGCGTGCCGGGCGGCGCCTACCAGGCGCCCGTCAACGTGACCTCGCTCGACGATCCCGCCGTGCGCGAGAAACTCGACGACGACACCTTTCGCGAGGTGAAGGAGCAGCTCGAGATGCTCGACGGCGCCGGACATCCCTTCGACCTCGAGGCCGTCCGGGCCGGCCAGCAGACGCCGGTGTATTTTGGCAGCGCGGTGAACAATTTCGGGATCCAGCTGCTGCTCGACGGATTCTTGCAGGACTCGATTCCGCCGCAGCCGCGGAAGATCAGCGTCCCGCTCAACGGCAACGGCGCGTCGATTACGGGCACGCTGAACAGCAAGCCGGCGGAGACCGACGCGATCGTGCCGGTCGAGGCACCGAAATTTTCGGGCTTCATTTTCAAGATTCAGGCCAACATGGATCCCAAGCACCGCGATCGCATCGCGTTCCTGCGGATCTGCTCGGGGAAATTCGAACGCGACATGAACGTCCTGCATTCGCGCACGGGGAAAACCGTGCGGCTCTCGTCCTCGCACAAGCTGTTCGGCCAGGAGCGGGAGACCGTGAATGAAGCGTGGCCGGGCGACGTCATCGGGCTGGTGGGTCACAGCGAGTTCGGCATCGGCGACACGCTAACCGAGGAGCGCGGAATCATCTACGATGAGATTCCGCGTTTCCCGCCGGAGGTTTTCACTTTCATGTCGAATCCCACGCCGGCGGACGCAAAGAAGTATCGCGCCGGACTCGAGCAGTTGTTGCAGGAAGGTGTCGTGCAGGCGTTCACGCCGCGGCATGCGCCGCCGGGTTCAACGCTGCTGGCGGCGGTGGGTCCCCTGCAATTCGAGGTGGTGCAATGGCGGTTGAAGAGCGAATACGGCGCCGAATCGCGGCTGAAGCCGACGCCCTGGACACTGCTGAAATGGGTCGAGCCCCATCCGGCGTTGAAGGATCCTTCGCGGCTGATCGTGGCGACAGGGGTGAGTTTCGGCATGGACAAGTTCGATCAGCCGGTGGTGTTGTTTCCGAACGACTGGACGATGCGCTACTTCGTCGAGAAGAACCCCGAATTGAAGCTGCACGACCTGCCGCTGGAGCAAACGCGCTAAGACCCAATCCGTTTAACCGCGAATAGACGCAAATAGACGCGAATAGGAACCAAGGCACTGGCAGAGACGCTAGACTGTGTTTTCAAACCTCGTTACAGAACTCGGCGTAGCGGAACGCGTGAGCGTTTCGTCTGTATGGCGAAAGCCTCGCCGCGGCGCGGCGACTTGGGAATTTGTCGGAGACGGCCGGTTAGCCTCCTTGCATTGGCCGAACATTCACCAATATGAGCCCCGCAACCCGACAAATTCCGGGCAAGAATTCACTACTAAAATGCAATCGGTGGTGAGCCGGACGCGTGGATTTCTGGTTCACTCGCGGGAACGCACATGTCTTCCCTGATCCACGGCCATGAAGTGATCGATATGCTCCGCGAGTCCGAGGCGTTTTATACGCGTGATTCGCTCGCCGCTGCAATCATCGCACGATTCGGCGTCGATACCCGATTCCAGACCTGCTCGGACCATGGGATGACGGCCATCCAACTCGTCGAGTTCCTGGCCAACCGCGGGAAGATCATCCGGACCGCGGGCGGTTTCGTAGTCGATCCGGAACGAGTCTGCCACCGCGACAGCAGCGAACCGGCTGGTGCCGCCACCGGGAGCAACGGCAGCGGGCGGCATTGACCCGGCGTTCCCAAGCCGAATTTTCAAAACCATTCCTGGTGGTGGAGCCGCGGCGTCCCCGCCGCGGCTTTTTTGCGATCGCAGCCGCCGGAGCCACGGCAGGCGCCCGGAATGACAATTTGTTTATTGCGGCCGGCTTCTTTCGACTCGCACCGGCAAAAGATTCGCTCTTCCTCCGGCGAATGATCATTTCGCGGCATTTCACCGGGTGGATGCTGAGCCTGACCCTCGGCACAGCGACCGTGTTCGCAGCCGGCGCCCGCAAGCAGCCGGGCCGGCCGGCGACCGCGGCGGACAATGCGACCGCGTACAAGGGTGCCATCGTGACGGATGCCTCGACCGGCAATGTGTTGTTCGAGGATCGCGCCGACGTGATGAACCCGCCCGCGAGCATGACCAAGTTGATGACATTTGCCGTGGTCCACGATCGGCTCGCGGCCGGCACGCTGACCCTCGCCACGCCGGTGAAAATCGAGACGAGCGACGCGAAGATGGGCGGCACGCAGGTATTTCTCGATCCTCGCGAGACGTTTTCGGTGGAGGACTTGATCTTCGCGATGATGATTCAGTCGGCGAACGATGCGTCGCATGCGCTCGCCCGCGCCACCGCCGGTTCGGTCCCGGCATTCGTCGAGTTGATGAATGCCAAGGCGGAGGCGCTCGGCATGAAGAACACGACGTTTCGCACGCCGCACGGGCTGCCGCCCTCGACGCGGAAGGCGGCCGATGGCGATCTGACTTCGCCGCGCGATTTTTCGCTGCTGGCACGGCACCTCGTCCAGCACACCGACGTGTTAAAATACACCTCGGTGCGGCTGCGTACGTTTGGCGCCGGGGTACGCGCCCAGCCCATGGAGATGAAGAATCACAACAATCTCCTCGGCAAAGTCGGCGGCGTCGACGGACTGAAAACAGGATTCACCGATGCGGCCGGTTATTGCCTGAGCGCCACGGCGCAGCGAAATGGCCGGCGCGTGATCGTGGTCATCATGGGCTCGCTGGGTCCGGGCGGGCAGCGCGACCTCGGCCGCGCCCGTGACATCAAGGCAATCGAACTGCTCGAGCGCGGCTTCGCGGCGCTGCCGCCCGCACCGGTCGCTGCGGCAGTGCCGGCCGATTCGCCGCTGCGGCCGGCGCCGACGACGCCGGCGCCGAAACCGGCGGCGGCCAACGCTGCAACTCCGCCAGCGTCGTCGGCCGAGCCGATGATCAAGTTTTCGATGCCGAAGAAGTGACGATTCGTCGGCTATTCGAATTCTCGGAGCGGTAGCCGCGAGCGCGAAGCGAGCCGGTGAGCGACGACAACCCGTATGCCTTACGTTGCGATTGCGCCGCGGTGGTTCAGTGTTCCAGCGCGATCACGATCACGCCGAGCACGGCGAAGAGTCCGCCCAGCAATCCGGCCTCGTAGCGCTCGAAGGTTTTCAGCCGGAAACGTTCGAAGCCGATCAGCGCGAGCCAGGTGAACACGGCCATGGCCGCCAGTGTGGCCACCGCGAGGATGACGCTGAGCACGACGAAACCGCGCCAGCCGAACTGCACGGCCGACAAATACACAGGGAGAAAACCTTCGCACGGCGACAGCGTGAGCATCACAAACAGTCCGCTCACGGCGGCCCAGTCACCCGCTTTTGATGACACGAGCGGGCTGTCCTGCAGTTCCTCCTGCCAGTGGCTTTGCTCGTGCTCGGTCTGGCAGTGCTCATCAGCGTGGTGATGGCTGCCGGGGGTGTGATGGTGGCACACGCCGATGCCTTTCCACTGTCGCCAGAAATAAAATACGGCGAAGCCGAGCAGCAATCCTCCGGCCAGCCAGGGGAAAACCTCGCCCGCCCGCTCATCGAGTTGAAATCCAAACCAGGCAATCGCGAGTCCGAGCAGGCTCGTGAGCGCGACGTGTCCGATTCCGGCCAGGCTGGTGATGGCGACGGTCTTCGCCCGCCCCCATCCCCGCGCCCGCGCCACCAGTACGAACGGCAGCCAGTGCGTCGGGATCGCCGCGTGCAAAAACGCCACGGTGAACCCGGTGACGGCGACGGTCGTGAGGACGGGAGATTGCATCAGGAAATCTGAGGCAGAACGGCCGACGCCCCGCTGTCGACGTGAAAGCTGGCGGCCCGAAGTGGCACGGACGTCCCGCCCGTGATGGGTGTGTATCGGAATTGGATTTCATGGGCGGGACGCCAGGCGGGACGCCCATGTCACGCCGAGCCAGCGCGAACTCGTTTCCGAAGTGCCACGGGCTGTCCCGCCCGTGATGGCTTGCGACGTTCCGCTCGAAGCACAAGCTGCCCGATTCGCCCTGCCATGACTCCCGACCTCGCCGCCGTCCGCTTGTACCTGCTCGCGCTGCAGGATTCCATCTGCACGGGACTCGAGCAGGAGGACACAGGGAGGAGCTTCAAAACCGACGAGTGGAAGCGGCCGGAAGGCGGCGGCGGCCGCACGCGGATCCTGGCCGAGGGAAACGTATTCGAAAAAGCCGGCGTCGCGTTCTCGCATGTGCGCGGCACGACGCTGCCGGCTTCGGCCACGGCGCACCGGCTGGAACTCGCCGGCCGCGCGTGGGAGGCCCTCGGCGTCTCGCTCGTGATTCATCCGCGGAATCCCTACGTGCCGACGAGCCACGCCAACGTTCGATTCTTCTGCGCCGGATTGGATTCCCCTGAAATCAAAAACCCGGAATCCAAAGTCCAGGCTCCGATCTGGTGGTTCGGCGGCGGGTTCGATCTCACTCCGTATTATGGTTTCGAGGACGACTGCGTTCACTGGCACCGGACAGCGCGCGATGCGCTCGCGCCATTCGGGCCGGAGCTGCATCCGCGGTTCAAGCGCTGGTGCGATGATTATTTTTTCCTGAAGCATCGCAACGAACCGCGGGGAATCGGCGGCGTGTTCTTCGACGACTTCAACACGCTCGGTTTCGAGCGTTCGTTTGCCGTGATGCGTGCGGTGGGCGACGGCTACCTGCCGGCCTACCGTCCCATTGTCGCCCGGCGCAAGGCCCTGCCCTATGGCGAGCGCGAGCGGCAGTTTCAACTTTACCGCCGCGGCCGTTACGTGGAATTCAACCTCGTGTGGGACCGCGGCACGCTCTTCGGACTGCAAAGCGGCGGCCGCACCGAATCGATCCTGATGTCGCTGCCTCCACTCGTGCGTTGGGACTACAGCTGGCAGCCCGAGCTGGGTTCGCCCGAGGCTCGGCTCCATGATGTTTTTCTCAAACCGCGGAATTGGGCTGATGAATAGCCGCAAAAAAGCGCAAAGAAGCGCAATAAATGGGCGGTTTTATTTTTTGCGCTATTTGCGCGTCTTTGCGGCCATCTCTCCTTCATGACTTCTCGCGAACGCTTCCTCGCCGCCTGCGCGTGCGAAAAACTCGACCGGCCGCCGCTCTGGGTGATGCGGCAGGCCGGCCGTTACCTGCCCGAATACCGCGCGTTGAAGGCCAAGTCGTCCTTTCTCGAGATGGTGCGGACGCCGGAGCTGGCAATGGAAGTCACGCTCCAGCCGCTGCGCCGGTTCGCGCTCGATGCGGCGATTCTATTCTCCGACATCCTCGTGATTCCCGAGGCGCTCGGCCAAGGGTACCGCTTTCGCGAGGAAGGTGGCATCGCGATGGAATACCGGCTCGAGACGCGCGCGCAGGTCGATGCGCTCGCGCCGGCGGCCGCAGTGCCTGAACGGCTCCAGTATGTCGACGCCACGTTGAAGCTCCTGAAACGCGAACTGGCGGGCAAGCAGGCGCTCCTCGGATTCGGCGGTTCACCGTGGACGCTGGCGACGTACATGGTCGAAGGTGGCAGCTCCGAAGAATTCGAGCGGATCAAGCAGCTCTTCTACACGGATCGCGCGCTGTTCGACGCGCTGCTGGAGAAAATCACGGCGGCTCTGATCGCCTATTTCCAGATGCAGATCCAGGCGGGTGCCGACGCGATTCAGATCTTCGATTCATGGGGCGGGATCATCGCCGGCCAGGACTACGAGGCCGCATCACTGCGGTGGATTCGCGCGATCATTGCCGCATTGCCGCGCGAGTTTCCGATCATCCTGTACGCGAAGGGCACTGCGCCGCAGCTGACGGATCAGGCGTTCACCGGAATTCGCGTGCTGAGTGTCGACTGGACCAACGATCTTGCGATCGTGCGGCGCACATTGCCGGGAAATGTCGCGGTGCAGGGCAACCTCGATCCCGTGCTGCTCAACACCACGCCCGAGATTGTCCGCCACGAAGCGAGCCGGCTCCTCGAATCGATGCGCGGCACCTCCGGCCACGTCTTCAACCTCGGACACGGCATCATGCCGCACGCCAAGCTCGAATGCATGCAGGCGCTGGTGGATTCGGTGACCGCGTGGCGGTGATCGCAACCATTTTGGATTTCGGATCGCGGATTGCGGATTTTCGGAGGCCGGAAAGCGGACACCGGATACCGGATACGGGAACCCGTTCGCCTCGCTTCAAAAATGTCGGCTCCGGCAATCGGCAATCCGAAATCCGCAATCCGAAATGGGCTGCCTCTCGGGAAAATTCTAATTCGGGGCGTAAGACGTCGTCACGCCCCAGCGTCCCTGCAAATTTAGGTCAGCCTAAGCCAATGGTTGCGCAGTGCGGCACGGGAACCATGGTTATCCTCCTGCCCTCGTGAGCGCTCCCACTGCACCCAACTCGCCGCCAATCAAGTCCATCGCGATTCTAGGCGCCGGTATCACCGGCCTCACCGCAGCCCACCGGCTCGCGAAATCCGGGCATCGCGTCCGCGTCTTTGAAGCGTCGGGCCGGATTGGCGGCGCGATTCGCACCGAGATCACCGATGGCTGGCTGATCGAGAGTGGTCCCAACTCGCTGCTCGCCGGCGATCCAGCGCTTACGGCGCTGATTGCCGAGGTCGGGCTGACGACAGAACGGATGAGCGCCCGACCGGAAGCGAAGAATCGCTACATCGTGCGCGGCGGAAAAGCCATGGCGGCGCCGACATCGCCTCCTTCGCTGCTCAGCTCCGGGCTGTTCTCATTCGGGGGCAAAATGCGGCTGCTGTCGGAACTCTTCGTTCGTCCGCGCGTGCGGCCGGCGGATGTCAGCCTCGAGGATTTCGTCCGCGACCATTTTGGCCAGGAGCTGGTCGACTATGGGCTGAATCCATTCGTGAGCGGCGTCTATGCCGGCGATCCGAAAAAACTCTCGGCGCGCCACTCGTTTCCCAAGCTGTGGGAAATCGAGCAACGCCATGGTTCGATTATCCGCGGGCAAATCGCCGCGGCGAAGGCGCGCAAGGCGAGCGGCCAGCCGAAGCCCGAGGGCGGAATCATTTCGTTTCGCCGCGGTTTGCAGGCGCTGCCGGAAGCGCTCGCCGCGCGGCTGCCGGCCGGAGCGCTGTCGCTCGACGCGCGGATCGAAGCGCTCGTGCCGGGTGTGCCCTGGAACGTGGTCTGGACGAGCGGCTCGGGCACGACGACCGAGACATTCGACGCGGTTGTTGCCGCGCTCCCCGCCCCCGCGCTCGCCCAGCTGCGGTTTGGCACGCTCGCCGAGCGTCCGCTCGCGTCGCTCGACTCAATCGAGCATCCGCCGGTGTCGTCGCTCTTTCTCGGCTACCGCCGCGAACAGATGGCGCACCCGCTCGACGGATTTGGCGTGTTGTCGCCCACGGTCGAGAAGCGCTCGATCCTCGGGATCCTTTTTTCCTCGAGCCTGTTCGCCGATCGCGCGCCCGACGGACATGTGGCGCTGACGGTGATGGCCGGCGGGACGCGGAGTCCGGAGATTGGGCGGCTACCCACCGACAAACTGCTCGGGGCGGTCGACCGCGATCTGCGCGAATTGCTCGGCGTGAACGGTGCCCCGGTATTCCAGCGGCATGCCTTCTGGCCGCGCGCGATTCCGCAGTACAATCTCGGCTACGAACTGCATCTGGAAACGATGGCGGCCGCCGAACGCACTTACCGCGGGTTGTTCATCGGCGGCCAGGCCCGCGATGGGATTGCGGTTCCGGCCTGCATCGCCGCGGGCGAAAAACTGGCCCAGCGGGTCACGGCGTAAGCCACAGATTCTCCTCGCGCCGAGAGGAGGTCGCCTGAGCTCCAGCTCTTTCTCTTTCCTCTTCCTCTTTATCCCTGGTCGCCTACGGCGCCGCCAAAGGCGGGTAAACTTTCTCGACGGATTGCTCTACGAGCCGGGAGAAAGATTAAGATTACGAGAACGAGAAAGATGGGGCAGCCAGATGCCGGCACGGGCGTCTCGCCCGCAACCCTCCGGAGCGTCCCGCAAGCTCGCGCTGCCGGGTGGATTGCCGAATTCGACACCCGCGGCCGACGCCGCGGCGACATACGCAATCATCCGCAGTTCACCGGCGACCGGCAGACCTTGACTCTCTTCACCGTCGACCTAGCCTCGCGCGCTTTTCTCGGAATGGCCCAAGAACTCAAAGACACGCTGCGTCTCCCAAAGACCGAGTTTCCCATGCGCGCGGGCCTGGCCCAACGCGAGCCCGGACGGGTCGCGCATTGGGATAAGATTGGGCTATACGGCAGGATTCAGAAAAAGAACGCGGGCCGCCCGGCGTTCGTGTTGCACGATGGCCCGCCGTTCACGAACGGCGATGTCCACATCGGGACGGCGCTGAACAAGGTGCTGAAGGACACCGTCAACCGCTACAAGTCGATGCGCGGTTTTCGGACTCCGTATGTGCCGGGCTGGGACTGCCACGGGCTGCCGATCGAGCAAAAGGTTTCGCGCGAAATCCAGGAGAAGAAACTCACGCTCACCACGGCCGAACTGCGGGCGAAGTGCGACGCGTTCGCCGAATTCTGGATCGGGAAGCAGACCGGGCAGTTCAAGCGACTCGGCGTGATCGGCGACTGGGACCGGCCGTACAAGACGAAGGATCCGGCGTTCGAAGCCGACATCCTCCGGACCTTCGCCGCGTTCATCGAGAAGGACCTCGTCTACCGCAGCAAGAAACCGGTCTACTGGAGCATCCCGTTCGAAACCGCGCTCGCCGAAGCGGAAATCGAATACAAGGACCACGTTTCGCCGTCGATTTGGGTCAGATTCCGCGTGGCGGAATCTGAGGGTGAGAAAATCCGAAAGATTTTCGGCTGCGAAATGCCGGCCGGCAAGCCATGCTCGGTCCTGATCTGGACAACCACTCCGTGGACCCTGCCCGCCAATCTCGCGATTGCGGTGCATCCGGAGGTCGAGTACGTGCTCGTCGATCTCGGCAGCGAGTGCGTCATCGTCGCCGAGCCTCTCCTCGGGGCGGTTTTGAGCGCGCTCGAGGCGCAGCGCCGCAAGCAAGCGCCGACCGCTCCCGCATCCACCGACGACGCGCAAAGTGCCGCGGCCCACGGTCCACAGACCGCAACCGTCATCGCCAAGGTCAAAGGCGCCGGCCTTGAGCATCTCAACACCCGCCACCCATTCATCGATCGCGCATCCCCGATCGTGCTTGCCGATTACGTCACGACTGACACCGGCACCGGCTGCGTCCATACCGCGCCCGGTCACGGCAGTGAAGACTATCAGACGGGCCTGAAGTACAAACTGGAGATCTACTGTCCCGTTGGCGACGACGGGCGCTACGTCGACGATGGCCGAATCCCCCCTGATCTCGTTGACCTCACCACCCTGGAAACGGTCGAGGATCTCGCCGCAAAGAAAACGTCTCCGGCGAACATCGCGGTCCTCAGAAAACTGGCTTCCAACCATTCAGTTTTTGCTCAGCAAAAACTGACTCACAGTTATCCGCATTGCTGGCGTTCGAAGACGCCGATCATTTTCCGGGCGGTCGACCAATGGTTCGTGTCGCTCGACAAGCACGGTCACCGCGCGATTGCGTTGCGCGAGATCGAAAAGATTTCCGCCCACCAAGGCTGGGTGCCGGCGTGGGGCGAGGCGCGGATTCGCGGCGCGGTGGAATCCAGGCCGGACTGGTGCATCAGCCGGCAGCGGTCCTGGGGCGTCCCCATCCCGGCGTTCTACGACGACAAGAAGAAGGCCTACATGGACGCGGACGTCGCGCGCGCGATCGCCGACAAGTTTGCCCGCCACGGCTCGAACCTTTGGTATGACGCGACCGCTGCGCAGCTGCTCGAGGGCGTAAAGCTGCCGGCGAGCTGGCCCAGTCCGTCAACGCTCACGACCGGGCGCGACACACTCGACGTTTGGATTGACTCGGGCTCCACGCACGCAGCGGTGCTCCGGCACAACCAGGGAGGCACCCACTGGCCGGCGGATCTCTATCTCGAGGGCAGTGACCAGCATCGCGGCTGGTTCCAGTCGTCGCTCTGGACGGGCGTGATCGCGTTTGACCAGGCGCCGTATAAGGGCGTCCTCACGCATGGGTTCATCGTCGACAAGAACCGGCAGAAGATTTCGAAAAGCTCCACCTATCAGAAGCCGCAGACGTCCGACTCCTACGTCTCGCAACACGGCGCGGACGTAATCCGGCTGTGGATCGCGTCCCAGGATTTTCGCGACGACATGCCCGTCGACGACGAGATCCTGAAGCATGTCGGCGAGGCCTACCGGCTGTTTCGGAATACGTTTCGGTATCAACTCTCGAACCTTTTCGATTTCGATCCGCGCGAGGCGGTGCCGGTCGCGCAGATGGATACGCTCGACCGCTGGGCGTTGCACCAGACGGCCGTGCTCATCCGCGAATGCACGGCGGCGTATGACGCGTACGAATTCCACCGCGTTTACCAGCTCTGCAACCAGTTTTGCTCGGTCACGCTGTCGGCGACTTACCACGACATCCTGAAGGATCGGTTGTATACGCTCGGCACGAATTCTCCGCTGCGGCGCTCCTCGCAGACGGCACTTCATCACATCTTCAACGCGGTGGTCCGAATCCTGGCGCCGGTGCTGGCGTTCACCACGGACGAAGCCTGGGCGTATTTCACGGCGCAGGCGGAGTACTCCGACGACTCGATTCACCTCCAATCCTGGCCGGTTCCGGCAACGGATTGGACGAATGCGGAAATCGAAGCGGATGTCGCGACGCTCTTGCGCGTGCGCGCCATGGTCAACGAGACCATCGAGCCGCAGCGCGCCGCGGGCAAGCTCGGCAAATCGCTCGATGCGGCGATTACGATCAGCGGAGCCGCAGATTCAGCGGAGTTCCGCGTCCTCGAAAAACATCGGGATTTTCTTCCCGAACTTTTCATTGTCTCGCATGTCACGTTGGGCTCGGCCACGGGGGTCGCGCTCCACGTCCATGTCCGACCGTGCAGCGAACTGAGCTTCAAGCGTTGTCCACGCTGCTGGCGCTGGGTGCCGGCGATGGAGTCCAGTTCACACGGCGATGTATGTCCGCGTTGCGCAGAGGCCTTAAAAGCCTAAGCTCCTCACCCAAAGCTCCCCATGGCAAAGAACAAGAAGTCACCCGCGAAGAAAGCCGCATCAAAAAAACCTGCGCCGAAAAAGACGCCGCCGCCCGCGCGCCACAAGGCCGCAGCGCCCGCGAAATCGGCCGCCCCCAGCGGCAAATCGCACCGTTCTCCCACCATGGAAAAACCCTCCAAGAAAAACGCCCTCCGCAACAGCATCCTCAAGCGCAAAGCCGCCACCAAGCCGATTGCCTTCAGCCTCGACGAGGTCCGCGCGATTGCCCAGACGGTGACGAGCAAGACCAACTCGCCGTTCCCGGCGAAGAGCGCGAAGACTCCGGCGAAAAACAACGCCGCGGTCCAGAAACACGCCAAGCCGCAGCACGTCAAAGCCGCTTCGCTCGCGGACATCCTGGGTTTCAACCCCAAGAAGGGCCCGACGCCCGAACCGATGAGCGACAAGGACATTCCCGAGAAGTTCAAGCGGTACTACAAACTCCTGCACGACCTGCGCCGAAGCCTGACGGAGGGCATCGAGCGTCATTCCGAGGAAACGTTGAAGCGATCGGCGAAGGACGACGCGGGCGATTTGTCGGCCTATGGCCAGCACATGGCGGATGCCGGCACGGACACCTTCGATCGCGACTTCGCTTTGAGCATGGTTGCGAGTGAGCAGGAGGCGCTTTCGGAAATCGATGCCGCCATCAAACGAATTCACGGTGGCACTTACGGGATCTGCGAGATCACCCAGAAACCGATTTCGAAGGAGCGACTGCTCGCAGTGCCGTTCACCCGCTACTCGGCCGAAGCGCAAAAGGACATCGAGCGGAACCGTCACCGTTCCCGCACGCAGGCCGGGCTCTTTGGCGAGCTGGGCGAAGAAGGCGGGAAAATCATGGACGAGGACGCGGGCGGCGAGGATTGAACCGAGCGATGGCGGATTTCGGATCGTGGATTTCGGCTTAAAAACTCCTGATTGAATCAGCCCGACCCGAGCTCATCGCCTGACAATCCCGCGCCTGCAGCCGCCGGGATCGAGAATCCGCAATCCGCAATTCGCGATCCGCAATCCCCTGCCCGCATCGGTCGCTACCGGCTGCTGCTGACGCTGGCAGCGGCGGTGTTTCTGGCCGACCAGGCGACGAAGCTGTGGGTTAACGCTCGCATCCCGTTCAACCCGCTGCACG
Organism: Opitutaceae bacterium; assembly: GCA_030648295.1. Lineage (GTDB taxonomy): Bacteria > Verrucomicrobiota > Verrucomicrobiia > Opitutales > Opitutaceae > ER46. The sequence goes on along the minus strand of JAUSID010000163.1, from coordinate 159,456 downwards.
CACACGGCGGCGGTCACGACATCGTGATCATCAAGGGATTTTTCTACCTGATCCATGTCGGCAACACGGGCGCGGCGTGGAGCATGTTTTCCGGTCAGAGCGTTTTGCTGGCACTGCTCGCCGTCGGTACGCTGGTGGCAATTTTCTTCTGGCGCCATGCGCTCGGGCTCCGTGATCGCATGGCGCAGATCTGCTTTGGGCTGCTCGTGGGCGGGATTCTCGGCAATCTTGTTGATCGGCTGATGCACGGTCACGTGATCGATTTCGCCGACCTGCATTTCGGAACTTACATCTACCCCACCTTCAATGTCGCCGACTCGGGAATTTGCGTCGGCGTGATATTATACCTGTGGCAATCGATGATGCAGGGACGAAGGGACCAAGACAGAAGACGGGAAGACGCAGGAAGACGGGAAGACACGAAAGACGTGTAAGACGTGAGAAGACGGGAAGACAGGTGAGACACGAAAGACTCGGAGCGTCTGCCGGGTTTCTTCTTTCTTCTTTTTGCCGTTTCCCCGTTTTCTGCGTCTTCCACGTCTTCCTACTCCACATTCGCCATCTGCTCGCGGACGCGCTCGAGCTCGTTCTTCAGCTCGATAACGGCCCGCGCGATCGTGAGATCGTTCGCCTTGCTGCCGATCGTGTTCACCTCGCGGCCGATTTCCTGAAGAATGAAATCCGCTTTTCGCCCAATCTCGCCGCTGGATTTCAACAACGTGGCGAACTGCTCGAAATGGCTCCGCAGCCGCGTGATTTCCTCCGAGACGTCGATGCGATCCGCAAACAGCGCGATCTCCCGCAAGACCCGCTCGTCGTTGATGTCGAGTTCGAGCCCGGCGTCGCGCAGCCGCTTCGTCAGCTGCTCGCGGTAATTGACGGGCACCTGCGGAGCGCGGGTCGCGATCGCTTCGACGTGCCGGTGCAGCACCTCGCCGCGTTTGATGAAGTCCACCATGAGGGATTCGCCTTCCTTGGCGCGCATCGCGGCGAAGGCGCGCAGCGCGTTCATCAGCGTCGCCGTCACCACCGTTTGCGCCGCCTCGGCGGCCGGCAGCCCATCCGTTCGCCGCTGCGCATTTGCCACCTGCCAGAGCAATTCCGCCGTGGGCTCAAACGGCACGCGCCGGTGTTCCGCGAAGGCCTTCAGCCGATCGAGCGCCTCAGAGGCCGCATCCTCGTCCCAAGTCGCCTCCAGTCCCGTCCGGTCACCGGTCATTTCGATTTCGACGTGCACTTTTCCGCGCGCGGCAAATCTCCGCACCTGTTCGGCGACGACCGGTTCGAGGCTCTCCCACTCGTCGGGCAGCCCGATCGTGAGATCCAGCGTCTTTCGATTCACCGAGCTCACCTGCACGGTGAGGCTGAACCCTTCGAGTGTCGCCGTCGCCCGTCCGTATCCGGTCATGCTTCGCATGGCGCCGACTCAACCAGCTGCATGCGACCCGCGCAAGGTTTGCGCCGGTGCGGTGGCTCCTATTTCCCGCCGTTGCCGCGGATCCGGTTGAGAAACTCGGCCGCCTTGTCGGCGAGCCCGCTCTTCTCCACCGCCAGCGCGGCCACGCGATTGCTGAACTCGCTCGCGTCCGGCTTTCCCAACGTGCCACCAATCTTCACCGGCAACGCGCACGCCGCGTAACCAAGATCATCAGTCTGCGTGTCGAGGGCACCGAGATACTTCAACAGCTCGCCCTGTCGCCCCCGCGCGCGTACGCGCAGCGTGAATTCCATCGCGAGTGGATCATCGAACAACCGCGAGCCGGGCTCGTGGACCGCGTGACCCTGACCCGCCAGGCGAATCTCCGGTGAAATGAGCGTGAAGTCTTTCAGCGTGGTGTTCAGTCGCTCGTCCCGTGACATGACGATCGCCAGCTGATCGTATGGAATAGGGTTCAGCCCTTTCGCCAGCTCCGCCACCGCCTCGGCCTTGCTGGCGACGTCGGCATAATCCTTCTTGCCGGTGAGAGCGCCGAAGGCGGTTCCGGCCGACGCGATCCAGCCGGCGAGCCGGCCCGTGCTCTCGACGATATTGTTGATATTCACCGGCAGCCCGCGAAAAATTCCGCCGCGGCTGGTCAACTCGAATTCGCCGCCCGCCCCGGCCGCGAGATCGCCCAGCGTGCCGGCACGACTGGAAAGCTGGGTCTTCACGTTGAACTTGCCTTCGACCGTCGGCGGCCGCGTGGAATCCACGGCGCGAAACAGCGGACCGGGATCGAATTGCGTGACGACCATGTCGGCGATGAGTCCGTAAGGCTGCGGCGAGGCCGCGTCGAAGCTCACCGTTCCATTCAGCTTCGCGTCGCCCTCGCCCAGCATCACGCGGACGCCGTCGAATTTCATCCCGTTCTCCTCGAGCCGCAGCGTGCCCACCACGTTCGTGGCCTGGAACGACTCGGAGTAAACCACCTTTTTCAGCTGGAGCGCCAGGGTGCCCCTCAGCCCCGCCCAGGGTGGCGTTAAATCACGCGCTTTCTCCGGCTGCTTCCCGTCTTCCGGCGGCAGCAGCGCGACGAGCACCTGCGCGTCGTCGATTACAAGCAGATTGCTCGTCACCTGCGCGTCGATCGTGCTTAGGTTCTTAGCCGGTTTGACGGTGCCCGCGATGGTGACGTCAGACTTGCGGTCGTCGCGTTGAATCTCAATCGGCGCGTGAATGGTGATGTCGCCATTGGCGGCGACGTCCGCCCGCAGATCGGTCGAGAGCGATGGCAGCGTCGCGCGCTTCGGTGTTGTCGCCGCTCCGGCGTCGCCGGCTGATTTTTCGGCCGTCTTCGGCGCCGGCGCGGCCAGATTGTTCAAAGCGATCTTCGCCTGCAGTGCCTTCTTGCCGTCCACGCTGGCGATGAAATCCACCACGGCGTCGCCTCGCGTCAGCGCGACGGTGCCGCGCGCGACGGGTTGCGCGAGCCAGGTCGGCAGATCCGCCTTCAGGTGGCCTGTGGCCTTCAGCGGTTGATCCTTTCCTGCGAGCTGCCCGGCCTTCGCGTTGACGCGCAACATGGTCACGTCGCCGGCCACAGCCGTAAACTCGGTGATTTCGGCCTGCCACCCATGGGGCGTGTAATCGGCCGAGGTCGACAGCGCGATATCGACGCCCTCGATCAGCATTTTCCCCGCCTGCCTGACCGTGGCCCCGGCAATCGTGACCGGTGACTTGGTTCGCACGGTGGTGCCGCCGGCGCGCATCGACGCGACCAGTTCACCGCGAACGTCGCCACCCGTGACCGCGACGTCGCCGAGAAACGGCTGTGCCCACGCGAGCGGCAATCCGTGCACGACAATGCCCAAGAGTTCGCGTGCCGGATCCTCCGCCTTCAACTGTGCCGACGCCGGGTTGAATTCGAACGCCTGGAGCGCCGTCACCGTTGCGACCGGCCGCTCGCCGGCGACGTCAGCATTCAATTTCCGAATGGCGATCACCTCGCCGCTGCGGGTGACATCGAAATCCGCACTCAGCTTGATCGCGCCGACGCCGTTCAGCTGAGGCAAAAATACGGTGAGCTTGTCCGCCCCTCCCTCGATCCGTCCGCTGACGTGAGCCGCGGCGAACGCCGCATCGGTGTCGAACTTCCCCTCTCCGCGGGCGGAGAACTCCGGCAGCGGCCGGCCGAGCGCGAAGGGGCTCACGTCATCATCGCGCACGTCGAGTTTCCAGGTACCGGAGAGTTGCTGTGCCTGCCGCGGAAAGTCCGCCTGCACCAGCAACAGCTGCCTGCCTTCCGTCACCACGCCGGCCGAGTACGTCTCGCCCGTGGCGCCACGCGCGGCCGCGAGATCGGCCTTCAAAGTGACGCCCTTCGGAAATTGCGTGCCGCTCGCGGCGGCATCGGCATTCATGGCCACCCGCGTGATCGTTCGCGGAGTATCCATCGCGGCCGTCACGGTGCCGCGCAGACCGACGGTGGTCACCTTCGGATCCGTGAGCGCCGCCCCGGTGTCGAACTTGAACCTTCCCTCCTGGCCCGCCGCCAGACCGCCGCCGCTGATGGCGATGGTCGAGCGGCCGCGGCCATCCGGCAGGATGACTTCACCCGCGATATCGATCCCATCGAGCGCGAGGTCGAATGGAAGCCGCAGCTGGTTGAAGATCCCGTGGAATGCCGCACGCTCATTCCCGGATTTCGGCGGTGGCGTTGCCGCCGAACCCGCCCCCACCGGCGCGGAGGTCGTCTTCGCCGAACCGCCACGCTGCGCTGGTGCTCCGGACGTCTGCGCCGCGTTCACGGCGCCCGATCCCGGCTTCCATTTGCTCAAATCAATCGTCCATCCCTTGGCGACCAGCCGCGAAATCAGGATCTGCTCGCGAAACGCCGCCGCCAAGAGAGGCAGCTGCGCGTCCGCGGCCGGAACGGTGAGCACCGCGCCATCACGCTCCACCCGAACGTTCTTCAATTCGACGCGCTTCAGTCCGGCCGATACCGAGCCGATGCTGCCGCTCCAGCCAGGTTGCGACGCCAGTGCGCGACGCGCGGCCCAGGTTTGGAACCACGAACTGAATCCGACCGCCACGGCGATGAGCAGCAACGCCAGCAAACCCGCGATGGAAAGGGCGGCGATGCGGAAGCGTTTCATCGGCGGATCGGAGGACACGATGGCTTCGCGCGAGTTGCGACGAAAAGTACGAAAAATGTTGAACGACTACAACGTAGCGTGACGGCGCGCCGGCGAACGAGGGTCGCGCGACCGCGCCACCGTAGCAGACGTCCGCGGGCTCACTTGGTCACAAATTCGTCCAGGAGTCCCGTGGCTTTCCGCAGACTCGCGACGGCGACGTTGTAATTGTAGAACGCGACGATCTGGTTGGTCCGGGCGGTGGTGAGATCGACCTGGGCCTGGAGCACATCGAGCTGCGTGCCGGTTCCGGCATTGTAGCGCGCGTTGGCCAGCCTCACCGCCTCGGTCGCCTGGTCGACGACCTTTTGTGACGCCTCGACGAGCTCGGTCGCCTGCTGCCACTGGGAAAACGCGCGCCGCACCTCGACGTCGACGGCGAGTTGGGCCTCGGCGAGCGTCAATTTCGTCTGCGCCAGGATCGATTTCGACTGCGCGACGCGACCCGCGGTGGCGCGGCCGTCGAAAATCGCCCAGTTCGACTGGAGCCCGAGTGTCCAGCCGTCGAGCGCTTCGCTGAACTGGTTGCCGCCGTAGGGGTGGTTCTTGAACTGGTAGCCCGCGCTCGCGCCCAGGGTCGGATAATACGACGAGCGCTGGGTGCGGACATCCTGTTCGCGCACCGCGGTGATTTTCGCCAGCCGCTGCAGATCGGGCCGGTTCGCGCGCGCGGCATCGAAGGCTGCGGGCAAATCGAAATTCACCGGGGTAAAATCGAGGGTGCCGACGAACGTGGGGACCTTGCGGATGGTTTCCGGCGCATTGGTCGTGAACCCGAGCGCCTGCCGGAGCGCCTCGATCGCCAGCCGGTGATCGTTGCGCGCGGTGATGAGCGGCACGCGCGCGTTGGCGACCGCGACCTCGGCCCGGAGTTTTTCGAAACTGGAAACCGTGCCCGCCTCGTAACGATCCGTCGCGGTCTTGAGCTGTTGCTGGAGCAGTTCGAGATTCGATTCCTGGACCTTGATTTGCTCGATCGCGAGCAGGACGCGGAAGAACCCGGTGCGAACCTCGAGCAACGCGTCGTTGATCACCGCCTGGAGATCGAGAATCGCCGCTTCGCGCGCGAGCTTCGAACTCTGGATGGCCGAGCGCACGCCACCGCCGGCATAGAGGACCTGGGTGACGTTGAGGCCGATCGACCATGATTCGGTGTTCACCGGGATGATCGGCAGCGGCACCGCCGCCAGGCTGCGATCAAACCGGCCGTAGGTCGAGTTGAGCTCGGCGTTCGGAATGCCGCGGGCCTTCACCTCGATGATGAGGCCTTCCTGCTGCCGGATGCGCTCCTTCGCCTGCCGGATCGCAAAGTTGTTCTCCAAGGCGAAACTAATCGCCGTTTTCAGGTCCAGTGTGTCGGGAACCGGTGGCGGCAGCGCCGTCTCGGCGGCAACCGAGGCGACGGCCAGCACCAGCGCGGCCAGCGGACGCACGGGCGAAAAATGATGGCGGGCTAGTTTCATGGAATTCATTTGGCCGCGACGGTGATCGGTTCGAGAGCCGGCACGGCGGCGCGATCCTTGACCCGATCCCTCGAGTGATCCTTGGCGAGCAACACGTACAAGGAGGGAATCACAAACAGCGTAAACAGGGTTCCGATGGCCATGCCACCCACCAGCACCAGGCCGATCGAGTTTCGCGCCGCCGCGCCCGCGCCCGTCACGAGGGTCAGCGGGAAGTGACCCGCGATGGTTGCCGCGCTGGTCATCAGCACCGGTCGCAGCCGTGTCATCGCCGCCTCGTGCACCGCGTCGAGCTTCGAGCGGCCCTGCTCCTGGAGCTTGTTCGCGAACTCGACGACGAGGATGCCGTTCTTGGCGATGAGGCCGACGAGCGTCACGAGTCCAACCTGCGCGTAGATGTTCAGCGTGGTGGTCCAGCCGCTGGTCCAATGCGGCATGTTCGGGTTCGGCATTTTCAGGAACGTAAAGGCGAGCGCGCCGAACATCGCGAGCGGAACCGAGCCAAGCAGGATCACCACCGGATCGCGGAAAGAATTAAACTGCACGGCGAGCGCGAGGAAGATCAGCACGATCGCGAGCATGAACGCCGGCAGGAACTTGTTGCCCTCCTGGCGCAGCTGGCGCGACTCGCCGGTGTAATCGACGGTGTAGCCGGGCGGCAGGATCTCCTTGGCCGCGTTCTCGAGCACCTTCAACGCCTCATCGAGGGTGCGGTTCGTCATGGCCGAGAGCTTCACGGCATTCAGCTGCTGGAACCGGTTCAGCGAACGGGGCACCGTGCGGTTCTCGATGTGCGCGATCGAACTGAGCGGGATCAGTTCGCCCTTGGGTCCATTGACGTGGATGTCGCGCAGTTGATCGGGATTGAGCCGCTGGCTGCGCTCGATTTGCGCGATCACCTTGTAACTGCGGCCGGCAATGTTGAACCGGTTGACGAAATTCCCGCCGAGCGCGGCGGCGAGATCCGCGCCCACTTGCGCGAGATTGAGTCCGAGCGCCGCCACCTTCTCGCGATCGATCACGACCTCCGACTGCGGCTGATCGTATTTCAGATCGATGATCGGCGGGAAGAAGAAGAACCCGCTCTGCGCCGCCTTCATCGAGATCTTCTGCGCGAACTCGAGCAGCTGCGGCGTGTCGCCCGTCGACGCGATCACGAATTCGACGGGAAACTGGCTGCCGCCCGGCAGTGCGGAGGGCGTGCCGGCGAACACTTCGATGCCTGGAATCTCTGCCAGCTTGCCCTGCACCTCGGGCAGGATCTCCATCACACTGCGCTTTCGCTCGCTCCACGGCTTCGTGATCATGCCGGCGAATCCGTCGACGCCGAAGGCGGCCGCGGCCGACGGCGGAAGGATGATTTGAAAGGTAAACGCGACTTCCGGCGTGCTGAGGAACGCGCGCTCGACGCCGCGGGCATAGAAACTCTTGTGCTCGGCCGTGGCATTCGCGGGCGCGTTGATCGCGCCGAAGAGGAAGCCCTGGTCCTCCGTCGGCGCCAGTTCCTTCGGCGACATCATGAACATCGGCACGGTGCACAACGCGACCACGATCCAGACGGCGTAAACCACCGGCCGCATCTCGAGCGTCCGGCCGAGGACACGGCCGTAGGCCTGCCGCAACTTGTCGAACCGGTGGTTGACCCACCCGGTGAAACCGCGCTCCTCCTCCGCCGCGCTGCGCAGGAGTTTGGCCGACATCATGGGCGACAGCGTCAGCGCGACGACACCTGAAATCGTGACGGCGCCGGCGAGCGTCAGCGCAAATTCCCGGAACAGCGCGCCCGTCAAACCACCCTGCAACCCGATCGGCGCGTACACCGCCGCGAGCGTGATCGTCATCGCGATGACGGGCCCGACGAGTTCACGCGCACCCAGGAGCGCAGCCTCCCGCGGTGTGCGTCCCTCGCGCAGGTGCCGTTCGACGTTTTCGACCACGACGATTGCGTCGTCGACGACGAGACCGACCGAGAGCACAATCGCGAGCAGCGTGAGCAGGTTGAGCGTGAACCCGAAAACCTGCATGAGGAAAATTCCGCCGATCAGCGAAACCGGGATCGCAATCACCGGCACGAGCACGGAACGGAACGAACCGAGGAAAAGGAAGATGACCACCACCACGATGATCAGTGTGTCGATCAGCGTGTGGGTGACCTCGTTGATCGCGTTGGTGATGTAGCGCGACGCGTCGTATCCAATCTGCGCCTGCAGCCCCGTCGGCAAATCGCGCTTCAGCGTGTCGAGTTCGGTGCGGACGCGGCGGACGACGTCGATCGTGTTCGCATTCGGCAGCGGAAACACGCCGATGAACACGGCCGTCTGGCCCGTATAGCGGACCTCGGTGTCGTAATCCTCCGCGCCCAGGACGACGTCGGCAATGTCCTCGAGCCGCACGATCGTGTCGTTCTGCTGCTTGATGACCAGCCGCTTGAATTCGTCGACCGAGTGCAGGTCGGTGTTGGCGGTGAGATTCACCTGCACGAGCGCGCCCTTGGTGCTGCCGACCGCGGCGAGATAATTGTTCGCGGCCAGCGCCTGGCGAACCTGCGCCGGGCTGACGTTCAGCGCCGCCATCTTGTCGGGTTTCAGCCAGACCCGCATCGCGAACGTGCGTGCGCCGAGTACTTCCGCCCGCTGCACGCCGGCGAGTGCGGCCAGTCGCGGCTGAACCACCCGCACGAGGTAATCGGTGATTTCCGCGTGCGAAAGGATTTCCGAGACGAAGCTCAGGTAGGCTGACGCGATCTGTGAATCCGCGGATTCGACCGAGATCGACGGCACCTCGGCTTCCGGCGGCAGATCGTTCCGTACCTGGTTCACCTTCGAGGTGATTTCCGCCAGGGCCTTGGTCGGGTCGTAATTGAGTTTCAGCCGCGCCGTGATCGAGGAGAAGCTCTGGAGGCTTTTCGACTGGAGATAATCGATGCCATCGGCCGAAGCGATGGCGCGCTCCAGCGGCGTGGTCACGAAGCCGCGGACGAGCTCGGCGCTCGCGCCGACATACACGGTGTTGATCGTGACGGCGGAGTTTTCGCTGCGCGGATACTGGCGGACGTTGAGCGAGCGCCAGGCCTGGACGCCCGCGATCACGATCACGAGATTGACCACCACGGCGAGAACCGGGCGGCGGATGAAGAGGTCGGTAAAGGCGGAAGATTTCATCGGTGATGCAGGACGGTCGCCGGGCGCGGACGGGTTGTGGTCTCTGGTCCTTGGTCCCTGGTCTTTGGTCCGAGGCGAAGCCTCGTCATGCATTCTTTGGCTTTGGGGCGAGCTGCGCGTCGGGCGCGAGCGTATTGTCGATGACCACGGCCATGCCCGGGCGCATCTTGAAGACGCCTGACGTGACGACGATTTCGCCCTCTTTCAATCCGTCGACGACGCTGACGAAATCGCCGCGCGCGGGCCCGAGGCGGACGAACTGCTGGCGGAGGATCTTCTCCACCTTGCCGCTCTGTTCGTTTTTCTTTTCGTCGATCACGAAAACGGAATCGCCATACGGCGCATACATGATGGCGGTCGCAGGAATCGAAAGCACCGGCTTCTTTTCCGGCAGCACGACCTCGACATTCGCGAACATGCCGGCGCGCAGCTTCTCGCCCTCATTGGGAATGGTCGCCTGAACGCGGATGTTGCGCGTGGCGAGGTCGACCTCGGGATTGATCGCGTTCACCTTGCCGCTGAAGATCACTCCCGGCGCCGCATCAGTGATGACACGAATCGACGTTCCAGTCGTCACCTGCGGAAGCCGCTGCTGCGGTAGCGAAAAATTCACGTAGATCGGATCGAGCGTCTGGAGCGTCGTGATCGCGTCACCCTCGTGCAGAATCTGGCCGAGGTTGACCAGCCGCAACCCGAGCCGGCCGGCGAACGGGGCGCGAATGGTTTTCTTCGCAATGACGGCGCGCAGGCTGTCCGCCTGGGCGGCGGCCTGCTTGGCCTGGGCCTCGGCGGCGTCGAGTTCAGCCTGGGAATTCGTATTCGACTGCCGCAGCTCGCGCGCCCGCTCGCGGTTCGCCGCCGCCAGCGCCGCGGATGCCTCGGCCGCACGCAGCTGCGCCTCCTCGATCGAGATGTCGAGTTGGACGAGCACCGCGCCCGCCTCGACCGTCGTGCCCGACTCGAAGGCGAGCTTCACGATCTTCCCCGGTACTTCCGCGCCCACGGTGACACCCTGGACGGCGGCGACTGAACCCGTGGCGTTGAGGGTGTCTTCCCACGATTCCGCCTTCGCCGGCGCGGCTGTGACCGTGGTCGGCAGCATGACCACGCCGGCTCCGGCATCGGCCATGGACTTGAACTGGCCGCGCTTCACCAGCATCAGCGGGCCCGCGATGATCAGTCCGACGACGATCACGCTGGCGATGAATTGGAGGATCTTTTTGAGCATGGGAACGAGGAGAGGAGGAGGGAGCTAAAACGGAGGTGGAACTTCAGCGGCCGGCCGCGGCGTCGGCGTCAGGCTCGGCGATTCCGTCGCGCGTTGCGTAACCTTGGTCAGCAGCCGCACGAGCGTCTTCCGCTCCTGTTCATTGAGCGGGCTCATCAGCCACGCCATGCGGCGGAAATGGGCGGGCAGGATTTTACGCAGGAGTTTGTCGCCCTTGCTCGTGAGCCCAACGGACATCATCCGACGATCGTCGGTGTGCGGTTTGCGCGTGACGAGGCCGGATCTTTCGAGCGTGTCGACGAGTCCGGTGATAGTCGCGCGCGTCACGCCCGTGTGCTCGGCCAGCTCGGCCGGCGTGAGCGGAACGTGGCCGCCTTCGCGCCGGCAGCTCGTCCACAGTGCCATCAAGACGCCGAACCGGCCCTGGGAGATGTCGTGCTGCGCGAGGTGGAAATCGATGACGCGAAACGCGTCGTCACCGCTGCGGAGCAAATGGAGGACAACCTCGGTGGCGGACGGATCGAGATCGGGAAACTCGCGCGCCGCCTCGAGGAGACACTCGTAACGCGGCAGATCCTTTAACATCAAGAGCGGCATGGAAAATAAGGCGACAGATAGTTAGGGCCCTAACGATAATTGCAAGCGTGCAGCCGGGAAATTTTTCAGGCGGTACCCTGAGGCGTAACCGCCGGGTGTGCCGATGCGCGCTGGCGCACGTGATGGCCGTCGCGATTTCCCGGCGGCGGGGAAAACCCGCCGAAGGCGGGTAAACCGCGGCGGCTTGTGCGCCTCCGGCGCATTTTGCATTTAGCCCGCATGAACCCGAGACCAGCGCCAACCCCAACACCCCCTCGGCCGTCGAACCAGGGTGAATACCCAAGCGAAGGTCGAGAATGCGGGCTACAGCGATTGCACCGCGGCGACGACGGCTTCCGTCGTGATCCCGAGTTCCTTGAACACGGTGGCGGCCGGCGCGCTGAGTCCGAAACGATCGATGCCGATGATCCTGCCATCGAGACCGACGTACCGGTGCCACGAGGCGGTGACACCGGCCTCGATCGCAACGCGCTTCCGGCACGACGCGGGCAGCACGCTCTCGCGGTATTCGGGCGGCTGGCGATCGAATCGCTGCGTCGATGGCATTGAGACCACGCGCACGCCGCCACCGACCTGCTTTGCGGCCGCGAGCGCGTATTGCACCTCGCTGCCGGTCGCGATCACGATGTGCGTGAGCGGGCCGGTTTCCTTCCGCGCGACGTAGCCGCCCTTCAGCGCGCCTTCACGCCGCGTCTGCGCCGGAATATCGTTCAGCGTCGGCAGCACCTGCCGCGTCAGCGCGATCAACGTTGGTCCGTCCATCCGTTCGAGCGCGGCCGCAAATGCGCCCGCCGTCTCCTCCGGATCAGCCGGACGGATCAGATCGAGGTGCGGAATCACCCGCAGCCCCGAGATCGTCTCCACCGGCTGGTGCGTCGGGCCGTCTTCGCCAACGCCGACGGAGTCATGGGTGTACACGTACACAACCGGCAGGCGCGACAGCGCCGCCAGCCGCATCGACGGCCGCGAGTAATCCGCAAACACGAGGAACGTGGCGATGGTGGGGCGGAACAGCCCGTCATACGCGACGCCATTCGCTATGGCGGCCATGCCATGCTCGCGGATGCCGAAGCGGATGTTGCGGCCGGAGCGATTGCTGGGATCGAAATCCTTGTCCGCCGCGATGTAGTTCAGCGTCGAACCATAGAGATCGGCGCTGCCGCCGATCACGAGCGGCAGCGCGGCCGCAATCGGCTGGAGCACATCGCGACCCGCGGCGCGGGTGGCGAGCTTCGCATCGGCGGGGAACAGCGGAATCTTTTCCAGCAACGCCGCGGCGTCGGGGCCCTTTTCGGCGCCAGCCGCATCGAGCAGCGCGGCCTTGTCCGGATTCGCCTCGCGCCACGCCTTAAAGGTTTTCGACCACTTGTTGCAGGCGCGGATCAGCCGTTCCTTGTGCTGGGTGAAATACGCGCGGACGTCGTCGCTTACGAAAAAGTGCTGGTCCGCCGGCAGGCCGAGCCCGGCGCGCGCCGTATCCGCAAACTTGGCACCACCTTCGCCGTGGCCCTTGGCCGTGCCCGCGACCTCGGGAATGCCTTTCCCGATCGTGGTGCGCGCGATGATGAACTGAGGCTTTCCGCTCCTGGCCTTTTTCGCCTTGTTGAGGGCCTTCAGGAAGGCGGCCATGTCGTGGCCGTCGATCGTCTGGACGTCCCAGCCGATGGCCTTGAACCGCAGAGCGGTGTTCTCGCTCTGGGTTTTCGCCGCCATGGCGTCGAGCGTGACGTCGTTCGAGTCGTAAATCAGGATCAGGTTGTCGAGCTTCTGGTGGCCGGCGAACGCGACCGCCTCCATCGTCACGCCCTCCTGCATGCAGCCGTCACCGGCGAGGCAGACGACGTGGTAGTCGAAAACTGGATGCTCGGGCGTGTTGAACCGCGCCGCCGCCATCTGGCCCGCCATGGCCATGCCGACGGCATTGCCGACGCCCTGCCCCAGCGGGCCGGTGGTGCATTCGACGCCCGGCGTATCGCGAAACTCCGGGTGTCCCGGCGTGAGGCTGTGCAGCGCGCGAAAATTCTTCACCTGCTCGAGCGGCAGATCGTAGCCGCTGAGGTGCAGCCACGAATAGAGGAACATCGAGCCATGACCGGCCGAGAGGATGAACCGATCGCGGTTGAGCCAGCGCGGCCGCGCCGGGTTGTGCGAGAGTGCATGACCAAAAAGCACGGCGCCAATTTCAGCCGCACCCAGCGGCAGCCCGAGGTGGCCGGAGGAACACGCGTGCACCGCATCGATGGCGAGACCGCGCGCCTGGTTGGCAGCTTTGGCGAGGAGATGAGTTTGCAGGGTCATGAGAAAAATCCGCCTAGACGTAGAGAGCGCGCCGGCGGCGGGGAAGCCAGAAGTTTTCGGGAATGGGATCGGTCGGATCGGTCCGATCGGTCGGATCCGACCGATCAAAAAAAAAGAGCGAGCCTTTCGGGGGCTCGCTCCTGCAAGATCGGAATGTTGGAATGCTTTCCGCTCGCTCAGCTCTTCGCGGCCGCCGGCTCGTCGGCGACCTTGGCCGACGCGGGCTTTTCCGCGGGCGCGGCCTTCGCGGTGGCCGCGAGTTTTTCGGCGTGAATCTCGGCCGCGCGATCCTTTTCCTTGATGGCGACCGCGGCCTTGCCCGTGCGGCGGCGCAGATAGTACAGCCGCGCCTTCATCGCCTCGGACTCGCGCTCGACCTCGATCTTCTCGATGTTCGGCGAGTTCACCGGAAATACGCGCTCGACACCTTCGCCGTAGCTCAGCCGGCGGACGGTGAACGTCTCGTGAATGCCATGGCCCTTCCGCGCGATGACAATACCCGCGTAAACCTGCACGCGCTCCTTGTCGCCCTCACGGACCTTCGTGTGCACGCGCACGCCGTCGCCGACTTTGAACGGCGTGATGTCTTTCTTCACCTGGGCGGAGGTGATTTCTTGGATAATCGGGTTCATGGCAGTGAATTATTTCAGTAAATCGGGACGTACCTGGCGTGTTTTTTCCACCGCGCGCGCACGGCGCCATTTTTCGATTTCGGCATGGTTGCCCGAGAGTAGAACCTCGGGAACTGACATGCCCCGAAATTCGGCGGGACGCGTATACTGAGGAAAGTCGAGCAACTTGCTGGTGAAGGATTCGTGCGTCAATGACTTTTCCTCCCCGAGCACACCGGGGATGAAACGTGCGAGCGCATCGATGAGTACCGCGGCCGCAAGCGTGCCGTTGGTAAGCACATAATCGCCAATCGAGATCTCCTGATCGATCAGCACATCGCGAATCCGCTGGTCGACGCCTTCATAATGGCCGCTGAGCAGAATCAGGTGGCTCTGCTGCGAGAGCTCCTGCGCCACCCCCGGCGACAATGGCACGCCGTCGGGGGTGAGATAAATCCGGCGGCAACCCGGGGTTTGCAGCTGCTCGATCGCCGCGAATACCGGCTCGGGTTTCACCACCATCCCGGCGCCGCCACCAAACGGGCGATCGTCCGCGGTGCGGTGCTTGTCCGTGGTCCACTGGCGCACGTCGTGCACGTTCACCGCCAGGTGTCCGGCCGCGATGCCCTTGCCGAGGATGCTCTCGGCCAGAAAGCCGTCGAGCATCCGCGGAAACAGCGTCAGGACATCGATCTTCAGCGGCATGGGAAGCGGATTCGGAATTAGTCCCCGCCTGTCATCCTGAGCGCAGCGAAGGATCCAGCACGGTGCGCGCGTGCCATTGGGCGCTGGATTCTTCCCCTCCGCTTCCGCTGCGAGTCAGAATGACAAACGATGAATTCATAGCCTTGGCCGTACGGGCGTCACAAAACGAAAAATCGCCCGAGCCGCTGAGGCTGGGCGACTTTTCGGAAATTGACGAGAGCCGGAAAACTCAGCTGGCGACGGTCGCTTCAGCTTTCGCCGGCGCCTCGGTTTTCGCCGCCGCCGTTCGGCGGGCCTTCTTGATCATGGCGTGCATCGTGTCGGTGGGTTTCGCGCCCTTGCTCAGCCAGTACTCGACGCGCTCCATATTGATTTTGATGGGGTTGCCCTTGTCGCCGGGGCGATAAGTGCCGAGGTTTTCGACCGCGGCACCGTCGCGGCGCGAACGCGCCTCAGCGACGACCACACGATAGAGCGGCTGGTGCACGGAACCAACCTTCGTTAGACGGATTTTGAGAGCCATGTCGGATGTTTTGCGGAGCGATTCTTGCCTGGAAAAGCCGAGCACAACAGCCCGCGCCGCGGGCGTTGTCAAGCGTGCCGTCGGTATCGCATGCGCACTGGCTGCAGTCTCGACTTTCGGCTGGTGGGTTCCGGGTTTCACAAGGTTTTTTGCGGGCGATTTTCAGCCTGCTATTCTCACGGCTCGAAGCGACTTTCAACTCGGTGCCCAAAACTCGAAATTCAAAACCGACCGGGCCCGAACCGGCTTGACCGATTCGGGCCGTCTCGCGACGTTGGCGGGTTTCTATGCTTAAAGCTGGCATCGTCGGGCTGCCCAATGTGGGCAAATCCACTCTCTTCAACGCGCTCACCCGCTCGCGGAAGGCCGAGGCGGCAAACTATCCGTTTTGCACCATCGATCCCAATGTCGGCGTCGTCACCGTACCCGACCCACGTCTGTACGTGCTCCAGACGATCGCGAAAACGGGCGTCGTGATTCCGGCCGCCATCGAGTTCGTCGACATCGCGGGGCTCGTCGCCGGCGCCAGCAAGGGCGAGGGGCTGGGCAATCAGTTCCTCGCCAACATCCGCGAGGTGGATGCCCTTCTCCAGGTCGTCCGCTGCTTCGAGGACACCGACATCCTCCACACCATGTCGACCATCGACCCGGTCCGCGACATCGAGGTCGTCACGACCGAGCTCGTGCTGGCCGATTTGGAGGCGGTGACGAAGCGGATGGAGAAAACCCAAAAGAAGGCGAAGTCGGGCGAAAAGGACGCGATCATCGAGATGGCGCTGCTCCAGAAGCTCGAGCCGCATCTGAATTCGGGGAAGACGGCGAACATGCTGGCCGCCACGGAGGACGAGAAGTCCCTGATGAACCTGTTTCAACTGCTCACGGCCAAGCCGGTGCTCTTCGCCTGCAACGTCGCCGAGAGCGATCTCGCGACGGCCGAGCAGAACAAGTTCGTCCAGCAGGTGGCGGGATACGTGCGCACGCACCACGATGCGGCGTACGTGCCGATTTCCGCGAAGATCGAATCCGAGCTCATCGATCTCACACCCGAAGAGGCGAAATCTTTCCTGAAGGATCTCGGGGTCGACGATTCAGGTGTGTCCGCCCTGATTCGCGGCACCTATTCGCTGCTCGGGCTGCAGACCTATTTCACCGCCAGCGAAAAGGAAGTTCGCGCCTGGACGATCAAGCAAGGCTGGAAGGCTCCGCAGGCCGCCGGCGTAATCCACACCGACTTCGAAAAAGGATTCATCAAGGCCGAGGTGGTGGCGTACGACGACCTTGCGCGGCTCGGCAGCATCGCCGCGGCGCGCGACGCCGGCAAATACCGGCTCGAAGGCAAGGAGTACCTGTTTCAGGATGGCGACGTCGCGCTTTTCCGGTTCAACCCGTAGCCGGGAAAATTCAGCGAAACCGCGAATGGACACGAATCGACGCGAATAGAAACCAAGCTTCCCGTAAGACTCCCTATGGCTTCAGTTTCGAGGCAGTGGGATTCCGCTCCCTCAGAGATTAGCGTTCATTTGCGTCCATTCGCGGTTCTTCAGTTCTCTGTTACAGCCAGCTACATGCCGCGGCGCGGTTTTGGGTTGGCAGGAACTTTGTGCAACGTTCCGCTGGTCCGCTCGTCAATCCTGCGTCCCGTGTCCGGCTGCTTCGACTTCGCACATCTCACGCCCCGCTGCACCGCGCTTGCCTGCGCACTGATGTGCGTCACGGTGGCACGCGCCCATCCGGAGATCGAGAACGGGCTGGCGGAATTGAACCCGCGGATTGAGGCGACCCCGAACGACGCGGCGCAGTACCTCGATCGCGGCGAACTCTACGCCCGCCACGCGGATTGGATACAGGCCGAAGCCAACTACCTGCGCGCGGCCGAACTTTCGCCGCGACTCCCCGGGCTGGATCGCGCGCGCGGCGCACTCGCGCTGCGAATTGGCAATCCACGTGAGGCCGGCGGGCATTTCGCCCGGGCCCTCGCGCTCGATCCGCGCGATGCGGAGACATTCATCCTGCGCAATCGCGCTCGCGTCGCACTCGGCGATCGCGCCGGGGCACTCGCGGATCTCCAGCACGCCCTGCGGTTGATCGAGAGCCCGCGCCCGGAGTTGTTCCTGGAACGGGCCGCGCTCATCGCCGCCGCACGCGATGCGGTGCGCAGCCTCGACGACGGCATCGCCCGGATCGGGCCGGTGCACACCCTGCAGCTTCGCGCGTTTCAGCTCGAGGAATCCGCCGGTCTGATCGACGCGGCGCTCGCACGGCTCTCCGTGATCGCGGCGCAATCGGAGCGCAAGGAAATCTGGTTGAAGCGTCGCGGCGACGTGTTGATGCACGCCGGGCGAATCGCCGAGGCGCGCGCGGCGTATGGCGCCGCACTCGCCGCGATCAACAGCCTTCCCGCGTGGCTGCGTGAATCACCAGATTCGGCGACGCTCGCGACCGAACTCGCGCGGCTTTCCGGACGTGCCTCCTGATTTTCTTCATGAAACTGCCCCAGTTATTCGTCACCTTCGCGCTCGTCGCCGGTTCCGCGGTTCACGCGGCCACCACGATCGTTCGCGGCCCGTATCTGCAGACCGCGACGCCCACGAGCATGGTCGTTCGCTGGCGCACCGACAACACGGAGGCGTCCGTGGTGAGCTACGGGCTCGAACGCAACGAGCTGACCTCGTCGGCCAAGGCGGAGGGCATCGGAACCGAGCACATCGTCCAACTGACCGGGCTGAAGCCGAACACGAAGTACTATTATGCGGTCGGGGCCGCGCCGGTGCCGCCGCCCAATCCGGCGAAAAAGGCGGCGGAAGACGCGCCCGGCCGCGCCGCGATCAACAGCTTCACCACCCCGCCACCCGTCGGCCCGGCCAAACCGACCCGCGTCTGGGTCCTGGGCGATCCCGGCACCAAGAATGCCACGCAGATGGCGGTGCGCGACGTCTATTACAAGTTCACCGGCAGCCGCGCGACCGATCTCTGGCTCCTGCTCGGCGACAACGCGTATCCGGATGGCACCGACGCCGATTACCAGAAGGCGATTTTCGAGATGTATCCGCAGACGCTCCGCATCTCCCCGGTGTGGTCGACGCTCGGCAACCACGACGGCAAGAGCGCCAACTCCATCACCGAGTCGGGTGTTTACTACGACATCTTCACCCTGCCAAAGCGCGCCGAGGCCGGCGGGGTCATGTCGGGCACGGAGGCGTATTACTCCTTCGATTACGCCAACATTCACTTTGTCTGCCTGGACTCGCACGACTCCGACCGCTCGGCCGGCGGCGCCATGATGCAGTGGATGAAGGCGGACCTGGCGGCGACGCAGCGCGACTGGATCATCGCCTTCTTCCATCATCCGACGTTCACGAAGGGTACGCACGACTCCGACAAGGACAGCGACAGCCAGGGGCGGATGAACGACATGCGCGCGATCTTCCTGCCGGTGCTGGAGCAGGCCGGCGTCGATCTTATCCTCACCGGCCACTCGCACGTCTACGAACGCTCGTGGCTGATCAACGGGCACTACGGCAAGAGCGACACGTTCAACGCCAGCCAGCACGTGAAGCAGAAGACGAACGGCCGCAGCGATGGTGAAGGGGCCTACAAAAAACCGCGTCGTCGTGCGCCGCATGCCGGCGAGATTTCCGTGGTCACGGGCAGCGCCGGTCATGCCGGCTCGGCGACAAAACCGCCGCCGCTCAACCATCCGGTGTTCTATCTCTCGCTCAACGAAGCAGGTTCGTCCGTCATCGACGTCGACGGGCTCAAGCTCGATTTCGTGTTCCTGAACGAGAAGGGCGAGAAGCGCGACTGGTTCAGCATCGTCAAGGAATAGTCCGCGCGAACGGCGGAACTAGAGGGTCGCCTTCCGCGTCGGAGTTGGTTCTGCTCCCGGCCTTTCATTTCCGCCGAGTGCCTCCCAGCCGTATGAGCGAACCATCCGCCTCCCGCCCGCCCCTCGACATCAACGCGCATTCGCTTGATTCGGAAATCCTGCGGATGCTGATGGATAACATCCCGGACCGGATCTACTTCAAGGACCGGCAGAGCCGGTTCGTGCGCAACAACGCCGCGCACGCGCGCTCGCTCGGCGCCACCTCGACCGAGCAGTGCGTGGGCAAGACTGATTTCGATTTCTTCTCCCGCGAACATGCGGAGCATGCCTTCGCCGACGAACAGGAGATCATGCGCACCGGCAAACCGATCATCGCGAA
Source organism: Opitutaceae bacterium (assembly GCA_030648295.1). Lineage (GTDB taxonomy): Bacteria > Verrucomicrobiota > Verrucomicrobiia > Opitutales > Opitutaceae > ER46. Next base: position 140,051 of record JAUSID010000163.1, on the reverse strand, counting down.
GATCGAGCGGCTCACGATGCGCGACGGCAAGCAGGGCTGGGCATCCTCGACCAAGATGCCATGGCGCGATGCCTCGGGCGAAATCATCGGCACATTCGGACTGACCCGCGATGTGACCGAGGCCAAGGAGGCGGAGGCGCAGCTGGTCGAGGAGCGGAATCTGCTCCGGACCATCATCGATCATCTGCCGAGCCGTTTGTACGTGAAAGATCGCGCGTCGCGGTACGTGCTCAACAACAAGGCGCACCTCGAGATCCTCGGCGTGGCGGCCCAGGCCGAATCGGTCGGCCGCACCACGCTGGACTTCTTCCCCGGCGAACGCGGGCTCCAGGCGCTCGCGGATGATCGCGCCGTCATGGACGGCGGGCTGCAAATCCTGAACCAGGAAAAATCCGATTTCGGCAAGGTGGACCACGTGCAGTGGTCGCTGGTCACGAAGGTGCCGCTCCGCGATCTGCAGGGGCGCCTGATCGGGCTGGTGGGCATCAGCCACGACATCACCCGCCGCAAGCTGGCCGAGGCGGAGTTGCAGCGTCGCACGGCGGAGATGGAGGCGGACCTGCGGATGGCGCGGCAAATCCAGGAGGCGTTTCTCAATCGCGCGTACCCCGTGTTTCCGCGGCACGTCCCGGCGGCCCGCAGTGCGCTGCAGTTCGCCCATAGGTACCTGCCCACGACCACGCTGGGCGGCGACTTTTTCGACTTCATCCAACTATCGGACACACAATGCGGCGTGCTGGTGTGTGACGTGATGGGCCACGGCGTTCGCGCCGGCCTCCTGACGGCGCTGGTCCGCGGCGTGGTCGAGGAAATGGGCAAACGCGCGTCGGATCCCGCGCACGTGCTCAGCGAAATAAACCGGTCGTTGATGCCCATCGTCGAGCAAACCGGCCAGCCGGTGTTCACCACCGCCTTCTTCGCGGTCATCGACGTCGCGACGCACAAACTGGCGTACGGCAACGCGGGCCATCCCCCGCCCCTCGTGCTCCATGCTGGCTCGGGCATCATCGAGCGGCTGGTGCCGGCGGATCCGGAGCCGGCGGCGGGGTTGTTGTCCAATTTCGGATACACGGCCCACGAATGCGACTTCGGGCCCGGCGATTCGCTCCTCGCCTACACCGACGGCGTCCTCGAGGCCAGCAACACCGCCGGCAACCTGTTCGGCGAGGAGCGGATGCGCGGGCTGCTCTCGCAGGGCCGCGGCCGCGGCGCCAGCGAGATTTGCGATCGCGTCCTGCGCGAGATGGAAAAACACAGCGGCCGCACCGCCTTCGAAGACGACGTGTGCCTCGTCGCGATCGAAGCAGCGGTGTAGCCAATGGCGGATTTCGGATTGCGGATGGCGGACTTGAGAGAGCGTTTCCCTGCTCCCAACTCCGTTCCCCCCTCCCTCATTCCCCTACGCCTTCAGCTTATTCCTCGACGATCCTCGTCTGCCGCACAATGGCGGGATCGCTGAAGCGATCGAGGCCGTCGCGCACGCAGGTGGAGAAGCTGTAGAACACCGCGCCCGAGGCGGGCGCCTGGAACCAGTGCTTGGTATTCGGCGGCAGCGTGAGCTGGTCGCAGGGCTGCATGACGATCTCGTGCCGGCACGTGTAGCAATGTTCCTTGCCGGCCGGTATCCAGCCGTGTTGCAGCGTGTCCTCGCCCGGCACATAGAAGTTCAGCGTGCCCGCGATGACGCGGATGGTTTCCTCTTTCCCGGGATCGGCGCCGACCGGCGGGTGCCAGTGCTCCGGCTCCGTCTGGTTCGGCAGCATCACGAGCACTTTCGCGCTGATTCGATCCGTGGCGAACAGGGTGAAGACCTGCACCCCTTCGACGGCGACCCGGCTCAATCCGAAATCGACGACCTCGATCCGGGCAGCCTCCGCCTCGGTGAGCCGGATGCCGGCCTCGCGGATCATCGCCGCGGCGCGCTGCTGGAAGTGCGTGTATTCGTGACGCGTGATCATTTCAGGAAAAATTTCGGCAGCACCACAGCGGCCGCGACCAGCACCAGCAGCGCGACGAACAGCGCGATGCGCCATTGCCGCCGGGCCGGGGAACCGGCTGTTTCCGCGCGGAGCGGATTCATCCCCAGCCAGGCCGTGGCCCCGAGCAGGTTGAGCCCGGCCGCAAACACGAAAAAGGAATTGGCGGTGCCGGTGCGCTCCGCCACCACCGGCAGCGTCACGTGGGCGATGAACCAGGGAAACAGTATCGCGCTCGCCGCCGAACCGAGGTTGCCGACCATGTTCATCGCGCCCGACACCGTGCCGGAGTGTGCCCCGCCAATGTCCATGCAAAATGCCCAGCTCGGGCTGATCGTCATCTCGACCCCGAAGACTGCGATGCTGAAACACACCACAAATGCGGTCGGCGAATCAGGCGAAGCGGTGGCGCACAGGATCAGCCCCGTCGCGCTGATGACGAACCCCACGATGGCCGGAAGCCGGCGCGAAGCGACATGGGCGCCATGCCGGTGGAGGGTCGTGACGGTCCAGCCGGAAAACCATTGTGCGAACGTGCCGCAGACCAGGGGCACGGGTGCGAGCATCGAAGCCGCCGGGCCCCACCGGGTTTGCAGGTACGGCAGCAGCCACGTGAAACTGATGAAGAACGTCGCGTTGCTTGCGATGTATTGAAACGTCGCCAGCAGGAGGTTCCACGAGGTGAGAATGCTCCAGAGGGGGGCGCTGGCCTCGCCGGGTTGTTCCGCCGCGCCGCGGGTGATGAGCGCGAGTTCCGCGGCGTTCACCGCGCGATGCTGCGCCGGGTTGTCACGGTACCACCAATACCAGGCCGACACCCACAAGAGGCCGCTCGCGCCCGCGACGAGGAACATCCAGCGCCAGCCAATCCAGCCGATCAGCCACGGCAGCAGGAGCAGTGACAGTGCGGCTCCAACCCGCGCACCCGAATGAAAGATCCCCTGCGCGATTCCGCGCTCGCGCGGCGGCAGCCACGCGTAGAGGGCACGCGTCGCCCCGGGGAAAGCGCCCGACTCCCCCACGCCAAAAAGAAATCGTATCACCAGCAGCGAGGCGGCGTTGAACGCCAGGCCCGTCGCGGCCGTGAAGAAACTCCAGGCGGCCACGACCCAGGCCAGCGCGCGGCGCGGACCAAAACGGTCGGCCATCCAACCGGCCGGAATCTGGAAGAGCGCATAGCCGATCGCGAACGCCCCAAAAATATGCCCCATCATCTGGTCTCCGATCCCGAGCTCGGCCTTGATCTCGCCCGTCGCGGCCGAGATGCACACGCGATCGATGTACGTGTGCAGCGTGTGCAGGAACACGAGCCCGATCAGGATGAACCGCCGGTGGCTGGGACGCCCGGCCGGCGGCGCGGCTGCGCCGCTCTCGGCCGACGCGGGCTCGGGCGAGGGTGTCGCCATCATGGCCGGGAAATTTCACCGAACTTGAGAGCTGCGATGGCCCTCACCGGTGACGCTCCTTTGGTTGCGGCCAAGGTGCCGCGGTGGAAAGAGTGCGCGCTAGCCGGGAAATCGTGGAGCGCGCGCCGGCGCACAGCACAAGCGAACACACGGTGCGTTCGCAGCGGAGCAGAGCGTGAAATTTCCCGGCTAGCACGCAGCGGCCCCCTGCCGAACCGGCGCCGGTTTCCGCGCCGGCACCTCGTTCAGCAACTGGCGCGCATACGCGAAGCCGGAATGGCCCACCTGCAGTACGGGAACGCCGGGCCGGTGCTGGATCTGCGCCAGACTAATCTGACCCAGCACGATCACATCCACCTGCGAAGCGAGCCGGTTCATCTCTGCGTGCACCAGTCGGTCGTGCTCCGCGCGGTTTCCCGCCAACAACGCACTGAATGCAGGCTCATTGATCACCGTCTCGATTTCGATCGATTTGCCGGCGGCGAGCGCCTCGCGTTGGAGCAAACGGCGGGTTGCCGGTGCGCTCGTCGGCACGGTCGCGAGGATGCCGAGCCGGCGGCCAAGCCTCACCGCCTCGCGGGCCATGGGTTCGTCGATGTTGAAGAGCGGCACCGGGCAGCTCTTTTGCGCCTGTTCGATGGCAACGCCCATCGTGGTGCAGCTCGACATGATGACATCGGCGCCGCACCGGACGGCCGCGGCCACATACAGCCCCATCCGTGCGATGACGGCCGCGGTCGGACCGCCATGCTCGAGCGACTCGGCCAGCAGCGAGTCATCCATTATGTTGATCGCATGGATGTCCGGGTTCGCGGCGAGCCAGGCTTCGGCAAAAGGCTCGATCACGGACTGCTTATACCAGTGGACCGTATGTAACATCGCCAGGGTGCGCATGGGAGTAAGAGTGAAAGTGAAAGTGAAAGTGAGAGGGAAAGTGAGCGTGAGAGTGGAAGTGAAGCGGCCGCGGTCAGCACCGGGAAAGTGCGGCCGGCTTGGCCGGCGCGGCGGCCGCAGGCACTGTGATGGCGTACCGCCGGCGGACTTCGGCTGGAGTCGCGACGGTGCGGCCGAGCTGCCGCACGAGCGCGGCGGCCCGGACCACCAGTTCGGCGTTGCGTATCGCGCAAGCGCCCGCGCCCAGTTCGCGCGAATCCTCGAAACCCACCCGAATGTTTCCCCCGGCGGAAACCGCGGCGGCGAGCAGCGCGAAGTCGGGTGCACCATGATGAACGAGCGTCCACTCGGCTCCCGAGGGGAGCTTCGACATCATGAAGGCGAGGTTCGCGACGGTCGCCGGAAGTGTGCCCGGGAATCCAAGGCAAAGACTGTAGACATTTCGCTGTGCCGGCGGGACCCGGTTCTCCAGCGCGTCCAGCGAGGTGAAGAACCCCGGCTCGAAGAAACACATGTCGGGCACGACCTTTGCCGCGGCCATGCTCGTGCCCAGTGCGGCGATATCGGCCGGCGTGTTGATATAGGCGCGGCCGAAGAGATTGCATGAACCCATGTTCAACGAGGCCATCTCGATGTTCCGCGCCTTCAGCGACGCCGTCCGCACCTCCCAAGGCACACCGACGCCGCCGGTGGAGGCCTGGACGATGATGTCGCTTCGTTCGCGCACCTGCTCGACGACACCATCGAAGAACGTCGTATCGCTCGTGGCGGCCCCCTTCGCATCGGTGACATGGAAGTGCACGACGGCCGCGCCGGCGGCGTGACTGGCGCATATATCTTCGGCCAGTGCGGCCGCCGAAGGAAACGGGTCGATATGCGCGTAGTCGACCGGAGCGACCGTGATGACGACGGCGGCCGGCCGGGGAGCGGAATCAGCGTCTTGCATCCGCCCTGAGTAAAGCCGAGTCGCGCCCCAAAGTCATTGAGACTTCACGGCAGAATCTTGAGCGTTTGCGGCGCGCGCACGCGACGACCGCGGGCGCCAGCACCTCCCTGCTCATCGCCAGCGGCTGTTCACTCGAAAAAAGCGGCCTGGGGAGCAGGCCGCTCCACCTTTCAACTGCATTTATCCCGCCTGGCGTGGCCGGCAGCGGCGCCGCATTGCCGCCTCAAGCCGGGCGCCTCAGTTGCAGCCGATAGCTGCGGGGAGTCATTCCGGTCTGCCGCTTGAAGGCCACGTTCAGATATTCCGGGTGACGAAAGCCGGCCTTTTCCGCCACGCGGTACAGCGGCCAGTCCGTCTCCGTCAGCAGCTTCTTCACCGTCTGGAGTTGGACGGCGAGCACCTCCTGCCCGGGCGAGTGCCCGAAGACGGCGGCGAACCGCCGCTCGAGATCCCGCCGCGACACGCCGGCAATCTTCGCGATCTCGCCCACGCCCCGCGCGGTTTGATTCCGAATGCACACAATCGCCTTCCGCAGGTTTCGATCGGGCACGGCCAGCACGTCCGTCGAACGCCGCGGCACGACCTTGCAGGGCTTCACCAGCAGCGGGGCGGCGGGCGGCGGCTGGCCGCGCATCATCCGTTCGAGCAGGGCGACGGCTTCGCGCGCGATGGCGCCCGTGTTCTGTTCCACGCTCGACAACGGCGGCACCGCCAGTTCGCAAATCGTCTCGTGGTTGTCGACCCCGATGACGGCCAGCTCACCGGGAACGGCAATGCCCAGCTGCCGGGCCGCGTTCAGGAGCTGGTGGCCGCGCGCGTCGTTGCAGGCCATCACCCCGACCGGTTTCGGCAGGCTCCGCAGCCACTCAATCAAATGGTCCTCGTGCGCCCATCCAAACTGCTCTTGCGAGCGGACGCCGGCGAGCCGCCGTTCCCGCGTCGTGAACACGCGGCAAGGGAAACCCGCTTCGCGGATGAACCCGGCGAACACCTCGCCCCGCTTGTTCGAATATTCGGCCCCCTCGTAGCCGCAGTAGCCAAAGTGCTCGAGGCCACAATTGCGCAGGTGCACGGCGGCGAGCCGCGCAATTTCCGTGTTGTCCGTCTTGACGACCGGCACGCCGGGAACCGCGCAGACCCCCCGGATATCCACGATGGGAATACCCTTCTGCGCGAGGATGCGGGCCATCCGCCGATCCTCGATCCGTGCAATAATGCCGTCGCCCTGCCAGGCGCCGAACCATTTCGGCAGCAGTTCTCCGAGGCCACCCTCCTGGTAGTACACCAGCCACCGCTGCCGCCGCAGGCACTCGGCGATGCCGTCCAACACACCGCGCCCGAAGGCGCGTGACGACTCGATCAGCAGGGCCACGCGGGCCAGCGGCAACCGCGCCGGTCCGTCGCGGCCGCCGACGCGGCGGGGGGCACGCGGTTTGACCATGACGCAGAAGCACAAGATTTTTCCGCAAAGCTTCAATGACGATCCGGCGGTGAACTGGTTTGATGGGTGCTGCCCCAACGGCGCCCGCCAGCCACGGCACCGGTCCCCGGGGCGGCTTCTCCGGCCGACCAGCCCAGCCCCAAATCATGAAGCAGACCCTGAGCCTCCTCGCCGCGTTCGCGCTCGCCAGTTCCATTGCGGCGCAAACGCCCTCCACCGGCACGATCTCCGGACGCGTCTTTAATCCCGCCACCGGTGAGTACGTCCGCAACGCGGAGATTGTCGTGGCGGGCACCAATCAATCGGCGGTTTCGACGGACGGCGGCCAATATACGCTCCCGAATCTTCCGCCCGGCGCGGTAACCCTAAAGGTCACCTATACGGGGTATCATGCCGCTCCCGCTTCGGTGCAGGTGCAAGCCGGCCAGACTTCCCAGCAGGATTTCAACCTCATCAGTACCGAGACCAGGGGCGCCGACGGAGCGGTGGTGAAGCTCGGCGAGTTCGTCGTGTCGGCCGACCGCGAGGGGAATGCCAAGGCGATCATGGATCAGCGGAAAAACATGAACGTTTCCAACGTCGTCGCCTCCGACGTGTTCGGGAACATTCACGAGGACAACCCGGGCGAGTTTTTGAAATATCTGCCCGGCGTGGACATCGAGTTCAGCGCGGATCAGCCGCGGGCCATCCGCATCCAGGGCATGGATCCGGAGTACACCGCCGTGACCGTCGATGGCGAGCGCGTGCCCAGCGGCGATGCCTATGTACAGTTCCTGGGCACCGCGAACACGGCTGCCGGCGACAGTTCGCGCCAGGTCGCCTTGACGGACGTGTCGCTCAGCAGCATCGAGTCAATCGAGGTCTTCAAGACAAACAGCGCCGACCTGGACGCGGATGCACCCGCCGGCACGGTCAACATGCGGATGCGACGGGCCTTCGATCGCAAGGGCCGCCACATTTCCTGGCAGCTCTCGGCCCTCGCCAATTCAACCGAGTTCCATCTGAACCGGGTATACGGTCTCGACGACGAGAAACACCGCCGGGTCAAACCCGGCGGGAGCATCTCCTACTCCGATGTCTTTCTCGACCGCCGGCTCGGCGTGATCGCGACGCTCAGCCGGTCGACCTCCTTTTCCCAGGAGCAGCGGGTGGTGCCGCGCGTGAGCACGACACCGGAAGCCGGCGATCCGCGCCCGGTGGTGATCAACCAGCTCTCCTATCAGGACAACCCTCGCACTTCCGAACGCGGCAGCGTCGCAGCGACGATTGACTTCAAGGCCACGCCGCACCTCGCGCTGTCGCTCCGCGCGAGCTACAATTACTCCGAGTTCCGTTCGTCCAACCACACGTTGAACTTCCAGTTTTCGGCGAACAACAACACCGTCAACGGACGCGCGACCGTGCGTGGCGATGGCCTGACGGTGCTGGAGACCGGACCGTCGACGGACGCCAACCGGTTCGTCCAGAACAATGCCGGCCGCGGTTTTCAAAAGCTTGGCGACTCGCTGAGTGTATCCCCAGGTTTCGAATACAAGCGGGGACGGCTGCTGGTCGACGGCCGGTTGTCCTATTCCGCGTCCCTGAGCACCATCCGCGGCATCGAGGAGGGTTATGTCAGCGGCTTCACCCAGGCGAACCTGGCGGGCGTCAATTTTCGCGCCGAGCGTTCATCGCCCAACACCACCGACTGGGTGATCCGCCAGACCAGCGGACCCGACTGGAATGATCCTGCGAGCTTCAAGAATCCGGGGATTGGTGACGAATACCGCGACGGCAAGCATCAGATTTTCACCGGGACGCTGAACGCCAGGTACGATCTGCCGCTGAGATTTCCCACCTGGCTGAAGGTCGGCATCAAATCGAATGAACAGGTGCGGGACTACATCAGCTTATTCGATGCGCTGAAATGGGCCTATGTCGGCCCAGGCGGAGGCACGACCGGCAGCTATGGGGATCCCGCCACGCCGATGAACTTTATCTCGCCGGCCCTGACCAAGCATCCGTTCGCGAAGTTTTGGGGCACCACGTCCGGTCTTCCACCCAGCTTTCCGAGCCGGCCGGCGATCACCGAGGCGTTCAAAGCGCACCCCGAGTGGTTCCGGGAGACAACCACGGCCACCCAGTGGGTGAACTCCTATATAAAGAGCGACAAGGACTACGAAGAGCAGGTCAATGCCGCCTATATCATGGGATTTGCCAAGCTGGGCCGTCTCCGCATGCAAACCGGCCTGCGCTGGGAGGAAACGAAGACGGCTTCGAAGGAATACGATCCGCTGCTCCTCTCCCAGGTCCGGGAAGCGGGGTTTCCCGTGTCCGGCAACGAGGCGAGCACCATTGCCGGCCTGGAATACCGGTACCGCTCCCGCCCCCGCGTCATCCGCACCGGCCAGTACGACAATTTCTTTCCGACGTTTTCGGCCAAATACGATATCCGTCCCAATCTCATGGCGCACTTCGGCTACAACCAGGCCATCCAGCGTCCGGGCTTCAACCACGTCAGCGGCCTTTGGGCGGTCAACGAGGATGCGTTGATCGTGTCGGTGCCGAATCCGGGGCTCCTGCCGGAGAACACGGAGAAATACATGACCCGGCTGGAGTATTATTTCGAGCCGGTGGGCCATCTGGGGATTGGCGCGTTCCAAACCAACGTTGAAAACATGCGCGAGGCGCACGAATACACCGCGGAGGAATTCGGCGTCGATGATCCGTTCTACTTCGACTACATCTTTCGTACGCAGGCGAGCGGGTCAGGCAAGCGACGTCTGAAGGGCTATGAAGTCGACTACCGGCAGCAGCTCGCGTTCCTGCCCGGCATCTTCAGGGGGCTGGGTATCTACGCCAACTACACCCGCACGCTCTCCACCACCCGGAAAAGCGGTGTGGCGCCGCACCACATCAAGGGTGGATTCAGTTTCCGCTACCGCCGGCTTGGTCTGGGCGCCAATGTTTCCTGGTACCCGGACACCCCGAGAAGCAACCAGTATCAATTCCGCCGGGAATACACGTCGATCGCGGCGAACCTCGACTTCAAGCTGGCGCAGAACACCAGCCTGTTCATCATCGGCAAGAACATCACGAATGAGGTCGAGGTCGAAGCCCAGGTGACGCCCGATGGGCACGAGTGGGACCGCCAGTATTCCCACTACGGGTCGATCTGGACGCTCGGGATCAGAGGCACGTTCTGAGTGTAACGTTCATCCGTGGCTCGCCGCGAGTTCTCTCTGCGCTCATCAGGTTCCGTGAAAAGACCGTCGCCTTGATCCATTCGCCCGCCAGCGTGTCATTCTGAGCGCCAGCGAAGAATCCAGTAGCTCTTCAGGATGCGTTCATCCTGCTGGATCCTTCGCTGCGCTCAGGATGACAGACGAAGTTTGCCGGTTTTCACACCTCGCTCACGCTCAGAGTCACCGCATATTCTCGATTCCTGATCCCATGAGACTTTTTTCCGTATGTCTGGCGACCGGTGTGTTGCTGGCCGCTACCGGCCAAGGCGCCTCCATGGCCTTTCCCGGTGACCAATGGGAAATCGCGTCGCCGCAATCGCAGAACGTCGACTCGGAACGGCTGCAAGATGCCGTCCGGTACCTGGAGGAGAACACCCCACGCGACGGCGTGAAGCGACTCGTGATCGTCCGCCACGGTCGAATCATCTGGCAGGGTCCGGAAGCCGATCGGCGCCATCGTGTGTGGTCGGTCAGCAAGGCGTTCACGAGCACCGCGCATGGGCTGCTGGACGACGACGGCAAGTGCACGCTCGAAACACTGGCCAGGGACCACAACCCGCAACTGGCCGCATACTATCCTGCCGTCAACCTGCGGCATCTGGCCACCATGACATCGGGCATCGATGGCGAGGGCGGCTCTTACGACCGCGATGCTGAGGGTCGCGGCGACGCGAATGCGCTCGTCGAGCCGGCGCGTCCCTTCTTCCCACCCGGGACCAAATATCAGTATTGGGACGAAGCCACCCAGCACTATGGCTTCGTACTGACAAAGATCGCCGGCGAACCGCTGCCCGATTTGCTGCAACGGCGAATCCTCGGCCCGATCGGGATGACGGCGGTGCGTTGGCAACAGGACGACACCAAGAAGAATATTCCAAACTGGACCGGTGGACTCGAGATTTCCGCGAGCGACCTGGCACGCTTCGGTCATCTGTTCCTCAACCGCGGCCAGTGGAATGGAAAGCAGCTCATCAGCACCCGGTGGGTGGATGACGCGACGAGCGTGCAGGTGCCGCCATCGATTCCCGATGCCCTCCCCTCCAGCGACCGAAAGGGCTCGGGCATCTACGGCTATCACTGGTGGCCGAATGGAACCCGGCCCGATGGAACCCGCCCGTGGCCGGACGCACCGCACGGAACCTACATGAGGAGCGGACACAACAATAACGCCCTGTTTGTCGTGCCGGCATGGGGCGTGGTGATCGTCCGGCTCGGACTGGACGGAGAGCAAAGGAATGGTGGGTACCCGATCCCGCGATCAACCTATAATGAATTCCTCCGAAGGGTCGGCACCGCCCTATATGATTCGGTGGTCGAAGGCGAGGCGCGCGTCTGGCATCCGCTCACCGTCAGTTTCCGGGGTCCCGCGGCCGGCGAAACCGACGAGGCTCCAAACCCGTTCCTCGATTACCGACTGACGGTGACCTTCACGGGTCCAGACGGCACGCAGCTCCGCGTTCCCGGGTTTTTCGATGGCGACGGGAGTGGCGGGGGGCGCGGCGATATCTGGCGCGTTCGCTTCACCCCGCCCCGGCGGGGCCAATGGTCTTATATCGCAAGCTTCCGCTCCGGTCCCGACATCGCGGTGGATCTGAATCCGGCGTCCGGACAGCCGGCGGCATTCGATGGGGTGAAAGGCACCTTGGACATAGAAAGAGCGCTCCGGGACGGTCCGGAGTTTCTCCGGTATGGCCGGCTCGAATACGCGCACGGCTTTTATCTCAAGTTCCGGAGCGGTCCATACTGGATCAAGGGCGGCACCGACGAGCCCGAGGATCTGCTCGCCTACAGCGGATTCGACCACACGCGCTCGGGCAAGTTTGCCGTAACCGACTACGGCGGGCATGTCCGCGACTGGCAACCCGGCGACCCCGACTGGGGCGGAGGCAAGGGCAAGGGCTTCATCGGTGCGCTCAACTATCTGGCCGCGCACCACGTGAACCTGATTTATTTCATGCCGATGAATATAGGCGGAGATGGTCAGAATGTCTGGCCCTTCGCCGGCCGGATCGATCCGCAGGGTTCCCCCGACAACGACACGACGCACTACGATCTCGGCAAACTCCGGCAGTAGGAGATCGTGTTCGATCATGCCCAGCGCAAGGGAATCGTCCTGCACTTCGTCTTCAACGAGGCGGAAAAACCCAACAAGGAAACCCTGGGCGGCAAAGCCCTTTCCCGTGAGCGAAAGCTTTTCTACCGGGAGATGATCGCCCGGTTCGGACATCACAACGCACTGCTTTGGAACCTGTGCGAGGAATACAATCTCTACCTCGATCTCGGACCGGAAGCGGTGATGGCGTTCGCCCGCTATATTCGCGCTTTGGATCCCTATCGGCATCCGCTTACGGTGCACCACGCGAAGCAACCGCAGGTGGCCTGGGCGCCGTTCATCGGGAGCGATCTGTTTGATCTCACGTCGCTGCAGATCGGCCGCGGTGACATCGAGCCGGTGGTGGAGGCTTTTCGCGAGCTCACGCGAAAAGCCGGCCGCCCGTTGCCGGTCGCGTTGGACGAATTCACGGTCACGACGGCGAAGCAGGCGCATCTGCCAACCGACGACTTCACCACGCTCCGGAAGGAGAAGATCTGGCCGGCGTATCTGTCCGGGGGCCAAATCGAGGTGATCACCGAGGACCTGCTGGACACGCACGATTTTCGGAAACACGAGCGGCTCTGGAACGAGATGTGGTTTGCGCGAAAATTCCTGGAGGAGAACATGCCGTTCTGGGAAATGGAACCGGCGGACGATCTGCTCACGGGCGAGGCGACGCGCGAAGGCAAGACGTGCACCCACGACGGGCAGGTATTCGCGAAGCCCGGCCACTGTTATGCAATATATCTGCCCGACGCGACGTCGACCGGATCGCTCGATCTAAAGAATGCTCCGGGCGAATTCATCCAACGCTGGTACAATCCACGCACGGGAGCGTTCGTCGGTGCGCCAAAGCCCGTGAACGGCGGCCGGGCTCTGGCATTGGGCCCACCGCCGGCAGAGCCGGCCGAGGATTGGGCTGTATTGATTCAGCGGACGGACAGACGAACACAATGACAGTCGAGCTTAAAATCCCCCAGCGCAGCCTTTCGCCTTGTCTGCGTGGCACCGGCTTCCAGCCGGTGATCTGCGGCTGGAAGCCGCAGCCACTTTGCCGTGCTGCACGCAACCTGATTGCCGCCATGGTCGCGCTGGCGTCCTCCATGCTTTCCGGCGCACCCGGGGCGGAGGCGAAAGGGACATTCGAGACTCGGTTCTTCTTTCCTCCCCCCGGCGAACCCCTCGATGTGCAGGCCCGGCGCAGTCCGGGAGAAGCCGGGCTGAAGCCGGCCGTCATCGATGCACTCCGAACCCGGAAAACGGATCGGTGGGCGTTGTGGCGGAACGGATACCTCGTCCACGTTGAGGGAGACTGGAATTTCAAGCGCAACGTCGCCTCGCTGCGCAAGACGTGGCACGCCCTGACGGTCGGCGCGGCCATTGGCCAGGGGAAGATTCCTTCATATCACCAGAAACTGAATGTCTGGGAAAAGGATCTCGCGGGAAATGACGCGCTGGCGACCTGGTGGCACGTGATCACGCAGTCATCCGGCTTCGACTACCCGTATGCTGACCATCCTGATTACCGGCCCGGCGAGATCTGGACCTACTCGGACAAGAATCCGGTCCGACTGTGCAACGCGCTGGCCAAAGTGTACGGCAAGCGGGATTATCACGACCGCTATGAGGACGTGCTGCGGCAGGCGTATTTCGACGCGATCGGCCTGCGGGGCTGGAAGATTCAGTTCGAAAAAAAGGACGACGGCGTCCGGCTGCTCCTCGATTTGGAAGACATGGGCCGGCTCGGTCTCCTGGTGCTCGCGCGCGGACAGTGGAACGGCGTCCAGGTCATCCCGCGCTGGTTTGTCGAGGAGTTGGAGCGCAAGCAGACGAAGGCAATGCGCGTAAATTACAGTGGCCCGGACGACGGCATCATCGGGCTCGATCCGCAGAAATTCCCGGAAGTGCCGTACGGTTACATGACGTGGGTGAACACCGACGGTGATTATTTCCCGGGAGCCGACCGTGCATGGGCCTGGGGTTCGGGTGCGGGCGGCAACGTGATCTTTTGGAATCGCAACAACGGGATCGTCTACGCCGCCCACGGGCTCGAGCGCGACGCCGGCGGTGCCACCCGCGGCATTCCCCATTTGATCGAGGAGAATATCCTGGGAACTCATGAGGCCTCAGCGCAAACGAGGGCCCAATGACGAGCGCCATGCGCCAGATCATATATCTCGCTTTTTTGTTCCTCGCGCCGCTCGCGACGGCGGCGTCGCTGGATGAACGGCCGCGGGTGATCGTCCTCACCGACTTTTTCAAGGATCCGGATGACAAGCAGTCGATGATCCGATTCCTGACCTGCGCCAACGAATTCGAAGTCGAGGGACTCCTGGCGACCTCGCTGGCCTATGGGGATGGCTCCGTCCGCCCGGAACTGATCGTGCAGCTCATTGACGCCTATGGCGCCGTGCTGGAGAACCTGCGGCGGCACGAGCGGCCAGGATATGTCTATCCGCCGGCGGAGTCGCTCAAGCAGAGGGTGAAGGCTGGCGCGCCGATCATCCGAACGCTGGTTGGCACAAAGAAAGGCTTCCCCGTGCCCTATCCGCCGGGTGCACGTGACTCGCGGTCGTGCGACCCGGCGGAGCAATGGATTGGGAACGGCAGGGATACCGCGGCATCGGAGCACATTATCCGCGTCGTCGACCGGGATGACCCGCGTCCCGTCTGGGTCGTGGTGTGGGGTGGCGCCATCGATTTGGCGCAGGCGCTGTGGAAGATCCGTGGCGAACGCCCCGCGGAAGCGGCGGCCCGCTTTGTCGGCAAGCTCCGGGTCTACCAGGTCAGCTGGCAGGACACGGGAGCCGTCTGGATTTGGAACGAGTTCCCCGACCTTTTTCGGATCCAGTGTTCCAACGCCATGCGCGGAATGTATGCCGAAGGCCGGCCGGCCATGCGCAACGAGGCCTGGGTCAATGAAAACGTCCGCCGCGGCCACGGCGCGCTGGGGGCGGAATACCCGAAGGCCGGCAACACCGACGGGATCAAGGAGGGCGACACGCCGTCGTTCCTGCACCTGCTTGCGGCCGGCCTCGGCGAGCCCGAGCAGCCCGACTGGGGCGGCTGGGGCGGCCGGTTCCGCCGGCTTCACCCGGAACAGCGGTATTACGTGGACGCCCGCGACCGGCACCCGAATGCGACCGAAGAGGTCCGGGAAAATCAATGGACGGTCGGCCGCTGGCATGAGGCGACGAGCAACGATCTGGCGGCGCGGATGGACTGGTGCGTGCGCGGATATGGCGAAGCGAATCATCACCCCGTGGTGCGGGTCGACGGCGACGCGGGTCGCCGGGTGCTCCATCGAACCGTGGTGGCAGGCCAGCGGGTGGAACTCGATGCGGCGGGAACGCAGGATCCCGATGGTCACGCCATCGACTATCGCTGGTGGCAGTACGTTGAAGCGGGAACGTACGGCGAAGCGGTGCGCATCCAAAATGCGGATTCGCCGCGGGCGGGTCTGGTTGCCCCGGTGGTTGACGGGCGGAAGACCGTTCACGTGATCCTGGCCGCGACCGACCGCGGCCAGCCACCGCTCACAAGCTACCGGCGCGTGATTATCTCCGTCGATCCGTAGAGCGGCCGGGCCGGCCGATCGGCAGACGGGGCCGGGAGCACTTTTCAAGTGCGCGCCGGCAACCACCGCTCGCGCATGAAGACGAGCACCACGACAACCGAAAACGTGAAGAGCGCGGCCAGTACGGCGAACACCGCGCCGAACGCGCCGGTGCGCTGCGTAATCTGACCGACGTGCTCGACCAACATCGCGCTGAGCATGGTTTCAGCAAAGCCGACAAACCCGACCACCGTCGCCACGCGGCCGCGGGTCACGTCCTGCTTGAACGCCTGCTGGTTCGCGAGCCACGCACCGAGTCCAAACACGTAAAGGCAGAGGACGGCAACCGCCGCATTGATGCTTGGCGCATGGGCCAGCCAGAGCATTGCCATCATGCACGCGTACGCTACGACGATCACCAGCCGACGTGCAGCGAGCAACGGCATGCCCCGGTGCGCGAGTGTCAACACGGCACCGCCGCCGAGCCACATGCCCAGATCCTGGCAAAACGAGATGACCATCAGTCGGTTTCCCAGCGCCTGGTTGTACGGTGCGTGCCAGGCTTGCGTGAGATAGCTGGGCAGCCATTGCGTCATGAAATAGAGCCCGGGAATAATTCCCATTCCCACGAACATCACGGCCCAGAACGCGGGCTGCCGGAAAATCGTAAAAATGCCCTCCTCTCCGCTGGCGGTGCTGGCCGCGGCCTCGTTCCATCCCGGCGCGCGCTCGTCCGGCCGTCGAAAAATCGCGAGCCATGGGATCAGCCAGACCAGGCCAAGGCCGCCCGTGATCAGGAACGCCCACCGCCAGTGGTGCTGGGTCGCGAAATAGATGACCATTTTGGGGGCGACCAGCGTCGCGATAACGCCTCCACTGTAGAAAATGCCGTTGGCGAGCACGCGTTCGCGCGGCGGAAAGATGCGGGTAATCAGGAGCAGGCAAATCGGGAAGTTGCCCGCTTCAAACACGCCGAGCGCGGCCCGCAGCCAGAGCAGCGTGTTATGGTCGCGCGCAAACGCCACCAGGAGATTGCAGGCGGACCAACCGAGCACGAACGCCGGAAACACCCAACGGAAATTGCGCACCCGGTCGACCAGCGGTCCGATGAGCAAATGTGCCGCCGCATAGTAATAGACGAACTTCGCCAGCAGTTCACCGCGCTGGACGTTGTCGAGGCCGAACTCCGTACATATGGGATCCGCCGCGTTGCTGAGCGTCTGCCGATCGAGGTAATTGAGGAAGGTGGCGAAAAACAGCGTCGCCAGGACGAACCAGCGCCAGTTTCGCGCAAAGAAGGGAGGATCGGCCGGCATCGTGCGCAGGGCGTCAGACGGGTCCACGCAGCAACTCCCGCACACGCTTGAATCCACACTCGCCGCTCGTGAGCACGGGCACGCCGAATTCGCGCGCAGCGCGTGGGTGTTCGAGCGCGAAGACGCTCATCGAGAGCTGCGCAAGAACGACCGTGTCGATGCGGCCGCGCCTTTGCGCGGCGCGGATGGCCCGCGCGATCACCCGGTTGTGACGCAAAATGTCACCGCGACCGAGATCCTCGAATGCCTGCTCGACCGTCGCCCCAACGAACGACACGTCGCGTTTGAGCTTCGCGGCGGTCTCCTGGAGCAGCGCCTGCGTGCTCGCGACCGTAGGACCATGGGTCGCAACCACGAGGATCCGGCCGCCACGCGCGACTGCCATCTCCATCATGGCCTCGTCAATCTGCACGACAGGAATGCCGCTGGGCGCCAGCGCCCGCCGCACGGCCCCGGCGGCGCGATTCATCGTCGAGCACGTGATCAGCACCGCGTCGACGCGTTGAAACGTGACCATTTCCTTCGCCGTACGCACGAAGCTCCGGATGTTCTCGCGCGGCGGGCATGGCTTCCCGGCGGCGTGCGCCGCCATGAACCCCAGTTGCACGTGATCGCCCCCGGCCTGGACGAGTTTCACGCCTGGCAAAATCTTCCGGCCAAACCAGGTCCCCCAGAGGCTCACCCAGCTGGATCCGTTGACGAGTCCCAGCGTTTTCCCGCTCAATTGCGGGTCACCCGTTTCGGGTGCCAGCGAGGGCGTGCCGGTCAGCCGCATGTAGTCCGCGAACAGCCGCACGGGATCGGCAATGCGCGGTCGGCGCGGTACGAGCTTGGTGAAACTCATGGGGTACGCGGCAGCGCCGCCGTCGTCGCGGTAATCACGGTTCGGGCAACGCGGCGTCTTGAACCCGCCGCCACACCCTTCCGTTTGCGCTCCACGAGCGCGCGGGCGCGGGCCGCGAGCGCCCGCGGCGTCAGTTGATAGTGGCGCAGCAGATCCTGCAGCGGGGCCGCCTCGAAGACCGTGTCCCCCAGCCCCATCGCGTCCACATGCACCGGATACTCGCGGGCGGTGACCTCGGCGACCGCGCCGCCGAGTCCGCCATAGATTCGATGATTCTCGATCGTGACCAGTGCCCCGGTGTCCCGGGCGAGCCGGCCGAGCAAATCCTCGTCGATGGGTTTGAGCGAAGGCATGTGCGCCACCGCCGCCGAAATGCCCTCGCGGTCGAGCAACTCGGCGGCGCCAAGCGCGACCGCGGTCATGAATCCGGTGCCGATCAAGGCGATATCGCGGCCCTGGCGCAGCAGGTGACCGCGGCCGAAGGCGAACTCGTGGCCGTCCGGGAAGAGCTCCGGTGCGTTGACCTTGGATACGCGAAAATACACCGGCCCCGGCGTTGCCATCATGACATGCATCATCGAGCGCAGTTCGCGGTTGTCGCCGGGATCGAGCACCTTGACGTGCGGCAGCGCGCGCATGACCGCGAGGTCCTCGGCGCAGTTGTGGGAGGGGCCGCATTCCGTCGCCGTCATCCCGCAGTACGAGCCCGCGATCTTCACATCGAGGCACGGGTACGCGATGTTCACGTACACCTGATCGAGCGCCTTGCGCGCGGCGAAGGCGGCGAAGGTCGAGGGGAAGGTGACATAACCCTGCGCCGCCAGTCCCGCGGCGATGCCGAAGAGGTTCGCCTCGGCGATGCCGCATTGGATGAAGCGATCGGGAAACCGCTCCTTGAACAGGATTGTTCGCGATGAGGTGTTGAGGTCCGCGTCGAGCACGAGCAACCGCGAGTGGAGCCCGCCGAGCTCGACGAGCGTCTCGCCGAACACCTCGCGAAGCGGCTTTTTCGAATACGTGAGTTTCATCAAAGGGAGTTGCCCACCGAACCGCCCGGGGTGTGGCCCACGGAATACGCGGCATCCACGGAAGGGATCATGCCCCAGCCCAGATCGGCGGTGACCACCGCCTCGAGTCCGCCGTCGCTGGGCGCGGACAGCGGACGCGAAAACGTTTCGTTGCGGCCGTACGTCTGGTTGAGCGCGCGCAAAAACGCCTCCGCCTGCGGCGGCGAGGGCGCGTGCGTATGCCAGTGGTAGTTGAACTCCGCCTCGGGAACCCCGCGGCCCTTCACGGTGTGCGCGATGACGACCACTGGCCGGCCATCCATCTCGAGGAATTTCGCCCGGTGGAACGCCGCACAGATTTCGCGCACGTCGTGGCCATCGACTTCAATCGGCGTCCAGCCAAACGCGGCGAACTTGTCGGCCAGCGGCGCGACCGCCATCAGCTCCGACACCTTGCCCTTCGCCATGACCTTGTTGGCGTCCACGATCGCGATCAGGTTGTCCAGCCGGTAATGCGCGGCGGACATCGCCGCCTCCCAGATCTGACCCTCGTTGCACTCACCGTCTCCGATTAGGCAATACACGCGGGAGGCAAAGTTGTCGCCGAGCCGGAACCCGAGGGCGACGCCGTTCGCATACGAGAGCCCCGTGCCGAGCGAGCCGCCGGAATACTCGATGCCCGGGCACTGGCCGCGCTGCGTATGGCCGTCGAGCCCGTCGAGCCGGCAGTACGTCTGGAGCCTCTCGACCGGAAAGAAGCCGCGCAACGCGAGCGCCGCGTAGAGCGCCGGAGAGGCGTGCGCCTTTGACAGGATGAACCGGTCGCGCCGCGGATCGTCGGCCTGTTTGGGCTCCACGTTCATGATCCCGCCGTAGAGGCAGGCGAGCAGCTCCGCTTCGGAGAACGAGCCGCCCACGTGGCCCCACCCCGCGTTCGTGATGAACTCCAGGCAGAGCCGGCGAATCGCGAAGGCCCGGTCGTCGAGGGCGCGGATCTGATCGGGAGTCGGATTTTTCATGCGATGCGGATGCGGACCCGGCGTGGACTCAAAAGACGATGGTGTATCCGAGGCGGTAATTTCGCGGGTTGGTTATTCCGATACTCTGGTCAAAGGTGCCCGGCTGCGGGTCGCGCACATCAAGGACATTTTCCACCCGCAGCCGGAGGTCCGAGCGGCGCCACCGATACCCGAGGATGACATTGCTGCGGTTGCCGCCATCGAGTTCCCAGTAGGTGCGGGGTCCCAGCCGGCTCCTGCCCCAATGGCTGTAGTTGTAAGCGGCGGAAAAACCCTTCAGCCAGCCCGTGCGCCAGCGATACATGACCAGCGCGCCGGCGGTGTCGTAGGGGACGGCCTCGGCGTGCTTCCCGTCGTCGAGCGTGGTGTCGACCGCCCCATAGCTCACCACCGCTTCAAGTCCTCCGAAGAGTTTGAAATTCAGGTCGAAGTCGACGCCGCGGCTGCGGCGGGTGCCGATCGGCGCCTGGTAACTTTGATCGGCAATGCCGGTGACCGAGCCGTCGGAATCGATCAGTGAGCGCAGGAAATTGGTCTCCTCGTTGTTGAATACCGATGCCGTCATGACGACGTGGCTGCGCTTGAGGTCGAGCTTGACCCCGGCCTCCCGCGCCTGCGCGGTGCGGTCCGGGAACTTCTCGCCGTAGGTCGCGAGACGGCGGTCGATGGCGAACACGGGCGTGTAGGTCTGGTTGAGATTCACGAAGGCCATGATCTCGCCTCGTTCGGTCTGGTGGAGTTTGACCAGGCCGGAGACGCCCGGCTTGCGGCTGGTCTTTTCCTGCTGCGTGGGCGTAGGCACCGCACCGGTGTTCAGGTTCCAGGTGGCCGTCGTTGATTCAACGCGCGTCAGCCGGCCGCCGCCAATCAGGATGACGCGGTTCTGCCACAGCGACATCCGCTCCATGAACCCGATGCCGAGGGTTTCATTGTCGGTGAAGGTCCGTCGGAGCGTGGTGGTGTTGGCCTTTGCCATTACCTCCTCGCGACCGAGATCGTAATGCACGAGTGACGACGGATACGTGAACACGCGCGCGGCGTTGCCGACGACCGGATAGCCCAGGGCCGAGAGCAGCGGGACGCCCTGCACAATGTGGGTGGAGTTGGTGTTTTGGTTGTGGCCCGTGGTGTAGCTCGCGGTGAGCAGCGTCTGATGGCGGACACCCCACGTGTTGAACGTGAAGTTGAGGTCCAGGCTGTAGGTGTGATCGCCCCGCCAGACGGGCCGCTCGTCGTATTGCACGCGCTGACGGTAAATCGACTCAATCCGACCCTGCACGCGCGAGATGTCGGTGAACCGGTTGTCCTGGCCCGTGTTGAGCAGCACGCCGCTGGCATCGAGATACTGGTTGTCGTTGGTCGCGCGGACGCGACTCTGGTCGCTGAGCTGCTTGCGGTAGCGACCGATGAGCCGGGCGTCCATCGTCACGGGGCCAAACTTGAGTGTCTTGCTCGTGCCAAGCTCGTAGGTGTCGGTAAAAACGTTGCTGTAGGCGTGAATCAGGTTCTGGCCGGCGCCGTCCGCGATGACATGCCGGTCGAGGAGCGGGATGCCGGTTGGCCCGGGCGTGCTGTTGTTGATCGGTGCGCTCGTGGCGAAGCCGGGCGTCACGTGTTTCGCGCGACTGGACGAGTCGCGCACGAAGGCGGTCCAGAGCCACACCTCGAGCCCGTTCTTCGCGCGGTACAGCACGCTCGGATTGATTCCGCGGTATCCAAGTTTCGGATCGCCGGGCCAGCCGACCGGGCCATCGGTGTTGGAGACGGCGCCGGAGATTCGATAGGAAAACCGGCGGCTTTTGTCGATGAATTGCGAGGTGTCCACTTCCGCGCGCCAGAAATTCCACGAACCCACCATCGCCGAGATTTTCGTCATCGGCCGCGCGCGGGGCCGCTTGCTCACGATGTTGACGACCCCGCCGGGCGAATGGGTGCCGTAAAGGATGCCGTTCGGCCCCTTCACGACTTCGATCCGCTCGACGAAGGAGTAGTCGAACCCGCCGGCGCTGGTGAACATCGAGTCGTCCACGCCATCGCGCTGGGCCGAGCTGTTGGTGTAGCCGCGCAGCGAGAAGTCGTTCGCCTCCTGGTTGCCGTTGCCGGCATTGCCGTGGTGGAGCCCGCTGATGAGGTTGAACGTTTCCTCGATGCCAACCGCGACCAGATCCTCGATCATCTTTTCATTGATGATGAGCGCGGACACGGGGATTTCGGTGATCTTGGTCGCGATGCGCGACACGGTCATGGAGGAGCTCGTCGCGTAGCCGCTGCCGGAATCCTCGGCGACCTCGAAAGGTGAGAGCTGGATCGCCTCGTCACTGCCGGCCGTGGAGGGATTCGACGAGTTCGTGGTGGCACTCGACGCGCCAAGCGCCCCCGCCGCCGCGGCCACGGCGCGCGTGACGGGAGGCGCGGGAGGCGCCCCGGTGGGCGCGACCTGGGCTAAGCCGGCTTCGGCAAGCATGACAACCAGGGCGCAGGCGCAGACGATCGGGCGCGTTCTCATTTTGGTGGGGCGGGTTGAAAACTGGGGGTGCGGGGGCATGCGTCAGCGGCAAGGCTGGGAGTCGCGGAGGTGAAGCCGCTGGCGTACATGGCCGTTCTGGCGCTGAACTCTTACGGCGCGCGATTGACGCCCCGCAACCGGCCGCGCATTCAATAGATTGAACAATGGCCCCGCCCGGCAAAGCGCCCACCATGGACGACGTCGGCCGCCGTGCCGGCTGTCACGCCAGCACGGTTTCGCTCGCGCTGCGGGGCGATCCGCGGATTCCGGCCAAAACGCGGGAGCGCGTGCAGTCGGCGGCGGCGGAGCTGGGTTATCGCGTCCATCCGCTGATTTCCGCCTGGGTGAGCGCCCGGCGGGCGAGCCGGCCCGTGGCAAAACGCGTCGCCGCGGCCTACCTCACCTGCCATCCCCGCGCCTTCCAGTGGCAGGCCGACCATCATTTCCGGAGCATTTTCGAAGGGGCGTGCGAGCGCGCCGAGCGGTACGGCTTTTCGCTCACGCAATTTCGCGTCACCGACTACGCGCGCAATCTCCCGCGGCTGAACCAGGTGCTCGTGACCCGCAACGTGCAGGCGCTGATCATCGGTCCGGCGCTCGAACATCACGAACTGCGCGGGCTCGACTGGGACCGCTTTTCCCTCGTCACCATCGGGTACGGCCTGACGGCGCCCGCCGTGCATCGCGTGACCGAGGATCATCATCTGGGGATGAAGCTCGCATTCGAATCCTGCCTGGCGAACGGCCACCGGAGAATCGGGCTCGCCCTCGTGCGGCAGCACAATGCCATGCGCCGCGAACGCTGGATCGGGGCATATCTGTATGAACAAAACCAGCACCTCGTGTCCGCCGAGCGGCTGCCGATCTACATTGCGTCGACCGCTACGCCGATCGCGGAGGCCACCGGCTGGCTGCAGCAACAGCGGCCTGACATCGTGCTGGCGGACGATCCGGCAGCCTGGCGCAGCACCGGCGTGGCGACGCTCGGGTTCGCGCTGTCGGCTGCGCACGACTACACCGGCGTGCACGAGAACAACCGCGGGATCGGCTCTCACGCCGCGGACCTCATGGTCAGTCTCGTGCTGCGCAACGAGCGTGGCATCCCCGCCATGCGGCAGACCGTGCTGGTGGAGCCGTCGCTGCGCCGGTCTGGCGAATGAAGCGGCCGCACCTCGCGGCCCCGCAGTGCGATCATTCAATCAATTGAACTGCCCCTGCCTTGCCGGCACGCCGTAACCCGGTATCAACCCCGACGGCCTCGAGATTTCCTCCCCCCATGACATCCCCGCAACGCGCCTTCCTCTTCGCCGGGTTGAGTGCCACCACCCTGGTATGTTTCGCCGCATCGCCGGCCGCGGTCCCCCAATTCGCACCGCACGAGGTGGCATTCGAAGCCGCCGGCAATTACGGCAATCCCTATGTCGAGTGCGCCGCGGATGCGACTCTGACCGAGCCGGACGGCCGCACGACGCGCGCGCTGCCGCTCTTTTGGGACGGCGGCCGCAAATGGGTGCTCCGCTTCTCGCCCGACCAGCCGGGCGTATGGAAATGGTCCGTGCGCAGCGCCGATCGCGGACTGGACGGCCGCACGGGAAGTTTCAACTGCGTGACCTCCGACCGGCACGGGAGCCTGCAACGGATGCGAGGCGCGCCGCGGCATTTCGAGTACCAGAACGGCCGGCCGGTCTGGTTTCTCGGCGACACGCAGTGGTCGCTCGTCACCGACAACCGCGAGGAAAAGCACGACCGGGCCGCCATCGAACGCTTCCTGCGCAATCGCGCGGCGCAGGGGTTCAACGTCGTCCATTTCATGATGCTCAACGAAGCGGGCTGGCCGAACAACGGCGGTCCGCCGTGGACGGACATCGGCGGCGAAAAGCTCAACCCCGCGTACTTCCAGGAGGTCGACGCGCGGGTGGCGTTTGCCAACCAGCAGGGATTCGTGCTCGGTGTCACCCTGGCTTGGGGCAACAAGAGTCGCAAGGAGCCGTGGTCGTGGGGACGCATCCCGAACCTGCCGGCCCGGCTGCGCTACGCACGCTACATCGCCGCCCGTTATGGAGCGTACGACGTGTACTTCATCGTTTCCGGCGAGTGGCATGGCGAGGTCCGTTCCCGCCCGGCGGAGGCAGCGGACGTGCGGCGCGAGTTCGTCCAGATCGGCGATGCGCTGCAGGCGGCCGATCCGCACCGGCGGATGATTGGCATCCATCCAATGACGGCGCACGGCAGCACCCGCGAATTCAACGACGCGGCCCGGTGGATGGACTTCGCGGACTATCAGCAGAATTACAGCGAACTCCACGAGCGCGCGCTGGCCTCTCGTACCGTCGCGAAGCCGGTCGTGAATTCGGAATACGGGTACTACCTGCGCGATCAAAACGGCGACGGCGTCGTCGACAAGAACCACAGCTACACCGTCGACGACATCCGGCACGCCTCATGGGACATCGTCATGGCCGGCGCGTATCTGGTCACTGGATTCGGTTCGACCTACATGGGCGGCCACCGGCACCCGACGCCGTTCCTGGCCGACGATCCGAAAAACGCGATC
Organism: Opitutaceae bacterium; assembly: GCA_030648295.1. GTDB lineage: Bacteria > Verrucomicrobiota > Verrucomicrobiia > Opitutales > Opitutaceae > ER46. The sequence goes on along the minus strand of JAUSID010000163.1, from coordinate 115,267 downwards.
TGGGCGGAGCAGCTCGGCCGGGTGAGGACGTTTTTCGAGCAGTTCGAATACTGGAAGCTCGCCCCGCACGATGAATTGCTCAGGTGCGCGGTTCCGCGCGGCGCCGAGCGCAAGGGCCGCTCTGATGCCACCGGCAAGGGAGCCGCGACCCTGCGCGCCCCCGAGACGACCTATTGGTGTCTCGCGGATCCGGGACGCACCTATCTCGTCTACGTCCGTGGCACCAAGGAACCGGTGATCCTGCAAACCACCGGCGTGACGGGCGTGACGATCCGACGATTCGATCCGCGATCCGGTCAGTCATCGGTTGCGGCCGCCAATTCTCAATCGGGGGGAATCCGCCTCACGGCGCCGGACGAGCACGACTGGGTGTTTGCGATCGGACCGGCGAGCCGGTAGCGAACCGCCATTCACTGCGTCTTTCCCCCCGTCACGCGGTGATCGCGTCGCGTCGTCACACTCACTTCAATCGCAATTTCGATCGCGGCAATCATCGACCGCAGCGGCAGGCTCGGTTCGCTGCGCTTCACCTGCTCCGGGAGGAAAGGCACGTGGACGAACCCGCCGCGCACGCCTGGTCGGCCGCGTAGCGTGGACATCAGTCCGTAGAAGACGTGATTGCACACGAACGTTCCCGCGGAATTCGAGATGCTGGCCGCCATACCACGCTCGTGCAGCGCGGCGACGATCGCCTTGATCGGCAGTGTGGATAAAAATGCTGCGGGTCCGCGGCGGACGATTCGCCGATCGATCGGCTGCCTGCCCGTGTTGTCCGCGATCCGCGCGTCATCGACATTAATCGCGATCCGCTCGGGCGTGATGTCCGGCCGGCCGCCCGCCTGCCCGAGCGCGATCACCAGTTCCGGCTGGTGGCGCCGGATATGCCGACGCAGTTCGGCGATCGACTGGCCGAAAACGCACGGGAGCACCGCACCCACGATCGTTCGACCGCAAATCTTGCGGCCATGCAGCGCCGCGGCGATTTCCTGCGACGGGTTGCGACGCTCACCCCCAAACGGTTCGAAGCCGGTGACCAGTACGGTTTTCATTCGGAAGACATGTAAGACGCGGAAGACGCGGAAGACACGGAAGACGGGGGAGACAGGGAAGACAGGGAAGACGGGGGAGACGTGGAAGACACGGAAGACAGGGAAGACTTGAAAGACGATTACGGGTCAACGCTCACTCTCACTTCGTGTTCACTTTCACTTTCACTCTCACTTTCACTCCACCTTCACTTACACCCGAGGCCGGTTAAAATCGATACACGCAAACGTACATCAGCGCCACGTTGAAGATCCAGATCGCCACCGCCATTGGCGCCTGCGCTTTGATGACGGCATTCCGGTCGCGGAGCTCGAGCAACATTGCCGGCACAAGGTTGAAATTAGCCGCCATTGGCGTGAGCAGGGTGCCACAATAACCTGAGAGCATGCCAACCGCCGCCATGATGGCCGGATTGCCGCCATGCCGAACCACGATGAGCGGCAATCCGATTCCGCCGGTGATCACCGCGAAGGCCGCGAACGCGTTGCCCATGCAGATCGTGAAGAGAGCCATGCCCAGGCAATAGGCCGCGACCGCAACGAACGGAAACTGGGTCGGCAGCGCGCGGCCCACAAGATCGGCCACGACCACGCCAACTCCCGCCTGCGCGAAGATTCCGCCGAGCGCCGCGAGCATTTGCGGCAGGATCAGCGCCCAGCCAATCGTCTGCAGCAAACGCCCGCCTTCCTGCACCGGCTCGGAAACGCGCGCACCGGTTGTCCGCCGCGCGAAAGCGACCGCGACCAGCGCACCCAGCCCGAGCGAAATCAGCGAGGCGTGCCTCGGCTCCATCAGCCACACGTCTCCGACATGGATTCGATCGAGCACAAGTGAGCCGGCGATGGCGGTCGCCGGAATCAGCAGCGCCGGCCAGAACAGCCGGTTCTGCAACCGCCCGGCCTCCGCGGTCCGCTCCGCGCGCGTCGACGATGTTTCGCTGGAACGCGCCACCTGCTTCGCCGCCGCCAGCACCACCATCGCCAGCACCAGATAACCGACAATCGCCGGCGGCAGAATTTTTCCAAAGACGAAAATCACGGCGAGCAACGCCCAGAACGATGCCGTGCCCCAGCGTTTCGGATGCGCGCGATCCCACGCGGTGCGCGCGGCGACGAGCGCGAGGAACACGCCGGCGATCACATAGAATACTTCGACGGACAGAATCTTCACGACAATCCCCGCTCGACAGCAGTCTGTGCAATCTCGCGATCGAGCACCCGCGCGCGCCACCACATCGCGGCAAACGCCGCCACCGCAGTCGGGATGCCCCACAATGCCATTGACCATACGCCAACCTCGATCTTCTGGGCGTCGAAGAATCCTTTCATCAGGAGGATTGCGCCTACGGCGATGAAGATGTCCTCACCGAAGAAGTTGCCGATGTTCTCGGCTGCGGCCGCGTGCGCCCGGATCCGTTCGACCGTGGCTTCGGGCAGTGCGCCGTGTTGCGCCCGCGCCGCGCCCTCGGCCATCGGTGCGACCAGCGGCCGGACCGCGCCGGCGTGACCACCGATGTTCACCCCCAACGCAATCGAGATCTGCCGCACCGCACAATAGAGCACGAGCACGCGGCCGGCGGTCACCGCGGCAGCGCGGCGGATGAGCATCTCGGCGCGCTCCTGCAAGCCATGGCGCTCGAGCAGCCCGATCACCGGCACCATCAGAACGACCGGCATCGTCATGTACCGGTTTTCCACGAAATATTTTCCAAAGAGGGTCATGATCTCGTGGAACGACAGGCCCGCGACGAGTCCGGTCACAACGCCCGCGGCAAGAACCACCAGCAGGGTGTTGAAGCGAAAGGCAAACCCGACCGCGACGACGAGGATGCCGATCAGCTTGATCATACCGGCGGCGGCTTGACCGCGATACCCGCAACCGCGAGTTCCTCCCGCAGCCGTCGCGCGAGCGCCACCGCGTTCGGCCCGTCGCCGTGCACGCACACGGAGTCGGCGTGGATCGGCAGGTCGACTCCATCGACCGAAGTCACCATCTCCTCGCGCAGAATCCGGAGCACCTGGGCGACGGCCCGGTTCTCATCCGTGATCATCGCATCGGGCTGCGAGCGCCACGTGAGCGATCCATCGCGCTGATACGTTCGGTCGGCGAACACCTCCTCGGCCAGCCGCATCTCGCGCGAACGCAACGCCCGGGCAAACGCGCTGCCCGCGAGCGCGTAAACGACGAGGTGCGGCCACAACCGGCCGAGTTCGGAGGCCACGCCGTCGGCCAGCAGCGGTTCACGGCACACCTGGTTGTACAACGCACCATGCAGCTTCACGTGTCGCAGCCGGCGGCCCGCGACCTCGTAGATTTGCTCGAGCTGAAGGAGCACCAGCCGCGCCGCCTCGTCCGGCTCGACCGGGCGTTTCTGGCGACCGAAATTCTCCAGGTCGAAATAGCCCGGGTGCGCACCGATCGCGACCCCGTGGCGGGCCGCCAGCTCGACCGCCTCGATCATGGTCTCGAGATTTCCCGCATGCGCGCCGCACGCGATGTTGGCCGAGCTAATCAGCGGCATCAGGTCGGTGTCATGCCCGGCGCTTTCGCCGAGATCGCAGTTCAAATCGATGGAATGCGCGGGCTGCACGTGGTCTTCCCGACAGAATACCAGGTCGGCCGTATCACAAATTATTTTGTCAACCCAGCTTTTGCGCCAGCCCCTCGCGCAACATCGCCAGCGCGTGTTCCCGCGCCAGCGCGAGCTCGTGCGCCTCGGCGAGCGCCACCTCGCGAAACCGCACCGTGTCGCCGGGGCGCAACTGCGCGACCACCGGCAGGTCTACGGAAATGACGTGCGCAGCTTGTGGATACCCGCCGATCGTCTGGGCATCCGCGAGCAATACGATGGGCTGCCCGTCGGGCGGGATTTGAATGGTCCCCGGCGCCACCGCGGACGACAGCAATTCCCGTCGCGTTTGTCGCGCGAGCATCGGGCCGGAAAGTCGCAGGCCCATTCGATCCGACTGGGGACTGGCCTTGAAACCCGGCCCGCACAGCTCCGGCCCGAAATCGCGGCGTTCCGCCCCTGCGACCACGCGCACTTCGGGGGCGTTCGAATAGCGCGGCAGGATGCGTTCATCAATTCGCCAGTGGCCCATGACCCGCGGCACCGCGTCCGGCACCGGAATAAGGTCGCCCTCGCGAATCGGCCGGCCCTGCAACCCGCCGAACCCGGCCCGAACGTGCGTGCTGCGGCTGCCGAGCACCGGCGGTACCGCGATCCCGCCGGCGATGGCGAGGTAACCGCGGCAGCCGCTGCGGGCCGCGCCGAAATTCACTCTCGTGCCGGCCGTGATTGCATATGGCTGCCACCGCGGCACGCCGCCAAACTCGGCGCCACCCACGGCAACGACGGTGTCATGGAGAAACACGACTTCGGGCCCGACGAGAGTGAATTCCAGGCCGGCGGCGGTCTCCGCGTTGCCGACCAGGAGATTCGCGACCCGCAGCGCGAAGGCATCGGCAGCGCCACCGACGGCGATGCCGCCCGCCCGATGTCCTGTCCGCCCCAGATCCTGCACCGTGGTGAACATGCCCGCCCGCAAAACCTGGATACCGGGGGAAATGTCGGCCCCCTCCGCCCGCGCGGCCGCTTCGGCCGGTCCGTGAAGCAGCGTCTGTTCGGCCACGAACGTGCGCTCGAATTCCAACGCATCGATGGCGCGAAACTTCACGTTGTCGCCGGGCCGCAGCAGCGCCGGCTCGGCGCGCGCCGGATCGAACAGCCGCCGTGGAGTTCGACCAATGATGTTCCAGCCGCCCGGCGTACTCACAGGATAGATGCCCGTCTGCGCGCCGCCGATGCCCACGGATCCGGCGGCAACATTCGGCCGGGGGGTGACCTGCCGCGGCACACTGAGCCGCGCCGGCAAGCCTCCGAGGTAAGGAAAGCCCGGCATGAATCCAATCGCGTGGACGAGGTAGTCGGCGCTGGCATGCGACGCGATGACTTCGCTGGCGCGCAATCCTGTCTGCGCGGCAACCGCCTCCAAATCGGGCCCGAATTCGCCGCCATACGTCACCGGGATTTCAATCCGGCGGCCCGTGGTTGAAACGACCGCGTCCTCGGAGCGCGTGACGAGTGCCTCGAGATCGGCGCACAGCCGCTCGAAACCGGAGATCCGGTTGATGTCGTAGAAGACGGCGACCGACGCGAACGCGGGCACGAGATCGACCAATCCGCGCGGGGGATGACGCGCGATTTCCGCCGCCAGCGCCCGCACGCGCGCGGCCATGCCTTCATCGATCAGTGCGCCGAGCCCGACACTGACGGCGGAATCGCCCAGCGGGAGAAGCGTCATCCTGCGTTTATCGAACGCACCATGCTTGGCGGCAAAGGAAAAAGCCCGGCGTCGACGGGCGACGCCGGGCGCACCACCAAGGACCCGCGTACCCAATGCATGGGTACGCGGGAAAACGACGTGGACGCGTTGCGTGGGAGCGCCGGGCTCGCCCGGCGGGTCGCGGCGCGGCTGACTAATCCGCCGTGGCGGTGAACGCGGGCCCGAGAAGCCGCAGGTCGGTGATTTCCAGCAGCGCGACGCCCGTGCCGGCAGCCGCCGAAACCGAGGCCGTATAACTGCCGGGGGGCAGCACGACGACGAGGGCGGCCTCGTTCGCGTTGGTCGGCAATCCCGGGACACCCACGAGTTCGGATCCCGTTGGCACGGTGCCGAAATTGTCATTGCTCGCGATCGGCCGGCCGCGCGAGTCGTACAGAGTGAGGACGGGATTGGCCAGCACACCGGTCACGCCGAAACTCGTGAGCGACGGTCCCTTCGCTGAAATCAACACGCGAACCGGCTCGGCGCCGGTGATGTGGAACCCGTGGATCAGCACCTGGTCGCCGGTGCCAACCAAACCGCGCACGGAGGTGTTGGCCACGCGCGTGCTGGGAACTTCCGCCGAAACCCGAACCTGGCCCCGCAGCTCGCCACTGCTGAACGTGCCGGCGCTATGGAAATTCAGGTACATTCCGCCCGTGAGCAGAGTAATCGGATCAGTCGTGCCCATGGGGATGTCGAACGTCCCGGCGATGTATCCGTTCGTGTTGTTGTAGCCACCGGCATTGGCGTTATTGCCGAGACTGACGGTGGTGCCACCGCTCACGCCCGGCGCGCCGACGTGAAAATGCGAGTTGCTGAACGTGTTGTTGAAATTGAAGAGCGACATCCGCAGCCGCATCGTGTGCGCCGCGGGATCGTACAGCATCACGGCGCCGCCGAAATCGTTCAGCGCGGCCAGACCGGTCGCATTCGGAAACGCGGCCTGTTTCTGCGCCACATCCATGTTGGCGACGAGCCGCACTGGGCGCGCGATCAGCTGCCCGCGAATTTCGCCGCCGGGATACTGCGCCGAGTGGATGTTGAGGTACGCGCCGCCCTGGATGAGCTTCAGCTTATCGCCGCCATGCGTGATGTCGCGGAACGTCGCGGTGAGATTGCTGCCGTTGCGCGTGTAGACCGACTCGCCGCCGAGGCCCGTCACGACACCCCCGGCAACGCCCGGCGCCGCCTCGTGAATGTGCGAGTTGGTCGCGAGGTTGGTCATGTTGCTAATCGAGACGACAAGATCGAATTTGTTCGCCGCCACATCGTAGAACAGGATCGCCGAGCCCGTGGCCGGCGAAGTGTTGGGAGGCGCTTCCTGCGCCGCATTGAGCGTCGCGCGAAGTTCAATCACCTGGGACCAGGAACTGACAGCCGAGGCGCACAAGGCGCCGACGAACAACAAGCCACGAACGGGGGTAGTGGATTTCATGGTGGGAACGGAAAGAGAAGCCAGGGCCGGGGGTTCGGCACGCCGTAAAACGTAACAGGTTGGAAACATTGGCGCGAAAGTCGAGGTGAGCAGGTTCATTGCGCAGAGCGGTGTGGGTTGCTTGGGCGTGGCACGGTCGTCCCGGGCTTCCGAGTCGCTGCGGCTTCCAGCCCGCAGATGGTTCCGTTTTTCGAACGGGAGACCGTCTCTCCGCTGTTCCGAGTTCTTTCAGGCTACTGCGGCGGGAAGCCGCCGCCACTGCCGCCTCCAGTCGCAGATCGGATCATGATGCGGCGACGGGCCGGTATCCGCGATCGCGGCTTGCGCCGCGTAACGCTTGGCACTCTTTTTATCCGTTCCCGCCGTTCCGCTACGCTGGCGAACGCCGCCATCGTTCCCACCCACGCATGAAGAAAATCCTGCCGATTGTCGTCCTCGTCGCCGCGCTGCTCTACGTCGCCAGGACGCTGCTGCCGCCATCAAACCCGGGGGCTTTCGACATCGCCGGATTTGGCCGGCTGCCGGTTCTCGCCAACGGCCGTATCAAGCCGCTGGACACCGTGGCGCGCAGCTCGCTGCTGCAGCTGCAGGCGCGTCAGCGGGTGAGTTCGCCCAACGAGGGACAGCACGTCAGTTCGCCGACAGAATGGCTGCTCGATGTGACCTTCCGGTCGGAAAAGGCCGACACGTATCCAACCTTCACGATCGACAGCCCGGAACTGCTCGCGCTGATCGGCAAGACCGAGGAAAGCCTCAAAATCAACTACACCAGCACGGCGAAAAAGACGCTCGCGGTCGTCGGCTTCCTGCCCGGCAGCCATCGCCGCTTCTCGTTCACCGAGCTGAAGCCGCATCTCCAGGCGATTCAGGATCAGGCGCGGCTGGCCAACCAGGCGGAAGCCGCCACGCGCAGCGTGTTTCAACGCGCGGTGCTGCAGCTCTACTCGAACCTGATCCAATACGAGCGGCTGCGCCACGCGCTCGTGATGCCGGGCCGCCCGGACTTTTTGGGCGATCTGCTGAAGTTCCAGGAGAAGCTGACCGAAGGTGTCGCCGCCGTGCGCGCGCGTCAGGCGGGCCAGCCAAACGACGAGGCGGCCGTGAACGCGATGACCGCGATGGGCGAAAACTTCGTCGTGATGAGCGAGCGGACGAACTACCTCGTGATTCCGCCGGAGCGGAGCAGCACGGATCCGACGGCGTGGCGGACCGCCGGTGCGGCCTTGCTCGAAACGTTTCGCACCGGCCAGGTCGATTCCTCCGCCCTCGCCTACTCCGGCCTCGCGCATGCGTGGCGCAACCAGCAGCCGCAACAATTCAACAAGGTCGTCGAACTATTTCGCGCCGACCTCGCCAAGCGATTCGCGAAGGAGCTGAAGAAGAGCGATGCCGAGGCGCGGTTCAACGCCGCGCAGCCGTTCTATACGAGCATGTCGATCTATGCCGTGGCATTTTTCTTCGGCATCTTCTCGTGGTTGAAATGGCCGGACGTACTCGGCCGTTCCGCCTTCTGGCTGGTCGCCGTCGCGTGGGTCATAGCGACGGCGGGGATCGCCACCCGAATGTGGCTCGAGGGTCGTCCCCCGGTGACGAATCTTTATTCCTCCGCGCTCTTCGTCGGCTGGCTCGCCGTCGGGCTCTGCCTTGTGCTCGAGGTGATCTACAAGAACGGCGTGCCTTCGGTGGCGGCGGGCGTGGTGGGCTTTGCCACGCTCCAGATCGCGCACCATCTGTCGCTCAGCGGCGACACGCTGGAGATGATGCGCGCCGTCCTCGATTCGAACTTCTGGCTCGCGACCCATGTTGTCGTGGTGACCGCGGGTTACTCCGCCACCTTCCTCGCGGGATTCCTGGCCCTCATCTATATTTTCCGCGGCGTGTTCACTCGCTCGCTCGACAAGGTGACGGCCGATTCGCTCACGCGGATGACCTATGGCATCATCTGCTTCGCGACCCTCGCGAGTTTTGTCGGCACCGTTCTCGGTGGCATTTGGGCGGATCAATCCTGGGGCCGTTTCTGGGGCTGGGACCCGAAGGAGAACGGCGCGCTGCTGATCGTGATGTGGAATGCGCTCATCCTGCACGCCCGCTGGGGCGGAATGGTCGGACAACGCGGGCTGATGTCCATGGCGGTTTTTGGCAACGTGGTCACGAGCTGGAGCTGGTTCGGCACGAACATGCTCGGCGTCGGCCTGCACAGCTATGGTTTCACCGATGCGGCGTTCTGGTCGCTGTCGGCGTTTGTGCTCAGCCAGGTTGTCATCATCGCGATCGCCCAGGTGCCGCTCGCCCGCTGGCGCAGTTTTCGCCGGCCCGTTCACGTCGCGCCGCCGCCTCAGGAAATCGCGAGCAGCCCGTCGGCTTTGTAGACGCAAGCTGGGCTGGGACCGCGACCGCCCTCGGTCGCTTCGGCGATTGCGACCGGAGGCGGTCGCGCTCCCGGCAAGCCATCGCGGGCGAGCAGATGTCCCGCGCCGCCACGCGTTATCCGCCCGCCCGGCCGAATCACTTTCTTCCGGTCGTTCGAATCGATGATTCCTCGCCGCGACCGGCGGCCAGCAATTCGTCCGCGTGCGCGAGCGCGCTTTTCGCCGAGCGATCGCCGAGCATCCGCGCCAGTTCGCTCACCCTTGCCTTCCGGCTCGCCTGAATCGAATCGATGCACACGACCGCGCGATCGCGCGATTGATCCTTCGTCACCACGAGGTGGCACGTGGCCTGCGCGGCGACCTGCGGCAGATGCGTGACGCAAAGCACCTGGTGTTTTTGCGCAATGCCCGCCATCTTCTCGCCGACGACGCGTCCGATTTCTCCCCCCACGTTCGCATCGACTTCGTCGAAGACGAGCAGCGGAATGTCGTCGAGGTCGGCCAGAACCGCTTTCAAGCCGAGCATCACGCGGGCGAGTTCACCGCTCGACGCGATCCGGCTCAACGGCAGCGGTGCTTCGCCGACATTCGGCGAAAAGAGAAATTCGGCGCGGCAATCACCCATCGGCGCGAGTTCCGGGAGTGACTCGAGCCGGATCTGGAAATCCGCTTTCTTGAATCCGAGCTGCGCGATGCTTCGCGCCGCCGCCCGCGCGAGTTCCGTGGCCGCCTTTTCGCGCAACACCCGCAGGGCTTGCGCCTCCTGCTTCGCCCTCCGGGCAGCATTCGCGATCTCCTTTTCCAATCGCGCGAGCGTGCCCTCGAGATCGCCCTGCACCTCGAGCCGTCGCCGCATGTCTTCACGCGTCTCCTGCACCGCGCGCAGGTCACCGCCGTGTTTGCGCTTCACCTCGAGCCAGGTGTTCATCCGGCCGGCGATCTCCTCCGCCTGCTCGGGATCGAACTGCAGTTCCTGGCTGAGCGCCGAAAACTCGGCGGCGAGATCCGCGATTTCAACCGACACCGAGGACAACCGGTCGGCCAGCGGCTTGCTCGCGGCATCGATGGCCTCGAGGTGACGCGCCTCGCGCAGCAGCGCCGCCAGTCGCGCTTGCACGCCGTCCTCGTCGCCCAAGCCGGCGGCGAGCAGCGACGCGAGTTCGATCAATTCCTGCGACCGGCTCATCCGCTGAAAATCGCGCTCGAGGTTTTCGATCGCCTCTTCGCTCAATTCCAGTGCGTCGATCCTGGCCAGCTGACCCTGCAGGAAATCGATCTGATCCGGCGAAAGCTTCGTCTCCTCGGCGATCCTCTTGTGCTCCGCGGCGAGATTACGCCAGGCCTGAAACGCGCGTTGATAACCTTCGAGCGGCCCGCGAGTGCGGCCAAACAAATCGAGCAAATCGAGCTGGCAACTTTCCTTGAGCAACCGCCGCGGTTCGCTCGGTCCGTGGAAATCGATCCAGTGCTCGCCCAGCCGCTGCAGCGCCGCAAGGGTGGCGAGGCTGCCATTGACGGAAATCCGCGGTGCCTTTTCGCGGGGCAGGCTGCGCTTCAGGATCACCAATCCATCTTCCGAGGGAGGCAAATCGAGCGCGATCAGCACGGCATCGATTTTTTTCGCGTTCGCAAAAAAGAGGCTCGCCTCGACGTCGGTGGCCGGCGCGCCCTGCCGGATGATGGTCTTGTCGGCACGCTCGCCGGCCAAAAGGCTCAATGCCCCGAGCAGGATGCTCTTGCCCGCGCCGGTCTCGCCGGTCACGGCCGTGAAGCCGGCCTCGAATTCGAGCGCGACTTCCTCGAGCAAAGCCAGGTTGCGGATGCGCAGCGATTGGAGCATGTGCGCTACGGATGAAGTCCCGCCGCATCGTGTCAAAGCTGCTTCTTCCTAATCCGGGGGTTCTGCCGGGCGCCGGATGAGCCATGCCTCCGCTCCTCCCCGCCAACGCGCCTTCCGCCAACAAGAAGCCGCTACTCCTTGCGGAGCAGCGGCTTTGAATCTGGTGGACCCTGAGAGACTCGAACTCACGACCTCTTCCATGTCAAGGAAGCGCTCTAACCAACTGAGCTAAGGGTCCGGAAAATTGGAAGGGGAAATAAGCAGCGTGTGACCCTGCTCGCGCAAGTCAAAAAGGGTTCGCTGCCAACCCAGCGAACCCGATTTCCAAGCCTCGCACCTTCGGTCTTGTCGTGCCGGAGCCGGGGGCGATGAACTTGCGAACGCGCATCAACCTCGCGCCCGGCCATGTGAATCGCGGCACCGACGGGTGCCCACTTCACGTGGCGAAAAACTTTGCGGCGGTTTCGCGGTCGCGCGCGATCTGCGCCCGCAGCTCCTCGACCCTGGCGAACTTCACCTCCGGCCGGAGAAATCTCAGCCATTCGACCGTGATGGTGTCGCCTTCGCCGACCGGGCACTCGCCGAGCACATGCGCCTCGAGCCGCGGCGCCGTCGTTTGTTCGACCGTCGGACGCAAACCGTAGTTGGCCACGGCCGGCAATCCGCGCTTCGCTCCCCCGGACACGCGGACCGCATAGACGCCGAATCGCGGCCGCAAATCCGGCGACCAGGCAATGTTCAACGTCGGAAATCCGAGGGTGCGGCCGAGTTTCTTTCCCGCCACCACCATGCCCTCGGCGAAGTAGTCATAGCCCAGCAGCGAATTGGCCGCCTCGATGTCTCCCGCCTCCAGCTGGGCCCGGATGCGCGTGCTGCTGATCGGGTCACCGTCGAGATTCACGCGGGGCACGCTGAACACGTGTACGCCATACTTCCGTCCGTTCGCGATCAGCAGGCTCACATCGCCCCGGCGCCCATGCCCGAACCGGAAATTTTCGCCGACATAAACCGCCGCCAAATGAGCCAGTTTCTGCCTCAGCCATGGCAGGAATTCCTCCGCCTCGATGACCGCGAGTTCCGCCGTGAATGCCTGCGTGATGACCACGTCAACCCCGAGCGCAATGAGCATCCGCGACTTCGTGGCCGCGTCCTGCATCAACCGCGTCGGATTCTCCGGGCGAAACAATGCGCTCGGGTGTGGCCAGAAAGTCAATACGCCGGCCAGTCCCGCACTCGCCCGGGCCGGGTGCACGGCGGACTCGATCACCGCGCGATGGCCGAGATGAACACCGTCGAACATCCCGATCGCGAGATGCAGCGGCCGGGCGGGCAGGTCCGACGCCTGATCGAGCGAGGATAATTGCACCGGCGGGATCATCGGTTTCGCACCCGCCGCAACGTCACAGGACGAAACTGGGCACGGCGTCGCGCGCCGCGATCAGCCGCTTTTCAATCTCGGGGAGGGACAAGGCCTGGATTTGGTCGAGCGTGAGCGCCTGCGATACGTGGAACTTCGACGTCGCGGTGCGCCGCAGGGCCGCGAGATGGGCGCCGCAGTCAAGCTTCTGGCCGAGATCATGCGCCAGGGTTCGCACGTACGTTCCCTTCGTGCACTGGAGCCGGAAGTCGATGTGCGGCGGCTCAAACCGCGTCACCTCCCAGCTCATCACGCGGATGAAGCGCGGCTCGCGCTCCACGTCCTCGCCCTTGCGCGCACTCTTGTACAGCGGCACACCGTCAATCTTGATCGCCGAATACATCGGCGGCATCTGGTATTGATCGCCGAGAAAAGTTTTGATCGCGGCCTCCACCTGCGGCTGCGTCAGCGGCGGCACGGGCCGGGTCTCCATCACCTCGCCGTCGGCGTCCTGTGTGTCCGTCACCTTGCCGAGTTCGATCGTCCCCTCGTATTCCTTGTCCAGGCTGATGAGGTATTGCGATACCCGCGTGGCCTTGCCGACGAGGATGATCAACAGGCCGGTCGCCATCGGATCGAGCGTGCCGGCGTGCCCCACCCGCTTCATCTTCAATTTCCCGCGCAGCCGCGCCACCACGTCATGCGATGTGTGATCGCGCGGTTTGTCGACCAGTAGAATGCCATCCAGCTCCTTGACGGGTCCAAGCATGGCTCAACGTTTCTTCTCCGCGTCCGCGATTGCAATCCGCTCGGCGATGGCATCCACGAGCCGGGCATAGAAATTTTCCGTGCCGGTCTTGAGATTGAGCCCGGCCGCGCACGCATGGCCGCCGCCGTTGAACCTGGCTGCAATCAGATCGACGCGCAACGCCGGCTCCTTCGCCCGCAGGCTCGCCTTCACCGTGCCATCGGCACGGTGCTCGACCAGCGCGCCGACTTCGACGCCCTCGATGCTGCGCGCGTAATCCACGAGCCCCTCGGTGTCCTCCCCGTTGGCGCCCGTCCGCTCGTAAATTCCGGACGGGAGAGTGCCAATGCACGCGCGACCACCGCATTCGAGTTTCAAGGACGCCAGGAAATGCTGGAGCAGCCGCAGTTTTCCCTCGGTCTCCCGCTCGTACAATTCGTACCCGGCCTCCGCTGGCTTCGCGCCCCGCGCGACCAGTTCGCCCGCCAGCATGAAGCAACGGCGCGACGTCGAGTTGAACCGAAACTGCCCCGTGTCAGTCAGGATGCCGGTGAAAAGCGCCTGCGCCGCCGGCGCGTCCACGGGAAGATTGTTGTCCAGAAAAACGCCCGCGAGGATCTCGCAGGTCGCCGCCGAGCCGCTGTCCACCATGTTGACGTCGGCATATCCGACATTCGAAAGATGATGGTCGATCACGGCGACCGGCGCCGGATAGCGGCCCTTCAATCGTTCGCCACCCCGCGCGTGATCCGCGCAGTCGACAAAGATCGCCGCGCGCTCCTCGGTGTTTTTCAGCACGTCGTCGGTGCGGTAAAACGTCATGCCGCCGACGAGGAAAAGCAGCCGCCGTGGCACGGGATCGGGGTTGACGCAAATGACATCGAGCCCGCGCCCCGCGAGCACCCGCGCAAGCGCCACCTGCGCGCCAATGCAGTCGCCGTCGGGCCGCGCATGACCGATCACCGCGACCTTCTTGTCCTCGAGCAGCCGCAGCAGGCGCTCGAACTCAGCGGAAAGGTTCGGATAAAATTTATCCACAAATCAATTGGCGTCGGGGGCGCGCCGGATCATTCGTCGTGTGGTTTGTCGTCGCGCGGGTGCCCGATTTCGTCGAGCACCTGCAGGATCCGCGAGCCGCGAACCGCGGACGTGTCGAGGATGTATTCGAATTTCGGCAGGTACTTCAGGATGATCCGGCGGCCGACCTCCGCGCGAATTTCCCCCGAAATGCCGCGCAGCCACGCGAGTTTTTTCTGGGCCATCTCCTCGTCGCCAATGATGGACACGAACACGCGCGCGTCGCGCAAATCGGGCGCCACGCGCACCTCGGTGATCGTCATCGCCACCGATTCCGATTGGTACCGCTGGCGCAGGATGTCGCTGATTTCCCGCTGGACCAGCTCGTTGACGCGGAGGGTGCGGTTGCTCACGGATTTCGGATTTCGGAAACCAGATACCGGAAACCAGCCAATCTATCCGGTTTCCGGTATCCGCAATCCGCGATGTCAGAGTGACGCCCTGACCTTCTGGATTTCGTAGCACTCGATGACGTCGCCGGCCTGGTAGCCGTTGAAGTCATCGAGCTTGATGCCGCACTCCAGTCCGGCGCGCACCTCGTTCGCGTCGTCCTTGAAGCGCTTGAGCGTGCCGACCTTTCCTTCGTGCATGATTTCCCGGCCCCGACGGAGCCGGGCGGCCGCGTTGCGGTTGATTTTGCCCTCGGTGACGAGACAGCCGGCCACGAAGCCCTTCGCGAGCGGGAACACCTGGCGGACTTCCGCCGCGCCGGTCTTCGTTTCCTTGATGTCGGGCTCGAGCAGATCGGCGAGCATCTCGCGGACCTTGTCGCCCATCTCGTAAATGATGTCGTACGTCTCGATCCGCACGCCGTGGTGCTTCGCGAGCGGCGTTACGCCGGTTTCGAGCTTGGTATGGAAACCGATGATGACGGAGCCGGCGGCGCCCGCCATGAGCACGTCGTTCTTGGTGACGAGCCCGACGTCGATCGAGACGATCTCCAGCTGCACCTTGGTGCTCTTGATCGATTCCAGCACGACGCGCACCGCCTCGGATGAGCCGAAGACGTCGGTCTTGACGATGACCTTGAGCACCTTGGCCTGGGTGGCGGCGATGTTGGCGAAGAGCTGCTCGACGGAAACCTCCTTGGGCACGGCGGCCGCGGTGGTCGCGACCTTCTTGATCCGCAACTGCTCCTCTTCGGCGATCTTCTCGGCCTCGCGGGCATTCTTCACCACCTTGAACGACGCGCCGCTGTCCGGCGTGCCGCTCCAGCCGATGACGCGGACCGGCATGCCCGGCGGCGCTTCCTTCAAGTTCTTGCCCTGGTCGTCGAACATGGCGCGCACCCGCGCGTAATTCGGACCGCACACGATCGCGTCGCCGACGCGCAGCGTGCCCCGCTGCACGATGGCCGTGGCCAGCGGACCGCGGCCGAAATCGATTTCGGATTCGATCACGATGCCGTTCGCCTCGGCCTTCGGGTTCGCCTTCAGCTCGAGCACGTCCGCCTGGAGCAGTATCATTTCGAGGAGGGTCTCGATGCCCTGGTGCTTCAGCGCGGACACGGGGACGGTGATCGTCTCGCCGCCCCAGTCTTCGGGGGCGATGCCGCGCTGCTGCATCTGGTTTTTCACCTGATCGAGGTTGGCGCCCTTCACGTCGATCTTGTTGACCGCCACGATGAGGGCGAACCGCTCGGGATGAAGCTCCTTTTCCGCCAGCGCGATTTTGAGCGCCTCGTCGGTTTGCGGCATGAAGCCGTCATCCGCGGCGACAACGAGGATCGCGATGTCGGTCACGCTCGCGCCGCGCGCGCGCATCTTGGTGAACGCCGCATGACCGGGCGTATCCAGGAAAGTGATTTTCCGATCCTTGAATTCGATCTGATACGCGCCAATGTGCTGCGTGATGCCGCCGGCCTCGCCCGCGGCGACGTTCGCCTTGCGGATGGAGTCGAGCAGCGTCGTCTTGCCGTGATCGACGTGGCCAAGGATGCACACGACCGGCGGCCGCGGCAGGAGGTGCTGCGACTCGTCCTCGTCCGGCTTCTTTTCCTTCTTGGCCTCTTTCGCCGCCTGCTGCACCGCCGCATCGCCGCGGTGCTTGATGTCGAGGAGGAAGCCGTATTTCTCGGCCACCTTCTGCGCCACCACCTCGTCGATGTTGGAATCCATCGCCGCGAACCCCACCAGCTGGTTGAGTTCCGAGATGAGTTTGAACGGTTTCAGCCCGAGCGCGGCGGCGAAATCGCGCACCACGATCGGCGGCTTGAGGTGGAGAATCTTGACCTCGCCCTTCGGCGTATCGGCCGCGGCGGGCGTTCCCGTCGCCATGGGCGGATTCGACGCACCGGGCAGCGGAGGCGGCTTCGGCGCCATGACCGGAGCGGGGGTGCGTGAGGGCATCGGCGGCGGCGGCGTCGGGGCTTTGCCCATCGGCGTGGGCGCGGGCGCGGAAACAGGCGGAGTGGGAGCTGGGCGCGATGGCGGCGCCACCGGCGGATGAGCCGGCGGCGCAGTTAGCGCCGGCGCCGCCGAGTGAACCGGCGGTGGTGTCAACAGCGTGGCGGCGGGCGGACGCGGCGCGGCCGCGGGAGTCTGGACGTGCGGCGGAGAGGATGGCCGCGGGGCGCTCGGCGGCGGCGCCGGCATCCGCACAATCGGAGGGGGCGTGGAGACGTAGCGCGGCGTGGCCGGCGCGGCGGAACGCGGAGCGGCCGCGGCGAATGGCGCGGTCGGGGGTGGAGCCTTGGCGGCGGCCGCTGCTTTGGCGGCGGCTTCCCTGGCTTCCTTTTCGCGGTCGATGTCCTGCTTCGATTTAACGAACACGCCGGGCGGCAGCACCATCTTGGGGGCGGCCGTCGGCGTCTCGGCTGCCATCGTTGCGGTGGCCGAAGTGCTCGGGTGGCCACTTTCGCTCGAGCCCGACGCCGCGGCGGATTCCGTCGCGTGG
Source organism: Opitutaceae bacterium (assembly GCA_030648295.1). Classification (GTDB taxonomy): domain Bacteria; phylum Verrucomicrobiota; class Verrucomicrobiia; order Opitutales; family Opitutaceae; genus ER46. The sequence continues at coordinate 98,171 of JAUSID010000163.1, read as the reverse complement.
GGAGCGGCGGCGGCGGCCGGCTTCGCAAACTCCTCCCGCAGCGCGGAGGCGTTGATATTGTCCACCGTGCTCGAGACCGACTTCACATCCTGGGCAATGATTTTCCGCTCCTTGAGGAGGACCATCAGTTGCTTGTTTTCCATGCCGAGTTCCTCGGCAAGCTTGTGGATGCGGATGCTCATGCAGCGGTAATCGAAACGAATGCTAAATGGTTATTTCTTGGCGGCGGCGCGGCTGATGATGTCAGCCGCTTCCTCGGGTGAAAAGCCGGCTCCTTCGAGATCGTTCGCCTCGACGCCTTCGAACAGCTCGAGCGAAACGAACCCGGCCTTGACCAGCCTTAACGCCGTGTCTTCGGGAATGCCGAGCGTCGCGACGAGCTTGCGCTTGGCATCGCCCTCGGGGTCCGCACCGACGGCCTTGAACTCCTCGATGTCAAGCCGCCAGCCGATTAGCCGCGACGTGAGCCGCGCATTCTGGCCTTTGCGGCCGATCGCCACCGCGAGATCGTCCGTCGCCACCTTCAGCAGAATCCGGTGGGTCTTCTCATCGAGAATGATTTCGCGCGGCACGGCCGGCTTCAACGCCTCGATGATCATCTCACGCGGATCCGCGTAGTACTTGATGATGTCGATCTTTTCGCCGCCAAGTTCGCGCACGATCGTCTTCACCCGCGCGCCCCGGGCGCCAACGCACGCACCCACCGGATCCACCTTCGGATCGGTGCTGGTCACGGCGATCTTGGTCCGGTATCCGGGCTCGCGCGCAAAGGCATCGATGCGCACGGTGCCGTCAGCAACTTCCGTGACTTCCAGTTCAAACAGCCGGCGCACGAATTTCGGGCTGGCGCGGCTCAGGATGATCTCGGGCCCGCGCGGCGAACTCTGGATCTCCATCAGCAGGCAGCGGATCCGCTCGCCTGGCTGGTATTCCTCACCGGGCACCTGCTCTTTGGCCGGCATCACCGCCTCGGCCTTGCCGAGATCAACAAAGAGATCGTTGCGCTCCCGGCGGCGCACGGTGCCGGTGACGATGTTGCCCACCTGATCCTTGAAGTCGTCGTAAATCCTATCCTTCTCGAACTGCCGCAGCCGCTGCATCACGGCCTGGCGCGCCGTTTGCGCCGCAATCCGGCCGAGGGTCGACGGATCGATTTCCTTTTCCAGCATCTCGCCGATTTGCGTGCCGGGCTTCAGCGCCTGCGCCTTTTCGATGTGAATCTCCGTCTTCGGGTTGCTGACCGAGTCCACCACCTTCATCACCGCCCACGCGTGCAGCTGCCCGTTCTTCGGGTTGATGTCGATCTTCAGTTCCTGTCCCGAATTCACGCCTTTCTGCGCCGCCGTCTTCAGGGCATTCGCAATCGTGGCAATCATATCGGCACGAGGAATGCCCTTCTCCTTCTCCATGTATTCGAGGACGGAAAGAATTTCGCTGCTCATGAGGGTGGATTAATGGGAAAAAAAAAGCGGGCCGCAGGGCCCACTTTTTGAAAAGTGAGTGTGATTGAGTCGGTAAACGTATCCGCCGGGCGAAAATTTTGTCAAGCATCCCGCCCCGCTCGGGCCGCTCACGTTTTCGCTTCTCGCTGAAGCAGCCAGCCCAGCAAGCCTTGCGCAACGCCGTGGCACGCGGGTTGCGCGCGTCCGTCGCACACGCCGAGCGCCCGCAAGCCGGTCATGAGTACCGGCGGCAGATCGCCGACGAACCAGTGAAACCAGATTCCGTGCGCGTCGAACCCCGTGCGCGCCGCGACCAGCGGCAACACGCCATCGCAGATCAGGTTGTCGAGCCGCGTGCCGCCGACGGAGTCGCCACCAACCTCGCGTGCAAGCCGTTCGCGGAGATCGGGAAACTTGTTCCGGTGCCGTGCTTCGCGCGTCGGCACCTCGGCCGACGCCACCGGCAACGCCGCCGCCAGCGCGTCCAGTTCGGCGGGCCAGCCCGGGCGCTGTCGCGTCCAGTTCGCATACTGGCGCAGTCGCGTGCGCGGATGATTTGCCGGCCGCACACCTTGCAGGCTCCAGCCGCCCGTTTCCGCCTGATAGAGCTCATCCGGCTGAACTTCACCGCCGCCCCACTCGGCGAGGGGATGTTCCGCCGCGATCCGCAGCATCGGCGGCCGGTTGAACCGATAGCCGAGAATTTCCAGCGCCGCATGATGGCACGCCGCCTCCCAGCCGAGCCGCTGGATTCTTAGCCGGGCAAAATGCACCTTCTGCCGCCAGCGATCCAACGAGTGCCGCCGCAGCAGCACGCCCAACTCCGGTGCCGGCAACAAGCCAAGTTCCTCGGGGATCCGCGACGCGGCGCGATTCGCCAGCGTCTCCACCGCTTCGTCCGCGGCGAATTCCTCGAGATCGTGGTGGAGCAGCGGCAGCAGCACGAGGATGGGAATCTCCCGCCCGCCCCCGCCCCGCGTGATTCTCCCCGGCTCGGGCGGAAAAAGCACCACGTGCAGCCGCACCCGGTCGTAGGCCGGATCAAGCGCGTGCCCGTGACTGTCCCAGTCACTGGCCCGCAAATGGGCCTCGACGTCGCCGATGATTTCCCCGCCGTCGTCGAAGCGGAGCCGGGCGTTGAGAAAGTCCGGCCCGCCGAGCAGGTTCCATTTCCCGGGATGAACAATCCGGATACGCCGGCCCGTGGTGGTGCTGGCCGCCGCACGGTTGAAATCGCCGCGCACCCAGATTTTTTGCAGCAATTTTTCCGGAAACGAAAACACGCCATACAGTCCCTGAATCTCGGCAAGGGCGGCCGCTGGAACTTCGTGCCCGGCGCGTATCACGTCGCGAGCCTGACGTTCGACGACCCCTGAAACAAGCGCACGTTTGGCCGGCAGTCGCGCGAGCCGGTTGCCGTCGGATTCACCACCCGCGCAATACGCCACCATCACGGCCTCCGCCGTGAAGTGGATCGCGGTATAAGAGTACCCGGCGTTCCTCTCGCCGTCCGCTTCTATGATCACCGCCGGTCTCCAACCGCCGGTTGGACCGGTGCCCGTTGCGATGACGAGCGGCGTGCGATCGCCGGCCACCTTTCTCGATGGTCGCGTTTCGCCGGCCGGCTTAATCGCGTTCACGTTTCTTGGTCTTGCGATCCGCCCGGCACGCGTGAGCCGGCCGGCATCCGGACTTGCAGGGGAAGAAACGCTCATGGTTCCGCTCCCACCACAACCCGCCGAGATGGTCGGCCACGCCCGCACTCGCAGGAAACCGCAGTTCCGCCCGAGGTGGAGCAAGACACTTGTTGCGGCTGGGGGTGTTTGCTTCGGCCTAAAATGGCAGTCGGCATCGATTGACTTCGATTCGCTGACCCGACAGCAAACTCGCTTCCCCCTAATCAAAGGAACGCTCTCATGATTTCCCCGCAGGATTCGCTCAAACCGGAAAAGACACCGCCGGGTCCAGTCCCGGCCAACGAGCCGGTGACGTTTTACCATTGGCTCGTGGTCATCATCGCGTCGGCGGGATGGCTTTTCGACTGCATGGATCAACGGCTGTTCGCCCTGGCGCGCGAACCGGCGATGCGCGAAATCCTGGCCAGTGGAACGACGGATAGCATGGTGGGAACTTGGTTGAGGAATTTCGTCGTTTGGATAACGGGAATCACGCTCAGCGGATCGCCGGATGCCGCGGTGAAGGAACTGGTCGGCTATGCCACCGGAATCATGCTCATCGGATGGGCCACCGGGGGAATCATCTTCGGGACGATGAGTGACAAGCTGGGCCGGGTGAAGACGATGACAGTCACGCTGCTCGTTTACTCCGGATTCACGGGTTTGTCGGGTTTCGCTCACACCGTCACCGAGTTCATGACCTATCGGTTCCTCGTCGGGCTGGGCGTGGGTGGCATGTTCGGGGCCGCCACGACGCTCGTCGCGGAAAGTGTGCCGACGCGGATTCGCGCGGTCGCGCTCGGCTCGCTGCAGGCGCTGTCCGCCATCGGCAACATCATGGGCTCGCTCATCAGCACGCAGGTTCAACCCGGCCGCGCGGATTTTCTGTTCGGCATGAGCGGGTGGCGGATTCTGTTCTTCATCGGCATCCTGCCCGCGCTCCTCGTCGTTCCGACCATGTTCGTGCTCCATGAGCCGGAGATGTGGAAAGCCGCCAAGCGACGCGCAAAAGCGGGAAGCGAGAAAGCGGGGAGGATTCGGGATCTATTCTTTGGCCATCCCGTGCGGCGGCGGAACGTCCTCGTCGGCATCGGCCTCGGGCTGGCGGGCATGGCGGGATTGTGGGGCGTCGGGTTCTTCTCGCCCGAGCTGATCTCGACGGCCCTCAAGGGCTCGCCGCAGCACGTCGTGGACACCGTCCGCGGCTATGGCCTCGCGTTGCAGGATGTGGGCTCATTCCTCGGCATGGTCGCATTTACGGTCGTCGCCACCCGGTGGGGCCGGAAACCCGCATTCCTGATCGCATTCATCCTTTGCTTCGGCGTGACCATCTTCGTGTTCAACAGCCTGAAGACCGGCGCGGATGCCTACTGGATGCTGCCGCTGATGGGCTTCGCCCAACTGTCGGTGTTCGGCGGATACGCCATCTATTTCCCCGAGCTGTTTCCGACGCGGCTGCGCGGCACGGGCGTCGGCTTCTGCTACAACACCGTCCGCTATCTCGCCGCCGGCTTCCCGCCCCTGCTGATGCTCATCAACCGGCAGCTGATCGAGGGCGGCGTGGCCGATCCGTTCCGCAAGGCGGCGACGTTTCTCTCCTTCATCTTCCTGCTGGGCCTCGTGGCGCTGATCTGGGCCCCGGAGACCAAGGGCCAGCCGCTGCCGGAGGATTAGTCCGGCCCCCGCCTTTGCTCCGCCCCCTGGGCCCGACCAGTTTTTAACGTATTACGTTAAATGCGTCGCGTCGGGTTCCTCGCGTTCGTGGTGTGGTGCGCCGGCATCGGCGCCGCTCAGGCCGCCACGCTCCCGGTCAGGCCGAACATCCTCTGGCTGATCATCGAGGATGCGTGCCCCGACTTTGGCTGCTACGGCAACAAGTCTGTCCGCACGCCGAACATCGATCAGTTCGCGACCGAGTCGCGCCGGTTTACGCGCGCGTTCGCGACCGCCTCGGTCTGCTCCCCTTCGCGCTCGGCGTTCATGACCGGCCGCGATCAAACGGCCATTGGCGCGCATCATCATCGCAGTCACCGCCAAGACGGGTTCCACCGGCCCGCGGATGTCCGGCTCATCACCGAGCGGATGCGTGAAGCCGGCTACTTCACGGTGAACCTGCGCTCGTTGCCGCCGGAACTCGGTTTCTCGGGCGCGGCCAAGACCGACTGGAACTTTCACGACGACGGCAGGGCGTTCGACGGCGACAAATGGGCCGACCTGAAGGGCCGGCAGCCCTTTTACGCGCAGCTGAATTTCCAGCAGACCCACCGGCCGTATCGAAAAGCTGAGGACAATCCGGTCGACCCGGCCTCGGTCGACCTCCCTGGCTACCTCGCCGACGATCCGGTGATCCGCGCCGACTGGGCCGCTTACCTCGACGAAGTCGGCCGCGTGGACGCCAAGGCTGGCGTCGTTCTCCGGCGACTCGAGCAGGACGGACTGCGCGACAACACGGCCGTGTTTTTTTCGCCGACCATGGTCGCGAGGATTTCCGCGGCAATCCGGCCGCCGTTTCCGAACTCGCGCGGCTGCGCCACGCGCTCGAGGCGTGGATGCGCGCCACCCATGACCAGGGCGGCGGCGCCGAGGACCCCGCCGCCATCCAGATCGAAATGGAACGACTCGACCAGTCGGTGCAGCGGATGCGGCAGCAGCTCACGGTCGCGGATGCACCGATGATCGACGGGCCGCCGACGTCGTGCACGACGCGCGGATTGATTCTCTTAGCGACAGTCTCGCGGAGCTGCCGCTCGCACCGTCGTGGCGACGGCGCGCCGGAGAGTGGACGTCGGGCGCTGGCGCCACGCGTGGTTCCGCCGGCCGCGGCGCGGCCGCCACGCTCCACTGCGAGCCGCCGTTCGCTGGGGCCGTCATCCACTTTGAAACGCGATTCTCCGGCCAAACCCGTGCCGGTATCCAGCTTTCAGATGCATCCGATGCCCGCGTTCGACTCTGGCTGGACGAGACCGGCTCACGTTGGCGCCCGGTGGACCTCCTGCCGCGACGGTGGCGTCCCGACCGGATTCCGTCCCGGCGCCGATTACCGGCAACCAGTGGCACGCCGTGGTGCTCGAACTTGTCGGTGAATCGCTGGTGCTGACGGTCGACGGCCGACCCGCGTTGACGACGACGTGGCCGGCACGTTCCCGGGCCGGCTCGCGAATCGAATTCCTCGTTCACCGCGGCTCCGCCGAATTTCGAAACGTCCGGATATGGGGCGCGACATCCCGCCGTGATCTGCGTCCATAAGTTTGACTGTAGGTGGCGCGCTGTTGCGCCACGTGCTTCATTCGTCCGTTGCGCGACGAGCGCATCTTCACTCCCGCTCGTTCGCGCGAAACTCGACTCCCGCGATTCCGGCGCGTATCGAATTGCCATTGTACGCGTCAAGCCGCGTGCCCGGCCGTTCGTCCAGCAAACCTCCATCGTCACACCATGGTCCGTTCCAATCGCGTGCGCGCTTGCGCCGGTTCAGCCTCGTTTCTCGCTGCCGTTCTGGCGGCCGCCCAAACCATCACCGCGCCAAATCCCTCCGTCCTGAAGGAGGAAAAGCCGGTCGAACTGACGCCGTTCGAAGTCCGCGTCGACCGCGACACCGGCTACATGGGTTTGGACGCCGCATCGGGTTCGCGGCTCAACTCCCAGCTGAAGGATACCCCGGCATCCATTTCGGTCTTCACGGCCGAGTTTCTCCAGGACATCGGCGCCACCTCGGTCGAGGACATCGCGAAGTATTCACTAAACACTGACACCGACGTGGGATTCATCAGCGGCGGACCCAACGGCAACAGCCTGATGAATCCGACCTCGGGCATCACCGCCCGCGGGCTGCCGACGGGCGGCGGCTCGGCCAGCGGCCGCACGGTGAATTTTTTCAGCTACAACTTCGAGATCGACACCTACAACATCGAGCGCGTCGAGTTCTCCCGCGGCCCGAACGCGATTCTCTTCGGCATCGGCCAGGCCGGCGGCAGTTTCAACACCCAGTCGCGGAACGCGGACCTGCGGCGGCCGATTCACTCGGCCTCGATTCGCGCCGGGTCATTCGACGCGCTCCGCGCGACCATCGATTACAACCAGCCCATCATCCGCGAGAAACTCGCGCTACGGATCGATGCCGTGGCGGATCACAAGACCGGGTGGCGGCCCTGGGAGTTCAGCAACAACAAGCGGGTTTATGGCGCGCTTCGTTTCCAGGTCCGGCCGAAGACGACGCTCGACATCCAATCGGAGGGCGCCCGCTACGATTTTCGGCGGCCGCGGCCGTATCTCGGACCCAATCACGTTTCGGCCTGGCTCAATGCCGGCCGGCCCACCCTCACGGTCCCGATTACGAGCAGCACGCCGGACGCGCGGGGATTGCGTCGCGTGAGCAGCACCAACTGGTGGGTCTACATCGAGGGCGACCCCGTCACCCAATATCGGAATTTCTTCAACATGGGCCGCACCGCGAATCCGGTGAACGACTCGACCCGGACGCCGATGATCCAGGACTTTTCGCTCGTGCCAAAGCGGGCCGTGCTCGCCGGACCCGGTCCTGGCAACAGCGCGAAGTTCAGCAACAACAGCGCGATTCTGCGCCAGGAGATCACGCGCACTTTCTTCGCCGAGCTCGCGGCCACGCGGCAGATTTACCACTCGGACCAACGCGACATCAATGGCCCGGACATGCTCCTGTTTTTTGATCCCAACGAGTTCCTGTGGAACCTGCCCGCCGGCGGGCCCGCATCGATCCCAAATCCGAACGTCGGCCGTCCGTATCTGGAGAACTACATGCAGTCGCGGCTCCAGGAGGATCGGCGCGACGGGCTTCGGCTCACCCTCGCGTACCAGGCCGACCTCGGAAAAATTTTTGGCCGGCACCAACTCGCCGGCATGGGCGATCGCTGGGAGCAGAAATCCTGGAACACCACGTACGTCGAGCAGCGGATCGACAATCCGATCAATCCGGCCGCACCGGAGGACTCCACGAATTACATTCTGCGACGAACGTACGTGGACCTGAGCGGCCCGGTGGAAAACATTTCCTTGCGCGACTACCGGCTGAACCCCCTGCCGGGAACCGGATTCGTGCCGAAGGCCACGCCGGCGTACAACCGCTACTATCTCAACGCCTGGATGCTCGCGACGCAGAGCCGGTTCTGGAACGACCGCGTCGTCTTCACCGTCGGCATGCGACACGACTATCTCTACAGCAAGCTCAGCACCGGCGTGCGCAGCGCGGAGCGGGTTGGCGGATACACGCAGGGATTCCTGATGCCGGGCCGGGCCAACACCAACAAGGTCGAGGGCTCGACCCGCAGCCAGGGCGTCGTTTTCCACGTGACCAACTGGGTGTCGCTGATGGCAAATCGCTCCGACAACTTCGCGCTACCCGCGCTCAACCAGAAGACGCTGCCGAACAATCCGGTGCCTCAGCCGCGCGGCGAAACCGAGGATTACGGCATCCAGTTTCACCTGCTGCAAAACCGGCTCACGGCCCGCGTCGTGTATTATCAAACCGCGGTGAAGAACAACAGCACTTCCGTCGGCACCGGCAACGTGCAGGATCACGTGAACAACATCTGGAACCGGATGGCTTTGCTCGGGCTGATCACCAACGCGCAACGCGATCAGGAGATCGTGAGTTGCAACGCCTATAACTACGATAATACCGCGCAGGGAGTGGAAGGCGAAATCGTCGCCAACCCGACGCCGCAGTGGCGGCTCACCGCGAACCTCGCGACCGCGAAGACGAGCTGGACGAGCGTGGGCACCGCGATCCGCGACTACGTGGCTGCTCATCGGGAAGCCTGGGTGACGTCCGGCGACGCCACGATTGCGGATCAGCTGCTCCAGACGGAAAATTTCATTGGCCCGCGGTTCATTCTCGTCGAAGGCACGCTGCTCCAAATCAGTCCAAAATGGAGTGGCAATATCCGAACGAATTACACGTTCACCAAGGAGACGTTGAAGGGATTCTCGATTGGCGCCGGCGCCCGCTGGCGCCAAGGCACGGTGCTCGGCTACACGTCGACCGATCCGGCAACGCGGCAGCCGGTTCGCGCCGGTTCGCACACGCTGACCGATGCCAACATCGGCTACCGCCGCCGCGTGACCGCATTCGGTCAGAACGTGTCGTGGTCACTTCAGCTCAACGTCAACAATGCGCTGAACAACACGGATATCATTCCGCAGACCGCGGCGGCCAGCGGTGCGATTCTGAATTACCGCTTCCAGACGCCGCGCGAGTGGCTGCTCACGTCGACGTTTTCATTCTGAGTTTCGTAGCTACGAGCGTGAGCGAGTGGAGCGTGCGAGTGAAGTGAGCGAGTAGGTCGATTCCCCGTCGCGCCCGACGAGGCGCAGTCAGAGTTGCGCGACTGATCGCGACTCCATCGCGGTGGACTCCTCGGCCGGCTCGGCGGCGGTTCGCGATGCCGCAAGCGCGCTTCCATCGTCGCGATCGCGGCGCCGAAAAACCAGCCGCCACGCGATAAACACCAGCCACGCCACCAGCGCGGTGACGACAGTATGGCTCAGGTAGTGCGCCCCCTTCATCATCTGGTAGCCGCCCATCGTGCCGCCGAGGACGAGCCCCACGGCCATGCCGGCAAGCTGACCGCGACGAGTACGCGCGAGCCCGGCCAGGGCCAGCAGCGCGAATCCTCCGCTGGCGTGTCCGGCCGGAAAACCCCGGCCGGCACGGACCGGTCGATCTCCAGGCGGGTAGGAGCTGAACACCTTGACGTAGGTCACGTCGCCGCCGTAGCGCCGGATCTCAGACGGGCAAAACACGTTTGTCACCGCCTTGCCCCACCCGATTAGCACCGGAGTCGTCGCGAGCGTCAGCACCAGCACGCCGACATCCGCGCGCGATGCGCCGCCCCATCCGCGCCGAATCCACGCCCAACGCGCCGGTGCCAGCAGCCGCACGAGCGCGAGCAAACCCAGGGCAATCAGCGCCGACTTCGGTCCCGAATAAAAAAGCGCGCGCCAGAGCGGGTCCGCGCCATCGACGATCCACCGGCCATGCGGGAAATCAAAAAGACGATCCTGCACCCACAGATCGGTGTCCGATATTTCGAACCCAACCAGCACCAGCGCGAGCGCCGCGAGTACCGGAATGAGCGAACGGTCAAGGCGCCGCCGCGATCGCGATGGAGTCACGTTGCACGTGATGTTTGAACAGCCAGCTCGCGGTCTGGTAGTAGGCAATCGCCTCCTCCAGGAGCCCCGCATCGCGTGGCTGCGGCCTGAGTTCGTGCGTGCGTTCATCGTAGGAGTATGTGGCGCCTTGCCGCACGGGCTGGAGTACGGCGAGTTTTCCGTCCCGATACAGGGCTACTTTCTGGTAATTCCCGATCAAGGCGCGGCCGCCGGCTTCGGCCGGCAGCGCGGTGAGATCATGTCCGTAGAAGCGGCTTGGATACGACCAGCCGAGCAGCCCGAGCAGCGTCGGTCCGAAATCCACCTGACTGCCCAGGGTCGCGACCGGGCCCGGCTGCACCTGCCCGCCCGGGGCGTAAATCAGCAGCGGAATATGATAGTTCTGGACCGGCAGCTCGGTTCGGCCGGCACTGGAGGCGCAATGATCGGCGACAATCACGAACACCGTCTCCTTGAACCACGGGCGCGTGGACGCGGCCCGCAGGAATTCCCCAATCGCATAATCGGTGTACTTCACGCCGCCGGCCCGGCCCGACGTCTTCGGCGGCAAATCAATCCGCCCGACCGGAAACGTATACGGCCGGTGGTTGGAGGTGGTCATCACGAATTGGAAGAAGGGCCGCCCGGCCGCAAAGTCGCGATCGGCCTCCCGCAGCGTCCAGCGAAAGAGATCCTCGTCGCACGCCCCCCAGATGTTGGCGAACGTGACGTCGGCCGCCGGCACCTGCGTGCGATCGACGACGCGGTAGCCGTTGCCGCCGAAAAACGCATTCATGTTGTCGAAGTATCCATACCCTCCGTACATGAACGTGGTCGCATAACCCTTCGCCCGAAAGACCGAGCCGAGGGTGAAGAGCCCGGCGTTCTCGGGGCGTTTTACGAGCGAGCGACCCGGCGTTGGCGGCACGCCGAGCGTTAGCGCTTCCATGCCGCGATCGGTCCGATTGCCCGTCGCATACATCCGATCAAATACCAGCGCCTTCGGCACGAGCGCATCGAGATTCGGCGTCAACCCGCGCGTTTCGCCATAACGCGTCAGAAACTCCGCGCTCAGGCTCTCGACCGTGATCTGGACGACGTTGAGGTGAAGTTCGGGCCCCGGATGCGATACCTGGCGCAACAAATCGCGCTGCCCCGCGGCCGGCGTGCCACCGCCATCGGCGGCCAGAGTCGCGTGCATCCGGGCGAACGCGAGCTCCTCCGGCAGCGTCGGATAAAACCGCTCGAAATCCAATTGGTTCGCGCGGAACGCGGCGAAAAACGACCACACGCCATTCTTGGCCAGCTCGGCGTTGTAGGCGTTGTCGAAATGCGGTACCACCCGCTGATCCAACGCGAGCCCGAGCGCGAGCGTCGCGGCCGTCCAACTTGCCGCCGCGCGCCAGCGGGCCGAAGCGGCAGCGGCCCGATGCGCCAGCCACTGGTCGCTCCAGCCCAGGCGGTGAAACGCGAATGAAATCACGACCGCGATGATGCCGATGGCGGTGAACAACGGCGTGAGCGGGTACGACTCGCGGATGTTCCCGATCACTTCCGTCGTGTAGACGAGGTAGTCGACGGCGATGAAATTGAACCGCACGCCGAACTCGTCCCAGAAAAACCACTCCGCCAGCGCGACGAACAGCATCAGGTAGCCGCCGGCGAAGAGCGCCAGCCGCATCAGACTGCGCACCGCGCGACGTTCAAACGCCCGTGCCGGCAATACCGCCAGGATGAGCGTGAGTGGCAGGCAGCACCACAAGACCACCGCCAAATCGAAAAGCCCACCCCAAGCAAACGCCGCCAGCAGGCTAGAATTCCACGACACGTCGCCCGCCGATTTGAGCAGCAGGATCATCCGGGTCGCGAGCCCGATGCCCATACCTATCGCCAACAGCAGCCACACGCCGCCGTGCCGCGTACCCCAGTCGGGCCACCTTGCTGCGCGCTGGTCGGGGCGACCCCCGGTGGCGGCGGGTAACGGGTTGGCAATGGCACGCGAGGCGATGGCATCATCGCCCGTGGCGGTCGTGGGTTGGGACATGGCGTGAGTAAGAACCCGCCCCCCGTTGCATGTTAGGAAGATTACGGAGCCGTCATCCGGCCGTCAGCGAACGGTCATGCACCGCGGCAGTTCGCGCTCGTGCCGGGCGGGCGCGGCCTTACATTTTTCGCATGCACATCCTGGTGGTGGAGGACGAAAAGAAGGTCGCGGCCTTCGTGCGCGCCGGGCTCGAGGAGCAGGGTTTCTCGGTCGAAGTCTGCCACGATGGAAATACCGCCGCTGCCATCGCGACGACGCAGGCGTTCGATGGGATCGTCATGGACATCATGCTGCCGGGCCGCGACGGGCTGAGCATCGTGCGCAAGCTGCGTGAAGGCCGTAACACGGTTCCGGTCGTCCTTCTGACCGCTCGCGGCGATCTCGACGAGCGGGTCGAGGGGTTGAATCTCGGCGCCGACGACTACCTGGCGAAGCCGTTTTCCATGACCGAGCTGATTGCCCGGCTCAACGCGGTGTTGCGGCGGCACAATGGCGGCGGGTTGGCGATGCAAAGCTACTCTGACCTGTCGCTCAACCTCGTCTCTCGCGAGGTGCGCCGCGGCGAGACGAAGATTGATCTGACGCCGCGCGAATTCTCTCTCCTCGAGTGCCTCCTGCGGCGGCCGGGCAAGGTCGTCACCCGTGTCGAAATCAGCCAGACCGTCTGGGGGCACCAGTTCGACGCCGGAACCAATTTCGTCGATGTCGCGATTCAGCGCCTGCGGCGAAAGGTCGATGATCCATTTCCCCGCAAGCTGATCCAGACCGTGCGCGGAATCGGCTACGCCTTGCAGACCGACACGTGAAGCCGCTGCCCATCCGCTGGAAGTTTGCGCTTTGGTCCGCCGTGTCCACGACCGCGGCCGTGCTCGTTTTTGCGGGCGGAACCCTCGTCAACCTGTACTACGAGCAGCTCGAGGCCATCGATATGGAAATCGGGGCCGAGGCGAAGGTTCTGGTGAGACGGCACGCCGGCACCGAGGGTCCGCTGCCGCCCGCCGGGATCGATTTTCATCCGTGGATGGGCTATGCCATGTTCACGCGGGACGGAACGCTGGCGCATTCGTCGCCGCAGCTGGATGGGGCGATGGCGCGTCTAGCGTTGTCATCGCCCGCGCCCAAATCGCACCGGCGGGACGAGCGAAGGTGGCGGCTGGCCGCCTTTGCCACCGAGGACGGCCGGACGGTGGTCGTCGGCTACGACCTCGCGGAGATGAAGGAGATTTTCCAGGACCTGTTGCTTTCCTATGCCGTTTCGTTGCCGTTTGTACTCTTCGCCGCCACGTTTGGCGGACTCTGGGTGGCTCGTCATGCGCTACGGCCATTGCGCCAGCTGGCCGATGCGGCCGGCAGCATCGGGCCGGCGCAGCTCGCCGTGCGCGTGCCCGAACCACCCGTGAACGACGAAGTGCAGAAACTGGCGCATGCATTCAACGGGATGCTGACGCGGCTCGAGCAGGCCTTCACACAGACGCAGCGGTTCGCGGCGGACGCATCGCACGAACTGCGCACACCCCTCACGATCATGCGCACCGATGTCGACCAACTCCTGCGCAACCCCGGTGACGCGACCGCCCAGGAGGAAAAACTGGTCAGCCTTCAGGTTGAAATCAGCCGGCTCGATCGCATTACCGAGCACCTCCTGCTGCTGGCGCGGTTCGATGCCGGTCAGGTCCGGCCGCCGCACACCAGCGTCGACTTCACCGCTGTCGTGCGCGAAGCGTGCGACGACGCCGAACTGATTGCGGCGACGGAAGACGTGACACTCGCGTGCGAGGCAAGAGGCACCGTGCGGGTCACCGGCGACGAGATCCTGTTGCGCCGCGTCGTGCTGAACCTGCTCGACAATGCCGTCCGGCACAACGAACGCGGCGGTCGGGTCGAGTGCCGTCTAGGCTATGACACGCGATCGGTCGCGTTGCGCGTGCGGAACACCGGGCCCGGAATTCCGGCGGCGGCGCGCGCGAGTCTGTTTCAGCGATTCTTTCGCGCCGATCCTGCCCGCAGTCGCGGCGGTCACGGACTTGGGCTCGCCCTGGCGCGCGAGATTGCGCGCAGCCATCGCGGCGAGCTCGAACATGTCGACGCTGAAGCCGGTTGGACGGAGTTCGTCCTGCGACTGCCGATCGCGTCGACCGAAACGGCTCAAGCGGTCGGCGAATCACCCGAACAGCGACTCCGCGGCTGAACTTCACACTCGGCCGCAAAGATCCGGTGTGAACGCGGCCCGACCATGTGGGCCGAGCAATAAGTGTTGTAGTCGCGGACGTGCAGAGGCTCGCGGACGCGCTTCGGTCTAAGCTCGCGTGGTTCGCCTGCTTTCCATCGCTACCACGCGCCGGCCTCAAGGCTTCTCGCCGAATGTCGCGCGCACGTACGCGAGCACCGCACGCTGCTGCGTCTTGCCCAGCACGGTGCCGAATGGCGGCATGCCCTTTTCGGTGCCTTTCGTGAGCGACTCCATCAACTGCACGTCCGTTTTCGCGAGCCGGGTCTTGTCCTCGACGAAATTCGCCGCGCCCCCCGGCAGCCCGCGCCCATCCGGCTGGTGGCACGCCACGCAGAAAAGCTTGTAGACCTTCTCACCCGCGGCGACGAGCACCGGCCCAGTCTGCGCCGCATCCGCGGGCGACTCCTTCGCGCCGAGCGATGCCTCGCCTTCGCGCGCGAGCCGCGTTGTGCCGCCGATCGCGACCGTGCCGTCGAGCAGCCGGTTCGCCGTGTAGTAACCAATCGGATTCGCCAGCGGCTCGCCTTCCGCGGTGTGCAGGTTGCCGACCGAAATCTGGTACACGAATCCAGCCTGCATCTCGGCCAGCGTCACCTCGACGCGGCGGCCATCCGCCGACGGCCGGACTTCGGTGACCGGCACCTTCGCCTCGTCGATCCACGGCGAACCGTATTTCACGTGGTAATAGAAACGGAAACGGTCGAACTCGAAGTTGGCCGGGTTCGCCAGCTCCGCCGGATTCATCGGCTTCGTGAACGTCAGCACGAAACCGCGCGCCGTGAGCTGCATCGAATGGACATCCGCGGGCAGCGTGCCGTCCCACGTCACCCGCTGGAAACCGTCTTGGCCGGCGCCCCACCCCGCGGTCTCCGCCAGATACAACGCGCCGTCCGGACCAAACGCGGCCCGCGTGGCGCCGGCACCGAGCCGTTCGCCCGTCGCATAGGGCGGAATCTCCGTCCGCCCGAGGAAGGGAAACACAAAGCCCTGCCACGCACCGGCGACGTTCTCCAGCCCGGAACGCGTGACGATATTGGAATAGTCGCCGCAGAAAACCTGTCCCGCATACGGCCCGAATTTTCCGCGGGTGAGGTCCCACACGGGTTCGCCGGAAGACACGCCCATGACGCCGTGCGGGAACACGACGGCCGGGCCCTTGTAGCGGCGCCAGAGAATCTCCGGCGTCAACCTGCCGGGCTGGTATCCAGGTTCCCACTTCAGGCTTTCCGCGTGACCGTGAAAATCGCCGCGCGCCACGTGCAGCAGCCCGCATGACGGTTTGTAGTCCCCCTGGTTGTCCGTGACGAACAGCTCGCCCTCCGGGCTCAGTCCGATTCCGTTCGGCTGCCGGAAGCCGGACGCGAACGGCACCGTTTTACCGTCGGGCGTGATTTGCACCGCCCAGCCGCGCCACGGGACATCGGAGCCGTGGCCGGCCTTCTCCGCCGCCGGCTGCGCATTCAACTCGCCGCGCGTGTGCGTCATCGGCGTCTTCTCCGCCGCGGAATCGAGCGAGGCCGCGCCGTAAAAGTTGCCCGCGCGATCGCGCGCCAGTCCAAAGAACAACTCGTGATAGTTGTTCGTCAGTCCCCAGCCGCCGCCGAGCGCATCGAACGTGTCGGCGCGGCCATCGCCGTCGGTATCCCTGAGCCGCAGCAGTTCCGGCCGGTGCGCCACGTGAATTTCGCGCTCCGAGTCGGCGATCACGCCCATCGGCTCGTGCAGTCCCGACGCGAAGCGGCGCCACGTCTTGCCGTCGACCGCACGAATCCAGACTTCACCGGCACGCGTGGTCAGGACCAGTGAACCCGACGGAGTGAAGGTCACGGCCGAAATACCACCGTGCAACTCCGGCGGCACGGGCACGCTCTCGATCCGGTAGGCGGCAGACGCGGTTACAGCCAGAAAAACGGAACCGAGAACCGCGCCCAACAAACTCAACCGCGGAGCTGCCGGCCCGCGCGCCCGGGAGAAAAACGAATTGAGGAGGTTCATCACTTCCGGGGAAAGACGATCTCGAGGCTGAATTCGCGTGCGGCGACCGCATCGAACCGAAATCCGCTGCCTTCAAACTGGCCGCTCGGTGTGGTGAGCACGGCGCCTTCCATCGGCCCCGGCACATACCACCAGCGCGCGTCGCCACCGGCCGGCTCGATCCGGAATCGCCGCACCAGTCCGTCGCCACCCGGCCGGGCGCGGACCTCCTCGTGTACGAGCACGCCGTCCGTCGTGTAGACGAACTCCACGGCGTCGCCTTGAAGTCGGTAACCTTTGAATACGATAACAGGAACGTGCGCCGCGCCGGCGCGACGCAAGGGTGCCGGACCCGTTTCGCGGTAGGCAATTTCGCCCGACAGTTTCACCGGCTTGATGAACTTGCCGAGGCCGGGTCGCGCCGGCGCGATGTCGAATCCACCCTGCCACGCGTAGTTCACGCCGCCGCGCACCGGATCGTAGCAAAAGCTGACGCCATTCGGAAACGTCACGGCGAAACTGCTCGGCGCTGCGTCAGGCATGAACGCGCGTTCGAGCACGATCTCACCGGGTCCGGCGCCTGACACGCGCGCGATGCCCGCGAGGATGAGGGCCGCGACGAGGATCGAGCGGAGCCAATGGGATGAATTCGATGCCATCATTTCAGTGTTTGGGGCGGCGATTCGGACCGCACGATTCCGCCGAGACGCCGTGCGCGTGCAAGCAATTGCGGTGTGGCGGCGCTGGCGCTTGATCGTCTCGATTCAGAGGACAACCGCGAATAAACGCGAATGGACGCAAATTCCAGAGGAAGAGGGGGAACATTGCCCAAGTGAAACCATGGTCACTGTTTGGTTGATTGTTTCCATGCTCCACAAAGACGCCCTCTCCATTCGCGTGAATTGGCGTCTATTCGCGGTTAAACTGAATTGTCCCGGCTTACTCGGGCCGGCACCTGAACGTCACGTAATACGTGACGTGTTTTGCGGGCATGCAGTACGAGGAGAATGTCACGTAATACGTGACATTGAGAGAACACGAAGCGATCTCGCTGCGCGATCGAATCCACTGAACGGTAAAACCCAGCCTCGTTACCTCGGCTGCTACGAAAACGCTCAGCCGGCGGCGGCGAGGATCCGATCGATCGAGGCCGTCATCCGGTTGCGCACCTCGGCGCCGACGTCGGCAACCTCCCAGCCGTTGCGCGCGACTTGCGCCAGCTCTTTCCGCGTGAAGGTCAGTTCCGTCGCGAGCGACTCGTACTCCTCGGTCAGCGTGTTCGCGAAACAGAGCGGATCATCCGTGCTCACCGTGCAGCGCACGCCGGCCGTCATCAAACGGCGGATCGGATGCTCCTTCAGCGCAGACACGACTTTCAGGCCGACGTTGCTGAGCGGACAAACGTCGAACGTCGCCCCGTGAGCAACGGCGAGCCGGACCACCGCGGGATCCTCGATTGCGCGGATGCCATGCTGAATCCGGCGAACGCCGAGAACTTCAATCGCCTCGCGCACGCGCGCTGGCCCATCGAACTCGCCGGCGTGGCATTTCGTCATCTTTCCCGCGGCGCGGATTCGCGCCCAGAGCGCCGCGGTATCCGGGTGCGTGGGCAGCTGCTCGTTGCCATGCAGGTCTACTCCCGCGAGTCCGTCCCAGTCGTGCAGTTGCTCGATGATCGGGCGCAGCTCTCCCGCGATGTCGCTGCGCAGCATCCCGGCGAGAATTCGCACCTCGAGTCCATCCGGAACCGCGGCTCGGATCGCGGCGATGATCTCGGGCCCCGTCAACTTCGTGAGCGTCACGATTGGCAGATGGAAACTCGTCTCGACGTACCGCACGTTCTGCGCGACGTGCTTCGCGAAAATCACCTTCGCCGCCTGGTGGTACCGCTCCGCGGTCGTGAACCACGGCAGCGCATGATCGAGCAGGATCCGCTCGAAATCCGGAAACGTCGCATACCGATAACTGCGGCTGCGAAACAACGGGTCGGGCGGCCACTGCTCCGGATCCCAGTCGGTCAGCAGCTCGTAAGGCAGCGCACCCTCGACGTGGAGATGCGTTTCCGTTTTCGGCAGCGCCTGGATGAAATCGCGCATGAAAGACCGCTAATCAAGGCGAATGCCGGGCGGGTGAAACCGCGAATGAACGCGAATGGACGCGAATAAAGACATCGGCGTGGGAAAGCTGGGTTCAAGGTCGTCGCGGTTGAACCAGCTGGGACTCCATGAACTCCCAAACTCGTTGTGAAGAGGTCAAGCTTACCCGCCTTTGGCGGCGCCGAAGGCGACCAGGGTTTTCGAAAATTCCTAAACTGTCATTCTGAGGGCCGCCGAAGAATCCAATGGCGCGTCCGGCTCCGAGCATCGTGCTGGATTCTTCGCCAGGCCTCAGAATGACAAACGGGGAAATGTGTCGGGTCGGAGGCTGCGCCTCGCTAGGACTCCATTCGCGTCCATTCGCGTGAATTCGCGGTTTCACCATCTGGATTGAATTCGCGTTCCTTCGCGTGAATTCGCGGTTGCACACCTGGATTTCATTCGCGTTCCTTCGCGTGAATTCGCGGTTGCACACCTGGATTTAATTCGTGTCCATTCGCGTGAATTCGCGGTTGAACAAATCTGGATTAGCGGTTGCTGCCGCGGCCCAGCAGATAATCCGGATTCAGCTTGTGCAGCGACTTCGGCACGAACTGGCCGTCCTGGCGGATCAGTTTTCCGTCGAACCAGATTTCGCCGCCACCGTACTCGGTCCGCTGGATACAGACCATGTCCCAATGGACCTGCGACTTGTTGCCGTTGCCGACGCCTTCGTAGGCCTGTCCCGGCGTGAAATGGAAGGACCCGGCGATTTTTTCGTCGAAGAGAATGTCCCGCATCGGCTCCAGGATGTGCGGATTGAATCCGATCGCGAATTCGCCGATGTACCGCGCGCCCGCGTCACTGTCCAGGACCTCGTTCAGCCGCCTGGTGTTGTTGGCTGTGGCCTCGATGATCCGGCCCTTGTTGAACACGAGCCGGATGTTGTCGAATGACGCGCCGAGGTAGACCGTGGGCGCGTTGTATTGGATGTAGCCTTCGACCGAATCCCTCACCGGGCACGAGAAGACCTCGCCATCGGGAATGTTGCGCAACCCGCCGCATGGCTGCGCGCCGATGCCCTTGATCGAGAAACGCAGATCGGTGCCGGGTCCCTTGATGTGGACGCGGTCGGTTTTCTTCATCAGGTCCGAGAGCGCCTTCATGCCCGGCGTCATCCGCGCGTAATCGAGCGTGCAAACGCGGAAGTAGAAATCCTCGAATGCCTCGGTGCTCATGCCGGCCTGCTGCGCCATGGCGGAGCTTGGCCAGCGCAGCACGACCCACTTGGTCTTGCCGACGCGGTGATCGAGAACCGGTTTCATCAATCGCGACACAAGTTGCACGCGGTCGGACGGAACGTCGGACGCCTCGAATATGTTTTCCGACCCGCGGAGGGCGATGTACGCATCCATTTTTTGCATGCGCGCCAGTTCGATGTCGGCGTGGGGCGCGAACTGCGCCTCCTCCGCGCCCAGCGACATCTCGCGGGTGACGCGCGCCCGGTGGATTTGCACGTACGGATAGGCGCCGCGGTCGCGCGCCGCACGCACGAGCGCAATGATCATCGCATCGGGCACGTCGAAAGCATCGATCAGGACGCGCTCCCCTTTCTTCAGCGAGGTCGAAAACCCGGTGAGGCCAGCGGCGAGTTCGTTGAAACGGGGGTCGATGATCATAGGTTTTCGCTCTGCGAAAACCTAACTTTGTCGGTTTAGCGAAGCAAAAAGCCAACGAATTCTCGTCAACTGAGCGATCAACTGGATTGCGCTAAGGTTTTCGCGGAGCGAAAACCTGTGGGAAACAAATCCGACCGACGGCTTCGTCGAAGTCGGCGGCGCCGCGGAGGATTTCGATCTCCAGCCGCAGGTAGTACAAAGGCAGCGGCAGCGCTGCCGTCTCGCTGATTCGGACCGCGTCCTTTTCCGTTGTCACCAGGCATTCCGCGCCTTCGCGCCGCGCGAGTTCGAACAATCCCTCGATGTCCTCCGGTTCATAACGGTAATGATCGAGGAATCGTTCGCGGCCGACAAGCATCGCACCGAGATCGCGCAGGAATTTCTCGAAGCTCTCGGGCGTGGCGATGCCGCTGAACGCAAACACGCGTTTCCCCTTGAGGAACACGAGTGGTTCGCGCGCACCCGCCGCGTTGAGCAGCAGCCCAAACCGCTGGAGGTACTGCGGGCGGTGCGCACACTCGATGATATCCACGCCCGGATTATGCGTGTCGATCAGCTGCTCGAGTTCGCGATCGCGCACGCCGTTTGACTTCGTGAGGAAAACATAGCTCGCGCGGCGCACGTGCTTGATCGGTTCGCGCAAGATTCCGCGGGGCAGCAGGTGGCCATTGCCGAACGGATTGGTCTTGTCCACCAGCAGGAGGTTCAACCGGCCCTTCAGCGGCAGGTATTGGAACCCGTCATCGAGCACCAGGGTATCGCAGCCGAATTTCTTGATCGCATACGCGCCCGCGTTCACGCGGTTCTTGTCCACGAGCACGATCACGCCGGGAAGGTTTCGCGCCAGCATGAACGGCTCATCGCCCGCCTGCTCGCTGTCGAGCAGGACCCTTTCGCCATCGCTCACGATCCGCGGCGGCGGCAGTTCTGCATGCGTCAGCTCCCACCACAGCCGTTTCCAGAACGGCGGCGCCTTGCTCTTGTAACCACGGCTGAGAATAGCCACGCGGCGGCCGCGATCGCGCAGCGCCCGCGCGAATTTTTCCACCACGGGGGTTTTCCCGGTGCCGCCGACGGTAAGGTTGCCAACCACCACGACGAGGCACCCGAGCGGCTGGTCGTGGAGAATCCGGTGCCGGTAAAGCCAGAGCCTCGCCTGCGCCACGCCGCTGAAAAGCCACGACAGTCCCTGCAGGAACCCGCCGTAAAGCATCGGCCCGGCGCCCGCACGCCGTCCGTAGATCACGTCAATCGTGAAGAGCTCTAGCGCGTTGAGCCGTCGTTTCAGCCACATGAGGTTTTTGCTGCGCAAAAACCTAAGGTTGACGGGTATCAGTACGTAAACAGTTTTCGGGGGCGCGTGTGCACATCGTCACGCCTCCTTTGTGAACTTCCAATCAGTCTGCCAACACCAAACGACCGATTTTCCGCTGCGGAAAATCGATTTGGTTTTGGCGCAGCAAAAACCATGAGCTACAAACTTTTCATCCCCGGCCCGATCGCCGTCTCGGAAAAAACGCTTCGCGCCATGGCGCAGCCGATGATCGGGCACCGCAGCACCGACTTCGTGGCGCTCTACCAATCGATCCAGCCGCAGCTTCAGGAGCTCATGTATACGAAGGACCCCGTGTACCTCTCGACCAGCAGCGCGTGGGGCGCGATGGAGGGCACGCTGCGGAACGTGGTGCAGAAAAAAGTGCTGAACTGCATGAACGGTGCGTTCTCGGACAAATGGTTCAATGTCGCCCAGCGCGATGCGAAGCAGGCCACGGCGTTGAAATTCGAATGGGGCCAGCCGGTCGATCCCGACGCCGTCCGCCGCGAACTGGCCAGGGGCGGCTATGACGCGCTGACGCTGATTCACAACGAGACGTCATGCGGATGCATGAGCGATCTCGCGGCGATCATGAAGGTGGTCCGCGAGTTTCCGGACGTGATTTCGATCGTCGACACGGTGAGCTCGTTCAGCGCGCTGCCGATCAAGAAGGACGAGCTCGGCATCGACGTTCTGATTACCGGTTCGCAAAAGGCGCTCGCGCTGCCGCCGGGGCTTTCGCTGCTGTCGGTTTCGAAACGCGCGCTCGATCGCGCCGCGAAGACCGAGGGCCGCGGCTACTATTTCGACTTCGTCGAATTCCAGAAGAACCACGAGGCGGGCATGACGCCGAGCACGCCGGTGATTCCGCTGATCTACGCGCTGAAGTCGAAGCTCGAGGACATCAAGGCCGAGGGAATCGAGAATCGTTACGCGCGTCACGCGCGGCTGAACCAGACCGTGCGCGAGCACGTGTTCGCGAAGGGCTTCAAATTTTTCCCGAAGGAGGGCTACGGCTCGGTGACGCTGAACTGCTTTGCGAACACGCAGAACATCGATCTCCCCGCGCTGAACAAGACGCTGAAAACGAAGCACCAGCTGGTGATCGACGGCGGCTACGGCAAGCTGAAGGGAAAGACCTTCCGGATCTCGAACATGGGTGACGAGACCGACGCGACGATTGCCGCGATGCTGAAGTCGTTCGACTCCGCGCTGGCCGAAACGCCGAAGGTCGCGGGTTGAGCGGCGTCCAGGACGCCTACTTTCCCGCCGGCATGACGAATCCGAGTTGCTTCAACGCGCGCCGAAATGCGTTGAGCTGGTCCTTCGACACGACCAACCGATTGCCACCCGCGTGGGAACAAAGCGGGCTGGTGGTGGCATCGGCAGCAATGTGACGCGCGAGACCTTCGTCTTCCCATTCCAGCAGCACCGCTTCACGCGCGCGCCGGAAAGCCCGGATGCGCCGCTCGAGCGACGCCAGGAAATCGCACACGCTCTCCGGCAGGCCGTCCGCTGCGTTCGCTTCCAGAAACTGCTGCAACTCGGCCAGCGCGCCGCCGGCTTCGACATGCGAGAGAATGCGCTCCGCGTCGAGGACCCAGACCCCGTCGTACCGACACACGGCCATCAGTTCCAGGCAGGCGCGATCGGCGGGATTAAGCACGTCGGTCGCGAGATGGATTTCCAGCTCCGGCAGAACGCGGAGTAGTTTCGGCCCCGGATCGGCGCGGAGCTCATAGCCGTCGGAGTATCCGAGTGCATAGGCGCCGAGCGGATTGACCCGCACGAAAAGCAGCCCGTCGTAGCGACCGCAGAAACTCATGTCTTCGATCCCCCACGCATCGCCGAGGTCGGGCCAGAGGGATTGTGGATACACATAACCGACATCCAGCAGGCCGAGCGTGGCGAACGATTCGAGGAACAGCGCCCGCAAGAACTGGCTGTTGAGGCCGGCCATGTCGTTGATCACCCCGTAGCGCAGCTCGGCGAAGTAGAGCACGCCGGCGTCTTCCTCCAGCACGTCCCACTCCTCGCCGGATGCCTCGATGATTCGCCGCGCCTCCTCGTAGGCCAGCCAATCGCCGACGGGCAGCGCGCTCATCGCCTCCTCAACAGCGGCTTTGCGCACGCCGGGATCGCTAATCCATCGCCGCGCCTTGCCCGACTGGCCGCGAATATGGGTGACGCGGTGCAACTCGTCGAACTCACCGTTGCCGAGGAACTCCATCACGCCCGCGCGAAACGCCTCCGGTGAAAAGCCCCGCAGCATGGCCTGGCCGGCCGCGGTCAGCTTCAGTGCGCCGCCGTGTGGCCGGGCCCAGCCGCATTGCTGCACCAGCACGCCCCAGGCATGCGCGCGAACCGGACCGCCGAGTTCGGTCCACTTGTCGGTTTCCGTTTTCGGCGGGTCCAGCGCGAAATCCGGCACCAACAGCGCCTCGCCGATCAACCGCGTCGCCGCATCCGTTGGCCGCCGGCTGGAAGCGGCGACGTGGACCTTGCCCCCTTGGATCAGCCGCAACACACGAACCAGTTCGACCGGCGCGATCCGCTCGCCTTCGTGGACCTGGACCGGGCGGACCTTTTCGTCGCCGTTTTCGTGCTGCTCGGACGGCCAGAACATCGGCAGTGCCGGTTGCGTGCGCGGTTGCACGGCGGCCGGCCTGGGCAGCAACCGCCGCAGCGGCTCAATCAGTTCGCGCGCCAACACCGGTTCGCCTTCGTAGGCATTTCGCGGCCGGCAAATCACCGCGGCCAGCAGCGGAATCTTCTCGCCGTAGCCGTAGTAGCCTTTCGGCATCGGGCACGGTCCGCCGTATTTGCCTTCGAACTCGCGGGCACCGATCAGGCGTCCTTGGTGCGCGGATTCGGCCAGCAGAAGTTTCTCCGGTTCCGACAACCGGGCGATGAACCCCGCGAGGTTGTCGCGCAGGTAGGCTTCGATGGCCGCCACGAACTGTGCCTTGCGGGTCAACGTCTTGTCCCACGCGCCGACTTGGCGCAGCCAGGTCTTCTGCACGTCGGCGTTGAGGTTCAAAAGGTGCTCGTGCATTGAAATGGACATGGGAAAATTTCCGAGAAGTCACTTCCCGGAGCTCAGGTGGATGCTGGTCATAGCTGCGGGAGTTTTCATGGCGCACATCGTCAACATCGTGTTTTCGTCTTCGAGTACTTTCTGATCGATCCGAGACGCTCGCCGCGATGCTGAAATCGTTCGGGAGGTTCGAATTGTCGAAAGCATCCCGGAATGAAGTGCCCGAAGGATTTCGGGTCGGCGTGCGTATTATTCATGCCACCCATGAACACTCCCCGCGCGCTCGTTGCCTTGATTGCACTTGCCCTCGTCGGCTTTGCCGGACCCGCCGGCGCCGCCCAACAGGATGGTCGAAATCTCACCACGATCGATTTTCCCGGCGGCACCCTTGCCCAGTTGGTGAAATCGATTTCCGGCGCCAGCGAGTCCCATTTCAACCTGGTCGGGGAAACAGCGGATCTCGCAACCGAGCTTCCCGCGTTTTCGATTCGCAATGCCGATACGGAAGCAGTCGCCAACGCGCTGGGCCTGCTGCTCAACGGCCGCGGTCTGAGCATCATTCGCGCTCCCCAACAGCGATCCGGCCCCAATCCATCCGATATCCCGGTGTATGTGCTCATGAAACGTTCCGGCGACACCAACGCCTTCGAATCGTTTCAACTGGGTCCTTACTTGGAAAAACAATCCGTCGATGACATCGTGTCCGCCGTGCGCACCGCTTGGGAACTCCAGCCCCAAAACAAACCCGAGGCGCTGCAATTGAAGTTTCATCCCGCGACCAGCCTTCTGCTGGTGTCGGGCACCCCCGGTGCGATTGCGGTGGCAAGCAAAGTGATCTCGACGCTGTCCGGACCGCCGGAGAAAACAAAAACCGAGCGCGTGCAAGCCGAACGCGACCGCCTTCAAGCCGTGAGTGCCGAGGTGGTCAGACGTCGACAGGAGCGCGAAAAAGGGATGGATAAAGCGGGCGGAAAACCGCGACCACGAGATGCGGCACCGCCGCCGCCCGCCGCTGAAAAAAAGTGACCCGTTCCGCCGTCAGCCCGTTGAATGCCCGGTTGCTCGCCGCGCGCATGGAGCAAACCTCCCCCGCTGCGCCGCTGCTCGCGCTGACCGCGGGCCTCGCGCGCGGCGACGATGCGGCCTGGGCGCAATTCCATCGGAACTATGGGCCGGCGATCTTCCGCCAGCTGCTCGGCGCGACGCGTGGTGATCACGACTTGGCCAGCGAGGCGCTCCAACAAACGTATCTCCGCATCGCCAAACATGCGCGCCCGTGCGATTCCGAGGGGATGTTCATGGGCTGGGTTCGGGTTGTGGCCCGCACCGCGCTGAGCGACTGCCGCCGGCGCCGGCTGACGTTCTGGCAGCTTCTCAATCGCCGGCGCGCTGAATGCAGTGAGGCCGACTCTGCGGGCGACGATGGCGAGCAGCGGTTGCAGACCGCCTTGGACGCCGCGCTCGTGTCATTGGATCCAGGCGAGAGGGCATTGCTCGAGGCCAAGTATTTTTCCGGTTTCGATGTGCGAACCATCGCGGAAACACTCGGCATCTCCCCGAAAGCCGTCGAATCGCGACTGACCCGCGCCCGCGCCGAACTTCGGCGCCGGTTGCTCACCCTCCTTGCCGGCCATGAATAGAAAACCAGAACGCGACGCGAAACTGCTGGCGGAGTTGTTTCACGACAACTGGAGCGCGGGCCCGGCGGCGGATTACGCCCGCGCGGCGGCGGCCATCGCGCGGCGGCGGCGCCAACTCCGTCGCACGCTCGCCGCCGGAGCCTCGGCGGCCGCAGTCGCGGCGCTCTGGATGGCGGTGTCATCACCGCGACAGGCAATCCCGACGCAATTGCCCGCTGCACCGCAGCCCGTCACCCGCGGATACGAGATCATTTCCGACGAAGAACTGTTGGGCCAGCTGCGCGATCGGCCGGTGCTCGTGGTAAGGAAGCCCAACGGCACCCGCGAGATCACGCTGCTCGATGCGGCGGCAGCGAACGCGTTGGAGTAGGTCATTCGATTTCGGATTTCGGATTGCGGATTGTGGATTAGGCAAATCCCGGGGAATCGGAAGTCCGTTCCCTTGGGAGCGCGGGCGTCCCCGCCCGCATTGGCCGAGCGCCACGGATCCAAGACGACGCCCATGCCACGACGAAAGCACGACTGAAACCGGCGCCGCAGTGGCACCGGCATCCTGCCGGTTATTCTACAGCTATCCGCATCTGCGGCTGGACGCCGCAGCCACTGGGCCGGCCTCCGAAGAGCCGCCGTCGGATTCCGCCGCTTCCGGCGAGGTGAAACGCAGACCACGATCGCGGCGTATGCTGATTGCGGATGCGCCGCCGGCACGCTTGCGGCCAGCCCCGCGAAATCGTTGCCCGTGAACGCGGTACGGGCCGGCATACTGCGATTCGAGTAAAACAATTTCTTGCACTTCGTCGGTCCGCGGGTAACGGCTCGCGTTACATGAAGTCACTTGTCATCGCGGAGAAGCCGTCCGTTGCGGCCGACCTCGCGCGCGCGCTCGGCAAAGTTCCCAAGAAAGGCGACCACTACGAAAACGACGAATACGTCATTTCCTATGCCCTCGGTCACCTGGTGGAACTCGAGATGCCCGAGGACATCGACAAGAAGAAATATGGTTTCTGGCGGCTGGAAACGCTGCCGATCATCCCGGAAAAATTTGGACTGAAGCCGATCGAGGACTCGAAGGAACGGTTCAACGCGCTGAAAAAACTGCTGGCGCGAAAAGACATCGATCAAGTCATCAACGCCTGTGACGCCGGTCGCGAGGGCGAGCTGATCTTCGCGTACCTGTATCAGCTCACCAAGTGCAAGCTGCCGGTGAAGCGCGCCTGGATGCAGACGATGACCACCGAAGGCATCAAGGAGGCGTTCCGGACGCTCCGCGACGGGGAGAAGATGCACGGGCTCGAGGATGCGGCCCGCTGCCGCAGCGAGAGCGACTGGCTCATTGGCATCAACGGCACCCGCGCGCTGACAAAGCGGATGTTCGGCTCGCGGGCCGGCAACGTCGCGTCCGTGGGACGCGTACAGACCCCCACCCTCGCGATCGTTTATGCGCGGGAGCAGGAGATTCGGAATTTCAAGCCGCGCGATTACTGGCGGGTGACCGCGACCTTCGAGGTGGCGAAAGGCCGCTACGAGGGCGTTTACCAGCGGCCGAACTTCAAGCGCGCCGAGAACGACGAGCACGACCGGATCGATCGCGTCTGGGATCGGGCGGTGGCGGAGGCCGTCGTCGCCGCGGGCCAGGGCCAGCCGCTCGCGCGCGTCAGTGAGGAGAAGAAGGCGAGCTCGCAGACCGCGCCGCGGCTGTACGATCTCACCACCCTTCAGCGCGAGGCGAACAACCGTTACGGCCTGCCCGCCCGCCGCACGCTCCAGATCGCACAAGCGCTCTACGAGCGGCACAAGATGATCACGTATCCCCGCACCGACGCCCGCGCGCTGCCGGAGGATTACATCCCGACGGTGCGCGAGACGCTGGCGAATCTGCACGGCAGCCTTGGCGCGCATGCGCAGAAGGTGCTCGACGAAGGCTGGGTGCGGCCGAACAAGCGAATTTTCAACAACGAGCAAATCTCGGATCACTTCGCCATCATCCCGACGACCCACGAGGCCAAGCATCTCGACGAAATGGAGTCGAAGGTGTTCGACATGATCGCGCGCCGGTTTGTCGCCGCGTTTTATCCGGCCGCCGAGTTCGATGTCACTACCCGGATTAGTTCGGTCGCGCCGGGGCACGATTTCAAGACCGAGGGCAAGGTGATGACGGTTGCCGGCTGGCTCGCGGTTTATGGGAAGAACACGCTGGACGATTCGCCGGATGCGAAATCGCTGCCGGCGCTTTCACCCGAGGACGGCACGCCGACGCAGGCGCGGACGGTCGATCCTGTTCTCCATTCCGAAACGACCAAGCCGCCGCCGCGGTACACGGAGGCGACGCTGCTTTCCGCGATGGAAGGCGCCGGCAAGCTGGTCGACGACGAGGATCTCGCCGAGGCGATGAAGGAACGCGGGCTGGGCACGCCGGCGACGCGCGCGGACACGATCGACGGGCTGATCAATCAGAAGTACATCGATCGGCCGCAGCGCGAACTGATCCCGACCGCGAAGGCGGAGCAACTGCTCCAGTTTCTCGGCGCGGTGAAGGCGGAGGAACTCACGAAGCCCGACCTCACCGGCGAGTGGGAATTCAAGCTCCGGCAGATGGAGCACAACAAGTTCCCGCGCGAAAAATTCATGGCGGAGATCGCCGCGACGACGAAGGGAATCATCGAGCGCGTGAAGGGTTTCGAGGAAGACGATTCGATCGCCCGCGAAACCGACATCATTTCGCCGACCGACAGCAAACCGCTGCGCGAGACCCTGCGCGGCTACAAATCGCACGACGGCGAATTCATGATCTACAAGGTCATCGGCGGCCGGCGGATGGAGGAGGCCGAGGTGAAAGAGCTCGTGGAGAAAGGCGAAATCGGCCCGCTCGACGGGTTCATCTCGGCCAAAACCCGCGCGCGTTTCGCCGCCAAGCTCAAGCTCGTGAAGGATGCGGAAAAGGGATGGAGGGCCGAATACGATTTCGGCGACACGCAGGACATCGGAACGCTCGAGCCGTTCTGGAAGGATCCCGCGACGGGCGCCGAGTTGTGCGAGTCGGGCAACAGCTACATCCTGCGCGAGCGCGAGGGCGAGGGCTGGAAACAGACGTTCCGCGTGAGCCGGCTGATGTGCCAGAAGCCGATCCCGCGCGAGGCCGCCATTCAGCTCGTGACGCAGGGGAAGACGGACCTGATCCAGGGATTCACCTCGAAGAAAGGCCGGCCGTTCGACGCCTTCCTGAAACGCGACGACGCGCGGATCTCGTGGGAATTCCCGCCGCGCAAACCGAAGGTGGACAAGGATGGCAATCCGATCCCGCGGAAAGCGAAAGCGCCGCCGGATCTCTCGAATGCGAAGGTGATCGGGCAAAGCAAGCTGCACAAGGGCGGCGAGATTCTCGATACGCCGGACGCTTATTATGTGCGGCGGCCCGACCAGGATAACCGAATCGTGTTCACGCTGAAGAAGCAGCTGTGCGGGAAGGAAATTCCGGCGGACGAAGTCCGCAGCCTGTTTGAGGAGGGTCGCACCAACCTGATCCAGGGATTCATGTCGAAGCGCGGCCACCCCTTCGGCGCGTACCTCGTGCTGTCCAAGACCGGCGCCAAGGCCGAGTTCGAGTTCCCGCCGCGTTAGCCCGCACTTTCCACCCGCTTTCTGCCCTCTCGTCCGCCACCGTAACTGTGCACTGCCTCGGCCGTCGCACGTTTCGAGAACATGCGGGCTAAGACAAAACCGCCGGGCGGTTTTGCGGGATCGCAACCTGCGCGCAGCGCAGCCTAAGCCGGCCGCCGGGGTCAGACATGTGTATCGCGCCGATGGTTTGGGTACACAGAACCTCGAGCATAGCGCCAGGCGGCCGGCTGCAACTTTGCCAAAACGATTGCGTCTAGCCGTGCAACGTGAAATCCCCGAAGAATCTTCTGCTCGCCCTCCTCGCGCTTACCATCGTGGGAGGAGCGCTGCTCGCGTGGCGCCAGTATGCGGAGTTGGTGGAGCTCCGCGCCATCGCCATGAACCGGGAAGAGCGGTCCGATTTCCAAAAAAAGATCTGGGATCTGGAGAAGGCGAATCGCGACCTGCAGGACCGTCTGGCCGCGCTCCGCGCTGCCAATCCGGGCGATGTTGAGAGCATGCTGGCCGAGGTGACAGAGGAACGCGGGTCAGAACGCGGACGCGGAAACCGCGGCGACGGTCGCGGTCGCGGTGGACCGCCGCCGCAATTCACCGCGCTGCGCGAGCTGATGAACAAGCCCGAGGTGCAGGCGATGGTCGCGACGCAACAGAAAGCCGGAATCGAGGCGCGTTACGCCGCTCTGTTCAAGAACCTCAATCTCTCGCCCGAGCAGGCGGAACAGATGAAGTCACTGCTGGCCGAGCGGCAAACCTCGCGCCAGGACGTCTTCGAGGTGGCGGCCGCGCAGGGAATCGATCCGCGCCAGAATCCGGAAGCGCTCCGGAAGCTGATGGCCGATTCGCGTGCGCAAATCGACAGCTCGATCAAGGGCGTAATTGGGGACACGGGTTTTGCCCAGCTCCAGAACTTCGAGCAAACGATGCCGCAGCGCAGCGTCGTGAACGAACTCCAGCAGCGACTCAGTTATTCGAATACGCCGCTCACGGCGACGCAGGCGGAACAGCTCGTGCAAATCCTGGCCGCGAATACCCCCGCGCCGCGTCCGCCGCCGCCGAACACGGCCTCGACGTCGACGCAGCCCGGCCAAACCGGCACGAGCGGCTGGAGCGGCCGCGGCGGTGAGCCCGGCGGCCGCGGTGGAGATTTTGGCCGCGGGCCGGATTTGGGCATGTTGATGGGAGTTTTTGGCGGACCCGGCGGACCGGGCGGGCCCGGTGGCAGCGTGATCGGAAGCGTGCTCGACGGCGGACGCGGGGTGGCGGCGGCTCCGATCACGGTGCCCGCCGTCAGCCAGGCGCAAGCCGTGCTGTCGCAACCGCAGTTGAGCGCGTTGCAGCAAATGCAAAAGCAGCAGCAGACCCAGCAGCAACTCACGCAGTTGGTCCGCGACACGTTGACGACGAACCAGCCCGCGCGCGGTTCAACTTCCGGGAGCACGAAGACTTCAGGCGGGACCGCGCCGTCGACGACTCCGCCGCCGAATCAACCGAAGCGCCGGCCGGGCGGATGAGCCGGCGCGTGGAAATAATGCGGCGCGCGGAAAGCTTTTTCAAATGTGTGCCCGTTAGCTGCGCCGCGGAGAAGGGAGCAGGGAGAAAGGAGCAGGACACCGGAGACAGGTGACGGGAAACAGGGTGATCGTGCACCAGCTCCTCGAACCGGGTCTGATGCACGTGCGCAAAGTTCGTCCTGGAGCGCGGGCGTCTCGCCCAATGTCACTCTTCGGGCTCACTTTCTTGGATAATCCGGACGATAAAGCGACTTGTCCGGAGTGGCTGCGGCATCCTGCCGCAGGGACATTCGAGCGGACTTTCGATCCCATCTGCGGCTGCCCCTCGGCAGGCTCGGGGCCCTGAGCCGGTTCGACAGGGCTCACGGCCATCAGGTCCCTCGTCTGAAAGGCCTCGATCTTGTCGAGAGGCTTGTCGAATGGGGAAGCCGCAGCCACTTCCGGGCGGCAACACGGGCGGGACGCCCGCAAGGTTCGCGACCGCCGATATGAGTGCGGGCTGAAGCTCCGCACTGAGCCGTATCCATTCAGTGGGAAACCGCGAATGAACGCGAATGGACGCAAATTCCAGAGGAAGAAGGAGAGGGTTACCCAAGTGGAACCATGGTCACCTCTTGGTTGATCGTTTCGATGCTCCCGAAAGACGTACTCTCCATTCGCGTGAATTGGCGTCCATTCGCGGTTGAACTGAATTGTTCCGGCTGCGCGCCAAATCGTCGCGCGGTGCTTCAGCCCGCGCTGCCCCGCGAACTGACTGCCCACGGCCCCGCCTGCAAATCGCGCGCAGCCGTTGACCATTAATGCACAGAGAAAACTGTTGCGGTATCGCCAACGCAGCCGGAACTTTTGACCTCGTATATCTCTGCCTATGATCGTCACCACCGCGCAGCTCTTCAAACACGCCTACGGGAAATACGCCGTCGGCGCCTACAACATCAACAACGCCGAGCAGGCCATGGGTTTGTTCCGCGGGTGCATCGACTCCAAGGCGCCGTTCATCATCCAGATTTCCAAAGGCGCGCGGAAATACACCGACAAGCGGATGCTCGAAGCGATCATCCGCTCGGCCGCGGAGATTTTCCCGGATGCGATTTTCGCCGTTCACCTGGATCACGGCGACGAGGAAACCTGCTACGACTGCATCAAATCCGGTTTCTACAGCTCGGTGATGATCGATGCGTCGCACGATCCGTTCGAGAAGAACGTCGAGATCACCAAGCGCGTCACCGATGCCGCGCACCAGAAGGGCATCTCGGTCGAGGCTGAGCTCGGGATGCTCGGCGGCGTCGAGGAAGACATCAAGGTCGAGGAAGGCCATGCGTGCCTCACTGATCCGGATGAAGCCAAGGACTTCGTAACGAAGACCGGCTGCGACTCGCTGGCGTGCGCGATTGGCACGAGCCACGGCGCCTTCAAGTTCAAGGGCCGCCAGTCGCTCCATTTCGATGTGATGGAGAAAATCAAGGCCCGCCTCCCCGGTTTCCCGCTCGTCATGCATGGCTCGTCGTCCGTCCCGAAAGAGGAAGTCGATCGCATCAACAAAGCCGGCGGTACGATCAAGGACTCGATGGGCGTCGATCCGAATGAATATCTGCCGGCCGCGAAGCTGGGCGTGACGAAAGTGAACATCGACACCGATGGCCGGCTCGTCTGGACGCGCGTGCACCGCGAATTCTTCCGCGACAAGCCGGGCGAATTTGATTTCCGCCCGCCGGGCAAGATTTTCATGGACGAATACGCGAAGTTCATCGCGAGCCGCAACAAGCTCCTCGGCAGCGCCGGCCAACTCGACGATCTCCGCAAGACGGTCACGAAGTAACAACCGCCGAGCGCACGCGCGCCGGTCGATTTTCGCCGCCCCGCTTCAGGCGGGGCTGTTTTGTTTTAGCTGTCCTCGCCTGCCCGCCGGCGCAGCGGAGAAAGAGAACGATTACGAGAAAGAGAAAGAGAAAGATACAGGCGCAGTCGCCGAGGTCCGCGGCTTGCAAGTGGCTGCGGCATCCTGCCGCAGATGGTTCGCTCGATTGCAGTCGTTCACTCACATCGCGCCTGCGAAGTGGCGCGACCCCATGCCACTCGGAACCACCCGCAGTTCACACGATGTCCCGATCGTGGACTTTGATCGCCACAAATTTCGCGCATGCCGGTTCCCTGGGAGCGCGGGCGTCTCGCCCGCAACGCCCGAAAGCGGGCCGGAGACCCGCGCTCCCAGTGCGGAATTCTTCTCGGCCCGGGCCGGCGAAGTCGCCAGCGTTTCGCCGATGAACGTGAGGCGGACCAGCATTCTGGCAGGGCTCACATTTCTTTTCGCGGTCGTGACGACCGCGGCCCCGCAACCGCTGCGGACCGAGCGGACTCTACTCCGCAAGGTTGGCGATTACACCTTGCTGACGGCGCGGCAGGGCGCCGCCAGCGCGGTGAGCGGCGATTACATTTATATTTTCGGTGGCGGTGGCGGCGGTGGCTTCGTCGCCGACATCGAGCGTTTCGATCCGCGCACCGGAAAATCCGAGTGTGTGTCCGACAGGGTTCTCCCGCGACATTATCATTGCGCCGTCGAGTACGAAGGGCGGATTTACCTGTTCGGCGGGCAGGGTGTTGGCCTGGCGACCCAGCCCTACGAGGCGAGGATCGAAATGTACGACGTCGCGACGAATACCGTCGCGATTGCCGGTCGGATGCCGGAGCCGCGGACGAATCTCGGCGCCGCCAAGCTCGGCACCAAGGTCTACTTGATCGGCGGACGGCAGGCGAAAGACGAACAGCGCATTCATGTCG
Source organism: Opitutaceae bacterium (assembly GCA_030648295.1). Classification (GTDB taxonomy): domain Bacteria; phylum Verrucomicrobiota; class Verrucomicrobiia; order Opitutales; family Opitutaceae; genus ER46. The sequence goes on along the minus strand of JAUSID010000163.1, from coordinate 64,027 downwards.
GGCGCGTGGACGTATACGATCTGAAGACGGGTATCTGGTCGAGGGCGGCGGAGATGGCGGTCGCGCGCGAAGCACCAGCCGCCACCGTGACGGGCTTCATCATCGTACCCGCCGGCTATCGAGGTCGGATGCGGCTGGCCGATGTCGAGATGTTTGTGCCAGCGGAAAATGTTTGGAAAACGCTGCCTTCGCTGGGCCGCCGGATTAGCGCCCACTCGTTGGCGTTCCTGGACCGTTATCTATTCCTCTTCGGGGATTACGACGACTTGGGAACGGTGACGGCTTACGACCTGAAAACCCGTGCAACGATCAACGTGGTGACCGGTTTCACCGGCCTGCGCCACAGCACCGCGGCAGTGCACCGCGGTGTCATCTACGTCATCGGCGGCAACACCGATCTGCCCAACAGCGAATCGGATCGGATTCAGGCCTTCGCGCTGGCGAGTGCGACAGCTCCTGCACCAGTCGCGCGTCCGGTAAAATGACAGCGGAAGTGTTGGCGCGGGCCTGCAGGAGGAAGACGCTTCTGGATTTGAGCGTCTTCCCCGGGAGCGCGGGCATCCTGTCCGCCACTGTAGTCTCTTTTTTCATTGCGGGCGGGACGCCCGCGCTCCCAGGGAAAACACTCCGTATCCTCGGGAAAATCTACGGCGACGCGCGACGTTTACGGGAAATTCCGCCCCCTCACCCACTCTTCTCCCAGCTTTTCGCTCGCTCGAGCGCCCGCTCCCAGTCGGCGCGCAGCGCGTGCATCTCGGCCTTGGGTCGCGCGGGCTTGAATGTCGTGTCGACCGCCCAGTTCCGCGTGATGTCGTCACGACTTTCCCAATACCCGACGGCCAGGCCCGCCAGGTAAGCCGCCCCGAGCGCGGTTGTCTCGACACTCTTCGGCCGCACCACCGGCGTGCCGAGCAGATCCGCTTGAAACTGCATCAGCGGCTGGCTGCGCGACGCACCACCATCCACTCGCAGTTCCTTCAGCGCGATGCCGCTGTCCTTTTCCATGCACGTGATCAGGTCGGCCGATTGGAATGCAATCGCCTCGATCACCGCCCGGCAAAAGTGCGCGCGGTTGGTGCCGCGGGTGATCCCCACCGCCGTGCCGCGGGCGTAGGGGTCCCAGTGCGGCGCGCCGAGTCCGGCGAAGGCCGGCACGAGGAACAGCCCGCCTGCGTTGGGCACCGACGCTGCGAGTTCGTCGAGCTCGCGTGCCGATTTCACTAGTTGGAGTTCGTCCCGCAGCCATTGCACCGCCGCACCGGCGATGAACACCGAGCCCTCGAGGGCGTACTCGGTCTTGCCACCGACGCGCCACGCGATGGTCGTGAGCAGATTGTTGCGCGAGGGCACGGCCTTCTCGCCCGTGTTCATTAACAGGAAACAACCCGTGCCATACGTGTTCTTCGCCATGCCCGGCGTGAAGCAGGCCTGGCCGAACAGCGCTGCCTGCTGGTCGCCCGCGATGCCGGCAATCGGCGCGCCGGCGGGATAGAGATTCGCGCTAACCTCGCCGTATACCTCGGAGGACGAGCGCACGTCCGGCAGCATCGAACGCGGCACGCCGAGCAGCTTCAGCATGTCGGCGTCCCAATCGCCGCTCCGGATGTTGTACAGCAGCGTGCGCGATGCGTTCGTCGCATCGGTCACGTGCTTCCGCCCCGACGTGAGCTGCCAAAGCAGCCAGGTGTCAACCGTGCCGAACGCGAGTTTGCCGGCGTCGGCGCGCGCGCGGGCGCCGCTCACGTTCTCGAGGATCCAGCGAATTTTCGTGCCGGAGAAATACGGGTCGATCCGCAGCCCGGTCTTTTCCGTGACGGAGGGCTCTGCGCCTTCGCGCTTCAACCGCGCGCAGTAGTCGGACGTGCGCCGATCCTGCCACACGATCGCGTTATACACCGGCTTCCCCGTCTCGCGATCCCACACCAGCGTCGTCTCCCGCTGATTGGTGACCCCGACAGCTGCAATCGCATCGGTGGCGAGGTTCGCCTTCGAGAGCGCCTCGATCGCGGTCGCATTCTGGCTCGACCAAATCGCGAACGGGTCGTGTTCGACCCAGCCCGGCTGCGGATAAATCTGCGGAAATTCCTTCTGGGCGACCGCAATGATTTCACCCGCGCGGCCAAACACGATGGCGCGCGAACTCGTGGTGCCCTGATCCAGCGCGAGAACGTAGCGTGGTTTGCTCATGGGAAACGGGTGACGAGTTAGAGGTTGATCGCCTTGAAGAATTGCGCGCCCGCCACGCCACCGACGATCGGCGCGATCACCGGCACCCAGGCGTACTCCCAATCCGACGTGCCCTTGCCCGCAATGGGCAGCAGCGCGTGGGCGATCCGCGGACCGAGATCGCGCGCCGGATTGATCGCATAACCGGTCGGGCCCCCGAGCGAGAGCCCGAGCCCGAACACGAGCAGACCCACGAGCGCGGGCCCGAACCACAGGTTGACGGTTGCCGCCCACGCCGCCTGCTCCGTTGCGGCACCGGCGATCACGCGCCCGAAAGCGAGCACGCCGAATACGAGCACGGCCGTGCCGATGAACTCGGTGATGAACGCGGCGCCGAAACGGCGAACTGCCGGTCCGGTTGAATAACACGCAAGCTTCAGGCCGGTATCCGCGGTGTGTTCCCAATGCGCGAGGTAGCTGAGGTAAACCAGCACGGCGCCGATAATCGCGCCGACCATCTGCGCCGCGATATAACCGGGGACGAGTGGCCACGCAAAACTGCCGATGCTCGCCAGTGCCACCGTCACGGCGGGGTTGAGATGCGCACCCGAGACCCGGCCGACCGCGAACACGGCGATTGCGACGGCAAACGCCCACCCGGCGGTGATGCAGATCCAGCCGCCGCCGTTGCCCTTCGTTTTCGTGAGCACCATGTTCGCCACCACGCCGTTGCCGAAAAGAACAAGCAAGGCGGTGCCGACAACTTCTGCGAGGTACGGGTTCATGCGGGAATCGAGGGGTTGAGTTTCAGCCGAAGCGAAGCCCGCCCATGCAACGGAATAACCCGCCGGCGACAACACTTCTGTCAGGCTGCGGCGCAGTCACGCCGAAGGGTCTTGTCTTCAATCGCAGCATGCGCCGCGGAGAAAGGAGCAGGGAAAAGGGAGCAGGAACAAGCCACCGGGTGCGGTGCAGCCATGACGAATGATCTTCGCGCTCGCGACCGGCGGCACCGGCGTTGATTAGGATCGCTTTCAGTCCGACTTCACGGCGCGTATTCCGGCGTCGGGGTCCCGCGGAGGATTTGCCGTGGCCCGATTTCAACGACGCCGGAGTCAGCGGACTGACCGGGCAACATTCACGTACACGTTTGTCATCTATTAGATGACATCGGTGGATTGGTTCTAGAGGGAACGCACGGCGGGTTTGTCATCTATTAGATGACAAATAGGGGCGGCACGCCGGGGCGGTTTTCGACGCGTGCGCCGTGCAAGACGCAGCGGATCGCGGGAGTCTTCCGCCACGCTTGGATTCTATTCGCGTTCATTTGCCTCCCATTCGCGGTTAATGTCCGGCCGGTTGCTTCATTCGGGTCCATTCGCGGATAAGGGCCGGTCCGTCGGTTCATTCGCGCCCATTCACGTCTATTCGCGGTTATCCTCAACGTTCGCGTCCATTCGCGGTTCAGCTGAATCACCATTTCACGGTTGCCCGCAGAAAATTCGTGCGCTGGGGCGGAAATCCGCCCACGCTGCGCCTGCTTTTCTTACCCCATGTTTCGCATCATTCGCTTCGCGTGGATGGCTTTCATCGCCGTCCCGGTTTTTTCCGCCGATGTCGGCGTGCGTATTCGGTTTGGCCTGACGGATAGCGGCAACACGGCCTGGGACGGGAACGTCACCGTTTCACCGGGCGCGGTCGAGCGGATCGACGGCTGGCGCTTCCAGGAAGGCGACCGCGTGGTCGACGCCAACCACTGGACCGCCTCGACGCGGCCGCTGACCGTGCGCCGTTCGAACGCGCAGAAGAAAATGGCGAAGAAGAAAGGCGGCGGCATGATGGCCGACAATGGCATCATGCTCGTGCTGCGCGCTGTGACGGAGGCATCGCTCGTCAAGGTCGAGACCAAGCAGGGCAATTTCAGCTTCCGGCTCTCGGATATTCCGTACGGTCGCGTGATGGAACAGCTCAAAGGCAGCGTCGACATCGAGCGCGTCGCGGCCACGCGGCCGCTCACCGCGAAACGAGACGACGACGACTTTCCCGCGATCGCGGTTGGCGCCGACGGCAACGCCTCGGTGGCGTGGATTAGCTTCACGCCCGGGATCGATCGCGGTGAGCGGGCACGGATGCTGACGGAGCCCATCACTGATTTTGCCTTCCTGGCCAAACCGGCCGGCGGCGATCGGCTGTGGCTGCGGACGCAGCGCAACGGCACGTGGTCCGAGCCCATCGCGATCACCGGCGGCGGCGGCGATTTGTACAAATGTGCCGTGGCGGTCGAGAGCCGCGGACGCACCTGGGTGATCTGGTCGGAGAACACGAGCTGGCCGGACAAACCCCTCGCGAATTTCGAAATCTTTGCCGCGAGCGTCGGCGCGGATGGGAAAGTCTCGGCGGCCACCAAGCTCTCGGCGCACCCCGGGACCGATGTCTCGCCCGTGGCGGCGACCGATGCCTCCGGCCGGGTCTGGGTCGCGTGGCAGGCGGCGCGCGAGAACAGCTTTCGCATTGTCGAACGGCACCTGGACGCCAGTGGCAGCTGGAGCACGGAGCGCATCGTCAGCACCCAGACCGGGAACTGCTGGGTGCCGGCAATCGCGGCCGCGAGCGACGGACGAGTCGCGATCGCCTGGGACACGTATGACAAGGGCGACTACGACGTATGGGTACGGGAATTCGCCGCCAATGGTTCGCCCAGCGCGGCGCGACCGGTGGCGAACAGCGAGGAGTACGAAGCGCGCGCCGCGCTCACCTACGACAAACAATCGAGACTCTGGATCGCGTGGGAACGCAGCGGGCCGACCTGGGGGAAGGACTGGGGTGCGCTCGATCGCGAGTCGGGCATCGGTCTTTATCGCGATCGCCAAATTGGCATGCTCGTCCTCGCCGGCAACCAGTGGCAGGAACCGGCACAGTCCGTCGCGTCGGCGCTTCCCGGCAGCCGCGTTCGCCGCGGCCCGGGCAACCTGCCCGTCAACCGCCCGGAGGCGGACATGTCGAAGCGGAAGGCGGGGCAGGAAGCCGAGTCCGTCGGCGCCACCACTTACAATAACATCGCGCGGCTTGCCTGCGATCGTGACGGCCGGATCTGGCTGTTCGCGCGCAGCCGCGAGGGCACGTTTCACACTCCAATCGGCTCGGTCTGGATGAACTATGCCGCAAGCTACGATGGCGAGCGCTGGACTGGTCCGACAATCCTGCCCCACTCCGACAATCTGCTCTACAACACACCCGCAGTCGTAGCGCATCCCGGCGGCGGTTTCATCGTCGCACACTCGAGCGACCACCGGATGGATCGCCATGTACCGCGCGGCGCCGGGGTCGGAAACGCCGGGCCGCCCGCGGGCGATCCGTTCGACAACGACATCTTCGTGAGCCGGCTCGAAATGGCGTCCACGCCCGTTTCACTCAAACTCGCCGCCGCCCGCAACGTTCCGGCGGCGAATGTGAGGCCGTCGCCCGCGACATTGGCCGAACGCGAGGCGCTTGAGCGCGCGCGGGCCCAGCGGATTACGTATGACGGCAAGCCGCTGCAGCTCGTGCGCGGCGAGTTTCACCGCCACACCGAAGTCTCCGGCGACGGCGGCAACGACGGGCCGGTTGAGGACATGTGGCGCTACGCCATCGATGTCGCGGCCATGGACTGGCTGGGCAACGGCGATCACGACAATGGCAACGGCCGCGAATACACCTGGTGGTTGATCCAGAAGACGACGGACGCGTTCCGGCTGCCGGGCCGCTTCGATCCGCCCTTCACGTACGAGCGCAGCGTGTCGTATCCAGAAGGCCATCGCAACGTGGTGTTCGCCCAGCGTGGCGTCCGAACCCTGCCGCGACTGCCGAAGACCAATCCCGAGCCCTTCGTGTCCGCGCCGGACACGATGATGCTCTACGAATACCTGCGGCACTTCAAAGGCGTGTGCGCGTCGCACACCAGCGCGACCGACATGGGGACGGACTGGCGCAATCATGCGCCGGATGTCGAGCCGATGGTCGAGATTTACCAGGGCTGCCGCCAGAGTTACGAACGGCCAGGCGCCCCACGATCACCGACCGAAAACGATTCGATCGGCGGCTGGCGACCGAAGGGTTTCGTCAATCTCGCGTTGAAGATGGGCTATCAATTCTCGTTCCAATCGAGCAGCGACCACAACTCGACGCACATCAGTTATGCGATGGTCTACGCGGAAGACACCTCGCGCGAGGCTTTGCTGCGCGCGATGCGGGCGCGACACACGTATGGCGCCACGGACAACATCGTCGCCGACTATCGCTGCCGCGCGAACGGCCGCGACTACATGCTCGGGGACGCGTTCAGCAGCAGCGAAGCCCCGACGTTGCGGCTCAAACTCGCGGGGACTTCGCCGTTCGCCAAGGTGACACTCGTCAAGGACGACGAGGAAATTCATTCCGTCACGCCCAACCAGGCGAATGTCGAGCTGACGTGGACCGATCCCGCGCCGAAGGCCGGGAAAACGAGTTATTATTATTTCCGCGGCGAGCAGACGAATGGCGAACTCGTGTGGGTCTCGCCGATGTGGATCACCTACACGCCGGCGCAGACGACGACGCAGTGAGGACGGTAGAGAAAACCTCGATTTCAGCGCGCGAGTGTGCAGCGCCGGGGACGGGGGCCAGCCCGCATCAATGCCTTGCGGGCGAGACCCGCCTTCGCGAAAACGCTTCGGCGGGCAGGCTGCCCGCGCTCCCATGGCCAGGCGTGGCAGCCGAGGTGACGAGGCTGGACTTCTACCACGTTTTCGTGAACCGAATTATCCAGCCTCGTTACCTCGGCTGCTACGAAGTGCGATCGTGTGCGGTTTCATGGTCCCCTCCCGAGAGGGGTGGCGCGTAGCGCCGGGGTGTGTTCTCCCGAATCGCTCACACTTCCACGCCGCTTCGCGTGCGCAACCTCAGGCTGCTCGCGCTTTTTTTCGCCGCCTGCATTGCCAGCGCGCACACGCCGGACACCAGCTACAGCAAGGTCAAAATCGCGGCGGAGGAGGTGACGTTCACCTTCACCTACGATTTGGCGACGGTCGGCCGGATGACGCCGCTTGATCGCAATGGCGACCAGCAACTGACTCGTGACGAACTGGAGGCCGCGACACCGGCAATCGGCGCGTACCTGCGCCAGAACATCTTTGTCGAACTCAACGAACGCGAGGCGGCGTTTGGTGCGTTGGCGCCGCCGACCTGGGCCGCAGCTGACCACGAAGCGATCCGCGCGGCGGAGTTTTCGCAACGGCTCGTCACGTTCACGTTTCGGAATCCCGTGCTGCACGCGCCAGATTCCGTCGCGCTGACGTTCGGGTTCTTCGAGCGGCTCGGCGAACGGCACACCGTGCTGGGAAGCTTCGTTTGGAACGGCCAGGAGAATCCCGTCATCTTCACGCGGTTCGAACCCGATTACCTGTTCGACACCGGGTACCGCGTGCCCGCGTTCGAGCAATTCCAGAGTTATCTGTGGCTGGGCGTTACTCACATCTTTCTCGGCTACGACCACGTCGCGTTCCTGCTCGCCCTGTTTTTCGTCCGACGGTTTCGCGAGCTGGTGAAGATCGTGACCGCGTTTACGGTGGCCCACACGCTGACGCTCGCACTCGCCGCACTTGGCGTCGTGTCGCTGCCATCGCGAGTCGTCGAAGCGGCCATCGCCGCGAGCATCGTTTATGTGGCGGCGGAAAACTTGTGGCGCGACCCTGACACCGGCCATCGGTGGCGCCTGACCTTCGCGTTCGGGCTCGTCCACGGATTCGGGTTCGCGACCGTGCTGAGGGAGCTCGGGCTGCCCTCGGAAGGCCTCGTCCGCTGCCTGCTGTCGTTCAACCTCGGCGTGGAATTGGGCCAGCTGGCGATCGCCGCGATTTGCTGGCCGATCCTGATGCGCATTGGCCGATTCCCATGGGCGGGCCGGTTTCGAATCGCGATGTCGATTGCGCTGCTGGCTCTCGGAACCGTGTGGTTAATCGAGCGCGCATTCGCGGTAAGGCTCTTCTGAATTGCGGATTTCAGATTGCGGATTTAATTCGGCCGCCGAGCGCGACGACTCACCCGAACTGTTTAGCCGGCGCGTTCAGCACTCGCCGGCTCGCCAATCCGAAATCCGCAATCCGCAATCCGAAATGCAGTGGCGGGCGGGACGCCCGCGCTCCCAGGGTCAAGGCAGCCACGGGTACTTCCGCGCGTCGACCTTCCGCTTGTCGCGTTGCGCGGTCATGAAGTCCTTCGCCTCGTCACTCATATAGTAGAGCATCGTGGCGTTGCCCGCGAGTTCCTGGATTCCCGCCTGGCCGTCCAGTTCGGCATTGAATCCGCTCTTCAGCAGCCGGATCGCGAGCGGGCTCTTTTGGAGAATTTCTCCTGCCCACTTCACGCCCTCGGCCTCGAGTTGCGCCACCGGCACCACCGCGTTCACCAGCCCCATCGCGAGCGCCTGCTGCGCGTTGTACTGCCGGCAGAGGAACCAGATTTCCCGCGCCTTTTTCTGGCCCACGATGCGCGCGAGATAACTCGAGCCGAAGCCTCCGTCGAAACTGCCCATCTTCGGGCCCACCTGCCCAAAAATCGCGTTCTCAGCCGCGATGCTCAGATCGCACACCACATGGAGCACGTGTCCGCCGCCAACCGCGTGGCCTGCGACCAGCGCGATCACCACCTTCGGCATCGAGCGAATCAATTTCTGCAAATCGAGGACGTTGAGCCGCGGCACGCCGGCTTCATCGATGTACCCGGCATGTCCGCGCACCGACTGGTCTCCGCCGGCGCAAAACGCGTACTTTCCGTCGGTGTGCGGCCCGCCGCCTGTCAGCAGCACGACGCCAATCCCGGGATCCTCGCGCGCATCGGAAAATGCGTTGAACATCTCGGTCACCGTCAACGGCCGGAACGCGTTGCGCTTTTGCGGCCGGTTGATGGTCACCTTCGCGATGCCGCCGGACTTGTGGTAAAGGATGTCAGTGTAGGTCTTTGCGACCTTCCAATCGGGAGTCATGCGGCGCAAGCGTGGGAACTTTTCCGCGCGTTGTCCACCGGTGGGTTGCCGTCTAATCAAGCACATTCGGGAAAAAACGTGAAACTGCTTGGACGCGTGGCCACGTTTATAAACACTTCACCCTCGCTGATGAACACATCGTCACCCGCGCCGCAGGGGAAGACCGCTCAACTGGCCTTGGGGCTGGGGGCGCTCGGCGTGGTATTTGGCGACATCGGTACCAGCCCGCTCTATACCATACGCGAATGCCTCCACGCGCTGCCGCCCGCGGAGCATGCCGTCGGGGTGCTCGGAGTCCTGTCCCTGATCGTGTGGTCGCTCATCATGGTGGTGAGCGTGAAGTATACGCAGTTCGTGCTCCGGGCCGATAATCGCGGCGAAGGCGGAATCTTCTCACTGCTCGCACTGGGCCGGCTGGACCGCGGTGTGCGGACCGGGCTCAACGCCGGTACCATCATTGTGTTGATCGGCGCCGCGATGCTGTGCGGCGAGGCCGTGATCACGCCGGCGATCACCGTCCTGGGCGCGGTAGAAGGCATCAAGCTGGTCTGGCCGGGCGTCGAACACCTGGTCGTCCCCCTGTCCTGCGTGATTCTGGCGGCCGTTTTCACCTTCCAGTTCCGGGGGACGAAGTTCATCGGCGGGATCTTCGGGCCGGTGATGCTGCTTTGGTTCATCACCCTCGGCGGGTTCGGGCTCTGGCGGATTATCGAGACCCCGATGGTTCTGAAGGCGCTGAACCCGCTGCTCGGACTCAGGCTTCTGTTTTCCCATCCGCAGGAAGTCGGCGTTCTCCTCGGCTCGGTCGTGCTCGCGTTCACCGGCGTGGAGGCCCTCTACGCCGACATGGGCCATTTCGGCCGCCGTGCGATCGTGCGCGATTGGTACGGGATCGTCCTGCCCGGGCTGACGCTGAATTATTTTGGGCAGGGAGCCTATTTCCTTTCCGGCCACGGCTCGGCGGAAAACCCCTTCCTGTCGATCGCGCCCGAGGGGCCCTTGCGGTACGGGCTGCTCGCGCTGTCGGTCCTCGCCGCGATCATTGCGAGCCAGGCACTGATCTCGGGGGCGTACTCGCTCATCCGGCAGGCGATCCAGCTCGGTTATTTCCCCCGGCTCACGGTCAAGCATACGAACCCGGACCAGCGCGGGCAGATCTACCTGCCGCTGATCAATATCGCACTCGCAATCGGCTCGATTACCACCGTGATCGAATTCAAGTCCAGCTCCGCGCTGGCGGCGGCATATGGCATCGCGGTTACTGGCACGATGATCGTTACGACCATCGCGCTTTATTTCGTGATGTATCGCGCGTGGCGCTGGCCGGCGGGGCGCGCGGCCGTCATCTGCAGCTTGTTCCTCATCGTCGACCTCGCCTTTTTCAGCGCCAATCTGCACAAGTTTGCCGATGGCGGCTGGCTGCCCGTGGCCATCGCGCTGGGTGTGCTCGCGGTCATGGTCACGTGGAAGATGGGCAAGTCGGAGATCTTCCGGCGAATTTACGCGAACGAAATCACGGAGGACGAACTGAAGCGCATTGCCTCGAGCAAGCACGTCACGCGCGTCCGTGGCACCGGCGTCTTCATGGCCGGCAACCCCACCGGCACGCCGCTCGTACTGCTGCACCACGTGAAGGCCAACAAGGTCCTGCACGAGACGATTGTCCTGCTCAGCATCATCACGGAAGAGGTTCCCTACGTGGTGGCCGACGAGCGGCTGGAAGTCCGCGAAATCGGCGAGGGCGTGTGGCGCGCGCTGGCGCGCTATGGGTACATGGAGTCGCCCGACGTGAGTGCGCTGATCGAGGACATCGGTGAACGCGGCGTGCCGCTGAAGCCGTCGGAGGCAACGTATTATTTCAACCGCGAGATGATCATCACCGGCGGCGACGCGCGGATGTGGGAATGGCAGAAACATTTTTACGGTTTCCTCAGCCGCAACGCCCGCCAGGCCCGCGATTATTATCACCTCCCGCCGATGCAGATCATCGAGGTGGGCTTGCCGATTCAGTTGTAGTGCGCCGCATGGCTTGGCCTCGGGGCGCGGGCCTCTGGCGCGCAAGCGGAGCAATGCGGGCGAGACGCCCGCGCTCCCGGGTCGGAAAGACCTTCACCCCAGGCTCGCTGCGATCTCGGCAAACACTTGCTTTCGCATCGCCGCGTCGCGTTTGCGATCCGTCCGCATCTCGAGCACGCGAATGCCGCGGTCGGGGAGGGTTGAAATCAGCCGCGTGAACTGCGTCCAGTCGGCGACGAGTTCGTATCCAACTTCGTAGGTCGCGCAGACCTTTTCAAAATCAGCCTCCTGCGGCGTGGCGAAAAACTCCTCGAATGGCGGTTCAAACTCCGCGATCGGAAGGTGCTCGAAGATTCCGCCGCCTCGATTGTTGATGAGCACAATCGTGAGCGAGCCGCCGAACTTCGGCCGAATCAGGAATCCGTTCGAGTCATGCAGCAGCGCGAGGTCGCCGCTCAGGAGCACGGCGGGACGGCCGGCCACGTGGGCCACTCCGAGCGCTGACGAAAGCGTGCCGTCGATTCCGTTCGCGCCGCGGTTGCACCACGGGCGAATGCCTCGATTGCCCGGTGGCCAGACATGCTCGAGGTCGCGCACCGGCATTGAATTCGCAACGATGAGCGGCGTTTGCGGCGGGAGTTGCTGCGCCAGCAGCCACGCGGCCTTCGGTTCGAAAAGGCCGCTCTCGTTCCGCAGCCGTTCATCGAGCGCGACGCGCGCCTTCTGCTCGTAACGCGACCACATCCGCTCGTAACCACCCGGATCCTGCGCCACCGGCAGCGCGCCCGCCAGCGCCGGCAGGCTCGTCATCAGCGGCACCGTCCGGCCGTGCAATGAATCGCGGTTGTCGCGGCGTTCCGTCACCAGCCAGACGAGAGCCATGGAGTTTTCCAGCCACGCGCGCAGCACCTTGCTTGTAGGCCATCCGCCAATACAGAGGACGACCTCGGGCTTCAGCCGTTCCGCCGCCGTGCCATTGCGCAAAATCAGGTCGTAGGTCGACACCACGTGTGCGATCCCCGCAGCGTGGTTCCGGACCGGCGAAAGCCCGTCGGCGAGCACCGGCCAGCCAAGCCGCCGCGAGATTTCGCCGATGGAAGCGACAAATTCGTCCACGTTAGCCGGCTGGTTCGGTCCGACGACGATGGCGCCATGGACATCGGGAACAATCGGCGGCAGCGGTGACAGCATCCGCGTCGGAGCCGGCGGCGCGACGTGGCGGAAGAACAACTCCCAATCGACCGCATTCGCGAGATTCGCGGCCGCGCCGCCATCGGCCAGAGGCGCAAGCGGATCCCGAAACGGGACATTCAGGTGCACGGGTGCACCGCCGCCGGCATGCGATCGCACCAGCGCGTGCGCCACGGTCTGCCGCAAATATCGCAGCAATGGCTCGTTTGGCTCGGGCAGCGCGAGCTCGTGATAGAATTCAACGTATCCGCCGTACAACTTCTGCTGATCGATGGTCTGGCCGGAGGCCGACGCGCGGAGTTCGGGCGGTCGGTCGGCCGTGAGCACGAGCAGCGGGATGGCGCTTTCGTGCGCCTCCACGATTGCCGGGTAAAAATTGGCGGCCGCCGTGCCGCTCGTGCACACCAGTGCCACCGGGCGCATGTCGTGCCGGGCGAGTCCGAGCGCAAAGAATCCGGCCGAGCGTTCGTCCAGGACTGGCACCGCCTCGATTCCGGGATTCGCCGCAAATGCGAGCGTCAGCGGTGTCGACCGCGAGCCCGGTGAAATCACCGCGTGCCGAACGCCCGCGCGGACGAGCGTCTCGACCAGGACCGACGCCCAGAGCGAATTCACGTTTCGCAAATCGATGAAGGATGCCGTCGACATGTGGGAGCAGCGGATCAACCGGTGGAACCGCGCGGCGAGACGGAGGGCGGTCGCGAGGATGTCAGGCCCCGAACATGAATTCGGGCGATGGCGCGGTGCTGATTCGAAACAATCACGCCGGAATCACACGGGCACCGCGGCCCATAGGCAACCCGACTTTCGGTGCTCGAGTCGACCACCGCGTCATCATTCGGTGCGGGCTGGGCTCCGCGCTATTCGCGCGCCGGGTTTGCGTCCGCTACGGCCGGATGTCCGTCACCTGAACCGGCGCGGCAGACGTGTTGGTCACGTTGAAAACGAACTCAGCCGCGCCCTCACTCCTGGCCGACAAGCGCTTCGAGCATCGCCTTAAACTTCAGTTCCGTCTCCGCAAATTCCTTTTCCGGCGTCGAGCCCGCGACAATGCCGGCGCCGGCGAAAACACGCGCGCTGGCGCCCTCTACCAACGCCGAGCGGATGCCGACGAAGAATTCCCCACCCCCCCGTGCATTCAGCCAGCCCAGTGCGCCGGCATAGAGTCCGCGGGCGAATCCCTCGAGCTCGCGAATCCGCGCCACCGCAGACTGCCGCGGGTTGCCGCCGACCGCCGGCGTTGGATGCATCGCGGCGACGATGTCGAGCAGCCGGACGCCCTCGGGCAGCGCCGCGCGCACGGGCGTGTGCAGGTGCTGCACGTTGGCCAGCCGGCGCAATTGTGGCTGTTCGGCGTACTCGAGTTGCAACCCGAGTGGTTTCAGACGCGCGACGATGTCGTCGATCACCTCCCGATGTTCGCGGACGTCCTTCTCGCTGCGCAGCAGTGCCGCCGCCAACGCCGCATCCTCGCTTGCCGTCGCGCCGCGGCGCATCGAGCCTGCGAGCGCCTCGGTTTCGACCGAGCCGCGGCTGACGCGGACGAGCCGTTCCGGGCTCGCGCCGATAAAGCTCCGGCCGCGACCGTGGGCCAGGGAAAACGCGTAGCAATCCGGGAACCGCTGCCGCAGCCCGTTCAGCATTCGCAGCGGGTGTAACGGTTGACTGGCCGTGAGGTCCTGCGCGCGCGCAAGCACGATCTTGTTGAGTTCACCGACCGAGATCAGTTCCAGCGCCCGTGCCACCGCCGCGCGGTAATCGCCAGCCTCCCGCGTCGTGAACGTTGCCTTCGCCTGCCGCTCCGCCGTGGCATGGGCGTCCCGCCCATGTTCTGAAGTAGCGCGGGCGTCTCGCGCGTGTTCTTGATTGGTGTTCGTCGCGGCATGGGCGTCCCGCCCATGTTGGACCGAATGTGGCATGGACGTCCCGCCCATGCCGGAGATCACGGGCGGGACGCCCGTGCCACTCCCAATCCCGGGCATCACGGCCGGGACGTCCGTGCCACTCAAGCCACCCGTGCCACTTTCACCGCCACCGGCATATTCGAAATGCCGGAACTTGGCGTGCGCGCGCCAGACCCGCTCCGCCTGAACGGCGACATCCGCGTCCGCGGTGACGAGCAGGTTTGCCACCGCGGTCGTGGTCGTGCCGGCAAGCGACACCTGCCAGCGCGGCACGAAGGCAAATGCCGGCGGGAACGGCTCACCCGGATCGACCTCGTCGCTAAACGTGAATCCCGCAAAAAAATGCGGTCCGCCAAACGGTGCCTCAACGTCGCCGACCGCGATCGTGTGCGCTAGCGTCTGATCGATCCACCGTTGAACGGACGCGAACCGCGCGGCTCCGCTCGCTTCGTGGGCGGTCGCGATTTCCGCGCCGGCAATCGCGCTCTCGAGCGAGGGCCGCTCCGCGTAGAAATGCGGCTCGTCCGGCTCGAAGATTGATTCGAGCACCGCCAGCGGATCGAGCGCGTCCACCGCCAGCGAAATGCTGACGAGCTTTGGATGGCCGTCGCGAACCGCTCCGGCGCGGCATTCGCCCAAAAATGCCAGCAACGCCTCCGGCGTGGCATTCGTCGCAAGATTAAGCGGCAGGATGGTCACGGTTCGGAGGCAGATGTCAGATGTCAGACATCAGATGTCAGACGACATGAGATCGAAATGACTGGTGGGTCAGGACGGCGGTCCGGCCTTTGGTTTCGGATCTGTCGCGCCCGACTTCTCGTCTCTGACCTCTGACGTCTGACCTCTGACATCTGTTGTCTGTCCTCTGGCTTCTGGCTTCTGTTTTCCGCCCGCTGACTTCTGACCTCTGACCTCTGACGCCTGCCCTCCCGCCTCCGCCGCCGGCCGCGGAAACAGCACCAGCGCGGGCGCGACTTTCCGGCCGGCGAGTTTGCCGCCCCACTCCAGTTCGTCGCGCCAGATCGCGCCGGGCGTGTAGTCGAGGACGGAGTTGATTTTCACGGTGGTCGCCGGAGTCACGTGCTGGATCAAGGCGACCGCAAGCCGGAGCGCCTCCGCCATCGTCGCGAGCGACGTGCGCAACAAGGCCTGGTCCTTCGCGTCGGCCGACTTCGCGAGCCTCCACGGCGCACGTTTCTCGATGTACGCATTCGTCTCGGTCAGAAAAACCATCGCGCGCTCGAGCGCGGTGTGAAACTGGAATCGCTCGCACAACGCGATCGCCTCGTCGCGCGTGCCGAGCCACAGGCTCTGGAGCGCCCGCTCGAGATCCTCGTTTTCACCTGCCGCCGGCACGACTCCGCCGGCAAACCGCGTCGTCATGTTCAACGTCCGGTTCACGAGGTTGCCGAGGTTGTTCGCGAGCTCGCTGTTGTAGCGGACGAGGAATTGCTCGACCGTGAACTCGCTGTCCTGGCCGACGTTCATCTCGCGAATCAGAAAATATCTGAACGCGTCCACGCCGAACTGATCCACGAGGTCGAGGGGATTGGTCGCGACTCCCGTGCTCTTCGACATCTTCGCCCCGCTTTGCAGCCACCAGCCGTGCACGAGCAGGGCTTTCGGCGGAGGCAGCCCCGCGGCATGCAGCATGATTGGCCAATACACCGCATGCGGCGGCACGAGGATGTCCTTGCCGATGAGATTGAAGTCCGCCGGCCACAATCCCTTGTCTGCCACCGCGGAGTAGTAATTCAACAGGGCGTCGAACCAGACATAGGTGACGTACTTCTCGTCGAACGGCAGCGAGATCCCCCACTCCAGCCGCTCCTTTGGCCGCGAAATGCAAAGGTCGTTGAGCGGCTCCTTCAGGAACTCCAGCACCTGCTTCTGGCGGTATTTGGGGAAGACGAAATCCTCGTGCGTGCGGAGATAGTCGATCAGCCAATCCTGGTATTTGCGCAGCCGGAAGAAATAATTCTTCTCCATGATCTGCGTGACCTCGCCGAAGATTTCCGGCCACGAACCGTCCGGCAGCCGGTCCTTTTCCTGGAGGAATTGCTCCTGCCGCGTGCTGTAGAAGCCGCGATATTCGTCCTGGTAGATTTCTCCCTGGTCGAACAGCCGCTGCAGAATCTCGCGCACCACTTTCTTGTGCCGCGGTTCCGTGGTGCGAATGAAGTCGTCGTAGGAAACGGCGAGGCGATCATACAGCGCGCGAAATTCCGCCGACGTCTTGTCGACATACGCCTGCGGCTCGATGCCTTCCTTGCGGGCGCTGGCCTGCACCTTTTGCCCGTGCTCGTCGGTCCCGGTGACAAAATGAACGCGGTCGCCCATCTGCCGGCGAAAACGCGCGATGACATCGGTCAGCACCTTTTCGTACGCATGCCCGAGGTGCGGCGCGCCGTTCACATAGTCGATGGCCGTGGTGATGTAGAAGGTCTTCACTGCGTGAAACCCTAGGTTGTGAATGCACTGTCGGCAAAAATCTAGGCCCAAAAGCTAAGGGTTGCTCCAAGCGGTCGCAGTCGCACTGTCATTTCCACTCCACGCGCAATGCCACCCTAGGTTCTTGCGCAGCAAAACCTCATGAACCCGCTGCCGCGATTCCTCGCCGTCGCCCTTTTCGTGGTGCTGGTCGCGCTGGTCTCGCTGCTCGCGATGTCGACGTGGCGCGGGGCGCGGCTCGGTCCCGGCGCAGAGCACAGCGTCTCCGGCACGGTCGTTGCCAATGGTTCCGCCGGCGACGGGTCGCGGCCGGCTCCGCGGGCGCTCGCCTTGTCACAACGCTACGCCCTCGGGCTGGGTCTCGTCGCGCTCGCCCTTGTGCTGCCGCTCGTCGTGAGCCTGGCCACCCGGCCGGGTCCGAGTGCCGATTCGCGCGGGCCGTTTTCCGCGGCGCGCAACGAGATCGGCACCCTCGCGCGACTGGCGCAGAATTCCGTCGCCCAAGGCGAGGAATTGTCCCGCGAACGTCACGTCCGGCGGCGGGCCGAGGAGGATGCGCACCTGAAACAGCAGCTGCTGACCCGCTCGCTCGAGGAAAAAATCCGGCTCGGTCGCGATCTGCACGACGGCATCATCCAGTCGCTCTATGCCGTCGGGCTCACCATCGAATCCGTCCGGGCGCTGCTCGCCTCGAATCCGCAGGAGGCGGATCGCCGGCTCGAGCAGACGCGCGCCCGGATCAACGAGGCGATCCGCGACGTCCGCACCTACATCACCGGTCTCGCGCCCGATCGGCTGCGCGAGGCGGGATTCGCGCACGCGCTCGACACGACCCTCGCCGATCTCCGCTCCGGCCGCGACACGCGATTCGACATCAAAATCGACGACGTGGCGGCGGCGTTGCTCACGCCGGAGCAGGCGCTCGAGGCGCTGCAAATCGTGCGCGAGGCGGTGAGCAACGCGCTGCGGCACGGTGGGGCCTCGATGATCACGGTGAGAGTGCACCAGGGTGATCGCGAAATCTGCCTGCTCGTGCAGGACAACGGTGTCGGCTTCGACGCGATCGCCGGTCGCGAGGGGGGGCACGGGCTCGGCAACATGAACGCGCGCGCCACCCGCATCGGCGCGACGCTGCGCGTGACGAGCCGGCCCGGCGAAGGCGCACGGGTCATTGCGACTCTTCCGATTCTTCAATCCACTACCGTATGAGCAAAGCTGCGAGCCCACCCATCAGCGTGGTCCTGGTCGATGACAGCGAGGTGGTCCGCATGGGCCTGCGCGCGCTCCTCGGCACCGAGCCCGACATCCAGGTCGCGGCCGAAGCCGGCACCGTGGCCAGCGGTGTCGCCGCGTGCGCGCGCGTGCGGCCGCGCGTCGTGCTGCTCGACATCCGGCTGCCCGACGGCACGGGATTTGAAGCGTGCCGGCAGATTCTCCAGACGTCACCCGACACGCGCGTGTTGTTTCTCACCTCGGTCGTCGACGACGCGATGGTGGACGAGGCCATCCGCGCCGGTGCTCACGGCTACCTGTTGAAGGAGGTCGACGGCCGCGGCCTGGTGAGCGCGATCCACGATGTCGCCGCGGGCAAATCGATTCTCGATCCGGCGGTCACGGCGCGGCTGATGCATCTGGTAAAGTCGGGCGGCAGTGGTCGCGATGCGCTCGCGTCGCTCTCGCCGCAGGAGAAGCGCGTGCTCGCGCTCATCGCCGAGGGCTGCACGAACAAGGAAGTCGCGCTGAAACTCGGGCTGAGCGAGAAGACGGTGAAGAACTACCTGAGCACGGTATTCGAAAAACTGCACGTGTCGCGCCGGGCCGAGGCCGCGGTCATCTACGCCCAGGGATTTCGCGAGGGGAAATCCTAGTTTTTCGCGGAGCGAAAAACTCCCGGGCGAGCTTCTGCCACGCCTGCGCCCGGTGGCTGATCTGGTTCTTCACCGCGTCACCGAGTTCCGCATACGTTTCCGCGAACCCATCGGGCACGAACAGGGGATCGTAACCAAATCCGGCGCCGCCGCGCGGTTCGCGGCGCAGCCGGCCGGGGCAGCGCCCCTCGAACACGTGCCGCTCGCCGCCCGGGCCGGCCAGGAACAGCACGCATCTGAAATGCGCGCCGCGCCGCTCGTCCGGCACGTCGCGCATGACGTGGACAAGCTTCGCCAGGTTCGCTGCTGCATCGCCCTGCGGCCCGGCAAAGTACGCCGACTCGACGCCCGGATGGCCGTCGAGGGCATCGACGCAGATCCCGCTGTCGTCGGCCAGTGCCCACGCGCCGGCCGGCAGCCGCGGGAGCAAGGCGAGCGCTTTTTTCCCCGCGTTGCCGGCAAAGGTCCCCGCATCCTCGACGACCACCTGCATGCCACCGACGACGGTCGCCGCCATGATCTGCACCGGCAGCCGCGATGCGTCCGCGAGCGCCTGTAGCTCGGCCACCTTGTGCGCGTTGCCTGATGCCAGATACAGCTTCATCAGCGCCGCGAAGCATTCATCCGCGCGCACCGAACACTGTCTCGTCGATGAGCAGCTTTTCCGGATACACGAACCGGCCGCGCATCAGCAAATCGCCGTCGAAATTCTCGTGAATGACGTCTGCCAGCCGGACCGCGTGCTCCATCCGTTCCGGTCGCAGCCCGCTGAAAATCGTCTTGGCCTTGTCGTCGGCCAGCAGGACCGGCGCGTGATAGGCGAAAAGATAATCGAGCTGCCGCGCCCGGAGCATCTCGCTGATCAACTGCGCGCCCCCCTCGACCAGCACGCCGGCAATCCGCTCTTCCGCGCAGCGTTTCCGGAAATCGCCGAACGGCACGCGCTGCGTCGGCGACTCGAAGGTCCAGACCTGGATCCCCATGTCGCGAAGTTTGCGCACGTAGCCGAGCCCCCCGTGCGGGGTCGTCACGACGACCGTGCGCTCGCGAAACTCGTCGGTGAACACCGCGGGCAGGTTCTTGTCCACGACGGTGCGGAGCAGCCCATCGAAAACGAAACGCAGCGGACACCACTCGGGCTCGCCGGGCCGACGGGCGGTGAGCCGGGGATTGTCCTTGAGGATCGTCATCGCGCCGACGGCGATGCCGGGAAAAAGCCGCCGCCAGCGGTGCACGTCGGCGCGCGCGGCCTCGTTGGTAATCCAGCGCGATTCGCCCGTCCGGCACGCGAGTTTGCCGTCGAGCGTCGAAGCGACCTTCGCCGCGATCATCGGGCCGCCGTGGGTGATCCAATGATTGAATACGAGGTTTAGCTGGTGGCACTCGCGCTCGAGGACCCCGGTGATCACCTCGAGCCCGGCGGCGCGCAATAATTCGAAGCCGCGGCCCGCATGGGCGGGATTGGGATCGGTCGCCCCGACAACCACGCGACGGATGCCGGACGCAATGATGGCATCGGTGCACGCGCCGGTCCGGCCGGCGGTCGAACAGGGCTCCAGCGTCACGTACATCGTGGCGCCCGGGCGCGGCGTTTTTCCGCGCGCCAGCAGCGCGAGGCGCTCTGCGTGCGGGCCGCCATCCGGGGCCGTCGCGCCCTCGGCAACGACATGGCCCTCCTCGACGATGACTGCACCCACCATCGGGTTGGGGTGCGTCGAACCCCACACGCCGTGCGCCAGCGCCAGCGCGCGGCGCATGAACGGTTCGTGTTCGGATTGGTTGTTCATTGCTGGAAACCCGGAGCCCGCATGATCGAAAGAGTGACGACGGCCGAAGTCACGGACGAAGACAGCAAGGCACGAAATAGCAAAACGACTCTGAAAAATGCGCTAGGCGCTGACATACGGGTTGTGCGCCTTTTCGTCGGCGACGGTCGTCTTCGGCCCGTGTCCGGGAAACACAACGGTGCCATCGGGCAGCGTGTAGATTTGCTCCCGAATCGCCCGTTCGAGTTGGGCAAAATCGCCGCCGGGCAAATCCGTGCGGCCGATGCCGCCGTTGAAAAGAGCGTCGCCCACGAATGCCGCGCCGGCGGCGGCGAAATAGAAAAGCACGTTGCCGGGACAATGTCCGGGCACGTGCCGGACTTCCGCGGTCGTGCCCAGCGCAACGAGCTGTTCGCCCTGCTTCACCCAGCGGTCGACGTGAATCGGCTGAAGGTTCAGCTGCTCGCCCATGAACCGCTCCATGATTTCGGGCGTCTCGATCATCACACGATCGTCCGGATGCGCGCACACTCGGGCCTGTGACTGCCGGACGACTTCCGCGCCGCCCTGCGTGTGATCCCAATGGCCGTGCGTGAGCCAGAGCTGAGCGAGCCGGCATTTTTCCCGCTCCAGGATCGGCTCAATCACCGCCCAGATACCGCCCGGCGCATCGATGAGAATGGCTTCGCCAAGTTCGCGCGCCGTGAGCAGGTACGCGTTGGTCTGAATCGGACCGGCAGGCAGGACATGCAGGTTCACGGCGCCAATCCAAGGGGTTTGCTGGTGCGTGCAATGGAAAAGGCGGAAGCGGCGTTTTCCGCGGGGGCATGATCCGGGCGCGTGATGAGCCTTGGGTCCAGCGCCACGGGGCTGCACACAACGAACATTCACTGGAGCCGCGGCGCCCTCGCCGCGGCGTACTGCAGTATGTTGTGCTCATCTCCGCGGCGGGGGCGCCGCGGCTCCACTCACCGGATGGTGAAACGAATATCCAGCCTCGTCACCTCGGCTGCTACAAAAGCCTGCTTCGGCTACTTCCCGAGTTTGCGCAGCTTCTCGATTCCCTGGCGCGAGAAGTCGAAGTTGTTGCCCTTCTCTTCCTCGACAATGTACCACTCGGTTCCGGCGACCGTTTCCATGACATTGAACAGCTCCTGGTATCCGGGACTGTCGAACATCTTGTCCTCGGCTTCGCGCAGGTGGACCGTCTTCGCGCGTCCCGCGAATTTCTTGAAGTAAACGATCGGATCGACCCCGGCTTTGAGCGCGTGGCCGATGTCGACCTGCATGTTGACCTCGGGCTTGAGTTGCTCGAACAACATTTCGTACGCCATCCGGCCGCCCACCTTGTTGAAGTCGCCGCCGTGGCAGTGATAACCGACCAGCATCTGCTGCGCGGCCGCCTTGTCGGATGCCCGGTTGAGGAACTCGGCGAATTTCTTGATCGATTCAGCCGACTCCATCTCCTTCTGCGCCGACGCGATGTTGAGATACTTGTTGCCGAGAACCTTGTTGTTATCGATTGAGGTCTGGAGGTTCGCGTCCTGTAGCGCGGCCACCGACAGGTGAATCCCGCAGCACTCGAGCTTGTTCCCATCGAGCAGCTTTTTCAGTTCGGCCGCGCTCCAGTCTTTCCCGGCGGCATCCTTGTAAACATTCGGCGTGCCGCGGTAGCCCCAGAACTCGACGCCCTCGTAGCCCATCTGGCCCAGCGTTCGTAGCGTGCCGGGAACGTCCTTGGTGAACTCGCTCCGCACCGCGTAAAGCTGGCAGCCGATCGGAATTTTCCTGCCGCCCGCAGCCTTCTTCCTCTTGCCTCCTTTTCGCGCCTTCTTTTCGGCATCGGCACCCCGCGCCAGCGAGCCGGCGGCACAGGTGGCCGCCAGGCCCAATGTTAGCTTAAGAAAATCCCGACGCATCGTATTCATCGTTGTTCGTTATTGCTCCTGAATGAGGTGGCTGGAAGTCGACCGGGTTCTTTCGCGCCTCGATCAAACACTGCACCCGAAAGGCGCCGAATCCCAACAGCCAAACCCGGCCGTTGTTGGCGTGTTCCTTGTCCCGACGGTCGTGCGGCTCAAGCTTCATTTTGTCGATCGCTCCGGAGGCGCGGATCTCCGAGTTGTCGGTCGACGTGGTAGGGGCGTCCCGCCCGCGCCACGTCAGAACCCAGGCACCGGCAACCCCGATATGCGCCCTTTCCGCCCCGCCCGCGCTTGAGTACCCCGAATGACCGGTGCACTCGCGCAACGCTGGCTTGCCACTCGGCCCGCCGGCTTGCCACTCTGCCGGTTTTCCATGTCGACATTGAAGTTCGCCGTTCTCGCGGGAGACTACATCGGGCCCGAGGTGATGACCGAGGCGCTGCGCGTGCTCGAGCACGTTGCCCGCCAGGAGAACCTGACATTGTCCTACACTAAGGCGGACGTCGGCGGCGCGGGAATCGACAATCATGGCAAAGCACTGCCCGATTCGACGCTGAAGCTCTGCGAGCAGTCGGATGCCATCCTTTTCGGCTCGGTCGGCGGCCCAAAGTGGGAAAACCTGCCGCCCAAGGAGCAGCCCGAGCGGGCCGCGCTGCTGCCGCTGCGGAAGCACTTCACCCTCTTCGCGAACATCCGGCCGGGCCTGCTGTATCGAGAGCTCACGGACGCATCGCCGCTGAAGACCGATCGGATCCCCGAAGGCATCGACATCGTCTGCATCCGCGAGCTGACGGGCGGGTTGTACTTTGGCCAGCCGAAGCAAACCACGACGCTGCCCGACGGCGACGTGCAGGCGGTCGACACGATGGTTTACCGCAAGAGTGAAATCGAGCGGATTACCGCCACCGCAATCACCGCGGCGCGCGCACGGAAGAAGCGGCTGTGCTCGATCGACAAGGCCAACGTGCTCGAGACCTCCGTGCTCTGGCGGAAGACCGTGACCGAATTTGTCGCGAAACACGCGGCGGACATCGAACTCAGCCACATGTATGTCGACAACGCGGCGATGCAGCTCGCGCGCAACCCGAACCAGTTTGACGTGTTCGTCACCGAAAACATGTTTGGCGACATTCTCTCGGATGAGATGGCGGTGATCTGCGGCTCGCTCGGCATGCTCTCGTCGGCGTCACTGGGCGCGGGCCAGAACTCGCTGGGGTTGCCGTTCGGGCTCTACGAGCCGGCCGGCGGTACTGCGCCGGACATCGCCGGCAAAGGCGTGGCGAATCCCTGCGCGCAGATTCTGTCGGTCGCGCTGATGCTGCGGTTCAGCTTCGGGCTGGAGAAAACGGCGGTGCGGATCGAGGCGGCGGTGAAGAAGGCCGTGACCGGTGGCACCCGCACCAGCGACATCGCGTTCGGCGGAAAAGCCGTCGGCACCAAAGCGATGGCCGACGCGGTGATCCGCGAACTCGGCTGAGCATCAGTCCCTTGGTCCCTTGGTCCCTTGGTCTTTTAGTCCCTTGTCCCTTTCCATGACCTCCGCCGAGATTCGCCAGAGCTTCCTCGATTTCTTCGCCCGCCACGGCCACACGATCGTGCCCTCGTCGTCGCTGATGCCGGACTCGCCCGGACTGCTGTTCACGAACGCGGGCATGAACCAGTTCGTCCCGATCTTTCTCGGTGATCGCGCGCCCGATGTTTCGAAATGGGCCGGCGTCCGCCCGGGCAAGGACACGCGCGCGGCCGACACGCAGAAATGCATTCGCGCCGGCGGCAAGCACAACGACCTCGAGGACGTGGGATTCGATACCTACCACCACACGATGTTCGAGATGCTGGGGAACTGGTCCTTCGGCGACTACTTCAAGCGCGAATCGATCCAGTGGGGCTGGGAGCTGATCACGAAGGTCTGGGGCATTCCAGCCAAGAGGCTCTTCGCCACGGTCTACTCGCCGGACAAGAAAAAGGGCGACCCGTCGGAGTTCGATCAGGAGGCTTACGATATCTGGGCGGCGATTTTCCAGCAGGAAGGGCTCGATCCGGCCGTCCACATCGTGCACGGCAACAAGAAGGATAATTTCTGGATGATGGGCGACACGGGCCCGTGCGGTCCCTGTTCGGAGATCCATTTCAACCTGCTGCCGGCCGACGACGAAGCCGCCGGTCGGAAGCTCGTGAACGCGGGCTCACCACGCTGCATCGAAATTTGGAATCACGTTTTCATCCAGTTCAACGCGAACGCCGACGGCACGTTCTCGCCGCTCGCCGCGAAGCACGTCGACACCGGCATGGGGTTCGAACGCGTGGCCGGGATTCACGCGACGACGAATGGGTTCAAGGATTTCTCGAAGGAGAAGGATCCGTCGAACTACAATGCAGACGTGTTCGCGCCACTTTTCCGAAAGATTTCCGAATTATCAGGGAAGATTTATAAGCGAACCGTCCCGCAGAGCCGAGAAGGCCTTAGCGAGCAGGAAAACATCGACGTGGCATTCCGCGTGCTTGCCGATCATGCCCGCTGTGTTTCTTGCGCGATTGCTGATGGCATCCTGCCCGGAAACGACGAGCGCAACTACGTCATTAAGAAAATCTGCGGGCGGGCTACCTATTACGGTGTGCAGTATCTAAAACTCCCGGAAGGTTTCTTAAAACAGCTTGTCGGTCCGGTTATTGAATCCCTTGGGCACGTCTTTCCAGAACTGATTCAGAGCCGCCACGTCGTCGAGAGAGTCTTGGAAGAAGAAGAAAAATCCTACCGCGCCAGAGTGAGCGCCGGAGTGAAGATGCTTCTCGATTATATCGGTCTCGGCAACAACCCGAGCCTCACAGTTCCAACCAATCCTCGCTTTCCAAGTAAAGTCATTGATGGTGATTTCGCGTTCAAACTTCACGACGAACGCGGAATGCTCCTCGATCTAACGAAGCTTATCGCGACTTCCCACGGCTACACGGTCGACGAGGTGAGATTCAAGAAGTTGATGGACCAGCAGCGCGATCGTGCCCGCGCCGCGCACAAAAAAGAAGTCATCGTCGCCGCCACCGAAGGCGATGCGGCCGCGAGCTACGAGGCGTCGCTGTTTACTGGTTACATCGTCGACACGGAGAAGCCGGTGGAGGCGATCGTCACCGATGTGATCCACAGTGGCGACGACGTGTTTCTCGTTTTCGATCGCACTCCCTTCTACGCCGAGATGGGCGGACAGGCCGGGGACACGGGCACGGCGGTCGTGGCCGGTCACACGGTGCAAATCACCGACACGGTCAAGGACAAGGCCGGCCGGCATCTCCACAAGCTCTCGCCGGACGACGCCCGTCACTCGTCACTCATCACTCGTCACTCGCCCGCTTCGCTGACCATCGACATCTCCCGTCGCCGCGCCATCTCGCGCCACCACTCCGCCGCGCACCTGATCCATTGGGCGCTGCGGAAAACCCTCGGCACGCATGTCCGTCAGGCCGGCACGTCGAAAACCCCCGAGCGGATGCGGTTCGACTTCTCACACTTCGAGGCGATGACGCCAGAGCAGCTGCACGAGGTTGAGCGGCTCGTGAACGAGCGCGTGATCGACAACGCACACGTCGAGACCTACGAAACCGAATTCGACAAGAAACCCGAGGGCACCCTCGCCTTCTTCGGCGACAAATACGGCAAGATTGTCCGCGTGGTGGATATCGGCGGTTACAGCCGCGAACTCTGCGGCGGCACGCACGTGACGACCACGGGCGAGATCGGATTGATCAGGATCGTGGCGGAAATGGCGATTGCCGCCGGCACGCGCCGGATCGAGGCGGTGGCGGGCCAGGCCGCGTATGAATTCATGTCCCAACGCGAAGCCGCGTTCGCCGCCGTCAACGCGAAGCTCAACGCCGGCCCGCTCGATGTCGTGCAGAAGATCGAGACCGTGCTCGCGCACCAGAAGGAGCTCGAGAAGAAGCTGAAGAGCTACGAGCAAAAGGCTTCCGCCGGACTCGCCGACGAGCTCGCGGCCAAAGCTGTGGCGCGGGATGGGCTGAAGTTTGTCACCGCGGTCGTGAGCGTCGATGCGCCCGAGTCGCTGCGTTCGCTCGGGGCGCAAATCCTGGCGAAAATCGGCGAAGGCGTCGTCCAACTGGGCGCGGTGTTCGGCGACCGGGCCTCGCTGGTCGCATTTTGCTCGCCGGCCGCCGTGAAGGCCGGGCATCAGGCCGGCAAGCTGGTCAACGAGCTCAGCCAGAAACTCGGCGGCAAGGGTGGCGGCAAACCCGATTTCGCGATGGGCGGCGGCCGCGACGTGGCGAAGCTCGCGGAGGTTTTCGCTGCTGCGAAAACCTAGGGTGTAGAGCCGGGTGGAGCGGACCCAGACGCAAGTGCCCCGGTCCGAAGTCCCCTGGGAGCGCGGGCAGCCTGCCCGCCGAAGCCTCTGGCGAAGGCTGGGTCTCGCCCGCCATGTCCTGTTGCGGGCGAGAGGCCCGCGCTCCCAGCGGAAACCGATCTTTTCCATTTGCGTCACGCGCCCGTCTGCCGGCGTGATAACGCCACCGTGACCTCCATCCTGCTCCGCCTTCGTACTCTGATTGCCTTGTGCTTCGGCGCGGCGTCATGCCTCGCGCAAACCCGCACTCCCGCCGCGCCGAGTCCCGCGCCCGCCACCGAACCAGCGGTCGAGTTGTCGCCCTTCGTAATCAACGCGAGCGACGACACCGGCTACACTGCGACCGAGACGCTCTCTGGCACACGGTTGCGGGCACAGGCCAAGGACGTCGCCTCGGCGATGACGATTGTGACGAGCGAGTTCATGAACGACATCGGTGCGCTCAACTACGACGACGTCGTCAACTTCATGCCGAGCACGTCGAGCTACGCCACGAACGAGAACGACACCAACGGCAACGGCAACCGCACCGGCACGCCCTTCGTCGTGCGCGGCTACCGGTCGGACTCGCTGTCGGCGAACTTCTTCACCTCGTTCACGCCGGCCGACGCCTACAACTCGTCGCGGCTCACGTTCACGCGCGGGCCGAATTCGATTCTCTTCGGCATCGGCAACCCCGGCGGCGCGCTCGATGTCACGACCAACAAGGCGGCGCTCAACCAGAACTTCTACCGTTTCGACTTTCGCGCCGACTCGTTCGACGGCTACCGCGGCTCGGTCGACGCCAACCTCCCCCTCGTCCGCAACCGCCTCGCGCTGCGGCTCGATTTGCTGCACGACGATCGCGGCAACAACATCAAGCCGTCGAAGAATCGCCGTGACTCGGTCTACGCCGCGCTCACCTGGCAGCCGCTGAAAAACGGCACGCTTTACACCGAGATCGAATCGAACCACATGCGGAAAAAACTGCCGCGCACGTTCGCGCCGTTCGACTGGGTCAACACCTGGATCAACGCCGGCCGGCCGGTCATCCCGACAGCGCAGCGCACCACCGGCACCAACGGCGTCGAGTTTCTCAGCTCGGCCGGCTATCCCCTCTACATTCCCGGCATCGGCGCGATGAACTGGGGACGAATGGGCTATGGCGCGCGGCCGCTAGACCGCACCTCGCGGACGACCGCCACGAAGTCGCACAGCTTCGGCGCGGGCACCCCGAATCGCGTGTTGCCGCTCGATCGCTACTGGGCGGGCGACGCCGATCACGTCGATTTCGACAACGAGAACTACACGCTGATCTACCAGCACAAGCTCGCGGACGGGCTGTATCTGGAAGTTGGAGGCAAGCACGACCATGGCTACCGCGAGAACTTCGACGGCAATGGCTTCGGCTTCTCGATCCAGATCGATCCCAACGCTCAGCTCCCGAACGGCCGGCCCAATCCGAACGTCGGCGTGCCCTACAACGAGCAGGCGCCAAAATGGGAGAAGAGCGGCAGCGATACGAACCAGCTGCGCGCGACGCTCAGTTACGAGAAGGATTTCCGGCAGGTGAAACTCTTCGGCCGCAGCCTCGGCAAGTTCACCGTCGCCGGACTCTACAGCAACGAGGCGACGCACAGCTGGCTCCAAACGCTGCTCTCGGTGAACGAGACGCCGCTGCCCGGCTCGGTCGCGGATCTCGGCGACTCGCGCAATGCGATCCGACGCCGCTGGTATTTCACGCCGGACGCAACCGACTACTTCGTGTCCGATTGGGCGCCGATCAATGAGAACGGCATCCGCTCCGCCTGGCTGCCGACGGTCGCGCCGCGCAACAATTTCGCGCGGACCGAGTCGCTCGTGCTCGCCGGCCAGGCGAAGCTGCTCGACGATCTCGTGGCGTTGACCGGCGGGCTGCGCCGCGACGAATCGGTGTTGTCACAAACCGAATACGTGGAGGACGCGCGCGGCGTTTTCTCCAGCGGCCCGTGGGGCGGCAAGCCGCTGCCCGCGCTGCATGGCGTCGGCCGGCCGTATCTGATCGGCGTCGTCTTCAACGTGCACCGGAACGTCAGCCTGTTCTTCAATCGCTCGACGAACTACCAGGCGGTGAACCAGTCCACGCGCACGCTGGCAAAAGAGCTGCTGCCGGCGCGCCGCGGCCAGGGCTACGACACCGGGCTGAAGTTCTCGCTGCTCAACGAGCGCGTGACCGGCTCCATCGGCTACTTCGAAACCCAGCAGCAGAACATCAACGACACGACGATCCGCGGGAACAAGACGAACTGGATCAATGCGATTTGGGACGCGATCGATTCGCGCCGGCGGATCGATCCGAGCTGGGGCGACGTGCGGTCGCAGAAGACCAACGGCTGGGAATTCCAGGTGGTGGCGAATCCCACGCGCAACTTCCGGCTGATGGTGAATGCCAGCCGCAACATCAACGTGCTCGAGGAGCAGGGCCGCTACACCTTCAAGTATCTGGCCGCGAATTACCCGGAATGGCTGGCGCGCGCGTCGGCCCCCGTCGTGAGCAACGACGGCCGGACCGTCGGTGAACTCGTGGCGCGAATCCAGGCGCAGGCGAGCGATGACGCGCAGTTGATTGGGATTCGGCAAACGCGCGTGTTCGAGTGGCAGACCAACGTCGTCGGCCGCTACCAGTTCGATCGCGGCACGTGGCTGAAGAATTTTGCCGTGGGCTCGGCGTATCGGTGGCGCAACGCGCCCGTCATCGGCTTTGCGCGGCGCGGAGCGATGCTCGATCTCACCCGGCCGTATTACTCGATCCCTTCGTCGAATGTCGACGCATGGCTCGAATACAGCCGCTCGTTTTCCGCCGTGAACCGGAAGGTCCGCTGGGTCGCGCAGCTCCGGGTGCAGAATGTCCTCGACGATCGGACGATGCTGCCGTGGACGGCCGAGGACGATGGCACGGGCCAGAAAGTGATCTTCTCCCGCCGCACGCCCGGAGCGCGGCAGTTCGTCGTGAGCTCGACGTTCAGTCTGTAGCAGCCTGTCGGCCGATTCCGGCAAAAATGTGCGATGTCGATCGCTACCGACATGCTGCTAAACGAAAATGGCGGCGCCATTTTCACCCTATCCGCGTAATCCGCGGTCAAAGTGTTTGGGGCATTGCTCCCGGTTGCGGTCATCACCGCGAGAGGAATTAGCGGCTACGGGTCCGTTCGAGGCGCGGAGACCGGGGGGTCGCCCTCGACAATCTTCACGCTTTCGAGCATCGGCTGCTCGCCCATCATGGCCATCAGTGCGGCGCGGCCGAATGCCACCTCCTGGCCGCCTCCGCCATTCGCCGTCGCAGCGGCGGCTTCGATCTCGATCAAAACCTCTCCTGCCGGTCGCACGATCGCCATGCCGCGCTGGAAGCGTGGGCAAGGAAACCCGACGCGTTTTCCGCGATTCACGCGTCGTTTCGGCGGAATCCTTGTTTCGCGCTGCGCGCGATAATGGCATGGTCACCTCAGCTCACACACCGCTCAACGAGCACGATCGTTTTCGTAGCAGCCGCACAGCACCAAGGCTGAGGTTTTCCGGTCCTCTCTGGCCTCGATCGACGCAGCCGTAACAATGGACACCGCGTGTGTTTTCCCGTGTGAGATCGAACGCACTCAAAGGTGGAGCGCGTTGACCCCAACGCGCTTTGCTACGGGTACCGTCAGATCAGCCGCTTGAGGTCAAGCGGCTCCACCTTCGACTGAATTGACAACTCAACGCGACGTGGTGGCCACGGGGACGCCCGGCTGGCCGCTCGCGACCACCGTCACGGCGGCCTCGAACCACACCAGCGGCGTACCGTTGTACTCGGCGCGGCGGACTTCGCGAAATCCGCACTTCCGATAAAAGTCGGCCGCGCCGGCGGGCCCGTCGTACGTGTCGAGCCGGATAATGTCCGCATTCAGCCGCGCCGCTTCCGCGCGCGCCTGTTCGAGGCAGCGGCGGCCGATTCCGCTCCGCTGCTCCCTCGCCGCCACCGCCATCGCCGTGAGATAAATCGGACGCGCGCACGGCGTGAAAAATCCAATCTCGCCCAGCCACGGTTTCCGCGTGCCGAGTTTCAGCGTCGCGACCAGTTCACCGTGACTCCGAACTACGAATACGTTCGCCGCAATCATGTCGGTGCGAACGCCAGCTTCCGATTCCGCCACGAATGACCACGTCCCGATGCCGAACTGATCAGTGAGGCCCTTCGCTGCCGCCATCCGCAGCGTACAGATCGTCGACGCATCGCTGGCGGAGGCAAGCTCGAGCTTCGCGTCGATGGCTGGATTTGCTGGCATGGAGGTACGCGATGGACGGCGTTATCGGAGTTCG
Organism: Opitutaceae bacterium; assembly: GCA_030648295.1. Taxonomy (GTDB): domain Bacteria; phylum Verrucomicrobiota; class Verrucomicrobiia; order Opitutales; family Opitutaceae; genus ER46. The sequence continues at coordinate 33,080 of JAUSID010000163.1, read as the reverse complement.
GTGACGGGCCAACGCAACGGAAGCCAGACGCCAATCAGGTCAAACCGTTGCCGGAAAAAAGCGGCAATCGATGAATTCCCAGCCGCGGCTCAGCGCCAGATTGCCGGCCCGGCGATTTCGCGCAACGCCAGCTGGCCGTCGATGAGGTCGAGGGTTGAGCGGACAATCGAGCTATCTTCGTCAAATTGCCCCGTAATTTCCGCACGCATTTCCAGGATCGTTTCCAAGGGCATCTGCTTGAGGGCACTGCCGATGAGCGCGTGAATCGCGTCTGCCTGCTCGTGCAGCGGCAGCGCGGCGATGGAAGCGAGGATTCGGGCAGCAATGTCGTCGGAGGAATCCATGGTTGAACAAGGTCACTGTCCCCCCTGCGAAAACATGGTTCCGCGGCGGCAACGGGATTTTGGGTCGGGTCTACGCCTACGGTGGCCTGCGCCAATACGCCTCTCCGCCCCGTGACGCAGCCCGGCACCGTCGTAAACGCGACGGCCGCCCACCGCGCGGCCTCAGGATGGGTATGGTGTTCGGGACGTGATATCAATTAGCCACGGGTCGCATCTCAGTTTTTTGCACAGCGCGTGTGCGCCCGTCGTGGCACGAGCATCTTGCCCGTGTTGTGGCATGGGCGTCTCGCCCATGTTTGCGGCGCGGAGCGCCGTCCACGGGCGGGACGCCCGTGCCACTTTGCGCACGGTGCAGAAAAGTGAGATGCGCCCTTAGCCGCGCTACCGGGAAGTTTTTGGTCGCCGCCGGCGCTTCCTCCGCAAGACTCCCCGTCCCCCATGCTCCCCTGCCCGATGAAATCACGCCTCTTCCTTTTTCTGCTGCTAGGAATCAGCCCGGCCTTGGCCGCACCGGTGGCAAAACCGGTTCGCGCCCTCCTGATCACGGGCGGCTGCTGTCACGATTATCCCACCCAGGCCAAATTGCTCAAAGACGCGGTCGCGAAACTCGCGCTCGTGGAGTGGACGGTGGTGAACGAAGGCGGCTCAGGCACGACCGCGATGATCCCGCTCTACCACAACCCGGATTGGGCGAAACCCTACGACGTGGTGGTGCACAACGAGTGTTTCGCGAACACCGCGGACGCCGACTACATCCGGAAAATCACCACCGCGCACAAGGCCGGCAAACCGGCGGTGGTGATCCATTGCGCGATGCACACCTATCGCGCGGCGACGATCGACGACTGGCGGGAATTCCTCGGCGTGACGAGTCGCCGGCACGATCATCAGAGTGAGTACGTCGTCCGGCGGGTAGTCCGTGATCACCCGACGATGAAGCAATTTCCGGAGCAATGGACGACGCCGCGCGACGAGCTGTATGTGATCGAGAAGCTCTGGCCCGCCGCCAAGGCGCTCGCGGTTTCAAAGAGCGAAAAGGACGGCAATGATTATCCCGTGATCTGGGTGAACAATTATCACGGCGCCCGCGTGTTCGGGACCACTTTCGGCCACGGCAACGCAACCTGGCACGATCCGGTGTTCGTCGACGTCGTGGCGCGCGGAGTTCTCTGGGCGGCAGGCCGTGACAAGTAGGCCAACGCCATTGTTAGTGCGGCGCTTTCCGGCTGCACCGGTTCGGAGACGATATTCGGTTCAAGACCGAGGCTCGGAAGGACCAAAGCACGGGCTCAAGCACCGTGCGACCACATCGCCGCAGCTGGCCACCGTCGTGCGGTGGTCCAACGGCATGCGGCCAGCGTCCCATGCCACACCAAACCGCGGGAACCCCGCGGCCGCTGAACGCACGATAGGAGCGTGACTTTCGAGATTGGTCTGCTGCTTACCCTGGTTCTCGTCGCGCTCGTCTTCTTCTCCTTCGACTGGGTGTCGAGTGACGTCGTCGCCCTCGGGCTCGTGCTCGCGCTGATTCTCAGCGGGCTGCTGACGCCGAAGGATGCCTTTGCGGGATTCGGCAGCGACACGGTCATGATGATCCTGGCGCTGCTGATCATGACCGCAGCGTTGATCAAAACCGGTGTAGTCGATCTGGTCGGGCGCGCGATCCTGCGGCACGCCGGCACGGGGATGAACACGCTGCTCCTCGTCATCATGCTCGCGGTCGCGACCTTGAGCGCGTTCATCAGCAACACCGCGGCCGCGGCGTTTTTTCTTCCGGTGGTGCTCGGGGTCGCCGCGAAATCGAAGGTTTCGCCTTCCTCGCTGCTGATGCCGGTCGCATTCGCTTCGATTCTCACCAGTTCGGTCACGCTCATCAGCACTTCGACCAATCTCGTCGTCAGCGGGCTGATGACGAATCTCGAGCTCGCTCCGCTCGGCATGTTCGAACTCGCGCCCGTCGGCATCCCCATCGCGCTGACTGGAATCACGTACATGTTTTTCATCGGCCGGCGACTGATCCCGAACCGGGCGCCGCCGTCCGGTCTGCTGGAGGAATTCGGCGTCCGCTCCTACATCAGCGAGATTCTGATCCTGGGCGATTCGCCGCTCGTCGGCAAAACCCTCGCCCAGGCGAACCTCGGCCGCGATCTCGACCTGACCGTCATTCGCGTGCTGCGCGATCCGGACAAGTATCTGTGGCCGCGACGCGACATGGTGCTCCGCGCCGGTGACGTGCTTCTCGTCGAATGCCCGCGCAAGGAACTGCTGAAGATCAAGGAGACCGCCGGCATCGAAATCCGGCCGGATGTCACCCTCTCCGACCCGGATTTGAAGAGCGAGGACGCGTCGCTGGTCGAGGCGCTCGTGGTGCCCGGATCACCGCTCGTGGGCCGGACGTTGCGCGGGATTGGTTTTCGCGAGCGCTATGGGCTTCAGGTGCTCGGGCTGAACCGCCACGGCCGGAACCTGCTCGACAAGCTGAGTCACGCCATCCTGCGCGTCGGCGACGTGCTGCTGGTGCAGGGGCGAACCGAGTCCATCGCGCGCATCGCAGAAGACGGCGCGCTGAGCGTATTGAACGCGGTCAACGAAACCGCCCCGAAACGCCCCCGGGCGTGGCGCGCGATGGCAATCTTCGCGGCCGCGCTGATTCTCGCGACAATCAACGTGCTCCCGCTGGCCGTCGCGATGTTGCTGGGCGCCTTCCTCACATTCGTCACGCGGTGCATCACGCCCGCGGAAGCCTACCGTGAAATTGAATGGCGGGTCGTCATCCTGATTGCCTGCATGCTCGCGCTCGGTTCGGCCATGGACGATACCGGCACGGCGAAATACCTGGCGGAGCGGGTGGCAGATGCGACCTCGGCCCTCGATCCCACCTGGCTGCTCGGCGGTTTTTTTCTGCTCACCGTGTTGCTCACGCAGCCGATGTCGAACCAGGCGGCCGCCGCGGTGATCCTGCCGATTGCGGTGCAGACCGCGGTGCGGCTGGACCTCAATCCGCGCGCGTTCGCCGTCGCGATCGCCGTGGCGGCGAGCTGCTCGTACCTCACTCCACTGGAACCCGCCTGCCTGATGGTGTACGGGCCGGGTCGGTACAAGTTCATCGATTTCATCCGGGTGGGCGGGCCGCTCGTAATCGTGGTCTTCGCCCTTGCAATCTGGCTGGTGCCGAAATTCTGGCCGCTGACGTTGGGATCATAAAAGTGGCTGCGGCTTCCCCGTTCGACAGGTCTCAGGGCCCCGAGCTTGTCGCGGGGCAGCCGCAGATTCCGTCGGACGAGCGGTCGAGCGTAGCAGCCGACGTAAGGAGGCTGATGGCCCGTAAACCGAAAATCCCAGCCTCGTTACCTCGGCTGCTACGAAGCCGGTCGTCGCCGCAGCAGCGTCGCGAGCCGCGTGAATGTCGCCTCCTCGAAACCGAGTGCGCGCTTCAATTGCGCGTCGCGTTCGATCGGATTCGGAATCGCGGCGGACGCCCGCCACTCCCGCCAGCTGATCAGACCGAACGCCCACGCCAGAGCCCCGGTCACCGTCACGGGCACGTCGCTGCCGTGCAGGATCCGGGACTGCAAATCCGGTTCCAGCATCCGCCGCAGCGCGCCCGGGCGCAGACGAAAATTGCAGGAGGCCAGCGCGCTGTTGTCGCCGTACAGCCGCGGAAAACGCTGTGCCATCTCGACGAATACGTCGAAGTAGTCCGGATCCAGCAGCATCAGCCCGGTGCCGCTGTGCGCGGCGATGCACGTGACGCCGATCTCGAGCGCGCGGGTCAGCACCCGCGGCGTCGCCAGTTCAGGCGCGATCACGGGCAGCGTGCGCTCGCTGCCGGTGTGCGCAAGGAGGATGAGTCCGCTCTCCGCCATCCGCTCGAGGAACCGGCTGTAAGCGGGGTTGTTCCAGTCGATGTTCTGGCAGTTCGGCAGGCATTTCAGCATGACGGCGCCGGCCGCGAGGCAGCGCTCGAGTTCGGCCAGCGCATCGCGGCGCGCGGGGTGAATCGAGACGGCCGGAAGAAATTCCGGATGGGCGCGCGCCAGGCCGAGGACGAAGTCGTTCGGCACATAGAACGAACCCGTGTCCGCGATCACGTCGCCGTTCTCCCGATACGGTTCGTCCTGGGCGAGGATGACCGCCGCGTCGAGGGATGATTCGCGGACGAAGCGCAGCAGTTGCTCCGCATACAGCCGATCCAGGTCACCCTCCAGTGCGGCCGCGGTCAGCCCGACACTCCGCAGCAGAAGCGGCACGCCGTAACGCGTGATCCCACGGGGCCGATACCAGCATCCCGTCCCGCCCGTACCATTGCCGACCACGTGAACATGACAGTCGATGCGCATGCGGTGTGTCAGAGGTCAGGTCCCTTAGTCCCTTAGCAACGCCAGTTCGCGGCAGCGCTTCAGATCGGTCTTCCCCGTGCCGAGCATCGGGATCTTGTCCACGCGCTTCACGATCTTCGGCACCCAAAGATTGGCCACACCCAGTTCGGCCAGCCGCGACCGCAGCTGTTCGGGCGTGATTTCGTTCGTGGTCAGCAGGACGAGCGCCTCGCCCTTCGCCGGGTCCGGAATGCCGGTCACGAATATGACCTGACTCTCCAACTGCTCCCAGCCGAACGCCTCCAGGATTTTTTGTTCAATCGTGCCATGCGGCACCATCTCGCCGCCGATTTTCGAAAACCGCGACAGCCGGCCTTCGATGAACAGGAAGCCGTCCTGATCAAATCGCCCGAGGTCGCCGGTGATGAACCAGCCATCCTTGAATGCGGCCCGCGTCTTTTCCGGATCATCGAGGTAACCCTCGAAGACGTTCGCGCCCCGAAAAAGCACGACGCCGCTTTCCGTCAGCGGCAGATGCTTGCCGGTGTCCGGATCCATGATACGCGCGGTCATGCCCGGCATCATGCGACCCACGCTGCCGGTGCGCTTGCCCACCTGGGGCACATTGGTCGAGAGCACGACGGGCGGATGGGGCTGGTTGATGTTGGTGGCCGGCGTGGTCTCGGTCAGCCCGTAACCCTGGAGGATCTCGATGTGAAATGTCTCGAGGAATCCGCGATACAGATCGTCCGGCAGCTTTTCCGCGCCGGTCACGACGAGGTCAAGGGAGCGGAGTTCCGAGGGCTCGGCCTTCTTCAGAAACGGCCGGATGAAAGTCGGCGCGCCCAGCAATACCGTCGCCTTCTCGTCACGAATGGCTTCGATGATTTTCCTCGTTTCGAGCGGGCTCGGCACCGTGACCACGCGACAGCCGCGCAGCATCGGATACCAGAGCGTGACGGTGAACCCGAAGCTGTGAAACACCGGCAGGCTGCCCACCAGCGAGGCCGATTCCGGCAGAATCGAGAGCGATGAAATCTGCGCGCAGTTCGCGAGGATGTTGCGGTGCGTCAACGCGACGCCCTTGGGCTCGCCCGAACTGCCGCTGGTGAAAAGCACCCCGGCCTCCTCCCGATCGCCGCGCTTCGGCAGCCGCAGCAGAGCCGCGCACCACTGGTTCGGCAGCAGCCAGGCCGCGAGCAGCCACGGCAGGATGGCGCGTTTGCCTCCGCACGCCTCGATCTCCGCCTTCAGGTCGAGCGTCCGTTCAAGCCACGGGAAATTCGGCAGCTTCGCCCGCACCGGTTCCGCCGAGATGATCGTATTGATTCCAGCGATGTGGAACGTCGTCTCCAGCGCGGCGCGACCACCGGTGAAGTTCAGGTTGACGGGAATTTTTCCCGCGCACGTGATTGCGAGGTTCGCGATGAATGCCCCCGCCCCCGGCGGCAGCACGATCCCCACCCGCCGCTCCGGGATGGTCGCACGAATGCGACGCGAGAGCACGGCGGCGACCGCATACAGTTGCGCGCACTTGATCGCCCGGCGGCCCACCGCCCGGTCGACCAACAGCAGCCGCCCGGGATGCTTCGTCAGCGTGCGGACGCACTCACGGCCGATATGGCGCCCGAGCATCGGCCGTTCGTTGAACGCTATTTCGCCCAGGTCCAGCAGCTGTCGCCGTGCCCACGCCGTGCTCACCCCGGCGGCCGGTGTCGCCTCGCCAAACGCGATGAAGACCGGCGTCGGCATCAACCGCGGCGATTTCCAGAGGTACTTGTTGCCCGCGAACGAAAAAATCGAGCCCCACAATCCGTCCGTCGCCGCGGCAATCACCGGCACGTTCGTCTGGCGGGCCATGACCTCGAATCCTTTCTTCACCTCCATCAGCTGGCCCGTGCGCGAGATGTGCCCCTCGGGAAAGACGAGCACCAGTTCGCCCTGGTTGAGCGCGCGCATGGCGGCGCGCATCCCATCGAGCGGCTGCCGGTCCGACACGCTGATGCATCCGCTGACCTCGAAGCACCAGTTGAAAAACCAATTGTGACGCAGTCCCTTGTAGCCGACGAAGCGGATCGGCCGCGGACAGGCCAGCTGGAGCACCACGACGTCCACATACGAGATGTGGTTAGCGATCAGCAGCACGCCGCCGGTCGCGGGAATGTTCTCCGCGCCACGAGTCCGCACGCGATACAGCACGCGCGCGATCAGCGTGGCGACAATCTCGAGGTAAAGCGGCAGGTGGGAACGCCGGCGGAACAGGGGCATGGCGGAACGCGAAGAGATTTTATGCAAGTAAACGCGACGAACGTTCAAAGCATTTCGGCGCCGCATCGGGATAGCGGATGTCGGATACCGGATACCGGAAAGCGGTGTTCATTGGAATCCGGCACTGGACGGCTCAAGTTCCAGTCGTGGGAATCCGGTATTCGGTTCCGGTTTCCGGTTTCTGCGATCGAATTCTTCCAGATGGAACTGTGCGGATGGATTTTCACGGCGCAAGTCGTCCCTCCGATTGGTTGCGCCCGGCGGCGCGGACATCGTCCGCCAGCGCGGCAAACCCCGGAAAATCGTATTCCAGGCGCCGGGTGTCGCGCCGGTGCCGTTCGATTTCCCGCAGGGCGCATTCGATTTGGAGCGGCAGACTCGGCCGGTCGGTGCCGTAAACGCGCAGCTTGAGTTCGGCCCGCGAATACGGCCGGTACCCGCTCTCCTGCCCCGCCACCCACGCGGACTCCGTCACCGAGTCGTCCCGTCCGCAGAGATACCAGCCTTCGACCGCGGGCACGGCGACACCGACGCCGCGCAGCACGCCGCCGGCACTCGCGTGCGGCCGTGGCGAACGCGCGATCTTCTTGTTCGTCTGGCGAAAAACGGCACGCAGCTGGCACATCCGGCAATGCGGATGAAAGTAGCCGGGGGTATCATGCGACCGCCCGTGGACGACCGAATCGTCCGCATCCACCACAACGGCGAGCAGTTGCGCATCTGTATTGAAATGCAGATGACGGATGACCGCCGGCAGCACCTGCGCCACGTTGGGCCAGCCACGGGCGCGGAATCCCGGCGCCACGAGCCGCGGCGGCCGGCCGAGGACCGCGCCCACCAGAAAGCGGAGGGCCGCTTCATCCGCCGGAGACTCGCTCAACACCGCCACATTCATGGTTCATCCGGCACGCCGCCCAGGATGCCGCTGAACCACATGTCACCAAGCGACCCTTCCCGCAGAAGCTCCGGCAGATCCGCGCGGTCGGACAATCGCTCGAAACGAGCCGCCCGCCCGTGTTTTTGTGAAATCACGATTTCCTCCGGATGCTCGCGGAACTGGTCGATCAAATACGGCGAGTGCGTCGTCGCCACAATCTGCACCGGCGCCCGCTGCAGCCCGAACGACTTTGGATAACTCAGCCGGTAGAGCGCATCGCGAATTTCACGCAATGTCCGCGGATGAATTCCGCGATCGACCTCCTCGATGCAGAGCAGCGGCGGTGGTGCCGGGTCGAACGCGAGCGTCAGGATGGCGAGGAGGTAGAGCATGCCTTGGGACAACTCCGCCGCCGTGAGCAGCCCATCCTCCGCGAGGCGCAATCCGAACTCCACGCGACCGTCCGGATGCGTGACGAGTTCGAGCGAATGGAATTCCGGCATGATGCGCAGGAGGTGCGCAGTCAGCGCGGAGAATTCGTCCGGCGCCGCCGTGCTCATTCGCGCCAGCACCGCGGCCAGGTTATGACCGTCCGAAGCCAGGGATGCGCCGTCTTCGCGTTTTGCCGGCGCACCCATGACAGAATGGTCGAGGACATAGCCGCGAATCAATGCAAGGCGGGTGCGGAGCGCCGGCCAGTCCGCGGCCTCCGGAGGGTGAATCTCGAGCAGGTTGCAGACCTCCTCGGACGTGCAACTGATCAGGGCGGTGAGCGCGTCGTGTGGCGGCTCGAACTTGAAGGTAATCTGCGGTCCTTCGGGTGCCGATTTGTCGCGCCGGGCAGTTGCCTGCGGCAACGGCGCGAGCGTCCGCAGCCGGAGCAGCGACTCGATCAGGCTGGTCTTGCCGCTGCCATTCGGGCCGATGACCAAGTTGAACGGCAACAGCGCCACCTGCGTCTTGCGCAAGGCCTTGAATTTCCGAAACGCGACCGAAGCGATCACGGACGGAGATTCGCGCGCCAGTCCGCCGACCGCGAGCCAAAGTGATCGGGAGTCGACCCGACGAGAGAGAGTTGTTGGTCACCCGCCGTAATCGAACAAACACACCCCGTCGCTTCGCGACACCCCTCTCAAGAGGGGATCCAGACCGTCGCCGCTATCTCCCGCGTCTTTCGAGTCTCCCCCTCTTCCATGTCTTCCGTGTCTTCCCCGTCTTCCGCGTCTTCCCGTCTTCCCCGTCTTCCGCGTCTTCCGTTTTTTTCCGTTTCCCCTTTCCCTTGTCCACGGTTCTACCTAAATCCCGCAATCCACGCCTGATGCCTCTCACGAGACCCACGACCCGCACTGCGTCCAGGAAGAAGTCGCCGGCTGCCACGCTGGAGCGCCCCGCCGCTTCCGCCGCGCTTCCCGCGGGCACCGACTCGGTTCGGCCGATTCGAAAGCTGATGGCTGCGAACCGCAGCGAGATCGCGGTGCGGATTTTTCGCGCCGGCACCGAACTGAATCTTCGCACCGTCGCGGTCTTCGCGCACGAGGACCGGCTCTGCATTCACCGTTACAAGGCGGATGAGGCGTACCAGGTTGGCACCGGCAAGGGCCCGGTCGCGGCGTACCTCGACATCGACGGCATCGTCGGGATCGCCGGCGAAAAAGGAGTCGACGCGATTCACCCCGGCTACGGCTTCCTCGCGGAGAATGCGGAGTTCGCCCGCGCCTGCGATCGCGCCGGCATCGTCTTCGTCGGTCCGCGCGCCGAACTGCTCGACATGATGGGCGACAAGACCGCGGCCCGCGCCCTGGCCGAAAAAATCGGGGTGCCGACGCTGCCCGGCACGAAGGAGCCCATCACCGACCGCGAGGAAGCGCTGAAAACGGCGAAGACGATTGGGTTTCCGCTGATCATCAAGGCGGCTTTCGGCGGTGGCGGCCGCGGGATGCGCGTGGTGCAAAAACCCGCGGACCTGACTCCGCTGCTCGACGAGGCGCAGGCGGAGGCCGGCCGCGCGTTTGGCAACCCCGCGGTCTTCCTCGAAAAATACATCCCGCGCGCCAAGCACATCGAGGTCCAGGTTCTCGGCGACAAGCATGGCAACGTGATTCACCTGCACGAGCGCGACTGCTCGGTCCAGCGGCGCCACCAGAAGGTGGTCGAGGTGGCGCCGTCGTTCGGGCTGCCGGAAAACATCGTCCGTGATCTGTGCGAGGCCGCGGCGCGGATGGCGCGCGAAATCCGCTACGACAACGCCGGCACGGTCGAATTCCTCTACGACCTCGACCGGCACGAGTGGTTCTTCATCGAGATGAACCCGCGTATCCAGGTCGAGCACACGGTGACCGAGGTGATCACCGGACTGGATCTGGTTCGCGCCCAGATCCTCATTGCGCAGGGGCACGCCCTCCACTCCCCCGCGGTCGGCATGCCGCGGCAGGACGCCATTCCGCGGAATGGGTATGCGATTCAGTGCCGGATCACGACCGAGGATCCGGAGAACAAGTTCAATCCCGACTACGGCCGGATCCTCGCGTACCGCTCGCCCGGCGGGTTCGGCGTGCGGCTCGACGGTGGCATGGGATACGCCGGAGCGGTGATCACACCGTTCTATGACTCGCTCCTGGTGAAAAGCATCACCAGCGGCCAGACGTACGAGATCGCGATGAATCGCGCGCGGCGCGTGCTGTCCGAGTTCCGTATCCGGGGCGTCAAGACGAACATCCCGTTTCTCGAGAACGTCATCGCGCACACCCAGTTTCGCACCGGCCAGGCGACGACGACGCTGATCGACACGACGCCCGAGCTCTTCAAGTTCAAACCGCGCCGCGACCGCGCCACCAAGCTGCTCACGTTTTTGGGCAACGTGATCGTCAACGGCAACCCGCACGCCAAGGGCTACCGGCCGGACAAGCCGCTGCTCGCCGCCCCGACCCCCGCCTACGCTCACCGGATGGTGGCGCCGCGCGGCACGCGGCAGATGCTGATGCTGCTCGGCGCACGCAAGTTCGCCCAGTGGGCGCGGAAGGAGAAACGCCTCCTGATCACGGATACAACGTGGCGCGACGCCCACCAGTCGCTGATGGCGACGCGGGTGCGCAGCTACGACATGCTCGCCTGCGCCGACGCGCTGGCGCGGCGGGCGCCGGAGCTGTTCTCGCTCGAGATGTGGGGCGGCGCGACGTTCGACACCGCAATGCGGTTCCTGAGCGAGGATCCGTGGGAGCGGCTGCGGCAGCTGCGGGCGCGGGTGCCGAACATCTGCTTTCAAATGCTCTTCCGCGGCGCGAACGCCGTGGGCTACACCAACTATCCGGACAACGTCGTCGCCGGATTCGTGAAGCACGCCGCGGCGAATGGCATGGACATCTTCCGCGTGTTCGACTCGCTGAACTACCTGCCGAACCTGCGGGTGGCGATGGAGGCGGTGAACGAGACCCACGCCGTTTGCGAGGCGGCGCTGTGCTACACGGGCGACATCCTGGATGAACGGCGCGACAAATACTCGCTGACGTACTACGTGCGGCTGGCGAAGGAACTCGAGAGGATGGGCGCGCATTTCCTCGCGATCAAAGACATGGCCGGGCTGTGCCGACCGTATGCGGCGCACAAACTGATCAAGGCGCTGCGCGACGAAACGGATCTGCCCATTCATTTTCACACCCATGACACCAGCGGGGTCGCCTCGGCCAGTGTACTGCGGGCGGCGGACGCAGGGGTGGATGTCGTCGACCTGGCGATCGCGTCGATGAGCGGCAGCACCTCGCAGCCAAACCTCAACTCCGTCGTCGCGGCCCTCCAGCACACCCCGCGCGATACCGGCCTCGACCTCGAGGCGTTGAACGAGTTTTCCGATTATTGGGAGCTGGTCCGCGAATACTACCGCCCGTTCGATACTGCGCCCAAGAGCGGCTCGGCCGAGGTTTATCTGCACGAGATGCCCGGCGGCCAGTATACGAACCTGAAAGAGCAGGCCGCGGCCATGGGCGTCGCCCATCGCTGGCCCGAGATTGCGCGCACCTACGCCGAGGTGAATCAACTTTTTGGTGACATCGTGAAGGTCACGCCGAGTTCGAAGGTCGTCGGCGATCTCGCGCTGTTCCTCTTCAGCCGCGGGATCAAGCCCGCGGACGTGGTCAACCTGGAGCCGGGCTCGACCGCGTTTCCCGAGAGTGTGATCGACATGATGATGGGCGGCCTGGGCTGGCCGGAGGGCGGCTGGCCGGACCAGGTGTGGAAGGTCATCCTCGGCCAGAAGCGCCACCAGGAGGCGCGGGCAAAATATGTCGCGGCCACCTCGCAGAAGCTCGGCCGGAAAGTCGAGCGGACCGCGACGGTGGCGACCGCGCTCGACCTCGAAAGGACCCGCGCCGAACTGACGGACAAGCTGAAGCGGACGGCGACCGACGACGACTTGTATTCACATCTCATGTACCCACAGGTGTTCGCCGATTTCGCGAAACACCAGGTGGCGTACAGCGATGTGAGCGTACTGCCGACGCCGGCGTTTTTCTATGGCCTGAATCCCGGCGAGGAAATCTCGGTCAGCATCGAGGAAGGCAAGGTGCTGATCATCCGGCTCGTTTCGATCGGCCAGCCCGACAAGGACGGCCGCCGCGCCATCAGCTACGAACTCAACGGCATTTCGCGCGAGACCTTCATCCTCGACAAGAGCATCGCGCCAAAAGCGAAGGCCCGGCCCAAAGCCGACCTCGAAGATCCGACGCAGGTGGCGGCACCCATCCCCGGGCTGATCGCACAGCTCGTCGTCTCGGTCGGCAGCAAGGTCCAGAAGGGCGAAAAGCTGATGATGATGGAGGCGATGAAAATGCAGAACACGGTCTACGCCCCGTGTGACGGCGTGGTGGCGGAACTGTTCGCCGCGCTCGGCGACACCGTCGAGTCGAAGGACCTGTTGCTGAAAATTCGCGCCGGCGGATAGGCGCGAATTCCAGCCTCGTCACAGGCTGCTACAACACTTCGATCCTGCCCCCGAGGAATCGCACCTACGTAGCGGTCGAGGTAACAGACTGTGTGAAAATTCATCAATACCTCCCCTGCGTGTCATTCTGAGCGCAGCGAAGAATCCAAGTGAGCGATGGCATACGCGTATCCTGACGCAGGGGTGATTTAATCATGGATTTTTACCGGCGCATCCGTTTTCTCATTACGGCAATTGCAGGCGGTACAATCCGGTGAATGGAAACGTCACTTGCCGCACGAAAATCTGCCGCTCGCCACCGCACCCGGACGTGGAGGCAGACCTTCGAAACACGGCTACATTCGACTGGAACCGGCGGACGCGTTCCAAAATTCCGGCTTCGCGGCATCGCAAGCCGTCACGGGCATCACTTGTGATCCCACGGCAGCTTCACCTGGAGCCGCGGGTATTTCCAAACTTCGAAGCGCTCGAACATTTTTCCGGGATTGAGGATGCCGCGCGGATCGAGCGCATCCTTCACCGCCTTCATCGCGCGCACCTGCGCCGGCGAATGCTGGAGGCGCAGGAACGGCGTCTTCGCGAGGCCGATTCCATGCTCGCCCGAAATCGCGCCGCCCAGTGTCACGACCGTTTCCATCAGCCGCTGCACCGCCTTCTCCGCCGCGCGACACTCCGCCGGATCGGCTTTGTGATACATGATGTTCACGTGCAGGTTGCCGTCGGCGAGGTGGCCGAAGGTCGGAATGTGCAGCCCGGAGTCGCGCGACAGTTTGGCGAGAAACAGTGCGAACCGGACATAGTTTCGCATCGGCAGGACGACGTCCTCGTTGAGCTTCGCGTCACCGAGTTCGAACATCGCGCCCGAGCACTTCCGCCGCACCGACCACAACTGTTCGGCCTCCCCGCGGTTCCGCGCCGCTTGGTGCGCGACCGCGTGCTCCTTCGCCCACGCGAGCAGCGTCGCGCGTTGTTCGCGCACCTCGAGTTTCGAGCCGGCAAGTTCGAGCAGGATCACCGGGCGACCCGACTGCCCGGGGAACACGACCTTCCCCGTCGCCCGCTCCGCGCACATGACGCTGCCGCGATCGAGAAATTCGCAAATCGCCGGTTGCACCCGCAGCCGGAAGAGCGCGAGCGCGGAACGCAACGCGTGCGTCTCGTTCCTGAACGAAGTGAGCAGCGTCCATCGTTCGGCCGGCTGCGGGATGAGTTTCAGCACCGCACCGGTGATCACGCCGAGCATGCCCTCGCTGCCGATCCACAGATCGCGCAGGTTGAATCCGGCGGAGAATTTCTTCGTCGCCGTCCCCCACTCCACCAGCTCCCCCGTGGGCAGGAAACCGCGCAGCGCGATCACGAAGTCGCGGGTGACGCCGTATTTTCCGCCGTGCATCCCGCCGGCGTTGCAGGCGATGTTGCCGCCAATGGTGCAATACTCCTTCGAGGACGGATCCGGCGGATAAAACCAGCCCTTCGCCTCGGCGGCGCGCTGGATGTCGGCGACCTTCGCGCCGGCCTGCACGTGCGCCATGCCCGATTCGCCATCGATGGTGATCGCGTTGAGTGCGAGGGTATCGAGCACCCAGCCACCGCGGACGGGCGTCGCCGCGCCGGTGAGCGTCGTGCCGCGGCCGCGGGTCGTGACCGGCACGCGATGCGCATTGGCCAGCTCGAGCATGACCGCGATGTCGGCCTCATTCCGCGCCCGGACGACGGCTTCAGGCCGGAAGGGAATCTTCGCGCTGTCGAACGACGCCTCATCCAGCGCGGCATCATCCGTGAGGACGATGCGGGAGCCGAGGCGGCGCTGAAGGAGCCGGGTGGCACGACCAAACGATTTCACGGCGTAAAGCTTTCCGCCGGGCCGCCACGAAAACAATCCCGGAAATCCAGCCGCGGATATTAGCGGCTCATCGCCGGTGGTTTCGCGGCGGTAATGAAAATTGTAGCTGACTCCCTGGGAGCGCGGGCGTCTCGCCCGCAATTTGCTTCATCGTCGGCTGCAAACGACCTGTCTGCTGCAAAATCCCACGACAGGGAATCGTCCGTTAACCGCCGGTTTGGGCGGGCGAGACGCCCGCGCTCCCAGGACGCTGTCATGAACACACTTTCTCCTTCCGTCGGATCGGCGCGTGTGCGAAAACCACCGTTCCTTTGCCATGACCAAGATCCTGCTCACAACCACCTCGTTCCAAGACACGCCGGGCGAGCACCACAAGCTTCTCGCCGACACGGGCTGGGAAGTCATCCGTGCCCGCGGCCCGCTCAACGAGGCGGACACCCTCGCGCTCGTCGGCGACGTCGACGGCTATATCTGCGGTGACGACTTGATCACCCGGAAGGTCCTCGAGAAGGCGCGGCCGAAGCTGAAGGTGCTTTCCAAGTACGGCATCGGCGTCGACAAGATCGACGTGAAGTCGTGCACCGAATTCGGCCTCCCGTTGCTCTTCACCCCCGGCGTGAATCACACCACGGTGGCCGAGCACACCTTCCTGCTCCTCCTGGCGATGGAGAAGAATTTTTTCTACCACACCGATTCGACGCGCAGCGGCAGCTGGAAGCGCAAGACCGGGCACGAACTCCTCGAGAAAACCATCGGCATCATCGGACTCGGCCGGATCGGCAAGGAAGTCGCCATTCGCGCGCGCGCCTTTGGGATGAACGTGATCGGGTTCGACGTTTATTGGGACGAAAAGTTCGCGAGCGCACACAACGTGAAACGCGTGCAGTCGGTGGACGAAATCTACGCCGCGTCCGATTACATCTCGCTCCACACCAACCTCACGCCCGAGACGCGCGACATGGTGAACGCGAAGAGCATCGCGAAAATGAAGAAGGGCGTCCTGATCCTGAACTGCGCCCGCGGTGAAATCGTGCACACGTCCGACATGGTGGCCGGTCTCAAATCGGGGCAGATCGGCGGCTACGGCACCGACGTGCTCGACGAGGAACCGCCGAAGCCGGATCACCCGCTGCTGAAACTCCCGAACGTGATCGTTACGCCGCACATCGGCTCCCGCACGTTCGAGAGCGTCCAGCGCCAGGCCACCGCCGCAGTGAAGAACCTGATCCTCGCCATGCACGGCGACAAGCCGCTGGCGCAGATCAATCCCGAAGTTGCCGTAAAAAAAGTCGTGTAGCGAAGAACGCGACGCGAAGAACGCGAGACACGAAAGACTCGGCCACTTCACCACTTTCGCCGTCTTCCGTGTCTTCCCGGTCTTCCCGGTCTTCCCCGTCTCCCCGGTCTTCCCGTCTTCCCAGTCTCCCACGTCTTCCGCATCTTCCGCGTCTTCCCGTCTTCCCGTCTTCCCTTATGGAAATCTTCCACGTCGTCCCTGAAGAAAAGCACAACGCCCTCGTCGCAGCTGCGTATAAGAAACGCGGCTACTCCGGCCAGGAGGCGGCCGCCGGCGCGCGCTTCTGCGCCGAGGCCACGCGCCATGGCATTCGCACCCACAACGCGCTCAAGGCGCTGCATCTCGATCACCTCTTCGGCTCCGGCGCCGGCGGCTGCAAGCCAAAGGCCAAGATCGAAAAGGTGAAGGTGCCGTTCCGCGCCGCGCAGGTATGGAATGCGAATCGCAAGCTCGGCCAGGCAACGGGCTATGCCGCGATCGAGACGGCCATCAAACTCGCCGACAGGTACGGCGTTGGCATGGTGTCGGTCGACAACGCGTTTCACTACCTCTGGGGCGGCGGCTACGTGATGGATGCGGCCAAACGCGGCTACATCGCGTACACGAACTGCACCGCGGCGCTCGCCGAGGTCGTCCCGTTCGGCGGAAAATATCCGACGCTCGGCACGAATCCGCACTCGTGGGGCTTTCCCACCACGGCGGCGATCGGGTATCCAATCGTGATCGACTGGGCCACCTCGGTCGTCGCGATGGGTCGCGTGCAGCAGCTCGCGCGCGAGGGAAAACAGCTTCCGCCGAATGCCGCGGTCGACGCCAACGGCACGCCAACCACGGACCCCTCTCAGGCGAAATACCTGCTGCCATTCGGCGCTCACAAAGGCTACGGGCTTTCGCTGATGAATGAAATCATCGGCGCGTTCATCGGCGGCTCGTTGCCCACGATTCGAAATCGCTGGGATCAGGTCGGCGACGACAAGGGCACGTGCACGTTTTTCTTCCAAGTGTGGAAGCCGGAGGCGATGAACGCCGGCGCATTCGCGAAGGGCCGCAATCAGCCTGAAAACGTCAAGTCGGTCATCCAGGACATCCTGGGCCACGGCAACGAAAACTGCCTGCTGCCCGGTCAGCCGGAGGCGCAGTTCGCGGCCCGCAGCGCAAAGAATGGCGGGCTGCTGTTCACGGAAGCGGAGATCAACGCCTTCAACGAACTCGCGACCGAGGCACGCAAGCCGAAGTGGACAGTTTCGGAGTTCAAGGTCGCGGAGTAAGCGCGGCGGACGCGACCGACGAAAAAAGCCGCCCCGGCGAAAACCCGCGCAACCAGGAAAAAGGCGCCGGCCCGCGGCGGGCCGCAAAAACAACTCGGGGCGGACGCGGTTCGACCAGCCGGACCCGCCGGCCGCGTGGCGTCACTCCGTCCGGGCGGGCTGGGGTTCGGCGCTTTGCGGCGGCTCAATTTTCGGCTTCGGCACTCCCACCAACACACTGAGTTGCTCCTGGACGGCGACGAAGAACTCGGGCGTCAGCTCGGCCGCGGACACCTCGAACATCTGTTTGGTTTTCGCGTGCTCGTAGCGCAACCGCGCTCCATCGGATGTCCGGCCCTTCGGCCGGAGAATACGCTTTCGCTCCAGCATCAGCGCGAGGAACTGCACGAGCCGGGTGTTCTCGGGCGTCGGTTCGGTCGACGGGTCGGTCAGCGCGAAGAACAAAGTCTCGGTCGTGAGCTTGAGCTCACGTTCGGGATTCTCGCCCGGCCGGCGCGGCTTGAACACCTGGACCCAGCGACAGGCCACGAAACCCTCCGGCGCAAAATTCCCGGCCTGCGCTTCCAGCAGGTCGAAGCGCACAATCTCGAGTCCGGCGTTGCGGACGAGGTAGCTGGCGACTCGGGCGCCCTCGACAAACGGCTCGCCCGATACGCAGCAGGACGACGCGAGCGGTTGCAGATGCATTTCCATGGAGCTCTGATCTAATGGCCGCGGGCGGGGATGCTAGCCCGGAACTCGGAGACGTTCGGATTTTTTCTGCTGCAACGTGATCACCCGCACCGAGCGGGCTTTAAGTCTGGTTATTGGCAGAGAATTTGGCGTGCGGCGAACGGCCAAACTCTAGCGTAAGACAATCACACAACAATGCTTCCCCGGGAGCGCGGGCGTCCCGCCCGCCAAAGCTCTCGAAAGTTCGTTCGGCCGACACAATCGACTGATGCGGGCCAGAGGCCCGCGCTCCCAGGGAAAACCTGCGACGAAAAGCTGCGGCCACTTTCCAGCCACCGAATATCCGCGCTGAACAGCCCGCGCCCCGCGCCCCCAGGTGCCCCTTTTTTTCTTGGGGCACACTCCGATTATCTCCTTTCTGCTCCCTTGCGTTCTGCACCCCCAATTCCGGCCGCATGAACGGGCGCCTTATCGCCATCGGCGACATCCATGGCTGTCATGCTGAATTCGCCGAATTGGTGGATCGGCTCGCCCTGGCCAGCGAGGACCGGCTCATCCTGTTGGGCGATCTCGTCAACCGCGGGCCCGACAGCCTGAAGGTGCTGGATCTGGCGCGGCGACTCAAGGCCACCGCACTGCTCGGCAACCACGAGCTGCGGCTGCTGAAGTATCGGCGTTCCGGTGACAGGAAGTGCCTGAAGGAACACGATCTCGACACGGTCGAAAATCTTCGGCCCGAGGACTGGACGTACCTGGAAAAAATGCGGCTCACATTCGAGGACCCGACCCTCGGCACCGTGTTCGTGCACGGCGGTTTCCTGCCGGACCAGCCCTGGCAGGCGCAGCCCGCCGAGGTCGTGACGCGCATCCAGGTCATCGATCGCAGCGGCAAACCGGCGAAGCGCGCCGATGCTCCCGATGCGCCGGCATGGGCCGAACGCTGGAACGGTCCGCCGTTTGTCGTGTACGGCCACACGCCGCGGCCGGAAATCCACCAGCTGAAATGGTCGGTCGGCATCGACACCGGCTGCGTGCTCGGCGGACATTTGACCGCGCTCGAGTTGCCGGAAAAACGTTTCATTCAGGTAAAAGCCCGCCAACGGTATACGCCCTGACTCGTCGCCATGCCCTCCCCAACCTCCGTTCCCGATGACACGTTTCTGCTCTGCGTGGACATGCAGCCGGTGTTCGTGCAGGCGATCACCGAGGGCGCCCGGGTTCACCAACGCTGCGAGTTCGCGATCAGCGCGGCGGTCGGAATCGGGTTGCCGCTGGCGTTCACCGAGCAGGTTCCGCAAAAGCTCGGCAGCACCTCGCCCGGCCTCGTCGCCCTCGCGCCGCAGGCTCCGATCTGGGGAAAAAATGCGTTTTCCGCGCTCGGCGACGAAGGGATCCACGACGCGTTGCTTCGGGTGCGCGAGGTCCAGCATTTGTTGATTTGCGGCGTCGAGACCTCGGTGTGCGTGTATCAGACCGCGATCGCGGCGCTCGCCGCGGGCTTGCAGGTCACCATCCTGAGCGATGCGGTCGGCGCGCGGCGTCCGGATGATGCGCGGACCTGCCTCGATTCGCTCACTCGCAGCGGCGTGCATGTGCTGCCATCGGAGACGGTTTTCTACGCGCTGTTGCGCGATGTGGGCCATCCGTATTTCCGGGCATATACGAAACTGGTGAAGCTGCACGCCGAACCCGCAAGCTTGTGAACAGCGCGCCGGTCCGCTCTTCTACCGGCACACGGGCGCAACCAGCGCGCCACGCCATGCCTGAAGTGATTTCCACATTGATTGTTCGCGAGCTCAAGGCGCTCGAGCCCGGCTCGAACGGCCGCCCTTTCACGAGCCTGCTCGTACTGAAAAAACTGGCGGCGAAAACCGCGTCCAACGGAAACCCATTCTACAGTCTGGAACTGGGCGACCGCAGCGGGTCATTCAGCTGCACCGTCTTCAACGACAGCCCGGTGTTCGAAGCGCTAAAGGCGGCGGGCGAAGGCGCGGTCGTTCGAATCGAGGGCAAGGTTGATTTTTATCAGGGCCGTTTCTCGCCCCGACTCGCGAAGGCGGTGGCGCTGGCCGAGGGCGAGCTGGGTGTACCGGGGTTGCTCGAAAATCTGATTGAGACCGCACCGGAGAATCACGAAGCACTGTGGACCGAGTTCCAGACATTCATCGACAGCATCAAACAGGACGAGCTGCGAATGACGGTCCGCGGCGTGTGCGAGGAAATCGGCGAAACGTTCCGGTGGTCGCCGGCGGCGATCGCGATGCACCACGCGTATCGTCACGGGCTGCTCGAGCACACGACCCACATGGCGCGGGCCTGCAAGGCGCTGCTGCCGCTCTACACCGAGGTCGATCCCGACCTCGCGATGGCGGGCGTGCTGCTGCACGACACGGGCAAGGCCATCGAATACGAAGGCACGCTCGCGACGCGGCGCAGCCGGCGGGGGATTCTGCAAGGGCATGTGGTACTTGGATACCAGTTGGCGCGGAAGCACGGCATCAAGGCGCGGCTTGATCCGGAGCGGCTCGAGCGGCTGGAGCACATCATCCTTTCGCACCAGGGCGAACCGGAGTGGGGCGCGGCCGTTTACGCCGCGACGCCCGAGGCCGTGTTCGTCTCGATGATCGACAACCTCGACGCGAAGATGGGCATGGTGCAGCGCGCGCTGCGGCAGGCCGGCGAAACCGACGAGTTCTCCGAGCGGCTGCCCGGCCTGAGTTCGCCGCTGTTGACGCGGAAGATTTCCTCACCGGAGCAGCAGGAGTTGCTGTAGGCGATCTCTTCCCTGGGAGCGCGGGCGTCTCGCCCGCATTCCGAATCATTGCGGGCGGGACGCCCGCGCTCCCAGGGCTTAATAAAACACCGTCCGATCCAGACTCCGATACTGGATCGCCTCGAGCAGATGGGCGGACTCGATCTTTTCGACCCCGGCCAAATCCGCGATTGTACGGGAGACTTTCAGGATCCGATCATATGCCCGGGCGGAAAGATGCAGCTCCTCCATCGCGTGCTGGAGCAAATCGCCCATCGTGGCGTCAATGGTGCAGTGCTTCCGGATTTGCGCATGCGTCATCCGCGCGTTCGAGGTGATCTTCGTCCCCTTGAACCGCTCCTGCTGTCGCAACCGCGACGCCTGGACGCGTTCGCGCATCGCGGTCGAGGATTCACCGGGTCGATCGGAGCGCAACTCGGCCAGCGACAGCGACGGCGCCTCAATGTGCAGATCGATCCGATCCAGCAGCGGCCCGCTGATCCGGGCGCGGTATCGCTGGATCTGGGTCGGCGTGCACCGGCACTCGTGTTTCGAATCGCCAAGATATCCGCACGGGCAGGGATTCATCGCCGCGACGAGCATGAACGCGCACGGAAGCGTCACCTTTCCGGCACTGCGCGAAATCGTCACCTCACCATCCTCCAGCGGCTGCCGCAGCACCTCGAGCGCCGAGCGCTTGAACTCGGGCAGTTCGTCGAGGAACAGCACACCGTGATGGGCAAGCGAGATTTCCCCCGGCCCCGGAATCGTGCCGCCGCCGAGCAGCGCCACATCCGAAACCGTGTGATGCGGTGAACGGAACGGCCGCGCATCCCAGTTCATTTCCCCGCTGATGGTACGGCCGGCCGCGGAGTGGATGCTCAGGATCTCGAGATGCTCATCGAGAATCGGCTCCGGCATGATCGAGGGAATCCGCTTCGCGACCATCGATTTGCCGGCGCCCGGCGGGCCAATCATCAGCAGATTGTGGTTTCCGGCCACGGCGACTTCGACGGCGCGACGCAGCGCGTGCTGGCCCTTGATTTCCGAAAAATCAGCCAGGCCATCCGTACCGCCCGCGGTGGGAAACCGCCGGCTCCGGGTGCGCTCGACGCGCTGGAGTTGTAGCTGGCCGCTGAGAAACCGCACGGCGCGATCCAGTGAATCGACGCGATATACCGACACGCCCTCCACCAGCGCCGCCTCGTCGGCCGAAATTCCCGGCACGAGCATCCCGCGTTTTCGCAGCGAGCGCGCGAGCCGCGCCATCGCGAGTGCGCCGCGCACCGGCCGCGTTGCCCCCGAAAGGCTGAGCTCACCCGCAATCAACCACTCGTCGAGATTCTCCGCCTGCAGCTGCCGCGTCGCCGCGAGGATGCCGAGTGCGATGGGCAGATCATACATTGGCCCCTCCTTGCGCAGATCACCCGGCGCAAGGTTGATCGTCGTGCGGGTCCGCGGCGGATGGAAGCCGCTGTTGTTCAGGGCGGCGAAAACGCGATCACACGATTCCTTGACCGCAGCGTCCGGCAGCCCGACCAGGTGCCATTTTGGATCACCCGTCTCGCCGGCGTTCACTTCGACGTGGACGACCTCGGCGTCGATCCCTTGCAGGGCGGCCGAGGCGATCGTCGCGAGCATGCGCTGACATTTCGACCGCGGTGGCCGAGGGACGCGACGTTATTCTTGCGGCACGAGTCGCGAGGATGTCCGCTGCCGCTTCACCGCAGCGATGTTTCGCTCGACCGCTTCGAGGTAGAGATTGGGCCCGTGCGGATACGGCCGCGCCAGGAACCGATACACCGCCTGAAAATCGCTCTCCAGTTTCGGGAGCACGATTTTCCGCCAAAACATTGGCGTCCGCTCAATCAAATCCTCGGCCGACTTGAAGGTCCGGCGCGACGGGGGCAAGTGAATGAAGTCATCCGACTCCTGGAACTCGCTGTACAGAATCTCGAGTTCGTCCGGGTAATCGACCGCGGCCATCTGGCCGAGGTAATCAGCGGTGGCCAGCGAACAGCCGATCACCCGTTCGACCTGATCCCGGAAACGCAGCCGGCTGATTTCCTTCGTCGGACCAGTGCAGTTGATTGCTCCGAGCACGGCCTCGACCTCGTGGTTGACGGCTCCGAGCCCCGGCAGATAGGAGGCTGCAAACGCACAGCTGCGGAGCACGTGGCAAAACGTGTACTTCGCGCCGGTTCCGAGGGTGTCCGCCCTGAGCTTCAGGTAACCGGCGTCGTGCAGCAGCACCGATGCCATTGCCAGCTCGAACTGCCGGGAATCCACCCGGGGTTCGACCGCCGCGCCGTGGCGGCCGTCGAGCAGTTGAACGAGGCACAATGTCGCCTGGAGCGTATGCTCGAGGTCATGATAACGCAGGTCGACCGGCGCGTAGTCGGGATGACCACCCGTGAAAAGCTGTTCGACGTCCCGAAAAATCGTCTTCAGCCACGCCGGGTTCGCGCCGGGATACATGATCACGAACTTCTGCTCGGCGAATGCCGCGACAGCAGCGGCATTCTTGGTGTCGACAATCGGAAACATAGCCAGCGGGTGGGAAAGGTTGAGGGTAGGATAAGGCACCGCAGCCGGCGTCGCGGAGCGCGGGCCGATTAAGAATTTGCGGAATGCTGCCGCAAGCTCAAAGCTCGACCGCCGTGCAATTGAGCCCCGTTTTCACAGTCGTAATCAGGGTGTCACCGGAAAACCCGGCGCCTGGCGGGTCACGGCACGCCTCCCAGTGGACGAAACTTCGGACAGTCGGATTATGGGCGGAACGCCCATGCCACGTAAGAGCACCATGATTTTGGGCATCACGGGGGGCTTGGGTTGCGGCAAGTCAACGGCGGCGCGGTTGTTCGAGCAACGGGGTTATCGCCGGCTTGATTCGGACCAGATCGTGCGCGAACAGGTGCTCGTCCAACCGGAAGTCATCACCGCGGTCCGGGCACGCTACGGCGAAGCCGTGCTCACCCCCGATGGGCGCGTCGACCGGCCGGCCCTCGCGGGCAAGGTTTTCGCCACCGATGCGGAGCGGCAGTGGATCGAAGAGTTGACCCACCCGCTGGTTTTCGCGGCTTGGCGGGCTGCGTTTGCGGCCGAACCCACCGCGAACTGGGCGGTCGAAGTTCCCCTGCTCTTCGAAAAAGCGCTGGAGAATTGGTTTGATTTCACGGTTTGCGTCGCCTGTGCTCCGGCCCAGCAACTCGCCCGACTGGAGCAACGCGGCCTTCCGCGCGTGCTCGCCGGGCAGCGAATTTCCAAGCAACTGCCGCTGGCGCAAAAGATCGAGCTGTCTGACTTTGTCTTGTGGAACGAGGGCCCCACCCAGTTCCTCGAAGCCCAGGTTGACCGTTTGGCCCTAGTCCTGGCGGCGGCTTGAAACTTCGGCGTAAAAACACGCGTCTGACCGACGCGGCCGCCGCTTCTTCTTCTTCAGTATCTTCCTACATGGCCCTACCTCCCAAATCCGACGATTCGCCGTCCACCGCCCGCGGCTCCGCAGCCGAGAAGAAAACCCGTCGGCCACGCGTCGTGAAGCCGAAAGCCGAGAAATCGGACAAGGCCAAAGCGCCGAAGCGCGGAAAGCCGGTGCAAATGGAGATTCCCACGGGCGACAATGACGAGCGGCCCACGCCACGTGAATCGGCCCCCGCCCCCGGGGCGGCGCAACGCGAGCCCGAGCGGGTTTGGGAACCCGATCGTGCCCGCGAACCCGAGCGCTCAAGCCAGGAGCAACGCATTCCGCAACCGGAACGTGAATCCGAACGGCCGGCGTCCGAACGCGAACAAGCCGAGGCGCCCCGCGTCGAGGAACGACCCGCACCCGCCGATCGCCAAGAACCGGCCGAGCGCCGTGACGAAACTGCGCCCGCCGAAGCGTCTGCTCCCCCATCGGGATCCGATGCGAGCGCGGGCACGGCCCAAGGTGCTCCGGCGCCGCAGCAATCGCATCCCAATCAGAATCAACCGCAGCATAAGCAGCAGCATCAGGGCGGTGGTGGCGGGCGCGGCGACTGGCAGGGCCAAGGCGGCGATCGCGGCTTCTGGAAGCATGGCAAAC
The DNA here is from genome assembly GCA_030648295.1 of Opitutaceae bacterium. Taxonomy (GTDB): domain Bacteria; phylum Verrucomicrobiota; class Verrucomicrobiia; order Opitutales; family Opitutaceae; genus ER46. The sequence continues at coordinate 8,441 of JAUSID010000163.1, read as the reverse complement.
GCAAACGCGGCCGCCATGGTGGCGGACCGTGGCAGCCGGGTGGCGGAGGGGGCGGAGGTGGCGGACCGGGACGCGAGCAGCACCCTCCCCAACCGCCGCCGCCGAGCAATGTACCGGTGTTCGGTGACCTGCCGAATCCGTCGCGTTTCAACGATCTCGCCGCGCTCGATGCGCTGGCCGACCAGCTTTCCAACGGCGAGGGCGAGCCGCTTTGGCTGAACCAGATTTACGCGCAAAACCTCGCGGACGTGACCGGATTTGCCCGCCGCCTTGGCATCACTCTGGATGGGGTGCCAAACCGGCGACAGGTCCTCACGGAAATCTTCAAGTTCGCGGCGGAGAAAAAACGCTCACTGCGCGATCTCGGGTATGTCGACCAGAACGATCGCGGCTCGTTCGTCGTGCACGAGCACGTCAACTACCGGCTGTATCCGGAAGACGCGTACCTTGCCGAGAGTCTCGTCAAGCGTTACGGTCTCAAGCGCGGCCACCGCGTCGAGGTCACGCTCCAGCCGCCCCAGGAGGGCGAACGCTGCCCGTCCGTCGTGCGGATCGACTCGATCATGGGCATGACGCCCGACGACATCTCGAAGGTCATGCCCTTCGAGGAACTGGTGCCGTATTACCCGCTCCAGCGCATCCTGCTCGAGAACACGGAAGTCCACACCAAGGACGTGTCGATGCGGGCGGTCGACATCCTGACGCCGATCGGCTTCGGCCAGCGCGGACTGATCGTCGCTCCGCCCCGCACGGGCAAGACGATCCTGCTTCAGAACATCGCCAACTCGATTTCGGCCAACAGCCCCGAGGTGAAATTGATCCTCCTCCTGATCGACGAGCGGCCCGAGGAAGTCACCGATTTCCGCCGGCACACCAAGGGCGAGGTTGTCTCGTCCACGTTCGACGAGACGCCGGAAAACCACGTGCACTGCGCCGAGATGGTGATCGAGATCTGCCGGCGCCGCGTCGAGATGGGCGAACATGTGGTCGTCCTCCTCGACTCGATCACGCGGCTCGCCCGCGCCTACAACGCGCTCACGAGCGGCGGCAAGACGATGTCGGGCGGCCTCGAGTCCAACGCGCTCCAGAAACCCAAACGGTTTTTCGGCAGCGCCCGCAACATCGAGGGCGGTGGCAGCCTCACGATCATCGCGAGCGCGCTGATCGACACCGGCAGCCGGATGGACGAAATCATCTTCGAGGAGTTCAAGGGCACGGGTAACAGCGAACTGCACCTCGATCGCGGACTGGTCGAGCGGCGCATTTTCCCCGCGATTAACATCGATCGATCGGGCACCCGGAAAGAGGAGCTCATCTACCACCCCGACGAGTTGCAGCGCATCTACGGCCTGCGCCGTGCGATGCAGGGGCTTGGTCCCATCGAGTCGATGGAGATGCTGATCACCCGCTTAAAGAAGACGAAATCGAACGCCGAGTTCCTGCTCAGCCTGGCGCCGAAATAATTCCCTTCGTGTTCCAGATGAAACCAGGTTGCCAGGAGGTAGGAGCCTGCTTGCAGGCGATTTCGAGGGACGCTCGTTGCGAATTAGATACGTTTCGCGGCTGCCTTGCAGCCAGCGGCCCGGCCACAACACTTGCGCCGTGCGTCAGTCAATCGCTTTCCTGACGCACTTCCCTCCGCGATGAATTCCAGCACCGTTCCATCGCCGGCCGCCAGTGCGGCCGACGACTTTGTCCTGCAATTGGCGGTCGACCGCGGCGTGTTGCAATCGGCGCAGGTCGACGCGGCGCGAGCGATCGCCGCCGGCCACGCCGAATCGGCGAAGCCCGCGCCTCACGTGCTCGACGTTCTCGCGCAACAGGGCGCAATCAGCAGCCGGCAGGTGGCCGAATTGCTCGCGACCGAGTTCGGCATGCCGATGGCGCCGGACCTGTCCAACATTCGCGTGACCGGCGATGCGCTGGAACTCATTCCACGGGCGCTGGCGGCGAAGCATCAAGTGGTCCCGCTCAGCCGCGAGAGCGGCAAGCTGCGGCTGGCGATCGCCGATCCCCTCGACACTGATGGACTCGACGCGCTCGGCTACACCGTAAAAATGCCGCTCGAGCCTGTGGTCGCGACGCCGGAGGAAATCACCGCCGCGATCGATCGATTCTACGGCAAGGACGCGAACTCGATTGACGAGCTGCTCAACGATCTTTCCGGGACGGGCGCGGATGCATCGGCCGTAACGACCGAGGCGAATGCGGCCGCGGATGTGTCGAACACCGAAGCTGACGCGCCGATCATCAAGCTCGTCCACCAGATTATCCTCGAGGCCATCCAGCGCCGGGCGTCCGACATCCACATCGAGCCGCTCGAGAAACGGTTTCGCGTCCGGTACCGGATCGACGGCGTGTTGCTGGAGGTCGAGAACCCGCCGAAGCGGCTCCAGCTGTCGATTATTTCGCGGCTGAAGATCATGGCGAACATCAGCATCGCCGAAAAACGGATACCGCAGGACGGCCGCATTCAGATCGGGATGAACGGCAAGCAACTCGACCTGCGCGTGTCATCGCTGCCGACGGCCCACGGCGAGAGCATCGTGATGCGTATTCTCGACAAGGAGGGCCTGCAACTCGGCCTGCCGGAACTCGGGTTCCTGTCCGACGACGCGGCAACGTTCGAAAAACTGATCACCCTCCCCGATGGCATCCTGCTCGTCACCGGCCCGACCGGTTCCGGCAAGACGACCACGCTCTACGGCTGCCTCCACTTCATCAACAAGCCCGACCGCAAAATCATCACCGTCGAGGACCCGGTCGAATATCAGCTCAATGGCATCAACCAGGTGCCGGTGCGCCATGACGTCGGCATGACGTTTGCGTCCGCGCTTCGCGCCATGCTGCGCCAGGCGCCGAACATCATCATGGTGGGGGAAATCCGCGACCTGGAGACGGCGGAGATCGCGATCAACGCGTCGCTCACCGGCCACATGGTGTTCTCCACCCTGCACACGAACGACGCGCCCGGTGCGGTCACGCGTTTGATCGACATCGGCGTGAAGCCGTTCCTCGTTTCGACGTCGCTGCGGGCGATAATGGCGCAGCGGCTCGTGCGGAAAATCTGCCTGAAGTGCAAGCGGTCCTACACCCCCGACGCGAGGGAGCTCCGCGCCTTGAATATCAACCCGGCGCAGGCCGCCCACGCCACCTTCGCGAAGGGCGACGGTTGTGCCGATTGCAACTCCACCGGCTACCGGGCCCGGATGGGCATTTTCGAAATCTTCGTGGTGAACGAAGAAGTGCAGCGAATGATTTATGAAAATGTCGGCACGGCCAAGCTGCGCGAGAAAGCGCGCTCGCTCGGCATGCGGACGATGCGTGAAGATGGCGCCCGCAAGGTCACCGCCGGTTTGACCACGATCGAGGAGGTCGTCTCCATCACCGTCGGCGACGCCAGCTAGCCCGCCGTGAGTTATTTCCAACTATCAACCCATCGGAGTAGAGTGAGAGGAACAGGAAGCAGTGGCGGTTTGCTTCCTGCTCCCTGCTCCCTGCTCCCTGCTCCCGCCGACATCGTCGGCTTTTCCCCATGAGCTACGAAATGAATGATCTGCTCGACCTGGTGGTCGACCAGGGCGCATCGGATCTCCACCTCCAGGTTGGCCAGCCGCCGACCATCCGGCTGAGCGGCAGCATGACCCCGATCGACGGGCCGCCGCTCACGCCTTCCGACACCGAGAAGCTGATGCTCTCGATCACGCCCGACGGCCACATCAGCAACGTGAAGCTGAATGGCGGCGCGGACTTCGGTTTCGCGTTCGGCGACAAGGCGAGATTCCGCGTGTCGGTGCTGAAGTCGAAAAGCAACTACGGCATGGTCCTGCGGCAGATCCCGTACAAGATGTTCGGTCTGCGCGATATTGGGCTGCCGGACAAGATCCGCGAACTGCTTTACCGGCCGCGTGGTTTGGTTCTGGTCACGGGTCCGACCGGCTCCGGCAAGTCGACGACGCTGGCCTCGATGATCAATTACATCAACGAGTCCCGCGACGGACACATCATCACCATCGAGGACCCGATCGAGTATTATCATAACCACAAGCGCTGCATCGTGACGCAGCGCGAGGTGCACGTCGATGTGCCGAGCTTTTCCGAAGCCATCCGCCGTGCCCTCCGCCAGGATCCCGACGTCATCATGGTCGGTGAAATGCGTGACCTCGAGACCATCGAGGCGGCGATCAGCGCGGCGGAAACGGGCCACTTGGTCTTCGGCACGCTGCACACCAACAGCGCCGCGAAGACCGTCGACCGCATTGTCGACGCATTTCCCGCCAACATGAAGGACATGATCCGGACGCAACTCGCGTCCTCGCTCGTCGCCGTCATCTCCCAGGTGCTGTGCAAGAAGGTCGGCGGCGGCCGCATCGCCGCTTACGAGATCATGGTGAACACGACCTCAATCGGCTCGCTGATCCGCGAAAACAAAACCTTCCGGATTTCGTCGGACATCCAGACCGGCGCGAACCTCGGCATGATCACGATGGACACCCACCTCATGAGCCTGGTTAATCGCGAACTCGTCGCCCCCGACGAAGCCCTGGAAAAAGCGCAGGACCCGAACGTCATGCGCGAAAAGTTCCTGCAGATGGGGCTCAAGTTACGGGATCTCTGATGAAAAATTCCGAACGAAATCCGTCCGGGGGACTAAAGGACTAAGGGACTAAAAGACCAAGGGACTCTGGCTGCCATGAGAGACTACACGAAGATTGATGCGTGGCGTTTGGCTGACGACCTGACCGTTGCGATCTATGAACGAACCCGGGCGTTTCCGCGTGAAGAGCTCTATGGTTTGACGAGTCAGCTACGTCGATCGGCGAGCTCGGTCGCGGCGAACATTGTCGAGGGTGCGTTGCGTGAAAGTCAGAAGGATTACCTTCACTTCCTCTACATCGCCCGCGGCTCTCTCGCGGAAACGCAGTACTTCATTCATCTCGCCCAACGCCTTCAGTATCTCGACGAGAAATCGGCCGAACAACTTACGGCACAGGGTCGTCAGGCTTTCGCGTGTCTTTATGGTCTCACCAGTTCGGTCGAAAAGAACGCAGGGAAAATAGCCCGGCTCGCAGCCGCCGTAACGAGTCTCGTCGTTATCAGCATCGTCCGCCTCACCGGAACTCGCGGCCCGATTTAATCCCTTACTCCCTTACTCCCTTAGTCCCTTGGTCCCTTGGTCCCTTGGTCCCTTCGTCCCTTAGTCCCTTCCCGAATGTTCCCCAGCCACAGCACGGCCATCTACGAATTCCTCAAAGAGCACCGGCTCGTCGATCCGGCGCAACTCGACGCGCTCAACGAGGAACACAAGGCGACGGGGAAACCGCTGGCCGATGTCGTCGTTGATCTCGGGATCATCGAGAAGTCCGACCTGCTGCAGCGGATTTCGCAGCACCTCGGCTACGACTACGTCCGCGAGGTCCCGGTGCAGTTTCCAGGCGAGGCAATCGCGGCGGTCACCGGCAAGCTGGCCCGCGATTACGGCGTCATGCCCATCCGCGCCGACGACTCCAGTATCGATCTTCTGGTGACGGACCCGTTCAACACCCAGGCGGTGGACGACCTGGCCTTCGCGCTCGATCGCAACGTGCGGCTGTTTTTCGCCGACCCCGACAAGATCGACATCCAGATCAAGCAGCACTACGGCGAGGACCAGGAGAGCATCGACGACCTGCTCCAGGAGATCAAAACCGACTCGTTCGCCCCCGGAGAAGGCCGCGAGTTGTCGGAGCGTGATCTCGAGTCGATGGCGGAACAGACCCCGATCATCAAGTTCGTCAACCTCGTCATCGGACAGGCGATTCGCGACAAGGCGAGCGACATCCACTTCGAGCCGTTCGAGCACGAGTTCAAGATCCGCTACCGGATTGACGGTGCGTTGTACGAAATGGCGCCGCCACCCAAGGCCCTCGCGCTCCCCATCATCTCGCGCATCAAGGTGCTCGCCAGCCTCAACATCGCCGAGCGGCGCGTCCCGCAGGACGGACGCATCAAGATCACCATCGGCGGCCGCGTGGTGGACCTGCGCGTGTCGACGCTGCCGACGCAGTTCGGCGAGAGCGTCGTGTTGCGCGTCCTCGACCAGTCGGCCGTGCAACTCGACATCACCCAGCTCGGCATGCCCGAGGACGTCTTCAACGGCATCCAGGAAACGGTGCGCCGCCCAAACGGAATTTTCATCGCCACGGGTCCGACCGGCTGCGGCAAGACGACCACCCTCTACAGCTGTCTCCGGATCATCAATACTGTCGATCTGAAGCTGCTCACGGCGGAGGACCCGGTCGAATACGACATCGAGGGCATCATGCAGGTGCCGGTGAACCCGCATGTCGGCCTCACGTTCGCCGCCGCCTTGCGGTCGTTCCTGCGCCAGGATCCGGACGTCATCATGGTCGGCGAAATCCGCGACCTCGAAACGGCGCAGATTTCAATCCAGGCGTCGCTCACCGGCCACCTCGTGCTCTCGACCCTGCACACCAATGATTCCGCCGGCGCGGTGACCCGGCTGATCGACATGGGCGTCGAGTCGTTCCTGATTGCTTCGACTCTCGAGGCGGTGATTGCGCAGCGGCTGGTCCGCCGCGTCTGCTTGCACTGCAAATCCTCCTACCTGCCGCCCGCGGACCTGCTGAGCCAGGTGGGCATCGCGCGGGAGAGCGTTGGCGACCGGCAGTTTTACTACGGCCGCGGCTGCCCGAGTTGCAGCCAGTCCGGTTATCGTGGCCGGCTCGGCATCTACGAGTGGCTGCGGATTTCCGAACCCGTGCGCGATCTCATCACGGCCAAGGCACCGACGCTGGTCATCCGGCAGAAGGCGATTGAGCAGGGGATGCGAACGCTCCGCGACGACGGCATGCGGGCCATCTTCGATGGACACACAACGATCGAGGAGGTCATCAAGTACACGTGAGGACTTCGCAGGTGCGAGCGGCAGAGACTGGTCGTAGCGACGAGCGCCAGCGAGTCGATGAAGCGCGACCACAGCCGATCGGCTGGCTGGCGCGCCGCTACGGTGATGTTTGCATTTCGTCATTGTTTCGCGACCTGCCGGCGTGGCATGGGCGTCCCGCCCATGTTGGCAGATCGAAATGCACTCCATGGGCGAGACGCCATGCCACACCAACCCCTTCCCCACGGGCGGGACGCCCGTGCCACACGCAATCTCCGACGCCGTTGCCCATGATTAGATTTGGCGCCGTAGTCGTGACACCAAACCATCCCCGCGTTCGTCAGTCCTGAGTCCGTTACCGCCGCTCCAACATGGCCAAACTTTCCGTTCGCCCCCAAACGCTCGCCGGCGCCGTCCCGCCGCCCTCGCCGAAAAAACCCGGCCAGCGCGCCGCCGCCGCTCTGGTGAGCGGCTCGACGGCGGCGTCGAAACGCCGCCGCGGTCGCTCCTTTGGCCGGCCAGTCAATGCCAAGGGCGTCGCGGTGTTCACCCGGCAGTTGGCCACGCTCGTGAAGGCGGGTATGCCGATTCTGCGCAGCCTCGAAGTGCTCGCCCGGCAGGAAAAGCGCGCCGCGTGGCGCGGTGTGATCGAAAACATCGCAGACACGATTCGTTCCGGCGGAAACTTTTCCGACGGCCTGGCGGCAAACGAGAAGGTCTTCGATCGACTCTACATCAACATGGTCAAAGCCGGGGAGGCCGGTGGCGTGCTCGACACGGTGCTCGAGCGGCTCTCGGTGTTCATGGAGAAGGCGCAGAAAATCGCCGGCAAGGTGAAAGCCGCCATGATTTATCCCATCATCATCGTCATGGTGGCCGCGGCCATCGTCTCAGTGCTGATGGTGTTCGTCGTGCCAAAGTTTCAGGACATCTTCTCTGGTCTGCTAAAGGGCCAGGCGCTGCCGGCGCTGACGCAGGGGTTGCTCAACGTCAGCAATTTCATGAAGGCCCACTATCTCCTCGCGATTGGCGGGGTGATCGGCGCGTTCATCGCGTTCAAGTTGTTCGCGAAAACCAAATTTGGGCGGCGGATCATCGACTGGCTCCTTATTCACATGCCGGTGCTCGGCGACTTGTTCCTCAAGGCGGCGATCGCCCGTTTCACCCGCACGTTTGGCACCTTGCTGGCGAGCGGCGTCCCGATTCTCCAGGCGCTCATGATCACCCGCGACACCAGCGGCAACGTCCATGTCGCGAACGCAATCAACGTGGTCCATGACCGCGTGAAGGAAGGCGACAACGTGGCCAAGCCGCTCGAGTCGACGCACATTTTCCCCGGCATGGTCACCAGCATGATCGAAGTCGGCGAGGAAACCGGTGCGCTGCCCGACATGCTGGCCCGCATCGCCGACACCTACGACGAGGAAGTCGACAACGCCGTCGCGGGCCTGACCTCAATCATCGAGCCGATCATGATCGTCTTCATGGCCGTGATGGTCGGCACGATCGTCATCGCCCTCTTCCTGCCGCTGGTGAGTATTATTCAGCATCTTTC